>JBJXFL010000108.1:0-6401 GCA_046155405.1 Bryobacteraceae bacterium | reverse complement strand
CGGAGTTTGCTTTTGTACCGGCGACGTCCTGGGCGTTTACGATGCTGAATGTCGAGGCGGCGGCCGATGCCGCGGTGACCGTGGTGCGTAGCAGGTCGCGACGGGTGGCGGCTGTGGGGAAAGTACTAGATTTCTGGTCCATGGTGACTTCAGAGTACACCAGCAGCTACTCGGAAGGGGCCGCTTACGCTATTCTCAAGAGTGATGAGAATCACCGTGCTTTTTCTTGCTGGCTCGATGATGACGGCTGCCTTGGCGCAGTCCACCTGGGTGAATGCGGTATCGGCAAATTACAACCGGTACAAGACCTATTTTCTGGACACCGCAGAGGTGATGCCGGAAGCCGATTATGCTTACAAGCTGACGCCGGCGCAACGTCCGTTCAGCGCCTGGATCGGGCACACGGCCATGGCGAATTACGGAGCCTGCGCGGGCATGAAAGGCGAAGCCACTCCGGCGGTAGCCAAGGGATTGGACGAGCTGACCAAGAAAGCCGAGATCTCGCAGGCGCTGAAGGATTCGTTCGCTTATTGCGATGATGTTTTCAAGTCGATGACGGATCAGCAGGCCACGATGGAGCTGAAAATCGGCGAGCGCAAAGTGGTTCCCGCGGTTCTGATGGTGAATCTGGTGGGGACTTTGAACGAGCATTACGGCAACCTGGTCGGCTACATGCGCACCAAGGGCATCACGCCGCCGTCGACAGCTCGGGCGCAAAAGAAGAACGCGAAGTAACGGGAACTCCCTGAGCGCGTCTCTTAGAATGGAAACCCATGAATCGTAAACTGTTTTTGACGGCATCCGCCGGCGCTTTGTTTGGAGCGTCCGCGCTCTGGGGCCAGGTGATTCCGCGCCCCGCCGGTGAGTTGGCCCTCCAGCTGCCTACGGGCAACAAAATCATGCTGAGCCAATTCAAAGGCAAGGGCGTGGTGTTGGCGATGATGTTGACCACTTGACCACACTGCCAACGCACCGCTCAGGTTCTGAGCGGCATTCAAACCGAATATGGGAGCAAAGTGCAGATTCTAGGCGCCACAATGGATGGCACACCGTTATCGGGTGACCGGTACGTGAGCAATCCGCTGGTGGTGCGGCCGTTCATCGAGCGGTTCAATTTGAGTTTTCCAGTGGGCGCGATGGATCCGATGAAGGTCAACGAGTTCGGCCAGTATTCGCCGATGAAGCGGACCTACGTGCCGTTCCTGTATTTCATTGACAAGACCGGGACAATCCGGGCGCAATACATGGGCAGCGATTCGTTTTTTCAAGATGAGCCGAAGAATATCCGGAATCTCATAAACACGGTGTTTGGTGTCCCCGATCCGGCGTCAGTTCCCCCGCCGAAGCCCCCGGCGAAGACGACACAGCCGGTGAAGAGGGCTCCGGCGACCGCCAAGAAGACCGCTTAACGGACGTTTCCGACCGGCCGGAGGAAGATTCGAAAGGAAGCCGGGTTCGTCCCCCCGCACGACGTTCAACTCCCCGCCCATGCCCACACACACCAACCGCCTGGCCCACGAGAAAAGTCCGTACCTGCTTCAACACGCCCATAATCCCGTTGACTGGTATCCGTGGGGCGATGAAGCGTTTGCGAAAGCGCGCGCGGAGAACAAGCCGATCTTTCTTTCGATCGGCTACTCGACTTGTCATTGGTGCCATGTGATGGAGCGCGAGTCGTTTGAGAACGACGATACGGCGGCTGTGCTGAATCGCCACTTTGTGCCGGTCAAACTGGACCGCGAGGAGCGCCCCGACGTTGACCGCATCTACATGGCGTATGTCCAGGCGACTACGGGAAGCGGCGGATGGCCGATGTCGGTATTTCTTACGCCGTCGCTGCAGCCGTTCTTTGGGGGCACGTATTTTCCGCCCGATTCGCGATACGGGCGTCCCGGCTTCAAACAACTGCTCGAATACCTGGCGCAAAAATGGGCTGGGGACGAAGCGAAAATCCTTGAGACTGGCGATCGAACCATTGAGTACCTGAAGCAACACGTTGTCTGGGAAGCGCACCCGGAGAGCACGGTTGACCGCAAGGCATTCGATAGAGTATTCCACTACTTCCGGACCTCGTTCGATTCGAGGCTTGGTGGATTCGGCGCGGCACCCAAATTTCCCCGCCCTTCCGTACACAACTTTCTGCTGCGCTACGACGGGTTGTCGAACATGGGCGAAGGCCTTGAGATGGTGGCATTCACGCTGCGCGAGATGGCGAAGGGCGGCATTCACGATCATCTGGGCGGCGGCTTTCACCGCTACTCGGTGGATGATCGCTGGTTTGTGCCTCACTTTGAAAAGATGCTGTACGATCAGGCGCAACTGGCCATTTCGTACCTGGAGACTTATCAACTCACCAGCGAGGAATTCTTCGCTGCGACCGCTCGCGACATCTTCGATTACGTCCTGACGGACATGACGCACCCGGAAGGCGGCTTTTATTCGGCCGAGGATGCGGACAGCGTCATTGATCCTGCCGATCCGCACGAGAAGGGCGAGGGCGCGTTCTATGTCTGGACCGCGGAAGAGCTGGACCGCGTGCTCACTCCGGAAGAAGCGGCGGAAGTGAAACGAGTCTACGGTGTCGAGCCCGGCGGCAACGTCCACGAAGATCCGCACAACGAGTTTCAGGGCACGAATATTCTCTACGAGGCGTTCCCGGTAAAGGACGCTGCGGCGATCGCATCCGCCAAGCGCAAGATGCTCGAAGCGCGCAAGAAGCGTGTGCGGCCGCATCTGGACGACAAAGTTTTGACGTCCTGGAACGGGCTGATGATATCCGCCTTCGCTAAAGGCGCGCAGGTGCTGGACGATGGGCGATACCTAAACGCCGCGCGCCGCGCCGCGATGTTCGTGCTGCGTAACATGTACCGGCCGGCCGACGGCTTACTGTTGCGACGCTGGCGCGACGGCGAAGCCTTGATCGCGGGCTTTCTGGACGATTACGCCTGCTTCGGAAATGCTCTGCTCGACCTGTACGAAGCGAGCTTTGAGACCTATTTCCTGGAAGTGGCAGTGCAGTTGGGCGAGTCGATGCGGGAGCGTTTTGAAGATGGGACGGACGGCGGCTTCTACAGCACCGAAGCGGGTGACCCTCACCTGATCGTGCGCATGAAGGAAGACTACGACGGCGCGGAAGCGTCGGGCAATTCGATGGCGGCGCAGTTGGTGGTCCGCCTGGCGCGGTTCACCGGTCGCGATGAATTTGTTGAGAGTGCGTCGCGGTCGCTGCGGGCATTCGCGCACCGCATGAACACGCAGGGCGTCGCCATGCCGCAAATGATGGCGGTCGAGATGCTGCACGATTCCCCGCCCCGCCAGATTGTGCTCGCGGGACCTCGGGATACGCCGGAGATGGGCGCGCTGTTGCGCGTGATGCGGTCGCGATTCCTGCCGGACGCCGTGACGCTGATGCTCGCGACGCCAGAGGATCGCAGCGTACTCGCTCGGCATTCGCCGGCGCTGGCCGCGATGACGCCTGTCGAGGGCAAGCCGGCGGCGTACGTCTGCGAAAATTTCACCTGCCAGTTGCCGGTCACCGAACCGGAGAAACTGGCCGAGTTGCTACATTGACTGTTCGGGCTTATTTCGGCTGTCAGAAGAATCTCAAACAGAATCGTCATAAATAGAAGGAGTAATTTTCCATGGAACGTAAAGATGCCATCACGCTGATGGGCAACCCGCAAACGCTGGTTGGCCCCGAGCTCAAGGCCGGTGACAAGGCCCCGAATTTTGATGTTGTCGATGATAAGTTGCAGGCTGTGACACTCGCGTCCACGTCGGGCGTGCGGATTTTCAGCGTCGTGCCTTCGCTCGACACGCCGGTTTGTGACGCACAAACGCGCCGGTTCAATGAAGAAGCCGCCCAGCTCCCGAACGTGTCCATTTACACGATCAGCATGGATTTGCCCTTCGCGCAGAAGCGCTGGTGCGGAGCCTACGGCATTGACAAAATCAAGATGCTGTCCGATCACCGCAACGCTTCGTTCGGCGAAGCCTACGGCACGCTGATCAAGGGTGCGCGCCTGGAATGCCGCGCGATTTTCGTGGTGGACAAGGATGGAACGGTTCGCCACGCGGAATATGTTGGCGAGGTGGCGAGCCATCCCAACTACGACACGGCGCTCGACGCGGCCAAGAGCCTGGCTGGCTAGCAGCATGTCCTCCGCCGGAGCCATTCCCGCCGTGCCGCTCACTTTGGAGGGCGCATGGCTACTTCATCAGATGGCGCGTGTCCGCTGGACCGAGTGGTCCGCGGCCACGCCCGCTGAACGCGAGGCCGCGCTGGGAAGTCTGCGCGAGCTTACTGTGTCGCTGGAGGCCGCCAACTCCGCGCTCTTTCGGCAGTTCGGCCACAGGGGCGACCTGATGTTCATTCACTTTCGCCCCGCCATCGACGATTTACACCAGGCCGAGAACGCGATCGCAAAATCGAAGATCGGCCGCTACCTGGATGTGGTTCACTCCTACTTGTCCGTGGTCGAGTTGGGTCTTTATGAATCGAGCGTCAAGACGTATGAGGACCTGACGGCCCGCGGATTAAAGCAGCACACGGAGGAATGGGACGCGGGAATCAAAGAAGTGCTGGACCGTCAGCGCTCCGCGATGGAGCCCCGGCTCAATCCGCAGATCCCCGCGCATCGTTACGCCTGCTTTTATCCGATGAACCGGCGGCGGGGCGAGCAGCACAACTGGTATTCGCTTCCGATCGAGGAACGCGCGCGCCTGATGCATGAGCATGGCATGACGGGCCGCCGTTATCACGGCAAGGTGCGTCAGGTTATTTCAGGGTCGGTGGGATTGGACGATTGGGAATGGGGCGTGGACCTCTTTTCGGACGATCCGCTGGTCTTCAAGGAACTGGTTTACGTGATGCGATTCGATCCGGTGAGCGCTCTGTACGCCGAGTTCGGCGAGTTCTTTGTGGGAACGCGGTCGAACGCGGACGAGCTTTGCCAGATGTTCGCGATTTGAGGGCGCACTACCTGGACACCGGTTGCGCGCGATAGCTCACTAGCGTGGCCGCCTTTTGGCCGGCGTCGACGGAGAAGCGAAACGACTCGGCGACGACGCCGGACTCAAAGCGGGATTCCGCCGTGATGCTAACCATGCTGGGACCGGCATCGGTCTTTTGGACCCTTGTCGCGAGAAATCGCCCCATCTTGAGTCGAAACGCGGGGATGTATTCGGTGCACGGGGATTCGAACGCGTCCGGATCGGCCGACTGGCAGATACCGGAGAACCGCTCGTCGTTGAGCGACTGATGGAACTGCTGGCTCGCTGCGACGCTCACCCGGGTGGCGTGCTGATTCGGATCGGCGGGTACATCCGGCTGATCGCGGAACAGCAGGACAATGATCATCAGAGCTCCGGCCACCGGAATCATCAGGAAGATGAATTTCGACTTCGGCATGTGGCTCCCGTTCGGGTGCGGTAAGAAATGATCAGGCCAACGCGACGGCCGCAGCGGCCATGGAAGCGAACACACCCAGGCCCTCCGTGGAGCCCATGAGCGGATCGCACGCGCGTTCGGGGTGAGGCATCATGCCGAGCACGTTGCGTCCGGCGTTGAGGATGCCCGCGATGTTCCGCGCTGAGCCGTTCGGATTGTTGGCGTATCGGAATGCGATGCGGTCGTCGGCTTCCAGTTGGTCGAGCGTGCGTTCGTCGGCGAAGTAGCAGCCGTCCCCGTGCGCGATGGGCAACCGGATGGCGATGTCTTTGGAGAGCGCGTTGGTGAATGGCGAATCGGTGGTGGCGACGCGGAGTTCGACGGGCTTGCAAATGAACTTGAGTCCCGCGTTGCGGACCAGCGCTCCCGGCAGCAGACCCGATTCGGTGAGGATCTGAAATCCGTTGCAGATGCCGAGGACCAATCCACCGGCATCCGCGTGTCTCCAGACCGCTTTGAGAACGGGCGAGAATTTGGCGATGGCGCCGCAGCGGAGATAGTCGCCGTAGGAGAAGCCGCCGGGCAGGATCACGGCGTCGACGTCGCCGATGGACTCGGAGTCATGCCAGATGTACTCGGCTTTGTGACCGAGGTTCTGTGACACCGCGTAGAAGGCGTCGTGATCGCAGTTGCTTCCGGGAAAGACAACAACGCCGAATTTCATCTGTTTATTTACTTTGCGGCTTCGACGGTGGAGGTCGCCTTGGCGGCGGCCTTCGCAATGGCGGCGGCAGTTGGCGTCGTGGCCTTCTTGCGAGTGGCGCGCTTCTTTTCAGACGGCGGTTGCCGGTCGCTCTTCTTCAGGTTGGGAAGCACGATCGAAAGCACGAATTTCTTTTCACCGTGCTCGTCAAACTTGATGGAAATGTACTCTTCCGTGCAGGAAACCACGGAGCCCAATCCAAACTTGGGGTGTTCTACCTGCGCCGCTTGCGCGAAGGGAGGTTTATAG
>JBJXFL010000103.1:0-2832 GCA_046155405.1 Bryobacteraceae bacterium | reverse complement strand
CCGCCCTCCGCGGCCAGCCGGTTGTGATCTATTGCACCGGTCTCGGCGCCGTGAACGCCACGGTCGCACTCGGCGCCGCCGCGCCATCCGATCCGTTGGCAAACGTGCGGGGAGAGGTGTCGGTTCTAGTCGGCGGCAAGGAAGCGAGAGTGCTGTTCGCGGGCCTCTCGCCCGGCTATGCCGGCCTCTACCAGGTAAACGCCGTGCTCGCCGCCGACACTCCCACCGGTGACGAAATTTCCCTGGTGATCACCGCCGGCGGCCAGCAAAGTAACACGGTAACGGTCGCGGTGCGTTAATTGCGTCCGGCACGTCGAGGCGGGCTGGCGGCGCGGTAGGTAGTCCATGCCTGGCTCGAAAAAACAAGGACTTGCCGCAGACTAACGTGGTGCGGCGGGAAGGCGAAGGGTGGGCAATGCAGCGCACCGCTCTGGTGCATGAACTCTACCTGAAATTGGTGGACCAGGACCGGGCGCAGTGGCGGGATAGGGAGCAGTTCTTCGGCATTGCCGTCAAAATGATGCGCAGGCTGATGATCGACGACGCACGGCTGCGAATCGCTTCCAAGCGGGGTGCTGGGGCGGTGCATGTCCCGGTTGCGGAGGCCCTCGACAAATCCGTCGACGCCAGCCGGACTCTTCTGGCCGTGGACGAGCTCGCCGAGGGTGGCGCAGCGCGACGAGACACCGACCGGTCCGGGTGGACAGGGTATCGACTAATGAGGCGATGTGGGAGAGGATGGTTTCGGGACTGGCGCCGGCCGGAGTGGGGATTGCAGCGGTGTGAAGGAGGGCGCCGGCGGCGGTGCCAAGGGCGGCCGCGATTTTGGTTCCTCCCAAATCGACGGCGGCAAAGAGGGTTTCCATGAGGCGCTGTGATATCCTGAGTTTGAACTTTACCGCACGGGAGGTCGTTCCATTACATGGGCACGCTAGGAACACAGGAGATGGTCGTCATCTTTCTCCTGGCCTTGCTGATCTTCGGCCCCAAGAAGTTACCGGAGCTGGGGAAAACTGTGGCCAAAGCGATGGGCGAGTTTCGTCGAGCGTCGTCGGAATTGAAGTCCACGTGGGACCGCGAGATGCAGCAGATCGAGAAGGAAACGGAACCGATCAAGAAAGCCGCGGAAGAATACCACGAGCAGATTCATAACTACGACGATTCTTCGTACTACGATTACGGAGCTTACGACTCCGGTACGCCGGAATCGACGGCAAACCCATCCACAACTGTAGGCGAACCCGCAACACTGGGCGCCGAACAAACGACCGCGACGGCGACCGCGACGGAACCGGCGATAGCGCCGGCCGATTCGGCGGTGGCTGTAGCGGCGCAGGCTCCGGAGGGAACGGTGGCGCAGGGGTCAGATCCCGCCGACACCGTGAAACCGGCCGCCGGTTGATTGGCTAGGTGTTAATGTCCGTCCCGGAAGATAAGAACAGGGATATCTCTGTAGAAGACACGCATGTCCCGAAACACGGGGAGCCGGAGGCTTCTTCCGGGGCGGACACAGTTCATACGAGTTATGAGCAGACGACGGATAGCGACTACGATTCGCATTATCACAGCGAAGAACCGCATCATGACGATCCGTACACGCAGCAATCGTATGGTGTAGCGCCAACGGGCGGGGAGTCCACGGCGCTAGCGCCGATTCCTTCGCCGGCATCGGGGGGCGTGGGCGTTGTGCCTCCGGCGCCCCCAGCGGATGAAGAGGACGAAGAGGACGGCGACGGGATGCTGCGGATGAGCTTCCTGGAGCATTTGGAAGAGTTACGCAAGCGAATTGTTTCGATATTGATCGGCATTGGGATTGCGTTTGCGTTGGCATTGATCTTCGCGCCG
The DNA here is from genome assembly GCA_046155405.1 of Bryobacteraceae bacterium. Classification (GTDB taxonomy): domain Bacteria; phylum Acidobacteriota; class Terriglobia; order Bryobacterales; family Bryobacteraceae. The sequence goes on along the minus strand of JBJXFL010000103.1, from coordinate 987 downwards.
GAGATGTGGAGGGCGGTAAGCGAGCCGGCGGCGACGGCATTGAAGGCGCTGGGCTATTCGCCGACGCTGAAGCAGCTTTCGCCGATGGATGCGTTCCAGGTCATCTACATGAAACTGCCGCTGTTGGCGGCGATCTTCTTGAGTTCGCCGTGGGTATTGTGGCAGGTGTGGTCATTCGTGGCGCCCGGTCTATACAAGAAAGAGCGGCGGTTCGCGGCGCCGGTGATCATCAGCACGGCGGGCTTGTTCGTGGCGGGAGGGTTGTTCGCCTACTTTGTGGCGTTCCGGTTCGGGTTGGAGTTCCTGCTGGGAATCGGCCGGGATATCAATGTGGAGCCGGCGATCAATATGGTCGATTATTTCGACCTTTTCGTAAACGTGACATTGGGGATCGGGGTGGTGTTTGAGCTGCCGATCGTCATTTTCTTCCTGGCGCTGCTACGAATTGTGACGGCGAAATTTCTAATCGCCAATTCCCGATACGCGATTCTGATCATTGTAGTTTTAGCGGCTTTGATTACACCCACGCCGGATATTTTCAACCTGATGTTGTTCTCCGTGCCGATGGTGCTGTTGTTCTTTGTGGGCGTATTCGCGGCCTATCTATTGGAATTGCGCCGCGACGACAAGAGTTTCCCGTGGCTATCCGTGCTGGTGATACTGCTGGCGGTGGCGGGCGTGGCGGGCGGAATCGTGTGGGCGCTGGTGGCGAAGTACGGCTACAAGGTAGTACCGCAGTGGCCGTATCTACTCCGTTAGTACGGCCGACGAAATCGGTACTTTTGGCATGTAACATATGCCAACGAATTCGGCTACTATAATGAAAGAAATACAGACATTATGGGTGCCGAAGCGCAAACAGCGGGAGGCACCGGTTTGTTTACCGGGGCTCCTTCCATGGACTTGCAAAAAGCCATTCGTGAACTCTACGAAGAAAAAGAGCGAATTGACGGGTTGATCGCGTCGCTGGAACAGTACCTGCGGACG
>JBJXFL010000102.1:0-7401 GCA_046155405.1 Bryobacteraceae bacterium | reverse complement strand
GACGAGTACTTCGATTACTATCGGAAGCGGCATGCGTTCTGGAAGATGTATGGGTTGGATTTGCCGGATGATGTGTTGAAGAAGCTCTATTACAAGAATGCACTGCGAATCATTCCGGGGTTGGACGGGTCGAAGTTTCCGAAGTAGAAGACATGAAGTTCGCACGACGGATTGGGGCTGCATGGTGTGCCCAGGCATGCAGCCCTCTCCGCGACTACCCGAAATTTGAAGACAGTTCGGGTAAGCGATGGCGGCTTGTATATTCAGTTGTCAAAGATCAGTGCCGGCGTCCCGACGATGGTATGAGCCAAGATCGGGAGCGCGGCGGATTTCGAGAGAAAAGCGGCCGGTTAAGCCGCTTTTCGGGGCGCTCGCGGCATTTTGTCCTCGCGGTCGATGCCCTTGGCGACGTTGTCGGGCGGCAGGATGACGATGCGGCGGCCGGGAAACTCGTTTTGGTAGGCGGCGATGACGGACGGAACGTTTTCGGTGACGAAGAGCGGTGGTTCGTTTTCGTCAACTATTTCGGGTTGCGTTGGCGTAAGTTCCGTGTTTGCAATGGCGGGTTCCGCTTCCGGCTGGGTTTGCTGCGGCCGTGCCGGGGCGAAGTCGGGGAAGTTGGCGTGGATGAACTTGATGCGGCGTTCGGCGCGGGCGAGGACCTGCTGGAGGCGGGCGATTTCGCGGTTCAGCTTGGGTAGCACGCCGTTGCCGGAGAGGAGATCGGCGGAGGCGTCGGCGAGAACCTTCAACTCATGGAGTTCGGGCGCGAGGGTATTGGGCTTTTTGCCGGCGTTGATGAGGGCGAGGTTCCACTGCATGGTGATGCAGCGGTTGAGGCGGTCGATTTGCCAGCGGGCGGAGGCCATGTCGCCGACGACGGCGAAGGCGGCCTGATTCTGGGGTTTGTAGATGGCGACGAGCTCTTCGACGAGGGTTTCGTAGTCTTCGCGGCTCTCATTGCAGAGGACGGCTTCGTGCGGCGGGACGAAGTGGCTGAGTTTGGCGGCGTGGTCGCCGTCTTTAAGGGCGTTGCGGCTGGAGCGAGCTTTGCCTTCCTCGGTTTTTGGGCCATGGGATTTGGCGCCGTTTTCGCGGGCGATTCTGGCGCGTTCTTCGGTGGACATGTTTGATCCTTTTTGGTTGCGGAAATAGGAAAGGCCCTCCGGGTAGGAGGGCCTTTGCCTGTGCGGCCCGGATTTCCCGAGCCGACCTTACACTAGCACGCCGGAACCTAGCACTTTGGGGGTGCGTTTGAGGAAGCTGTTGATTTTAAGGGAAATATAATTATTAATTTCTTCGCACCGGTTTACCGGCCAATGCGAAAAAGCCGCCCTTTGGCGGCTAAGTGCAGGCTTTTCTTCCAGATGGGGTTGTGATTGAGTAAGGGGCGAAGGCGGCCAACCGGAAATCGTGTCTAGCGGTGATCCGGAACGGCGCCTTCGCCACCGCAGTGATTGTATTTATCCCATGGAACGACACCGGAGGCAAGCCCTCCGGAATGGTTCGTGTTTGTCCGGCTTGCCGGACAGCCTCCGTGATCGGCCACGGGTGGCGCTCCCGGCAGGCTCATGACGCCGTCCACGCCCGGATCCGCATTCCACGCGGATTGTGCAAACTCTGCCGCCGTACCCTGACCATGCTGCCGGACTGGCTCATTCCCGGCGGACACTACAGCCTCCTGGCCCGCCAACAAGCCGCCGAACTGGCCGGCGAACCCGGCCGCCCCTTGGAAGAGTGTGTTCCCGACAGCGCCGACAGCGACCGCTCGGTGGATCCCTCCACGGTGCGGCGCTGGTTGCTCCGCCGCACGGAAAGCCTGTGGCTGAGCTTCCTTGGAAATTGGTTGCAACCGCCCACCCTGTTTGCCTGGGATTGGAGAGCGGCCAGCCGTACCCTGATCCCGGAGGCAAACTCGGCATGACCGGCGAACAACGAAGCCGCCTGCGGCGGCGGATTCCCTTGCTCCTCTACCTCGAAAAACACGGATGGAAACCGGTCGCCTACAGCGAATCGGACGAAGTGTGCGGACTGTGCCCGCTGCATCGCGACAGCCGGCCTTCGTTCTATGTCAACCGCCGCAAAGACGTTTTCTACTGCCATGGATGCGGGCAGGGCGGCGATGTGATCCGGTTGGCGGAACTGCTGCACGGGATGGACTTCGGAGCCGCGCTGGAAGCCCTCGGCGAGACCGGGGAAGAGGGGGAGGATAGGCATGTTTGGAGCGATGCCTGCGACTTCTATCAGCATCGGTTGCGGTGCAACCTGGACGCCCAATGTTACTTGCGGCGCCGCGGGATTGCCTCGCCGGCGGTGATCGAGCGGATGCGTATCGGCTATGCGCCGGGCGGTTGTCTGCGTGCCTATTTAGAGAATCTGGGACATTCGCGGCGGGTGATCGCCGCCAGCGGTTTGACCGATGCGCGAGGCCGGGACCGGATGTGGGGAGCGATCACGTTTCCGATTGAAGAAACCGACGGCATGTACGGCCGCCGCCTGGATCCGCTCGCCGGCCGTCATTGTTTTTTAGCGCGGCCCAAGGGCGGACTCTACGGATGGAACCGGGCCCGGAACTGCCCGGCGTTGATCGTGGTGGAAGGACTCTTCGATTTGGCTTCGCTTTGGCAGGCCGGATTCTGGAATGCGGTGGCCCTGCTGGGCAGTCATTGCAATGGCCGGCAGCAGGCGCAGTTATCCGATGGACGGTCGCGTACGATTTATCTTTGCCTGGACAACGACGCCAATGGCAGCGGGCAGGGCGCGGCCCGGTTATGGAGTCAACGGCTGCGACGAAGCGGTCAGCGGGTAGCGCTGGTGCGGTTGCCGGAGGGCTGCGACCCTAATGGGTTCTTTGCCGGCGGCGGCACCGCAGCGGAATTTTCGCGCTACCTGGAAGAGGCGGACCAATGACGTTCCGGCTGGTGCGGCGAGACGATGTGGCGGCCAGTGCCTCGCCCTACCGGGTGGTGGATGAAACGGGCCGCGAGGTGGAATGGGCCAACCGCTTTTTGGACATGCAGCGGGTGCGCGGATTGCGGGAGCTTTCACTGCGCTATTACGGCAATCTGCTGCTGCATTTCATCCGCTGGCGGGCCGGGCGACCGGGCGTGGATGTGATGGGCTTGGAGGCGCGGGAGTTCACCGAAGCCACGCTCATCGATTATGTGCGGGCGCAACGCGACGAATTGCCAAAGCCATCTCCGGAAACCATCAATAGCCGGTCGTCGATGCTGCGGCGCGTGTTCCGTTTTCACTTTGACACGGAGATGCCGCATGCGCCTTGCCTGGTGCGGCGCCAGTGGTGGACCCCGCCCGGCGGACGCGGCCGCAAGCGGGGGCCGGCGGCGGACTGGCGGCTGCGCGTGCCGCCGCGCGTGATGGAGCCGTTATCGATGGAGCAGGTGCGGCGGTTTTGGTCCAGTTTCGGCACGGCGCGCGATATCGCCGTGGTCGGTTTGATGCTGCTCAACGGATTGCGCTCCTGCGAAGTGCTGTCGCTGGAGTTGGAGGATCTGCGGCTGAGCGAAGGGCAGTTGCGGGTCCACGGAAAAGGGGCCAAGGTGCGGATGATGCCGTTGCCGCCGGAAACGATCCGCTTGCTCGATTGTTATTTGCGGACGGAGCGTCCGTTGACCAACGCCGCGCGGGTATTTGTCAGCCTGAAAGGGAAGGCGCGCGGGAAACCGATGACCCCGGCCGGGCTGCGCCGCCTGTTCCGCCATCACCGCGCCGCGACCGCCGTTGGGAAGGCCAACCCGCACCGGTTTCGCCACACCTTTGGCAGCGACATGATTCGCGCCGGGGTGAGCCTTCCGGCGCTGCAACGTTTGATGGGCCACTCCAATATTGAGACGACGATGCTCTATGTTCAGATCAGCCCGCAAGATGTGTATGAAGAGTACGCCCGGGCGGTGGCCAAACAGACCGCGCCGGCCAGGATCGCGCAGCCATGAAACGGCGATCCTTACAGGCAGCCTTGGCGGCGCGGGTCCGGCTGCTGGAAACCACGTTGCAGCCGTCCACGGCGGCCCATTACCGCTACACCATGCGGTCGTTTCTGCGTTATCTGGGGGCGAGCTTTCCGGAGATCGGCAAACCTTCTCAATTGCGGCGCGATCCGCATCTGCTGGGTTGGCTGGAACACCTTTGGACGTACCGCTCTTCGACCGGCGAACCGCTGGCCGGCAGTACGCGCGGCCAGCGCGTGAGGCAGTTGCGCACGTTGTTGGAGACGCTCGCCGACGGCCCGCGGGGGCCCCTGCCCGGCTTGCTGCGCGGCGAGGATATTCCACAGCGTCAGTATTGCCTGCCGCGGCCGTTGGCGCCCGAGGACGATGCGCGGCTGCAAGAGTTTTGGAGCGGAGCGGCCGATGTTTTTAGTTGCGCCTTGTGGTTGCAGCGGCTGGCCGGGATGCGGATCGGCGAGTGCGTCGATTTGACGCCGGATTGTCTGCGCCATTTGGGCGACAACCGCTGGACGCTGCATGTGCCGCATGGCAAGCCGCGGAGTGAACGGTGGGTGCCGGTGGACGACCGGGCGCGCGTGTTGGTGGAGCGGCTGCGATTTCTGCGCACGCTGCCGCCGGGCGCCGATCCGCGGTTTCTGCTGCCCCGGCCCAACGGCCGCGGCCGGCTTATGTCGGATTTGCGGGAAGCGCTGCGCGAGGCCGCCGGAAAGGTTGGCATTGCGGCGCGCATCGTTCCCCATCAGTTGCGGCATACGTATGCGACATCCATGTTGCGGGCCGGGGTGAGTTTGCCGGCGTTGATGAAACTGCTGGGGCATCACAACGCCAATATGACGTTGCTGTATGTGGAGGTGACACAACAGGATTTGCAGCGCGAGTTTCATGCCGCGCGATTGCAGCCGCGGCATCGGGCACCGGTTCCGGCCGCGCTGGAAGAGATCAGTACATCCGTTTCGGGCGGTTCGGCGGCCGTGATTGCCGCACTTGCGAACTCTCTGCGTCTGCTCGAACTCTACCGGCTAGGCAGCGAAGCGGCTCCTGAAAAAAAACAACTCCCGCTCCTGGCCCGCCGCATCGCCCGTATTCGATCTGTCTTTGAAAAACTGGCCAGTGGCGCGGCGGGAGAAAAATAGGTTGGGATTGGCCGGTAAAGCACCGGGCATGACAACGCCTCGTTTTTTCACAGGGAAGGATGACACCGGGCGCCACAGCGCCCGCTACTGCCAACGGGTCGATGGCAAGCCCAAGATCGTCCGCACGGTCTACCTCGGCAATATCGACGAACTCGTCGCCGCCGCCCAGCGCTCCCATCAGCCGCCCCAACCGCTTGAAACCGAAGTGGCCGCCTTCGGCGATATCGCCGCCCTGTTTGACATCGCCCAGCGCCTCGATTTGGTTCCGTTGCTGGATTCCATCCTCCCGGCTAAGCGCCGCCAGGGCCTTTCCACCGGGCAGTACTTACTGCTGGCCGCCATCAATCGCGCGGTCTCCCCCACCAGCAAACTGCAATTCGCCGATTGGCACCATAAAACAGCTTTGACTCGGCTGCTGCCCGCCGAGCCAGCCACGCTGTCGTCACAGAATTTCTGGAACCATATGGACCGGGTTTCGGCCGAACACGTCCTGGCATGCGAAAAGCAAATCACCCAGCGCCTCATCCAGCGCTTTCAACTCGATCTCCGCGCCTTGGTCTACGACGGCACCAACTTCTTCACCTACATCAACACCCGCACCCCGGCCGAACTCCCTCAACGCGGCCACAATAAGCAGAAGCGCGGCGATCTGCGCCAAGTCAGCCTGGGCCTGTTGGTCAGCGCCGATTTCCATATTCCTTTGTTTCATAAGGTCTACGCCGGCAATGTTAACGACAGCACCGAGTTCCGCTCCATCACCGAGGAACTTTCCACCCATTACCGGCAACTGGCCGAATCCTGCGATCACATCACCCTGGTCTTCGACAAAGGCAACAATAGCGAGCAGGCCTCGGCGTCTTTGCTCAACACTCCCTTTCATTTCGTGGGCTCGCTGGTTCCTTCCTATCACGCCGAGTTGCTGACCATTTCCCGCCATCAGTTCCGGACGCTGACCCACCCAGGCCTGGATGGAGTGGAGGTCTATCGCACCCAAAAGATAGTCTTCGGTCAGCCTCGCACCATTGTGATGACCTTCAACCAGAGTCTGTACGACGGACAACTCCAGGGGTTGACCGCCCATCTGGGCAAGGCGGAACAGAAATTGCGCGACCTGCAAACTCTTTTACAGAGCCGCCGGGAGGGGAAGGTGAAGGGCGGCAAAGCCCCTACGCTGGATTCGGTAAAAAAGCGGATCCACACGATCTATTCGGCTCAGTTCGTGGCGAAGATTCTGAAGGCCGAGGTCCGACAAGGACACCAAGGCCTGGTACTGACTTTCCGCACCGACCAAACCGCCCTGGACCAACTCTGTCGCGTCCAGTTCGGCAAAACCATCCTATTTACCGACAACGACGATTGGTCCGACGAGCGGATTGTATTGGCCTACCGCTCCCAGTACCACATTGAGGACGCCTTCAAACAGATGAAAAACCCGCACTTCCTCGGATAGAGTCCGATGTTTCACTGGACGGACTCGAAAATTCAGGTGCATGCCTTCTACTGCGTCCTGGCTTTGCTGCTCACTTCCTTGCTGCAACGCGAACTGGCGCGGCAAGGCGAGTCCCTCAGCATCAACCGCATCCTGGAAGAATTAGGCGGCATCCGGGAAACGCTCATCGTCTACCCTCGCCGACAAGGCCAACGAAAGTGTCCCACCGCCATCTGCCTTACCAGCATGAACGCAATGCAGCAACGCCTCTTCTCCCTCCTCAACCTCCAGCAATCCTCTCCCGCCTCCCGTTAGGTCATACCGGATAGTTCTCGTAAAGCATTCCAGCGACTCGGCTTATACCAAACTGTAAGAATATCTTGTAAAGTCCCGCTAGGAATCGGCCGGCTGATGTGCGACAGAGGTTTGTCGACGATTCGCCGGGAAATCGGTTGCGGCATTGCCTCCACCTCGGATTCGTAATCGCGGCGATGCGGTTCGCGAGCCAGTCTGCCCGTCGCGAGATGTGAAACCGCCGGGCGGGAACGTACGTCGGAAGTGCCATGCGACCCTCGCTGGCGCTACTTTTCTCGTGGACGGCGCTCTACATTCTACCGGCCCAGACGCCGGGCAAAGACGAGCCGGCGAAGCAGGAAATCATAGACGCCTACCGTTCAAAGAGCGGAGGAGCCTTCGGCTTCGGTCGGCAGTGGGAGCGCTGGCGGATAAGAGAAGTTCGGGGCTGGGCTCTTCGCTTCAAGAAGATCTCCGAGAAGTCGACGCCCGGAGGAATAAGACCCGGGCTGTTGACTCGGCAATACCGGGTACAGGCGAAGAAAAACAACTGGTGCAGTGAGTATCGGCTGACCGA
>JBJXFL010000084.1:0-9203 GCA_046155405.1 Bryobacteraceae bacterium | reverse complement strand
GCTTTGAGGGCAATGATGGCGGATTTGCCCCATTGGCGGGAGCAGCAGAGGAGGAGTTGTTTGGCGGGGGAGTCGAGGATTTGTTGTTGGAGGGGATCGGGTTGGAAGGGTAATTCTGGACACACTTCGGGTGTGTGAATTTCTTGGGCTTGAGTGTTGGACGGCTGAGGGGGCCGTTTTTCGTCGGCGAAGGGCATGGCGCTTCACCGTCTTTGAGGTGTCTCGACGTCGCTCACCGGCACTTGCTTGTAAGCGGGCATATCCCAGCGGTTCTCTGGATTATTCCTAAGTCCGTTTTCCAGTATTTTATCCTTCATGCTGGCGTATTCCTGGGACTCTTCTGTCGATACCGTGAACGCGCGTAAGTCCTTGAGCTGTTTGAGGACGCGGGCGGCGTTGTAGGTGCAGTGGGCGGCATGCTTTTCGAGATTTTGGATGTATTGCGTCTCGATGGCCGTGCGGAGGAATGCCTGGTTCCAGTCGATGGTGTCCTGGCTTTGTAGGCGGAAGCCGGCGGAGCGGTTGAGGGCCTCGTCGTTGGCGGCGGAGAGGAAGCGGTCGGCGCGCCAGGTCCAGTCGACGTATTGGCTAACCAGATTTAATTCCAGTGTGTTACGAGGGTTCAATTGGTCGACTGCGGCCTGCCAAATGGATGCATAGCGCTCCTGGCTCTCAAAAGGGAGCGTGGAGATGCGGGCGGCGTAGGCGCCGTGGGTGATGTTGGCCTTGGCGCACTTTTCCTTGCCCGCTTCGGTCTTTGGGCCTTTCGATTTGGCGCCATTGAGACGGGCTTGCTGGGATCTTGACAGTTTCATGGTTGCTCCTCGTGAAATGCAAAAAAGCCCTCTGGCGCGGGATGCGTCAAAGAGCCTTTTCCTACTTTTAGAGTAGCAGGCGGTTCCAAGCGTTTTTCGAGGTCAGATTTTCAAATCGCTGGAAATAAATGAAATATATTTATGGAAAATCTGTGAACGGGTTTTTGCAAGGGGGCGGTTTTCGGGTGTGCGGCCGTAGGGTGTTGATATTGATGGCGGTGATTCCCTTTCGGCGACGCCGCTTGGCGCTGCGGCGTCAAGGTCTCCTGCAACGGCCAGACTGGCGCGAGTTTCGCGGTGACCGTCGTGCATAGAGCCTTCGGCGTCTCGATCCAGGGGGAAGCGGGTTAATTGCTAAGGAATAACAACCGGCGGCGGCCAACACGAAGCAGCATCTGGTGCCGAACGAACCGAAACAGTCCAATTGCGCATAGCACGCCGCCGAGCAACGCGGCCACCGATTCTCGCTGCAAAATGAGTTCGTCCATGGCCGACATATCGGTCGAGGTCCGCGGTCTTTTAGTCTTTCTTCTGGGAGCGTGTCGCCAGCGCGCGGAGCCGGGCCGCCGGGAGGGGCCAATCCGGGCGTTCCTTTGCCGCTACCGTGAAATGCCGGACCGCCTCGTCGACTTCATTGGCGGCCTCCGCGATCAGTCCCTTGCCGTACTCGACCCGCCAAACCGGCGCGCCAAGCTGCTGCGCCGCATCCAACTGTTCCGTCGCTTTGCTGGAGGCGCCGTTCAAAAACAGCGCCGATGCGTAGACCTCCCGAAGCCCTGCGTGGTCTCCACGAAGCCGCACGTGTTCGGCAAGAAAGCGGAGCGCAAAAGGGAGATTGCCCTCATCGATGGCTACGCGCGCCCGGAGGACCGCCGCGTCCGGATTAGGCTGCTGCGAAGACAAGAGGTTGTCCAGATACTGCTGGGCCTTGGCCAGCTGACGATCGTCAAACGCCAGGATGGCACTGGCAAGAAGGGCTTCGCCGCCGGTCTGACAGTTCTGCCCAAGACGATCGATCTCAGACCGCAAGTAATCACAGCGAACGGCGAAGTCACCGGTGCAACCAGCGGCGCTTCCTCGGATCTCTTGCAGCGCATTCCAGGTATGGCGCAATTGTGCAGGGGCTCCGGCGCACGTATTGGGCGCGGCCGGCGCGCGGCGTGGGCCACAGGCCGGCAGCAGCAGTATTGCCAGCAGGCCGGCGATCGATTTGTAATGTGCCATGATCAATTTCTCCTATCGTGCGTTTCGAAGCGCTCCGTCCACTACCTTGATCAGCTGATACAAGGCCGGTCCCAGCGTGGAGACAAACAGTCCGGGCAAAAAGCAGATGATAAGCGGGAACACCAGCTTCACCGGCAGCGCCTGGGCTTGAATCAACGCCTGCATCTTTCTCCGGTCGCGCAGATCGTTTGCCTGCAACCGCAGTGTTTCGGAGAGGCTGGCGCCGATCTGCTCGGCCTGCGACAGGGCCGAAACAAAGACAGAGACGGTGGTGACGTCGACGCGATCAGCCAGATGGCGGAACGCCTGCAACCGAGGAACGCCCGCCAAAACGTCTCGTTGGTAGATCTCCAGTTCCTGCCCCAACGGGGATTCCCCGGTCGCCGATTCCTGAACGCGCGCCAGGGCGGAATCAAACCCCAAGCCAGCTTCGGCCAATGTCGCTAGAAGTTCCAATGTAATTGTTAGATCCCGCTCGATCGATGCGACGCGGCTACGGCGGGCTGCGCGGACAATCATCCAAGGCGCCAGGCTGGCGTTGAGCAAGATGATCCACGGCGTCAACGAGAGCACGCCTTGCGCGGCATCGCCGATCGTGCCCGGCAGGCTTGCCGAGGCCCCTTCCAGCCAGTCGGTCAGTTGCGCGCGATTTAGTACCCACAACGACACAAGGCCAAAAGCCACGCCAGCGACTGTCGCCGCCAGGAACTGCGACGCAGCGGCCGGCCCGCGGTAACCCGCGCGGCTCAGCCAGTTCGTCAGCCAAGAGTCGCGGCGCCGGGCTTCGATCACTGGACCCGAGGTCGCCTCGCCGATACGCCGCGCGGCCTGTTGGCGCGACAAGCCACGGGCGAATAACCAGATGGCCAGTACAGCCGACGAGGCGATGAGAATGGGAAGAAGCAGTGGCATGCGCGCTAGAAGCGAATCTGGCTCATCCGCCATATCCACAGAATTCCGATCGACTCCAGGAAGATGGTGGCAGCGGCGATGTAGGCGCCCGCGGTGTTGCGCATGAAGTCGCGCAGGGAATCGGGATTGGTCTTGAACATCAACGCCGCCACGCCGTAAGTAACCGCCAACACCGCCACGACCGAGACCTGGCTTTCTACCGCCTGCGCGCGGACGCGCCGGGCGACTTCAATCCGGTCCCGAATTGTCCGGCCGATCGTTGTCAACGTACCTGCCAAACTGCCGCCGGTTTCCCAATGAACCAACAAGGCGTGGCAAAACAGGCGAAAGGATTCCAACGGCACGCGCATCGCCAAATCCCGGATCACATTACGCGGGTCCTCGCCCAGGCGAGTTCGGCCGACCGTGTCCTCTAGTTCCGCTCGAATCGGCCAACGGGCTTCGGCCAGCGCAGATTCGAGCGCCGCCAGAAGCGGCAACCCAGCGCGAAGGGAGCTGACGGTAAGATCGATCGCTTCGGCCAATTGTTCTTCAATCCGTGCGACGCGCTCGGCGGCCCAATACTCCTCGCCGAGCAGCGCCAACACACCAGCCAGCGTTCCTAGCGCTGCGGCGATGGGTAACGGCAATCCAACGATACCGCCGAGAACGACCATCGCCACAAGGCCGATCAGCGGACCAACCCACTTCCACCGCTGGGGAAACACGACAAGGTCCGGCTCAAGCTCTGCGAATTGCTCATCGGCGGCGTCGAGGATCTCGAGCGCTCGCCCGCGGCGGCGCGCCGACCTCACCATCGCCGCAACAAGCATGATGGCGGCAGCGACTAACAGCAACAGCAACCAGTTAGCGCGGTCCATTGTCTCCCTGCTTGCTTCCTTGTCCTTTTTGGAACATCGTCAAGGGAATCTCGTAGCCTTGCTCGCGAAGGTTCATCACAAGACGAGGAACGATCCCCATCGCTTCATACTCACCAATCACCTGACGTCCCTGCCGTCCAGACCGCCGGAAAGCGAAGATCTCCTGAATCAGATGCGTGTTGCTCTCGAGCCCAGCCAGTTCACCGATGCTCTCTACGCGCCGGATGCCGTCCTCGCCGCGGCGCACGTGGACCAGAAGATGGAACGCTGAAGCGATCTGCTCGCGAATGGCGCGGGACGGCAGGTCGATACCCGCCATCAGAACCATGGTCTCCAACCGCGCCAGCGCGTCGCGGGCGGAGTTGGCGTGGATCGTGGTCATGCTGCCGTCGTGGCCGGTGTTCATCGCCTGGAGCATGTCCAGCGCCTCGGCCCCACGAACCTCGCCGACCATAATGCGATCGGGGCGCATACGCAGCGCGTTGATCACCAGTTCCTTGGCGGCGATGCGTCCGCGGCCTTCCACGTTGGCGATCCTCGTTTCCATGCGTACCACGTGTTCCTGATCCAGGCGCAATTCGGCCGTATCCTCGATGGTCACGATACGCTCATGCCCCGGCACCGCTTCGGCCAGCGCGCCCAGCAGCGTACTCTTACCCGCGCCGGTTCCTCCCGAGATCAGAAGGTTCGCCCGCCGTTCGATCGCGATGGTGAGAAACTCCATCATGGCCTGGGACATCATGCCGAGTTGCAAGAGATCGGTACGTCGCAAGCGCCTGCGGCCGAAACGGCGGATCGAAATCGTGGGGCCGTCGATGGTGACCGGCGGAAGCGTCGCGTTGACGCGGCTCCCGTCGCCAAGCCTTAAGTCGGCCATCGGCGACGAGGTATCGATCCGCCTGCCGGTGGCGGCGGCGATCCGTTCGATGACACGCGTGATCTGCTCCTGGTCGCGGAAACGGACGGCGGTTTTTTCCAACCGGCCGAATCGTTCCACGTAGACCTTGTCCGGGCCGTTGACGAGAATGTCGGTAATAGCGGGATCGGCCATAAGCGGCGCCAGCGGCCCCAGTCCTATTGTTTCCTCCACGAGCTCTTCGGACAACCGGCGGCGCTCGGCCTCATTGAGAGGAATATTCTCGGCTTCCAGAACCCGTGCGGTGAACTCCTCAATGGAGCGAGTGACGTCGGCTTCCCGCAACCCAAATAGATTGCGTTCACCGAGTTCATCGAGCAGGCGTTCCTGAAGCGATCCTTTGATAGCGAGGTAATCCAGGCGGTCCGGCAGCGCCGCGGCATCGGCTTTGTCCGGCTCCACCGCGCCTGGCCGGGGCGGCGGCTTTCGGAGAGCGCCGCGCAGGCGGTCCGCGGCGCTCGCCTGCGACGAGCGAGTGAAAAGGTCCCGGCGGATATTCTCTCCGTCCATTACCTTCCTCCCTCCACGGCGGTCGCGCGGATGTCCTCCACCTCGTCCGCCATCTTTACGATTCTCTGGCTGAAGCCGAACAGGCGCATGCTGCGCAACACGTAAGGCGTGCCTGTGTTCATGGAAACAAGCACGCCCTTCGCGTACGGGATTTCGTAGTCGATCGGGTGGCCCAATTGCGCCTCGATGTCGGCCGCTCCGAGCTTGCCGGAAAAATTCGGATGGTTCTGGTTCAGCACAACTCGCTGCCGTTCCTTCGGCACGCCGAGTCCGTCAAGCACGGGCAAGAACCGCGCGGCGCCGACGACGTTCGGAACGGTTCCTTGCATGAGTACAAACACCAGATCGGAGATGTCCAGCGACGCCACGACCATGCCGTCGAGGATTGGAAACGTGTCGACAACCACATAGTCGAAGACCCGGCGCGCGAGATTCAGAATGCGCACAAAACCCGCCTCGTCTACCTCGGTCGCTTGCACGGCGTCGGCTGGCGCGGCCAGCAGATGGAGGCCCGAACCATGCGCCAGCGTGAGCCGCCGAAGCAACGATTCGTCCAGCCGCTCCTTCGCTCGCACCGCGTCCAACAACGTAGACTCCGGCTTCAGATCGAGCATCAGCGCGCAGATCCCCAACTGCAGCGACGCATCAATGAGCAGCACTTTACCGGGACTTCTCACCGCCAGTTCCACGGCCAGATTCACCGAAATCGTGGACTTGCCCACGCCGCCCTTGTTGCTGATCACCGAGATGACCGTGCCGGGCCGCGCGCGCCGTTGTGTCGGGGCGAGAAACAACCGGTCGAGCAGTTGCCGCAGTTCGGTACTCGACAGCGGACGCTGCAGGAAGTCCTGTATATTGGCGCGCAGCATGTCGATGATGATGGCGCTTTCGGAACGCTGCGGACTGAACTTGGCCGGATCGTATAGGACAGCAAGAACACTGTCGGGCAGGGTCGTCCGCACATCGTTGGCGAATTCGCGCCAGTCGCCGTCATCGCCGTTGGTCTGCATGCAGATCAGATTTGGCTGACGATCCCTGGCAATGTCGATCGCTTGCGCGTAGGACTGCGCAAAGTGCGGGTAGACGCGCCACTGGCCGAGGGCATTCAACGCGGATAGAGCTTCGTCCCGCAGAAGCGGATCAGGTCCGACAAATAGAATCTGTAGTGGTCTTTCCATCTTTATCTCAGCGGACCGGAATCACCGGACCAGCGCCGGCACCAGCAGTGGCCCGTCCAGTGCATTGTTGGCGGCTAGGATGAGGTCTAGATTCGGTACCCCGGCAAACCCCTCGGCAACATGGACGGACGCGCCGCCACCGGCCATCCGGTTGCGTGTCCTCGCTAGTTGCATGACTCCGGCGCCGCTCGCCGCGGAGAGATAGCCGAATCCAACCACGCGGGATGCGCCGCCAATCACTTCATATAGCGGGACGTAAAAGGTTCCCGTCACCGTAAGTGCGGCGCCGGCGGGCGTAACGGCGAGTCCCACGCGATTGACCGGGCCGGTCAGAAACAGTCCCGCCACGGCTCCGCCGGAACTAAGTACTCCAGCACCGTCGACACTCACGGCGACGGGCGCGCCGTCCGGCATCGCGTCCCAGTAGGTGCGGGTCAAGCCAAACGGCGCCGCAAATCCACTCGAGACCCGGCGCGCGGGCCGCCCATCGGCGATCGCGGCGGCGCGCACGGTGATGCCGTCGAACCGAACGTTGTAATCGGCCCCCGGAGCGCCTTGCAGCGTGGTTCCGAGACCGAACAACAGAGGTAGCGAACGTCCTGTCGAGACGGTGGCGCCATCGGGCGTGTCGAGCGGATTTCGTCCGTCGGTCCGCCGTAGCCGGACAAGAAACGCTCCCGTGCCAGCCGGATCGAAATCGGTTCTTTCGTAGGCGCCGTTTTCCGCGCCCTGACCGCCGGTATAGGTTCCCGCGACCATGTCGCCGTGCGTCGCGTTGGCCAGATTTGGCTCCAAAGCGGGCCTATAGACGGGATCGGCCGAGACGCTCAGCAACTGGCTCGCGTTGCCTCCGGTGATACCGCCGCTAAGGGTCGGTTCCGGGCCTGCGCCAACCAGCCGCTCGCCCGCCGGATCGAGATAGGTGCGGGTCACGAACAGGCGGGCTTCGTCCCGCCGACCGGCCTCGCCCAATTCGTCTCGCCCGCGCAGGCCTTCCAGCGCAGCCGTATCGGCGCCGCTCTGCATTTGCACTTGCGACAAACGGACGTAGCCCAGATCCACGACCAGTGCGGCAATCCCAAAAAAGGCGAAGACGAGAAGGACGGCTTGGAGCAGCACTACTTTTGCCCCGGAGCGGCCACCAGTTCACGCTTGGTTCCGTTGATGGTCTCGATGGTCGTCATCTGCTGGCCCGCCGCCTGGGTGTATGGATTGCGCGGGCGCGAGGGAGCGGGGGCGAGTGACGGCTCATCTTCGGGCCGTCCCGATCGCGGCACACATACGATCCGCGCATCGACCGCCAATGCTTCGGTGAGCGCGGCCACCTCGTTCGGCGCCACGGCGATCACCACCTCCTGCACCGGTTTGGTGCGAGTCACCGCGCCCTGCGTCAGCGAGTTGCTCGTTGTGGGCACATTCCGGACGCCCACCGGCTCCACCACGACGCCATTCAACACGACGACGCTCACCGTCGCCTGTTTTTTCCAATTGCTCAGCTGCGCCTGCAACTCCATCTGGCGGGCATAGATGCCACCGCTGGCGGCGATCGCTGAATCGGCGCCCTTGGGGTCAAGCGCGACGGTCGACATGAGGTCGAATCGGTCACCGCGCATCAGCCCCTGCAAGCCGTATACTTTTTCGGCGTCGACGCGAATCGCGCGCTTGCCCGCCGGAATTCCGGCAACCAAACCAGGGCGAGTCCCTTTCGGCAGGAAGTCGGCTTCGGTGAATACGTAGCCGGCTGGTTTGTCGTGGTCCATGACGCGGCCTACGATCTTTCCCATGTCGCGGATCATCTCCGGAGTTACGCTGGCGGGAGGCAAGTAGACGACGGAGAATTCGCCGACTTTGGGATTCCAAAGATGGTCGCGAGTCAGTTTTGTGTAGGCTGCGATCGGTCCGGCGCTGGTTGGAACCGCAATCAGCCCAGCACGCGACGGAGCCGGCTTGTCGCCAATGCCAAACCGCTCTGGACGCAGGATCCCGGTGGCCCAAAGTGCGACTAGTGCAAAGACGACGACGCCCGCGGCGACGATTCCGGCACCGGGCGGCCACCAGCTTCGCCGTGCGGCATACCCGCGTGAATTGGGTCTCATTCCATCACCTCTCGCCGAAAGAAGGCCTGGCCAGTCAATAGCCGCCGAAACGGGCGTACTTTCTTTGCAAACGCATATTGCGCCCCTAAGCCGTTTTCGCCCGAGTAGGTTCCAATCGGGGTATCGTCGGGCGCTTCAATCACGAAGCCGGCGTTCGGCTCCCCGACGGGTTGCTTTTCAAAGCCGCTCATCGAAGCGGCCTGGAAGGGATAGTTCACCACGACCGCCGCGATCGCGTTAGGCGCCACCGGCGCTGCCGCGCTGAATGGCCCGGGTGCGCCGGGCGCTCGGACTTCGGCGAGAACTTCGAGTTGGGCATAGCCGCCTCCAGCCTGGAGTTTCGGGATCTTGACGGTGACGCCCAACGGCGCGGCCGCATCAACGACCAGCGCACCGGGATAGCGCAGAACGGGGAGGTCCGCACCGCCAGGACCGGGAATCGTATCGGTGATGAACAGCGGGCGGAGCGCGCGGTTCACCAGCGGCATCGCGGCGAAGCCCGCCTCGATCGTCGCGTCGGTGGAGCCATCAACAACCAACAGGGACGCATCCCAAACTTGCGCCTTGACGATCGGAAGCTGGAGAGCGTCGTCGAAGTCCACCGAAGCGGGTATTGGCGTTACGGCCAGTTCGCGGGCCGCCACGCGCGCGGCATCCTGCAGGATCTGCGCGGCGAAGATCATCCGCCCGAG
>JBJXFL010000083.1:0-2593 GCA_046155405.1 Bryobacteraceae bacterium | reverse complement strand
CAAGTGCCCTCCCTTCGCTCCCCGTGAGTTACGCTGTCCCACAGATCGACGCTACCATGGAGGACTCCGAGGAAGATGTGCGCTGGGTCACCCGCCTGGCCCGGCATGGCGGGGGTGGCCTGCGCGTTGCTGCTCGGGCAGGAGGAAGTGCTGGCTATTCTGCACGACCTCCAAAGACATCATCGAATAACGGGCGCGCCAGCCTCATACCTTCGAGTCGGTGGTCGGGCTTTGTGAATGGGGGGAATGGGAACGTCGATCCTTCGGTCATCGCTCCCCGCGAGTCCGTGCCAGACATGTTCTCGATCAAAAACGCCATCAAAATCGGTATCCTCGCGAGTAAGCCCCACGCCATCCAGGACACCGCTCTCGCTTTGTTCCATCCAATCGATTGCGCCATCACCGTTACGGTCCCGGTAGATCAAGTCTCCGAAGCGCCACTCAGAAATGATGGTTTTTGGATTGGCGGCGGTATTAACGTGTCGTTGTGCCTCCGTTGCTCTGGTCCGTGTGGCCGGGACGCTGCCCATAAGAGTTTGTGAACTGGTGGCCTGGTTAGCGCAGCCGGCTAAGATCGAAACGGCGAAGACCTGCATTGAGACGACCACTGATTTGTTCATCATTGCGGAAGACGCGAAAAATCACCTGATGATCAAACGCAGACACCCCCCGCCAGCCGTGTGCCAAGCACGAATCGCTCGTTCTTGGTAAAGCAATCCATCTGTCGGCCCTCCGAGGAACCCGCAGAGCACGGCGGCGCTGGCGGTGAGGATTCGTTTGCTGAATTGAGTTTGCATAGGTTTTGGGCTGTCTGGGTTGTTTTGGTTCGTGGATTGCCGCCGCGCCGTTCGCGGAGAGCAAATAGCGCGGCGAATGGCCAAGGCAAGCCGGAGTTAGTAAGATATATTCGACCTGCCGTCCGCTGGGTTCATTGAACCCGCCGACAGCGGGAGCGGATGAGAACGCCCGAAGAGCGGCAAACTCCAGGTCGCCTTTCTTCAGCCCCGCTCTCAATCCGGCGCGAACCCCTTGCCCAAACGTCATCCTGAGCGGAGTTCCCGGCGAGCGCAGGCGGGCGGGAACGGAGACGAAGGATCGCTGACTGTACCGCGGGCGGAGGCGGCGGGAGAGAGCGCGCGCACATCCCACCAGACCGCCTCCGCCCACGTACTGGCACCGATTCTTCGCTTCGCACCGCCCCGCCTTCGCCCACGCGGCGCTTCGCTCAGAATGACAGTTGTTCGCTCTCATTCCCAAAGCTGGCGCAGCGCTTTGGGAATGGACCGGACCGCGGCGCAACTCCGATTCGGTGGCGGGTGGTTGAGCATGGGGCCGGCGTTCGCCGTCGTCGTGTGCCGGAAAAGAAACGGAGTCGCCGGGATCAGCGTTCCCAAAACGAGGATAAATGCGAGAGAGGGCGCCTTGTTGCCATCTATTCCGCGAGTTGGTTTCGTCGCCGGTCGAGCGGACGCTTGCCGATGTGAGACCGCACAGGTAGTCAAAAGCACTCCATGAAAATCCCATTTCTCCCGCTGCCAAATCCCATGAACCGATTTCCTTTCCGCGCATTTGTGATCGTACTTTCGCTTGCCGGTTTCCTGACGGTGCCGGTCGTCCGGGCGAAGGACGTGCCGCAGGTTCCCGGCGGGGGCGGTGCCGTGCCGACCGCGGAAGCGGCGTCCGGCGCGCCGGCCAAGCGCAGCGCGAGCGCGGAGGGAGGGGAGCCGAAATTCATCGAGGGGAAGAACGGCAAGGCGATCGAGTTTGGGCCTGAGGCCGCGATGATCCGCATTCCGGCGTATCCCGAGTTGCGCCCGCTCGATGGGACCACGGTCTGCGCGTGGGTCAGGCCGACCGTGGAATCGAAGGGCAAGCAAACCGTTTTCCGCATCGAGGATGGAGGAAACCGTCGCTTCATGGCCATCGGCGGGGCCAAGGGCATCTGGGGCTTGTGGTTCGGGCTGGGGATTGGCGGCAAATACACTGAGATTTCCGCCGCCCATGATCCCGCCAAACTCATCGATGGCCAGTGGCACCATGTGGCGGGGACCTTTGATGGAAAGCAGATGCGGCTCTACATCGACGGCAAGAAAGTCAGCGAGCTGGAGCAAGAGGGGAAACTTGCAGCGGGCAAGCCGACGATCGGGTCCATCGGCGCCTATAACGGACGCCATGAGCCTTTCAACGGAGGCATCGACGACATGCGCGTTTACATCGGTGCGTTGACCGAGGAGCAGGTCGCCCAGCTTGTCGCGGGCAAAGTGGAACCGGTGCCGGAGGCGGTCGTCGGCCATTGGAAACTGGACGGCAATCTCGACAACGAAGCCGACAGAAATGCCGAGGCCCCCAAGTAATTTCACCACCCAGGATTAGTCTCCAAAACTCCACATCTCCTTATGCCAAATTCCCTCCGCCGTCTTCTCTTCCGCGCCGCTGCGATCCTGTTTTCGCTGGCGGGTTTCTTCACGTTGCCGGGGCAGGCGAAGGAGTTGCAGGCGATCCCGGACAAGCTCGTCGTGCTCACGTTCGACGACGGGAACAAGTCGGACCGCACGTTCGTTGCGGACGTTCTGAAAAAGCACGGGTTCGGCGC
>JBJXFL010000079.1:0-8209 GCA_046155405.1 Bryobacteraceae bacterium | reverse complement strand
GTCCCTCGAAGCGGTCACACTCAACGACCGCATCGAGCTAGGCCCCATGGAGATTGACGACGCCGCGCGAACCATTCTGCAAGTGATCGCCGCCGCCGATGCCGCTCATGCCGCGGGCGTCGTACATCGCGAAATCTCGCCGGCGAACATTCTAATCACTCCAGAGAACCTCGTCAAGCTATCCGGCTTCGCCGCTGCGAAGGCGGCCGGCGACGCAAATCTGACCCGTGCCGGCATGCTGGTCGGCGACGTGTACTACACCGCGCCTGAGGTCTTCAAGGGACTCGCGTCGATGGACCCGCGCATCGACGTGTATTCGATAGGCTGCGTTTTCTACACCCTGGTCACTGGCCGGCCACCGTTCAACCCCAAGGGTGAGTACCAAGTCATGATGGCGCACGTCATGGAAGCGCCGGTTCCGCCAAGTCAGCTCAACCCGAGACTCAACACCCTACTTGACGCCGTAATTCTAAAGGCGTTAGCCAAAGATCCAGCCGACCGTTACTCGAGCGCCCGCGACTTCTACAAGGCAATCGTCGATCCTTCGGGCGTCGCGTATCAGCCGCCGCCGCTCCCGAAGCCCGCTGCTGTGCCGCTACCCATCCTACAGCAACCACTGCCGCCGCCTCCGGCCTCTGAGTCCTTCCGCCTATTGCCGGCGCTGATTATCGCCGGATTCGGCGCCATCGTGTTGATCTCTGCCTTCCTGATTTTGTCCGCCACCCGTTCGATCGCTACCAGCATTCCATGAGATTTTCCCCCGGCGATTCCGTTGGTCCGTATCGCGTCACAGCCGTGATCGGCGAAGGCGCGACTGGAGTCGTATATCAGGTTGTGAACGGAGTCACTGGCCGGTTCGACGCCATGAAGGTGCTGACCGACGATGTGAGCAACGATCTCGAACAGGTCGAGCGGTTCCTGCATGAGATTCAACTCCAGGCCAAACTGGAACATCCCAACATCGCGCAGGTCCGCACGGCGTTTTGCGAAGGACGCACATTGATCATGGTGATGGAGCAGGTCGGCGGTGAAGCGCTCGATTTGCACATCGAACGCGGATTGCCCGCGCCGATCGAAACGATGCGCATCATCGATCAGGTCTTGCAGGCGCTCGGTTATGCCCATTCAAAAGGCGTGATCCACCGCGACGTTAAACCCGGCAACATCCTCGTAGGCAAAGACGGCCAAGTGAAGCTCACCGACTTCGGCTTGGCCCGCCAACAAAGCGATCCTTCAAAGACTCTTCCCGGCGTCGCCGTCGGTACGGTCTATTACATGTCGCCCGAACAGGTCCGCGCCTTCGGACCCATTGATGGCCGCAGCGACCTCTATTCGGCCGGAATTGTCTTCTACGAAATGCTCACCGGGCGCAAACCATTTGATGGCGCCGAACAATTCGCAATCATGCGCGCTCAAGTTGAACTCATGCCGCCGCCGCCTTCTTTTCACGCCCGTTTCCTGCCACCGGCCGTCGATCAGGTCCTCGCCAAGGCACTCCAAAAGGATCCCGCGCTGCGCTACCAAACCGCCGACGAGTTCCGTGCCGCGGTGGCCGCGCTGCCTTCGGCTTGGATGATTCCCCCGGCCCCGCCCAAGCGGTTCACTGGCGCTGTGAAATTTGGCGCGGTCATGTGCGGAACCGCGATACTGGTGCTTTCCGCGTTTGCTCTGCCGCCTTGGATCTCCAGCTACGAGCCCGCTATTGAAACGCTCGATCTCAAGCCTCCTGCGCCGCCTCCGCCGCCAGCCGATGCGCTCGTGCTTCCCGCCAAAACTCCAGAGCCGGCGGCAGTCGCCCCGCCCGCGCTAGCCCGCCCCACCGTCCGGCAAGTTGTCTCGCCCCCGAAGCCATTCGCTGCCACCCGAATTCTCAACGCTGACTCCGAACCGGTAACAATCGCACCTCCCCCGCCCCCTCGCATCGAACCGGTGCCCTTGCAGCAACCGGTACAGGCCTCGCCGCCACCGCCCTCGGCTCCCCCGGTGTCCGAACCGGCGCCAGCCAGCGCCGCTCCCCAAGTGAAACAGCCGGAATCAAGCCAGGAACCGAACTGGATGCGGCGCACCGTTCGTGGTTTCCCGCGCCTGTTCCGCCGCAAACCAGCCGAGTCGGACCCCGGCAAGCCAAAACAATAATCGGCTACTTGACCACCGCAACTGGAGCTCGGCCAAGAGCCTTCTCCAACTCCGCCAAACCGAGCGGCTTGGTCAGAAAGTCGCTCATCCCCGCATCGACAGCCCTTCGGCGGTCCTCTTCGAACACATTGGCGGTCAAAGCGATCATCCACGGACTGGCATCCCCATAGGTCTCCCGGATCCGGCGTGCTGTTTCCAGTCCGTCCATCACGGGCATCTGCACGTCCATCAGAATGACGTCGAACGCCTCCCCCTCCAATAGCCGCAACGCCTCCGCACCGTTTCCAGCCAGCGCCGTAGAGTGACCCAGCTTTTCCAACATCATACTGACAACTCTCTGATTGACCGGATTATCCTCAGCTACTAAGACCCGCAGCTTCGCTTTCGGTGTGTGGATCCTGGCTTCCCGAGGCAAACTTCCAGCCAGATTGACCAGCGACGCCGGCCGCTCTGGCATCTGGAACGAAAACGTCGACCCTTTGCCTTCCTCGCTTTCTACCCAGATCCGCCCGCCCATCAGTTCCACAAGCCGCCGGCTGATGACCAATCCTAGTCCGGTGCCTCCGTACTGTCTCGTCGTCGACGCATCGACCTGACTGAAGCTCTGAAATAGCGCGCCAGCGGCGTCGGCGGGGATCCCAATCCCCGTATCCGCCACCGCGAATCGTATAAACCGCTCTCCATCTATATCTTCGGAACAGACGTTGACGCGCACCCATCCGCTATGGGTGAACTTCACCGCGTTGCTCACCAGGTTGAGCAAAACCTGCCGCAATCGGACCGAGTCGCCCTGCACCCATCGTGGCGTACCGGGCTCAATCTCAGAAACCAGTTCCAGTCCTTTGTTCGCCGCCGCCAGCTTCACCAGCCGGAGCGTTCCAGCCACACACTCTGCCAGGTCGAAGGGAACATCCTCGACTCGCAGTTTTCCGGATTCAATCTTAGACAAATCCAAAATGTCGTTGATGATCGTCAATAGCGAATCGCTCGATAGACGGATCGTCGCAACGCACTCTCGCGCCGTCTCCGGCAGATCCATGCCCTGCAGCAACTCCGCCATACCCGTAACGGCATTCATCGGCGTTCGAATTTCGTGACTCATGTTGGCAAGAAACTCGCTCTTTGCACGAGCCGCGGCCTCGGCCGCGTCCTTCGCCTCGGCCAGTTCGGCGGTTCGCAACCGCACATGCCGCTCCAGTTCGCGATTTCGTCGCCACAACATGACGGTCCGCCAGCGGTAGAGCCCGAAGCAGCCTAATACCAGCGCAGCAAACGCCAACACGCGAAACCACGCCTGTTCATAGAACGTTGCCGGCACAAGCAGTTCGGCCGCCGCTCCGGCCTCGTTCCACACCCCGGCATTATTGGACGCCTGTACTTGAAACCGGTACGTTCCCGGTCCGACATTGGTGAATACCGCCTCGCGGCCGGTCCCCGCCTCGACCCACTGGTCGTCGAATCCCACCAGCCTGTAGCGGAACCGGTTCCGCTCTGGCGCGGCCATGCTCAGCGCCGTAAATTGAAACACCACCCGATTGCCGTCCTGCGCTACAACAGCGCCGTTGACAGGCCGAAATCCACTCCCGCCGTCGGCTTGTTCGATAACCACTTTGGGCGCCGTCCGATTCACCGTCAGGCGTTTGGGGTCCAGCCGTGCCGCTCCCATTAACGTCGACGCCCAAACGTAGCCCACGCTATCTTGCATCATCCGGCCGGATATCCGTTCCGGCGATCGAAGTCCCTCGGCTCGCGCGATCAGCACCGGCTGAAGCGGGCTCTTCTTGGAAAGCTGCCAGTCCCACAGCTGCCGCCGTTCGAGTACCGCGATCGACGACAAACCGTGCAGCCACACCCGTCCGTCCCTGTCGAGCGCCAGGTCGTGAATCAACCCGTCTTCCAAGGCCGCCCGAGCCGGCCAATGCGACAAACGCCCCTCTCGCCAGTGATACAGACCGTCACCCCCCGTGGCGATCCACAACGAATGATCGGCGTCGCGCCGCATCGAAGTGATGTCGCGATGCGCCCACAATAAGCGGGCGCTGCCCGGCGCAACCCGCACCAACCCCTGCCCCTGCATCGCCAAATACAGACCGCCGCCGGGCGCCGCCTCGATCTGCCGGATCGTGTTCGACAATTCTGGCGGCAACTCTATGCGCTCCATCCGCCCGTTGCGATACCGCGCCAGACCACCCGGCGCATAAGCTGCGTAAAGATCGCCAGCCGCATCCTCGCCGACCGCGCTAACGTAGAACCGCCCAGCCATTGCGGCAGCGACCAACTGGGTCTTGCCGCCGTTTGTAACAGCCAAACGCCCGCCGTCGAGCCCGGTCCAGATAGCGCCGTTCTTGCCGCGGTACAAAATCATCGTCCGCTGCCGTGCCACCTCCGCCGGTCCGGGCGAAACGACTCCGCCACGCAGTATCGATATCCCGCTCGTCGTCGTCGCCGCCCAGATCGCTCCGTCTCCGGCCTCGACGATATCGCTGACCGTCTCAACAGGCAACCCCTCCGACCGCCCAAACACCGTAGCCACTCCGTCCCGAAACCTCGACAAGCCGCCCATGCCCGACATCGCCAGCCACAAATTGCCCTCGTGGTCGATCGACACGTGATAGGTCTCATCGCTCGGCAGCCCCTCGGCGTTTCCGTAGATCTCCACGCGTCCTTCGCGGTACCGCACCAATCCGCCGGTGTTCATCGCAATCCAGACATTGCCATCGGCGTCGTCGGTAATCGAGTGCGGTGCGCGCGCGTGGCGAATCCGCTCCCCCCACGTCTCGACGCGCATCGATTGAACTTTGCCTCCAAGGAGCCGCGCCAATCCCGGCCCCTGCGTCCCAATCCAGATCCGGCCGAGGCGGTCGACATGTAACGCCGATATCCGATCGTCAGGCAGTCCGTCTTTCTTGGTGTAGGTCACGAACCCGCCGTGATAGCGAACCAGACCTTCTTGCGTCCCAATCCACAACGCGCCATCATGGCCCACCGCGAGTTGATTGATCACGCGGCTCGGCAATTCGTTGTTTCGTTCGAAAACCGTCACCCGCTCCCCGCTAAATCGGAACAGGCCGCCGGTAGTCCCAACCCATAACCCTTCGGCGGTCTCGGCGATTGACGTCGCATGGCTTACCGACAACCCTTCGGCCTCGGCGAAGGTTTTCCATTCGCCGTTCTGATATCGCGCCAGCCCCCCGTCACCGGCCGCCCATAGCTGCCCATCCCTCGAGGCATGCAGCCACCGGACCGTCCGAACCCCAAGACCCGACTTGTCGCCTGGCACATAGTTTGTAAATCGGATCCCGTCAAACCGGCTAACGCCTTGCCGTGTTCCGGCCCAGATATAACCATCCCGGCCCTGAACGACGCGCGTTACGCTCGTCGACACCAGACCGTGAGAACTGTTCCAATTCGTTTGTACATATTGCGAGATCCGGACTTCCGGATCCAATGCGTACGCCATGCGGGTGAAAAAGAATACGATTGCGATAGTGCGCATGCAGATAGCTGACACGACTACATCTCCTCAATCGGCGAATCATGTTCGAAGCATTAGGTTCGCCGGCGAAACTCTTCACTGAGTCCGGGCGGACGATTCTGCCGATCCGCGGTAAACGGCTGCCGGCGCAAACCGCAAAACACTATCCTACGCGAATTCGTCGCGATCAGGCCGCGTTCAATTGGCCCCGATCTGGCCGGGCCGCCACCACCAGTGGCTGCTTAATCGCTACCTCTCCGGCGCGCCCCCGTGGATATGGCCTTTCACAGATCCGGAGGTTGCTCTTTAGAAACACTCTTGCCGCCCCCTGATCGACCTGATTGCGCACGCTCGCCGGACTCACATCGGCAACAACAGGATTTTAGTCGGACTAGGCCAATCTACGACATCCTTACATCTTCCTGACAACTTTTGGCTCTGTTTGGCCTTATCTTGGCCGTAGCGCGATTCTTCGCGCACACAGAGAGACCACATGAACCGTTCCAGACTATCCACCTTCCTACTAGCCGCTGCCGCGATCGGCGGTTTTACCTATCTATTGCGGCCCGAAGCCAAAGCCCAAAACCTGGATAACTTCACACCCGGTATGCTCTTCGGCCCTGTTTGGGTCGGCGACGGCCAACACATCGAACTCTGCGCGTCCAACCTCGGCGAAGGCGATCTCAGAGCCGTCGTCCACTTCCGAAACATCTCCACCGGCGAAGTAACCCAGAACGAAGAAATTACCCTCAAACAAGGCGGCGGCGAATGCGCCTACTACACGGGCAAAGGCCGCGTCGTCGGCATGGCCCGCGGCGACGGCCGCGCCTCCGATTGGGTAAGCCCCTCCAACGCCCTCATCTCCACAATGTCTGTGGTCGACGACGCCGAAGGCGGCAAAACCCGCGTCGCCGTGCTCGGGAACGCCAAACTGTGGCTCCGCGGACTCTAACCCGACGCACATTCCTTGCCGGATTGGCGGCCCCCGCGCCGCCATCCGCCTGGTTCGAGCAAATCCCGCCCGCGCGCAGCGGCATCTCGTGGAGACACGATAACGCCCTATCGCCCAAGCGATATCTGCCCGAATCCCTCGGCCCCGGCGTAGCCTTCATCGACTACGACAACGACGGCTGGCCCGACATATTCCTCGTCAATTCCGGTCCCTGCTCGTTCTATCTGCCGAAAACAAAATCCCGCCACGCGCTCTATCACAACAACCGCGACGGGACATTCACGGACGTCACCCACAAGGCAGGCCTCGCCGGCGGCGCATCCTTCGGCATGGGCGCCGCCGCCGCCGACTTCAACAACGACGGCTTCCCCGATCTCCTCGTAACCGCTTACGGCAAGGCCACGCTCTACCGCAACAACGGCAACGGGACCTTCACCGACATCACCGCGCGCACCGGTATCGATTTCCCGTCCTGGACCACCTCCGCCGTCTGGTTCGATTACGACGGCGACGGCCTCCTCGACCTCTTCGTCTGTGGCTTCGCCGACTACGACGAAGCCGCTCAGGACCGCTGCATCGCCGAACGCGGCGGCAACCCCGGCTACTGCATTCCGCGCATCTTCAAGCCCGGCGCCTGCCGTCTCTACCGCAACAACGGCGACGGAACGTTCAAAGACGTCAGCGTCGAAACCGGCATCGCCGGACGTGCCAGCAAAGCGCTCGGCGTCGTCGCAACCGATGTCAACAACGACGGACGCCTCGACCTCTTCGTCGCCAACGACACCATCGAAAACTTCCTCTGGACCTCAAACGGAAAGGGCTTCCGCGACACCGCCTACGCCGCACTCGTCGCCCTCGGCGAAAGCGGTTGGGCGCGCTCCGGCATGGGTGTCGACGCAGCTGACTTTAACCAGGACGGCCATCAGGACCTGATCGTCGCCAACATCGATCGTGAACGCTACTCGCTCTACCACAACACCGGCCACGGCATGTTCGACGATCTCTCCTTCGCCGGCGAAATCGGCCGCTCAACCTATGACATGAGCGGCTGGGGCCTCCGCTTCGCCGACTTCGACAACGACGGCACCGACGAACTCATCCTCGCCAACGGCCATCCCGACGACAAAGTCGCCGAGCGTTCCCCGCGAGTAAAATACCGCGAACCGCTGCTGCTTTTCGCTCAACGCAACAGTGCGTTCACCAACATCAGCGCGCAAGGCGGGCCGGCGTTTCAAATACCTCTCTCCGCCCGCGGCCTAGCGACAGGTGACTACAACAACGACGGCAAGCTCGACGTATTGATCGGCGACAACGGCGGCGCGCCTGTACTCCTCAAGAACGTCGTGAAAGAGCCCAACAACTGGCTCGGCATCAAACTCCGCGGCGTCAAAGCAAACCGCGACGGCGTCGGCGCGATGATCAAGTGGTCCGCCGGCGGAATAACCCGCCAACGCCTGAAACGCGCCGGCGGCAGCTTCATGTCGTCGCACGATCCGCGCGAAATCTTCGGTCTCGGCAAGGTGGAAAAAGTCGATTGGATCGAGGTCCGCTGGCCCGCGCCGTCAACGCGCGTCGACCGCTTCACGCCCACTGCCATCAACCGCTACATCACCATCGAAGAAGGCGCCGGAGCGGCGTGATACACT
>JBJXFL010000056.1:0-7218 GCA_046155405.1 Bryobacteraceae bacterium | reverse complement strand
AGGATCCGGCCAAGGTGAATCCAGTTACTGGCGACATGTCCTGGCACAACGTACTCATGGACATCAAGAAGCGCAATCCGAAAATGAAGAACGTCTACCCGGAGATCGGCAGCTTCTTCGGGCCGCTCTTGATCGCCCACCCCGGCCTCGCCATGCATGGTATCGGCAAGAATATCCAACACTACGGCGTCGATCACGTTATCTGGGGAACCGACTGCATCTGGTGGGGCTCGCCGCAGTGGGTGATTGACGCGTTTAAGCGCTTCCAGATTTCGGACGAGTATTGCGAAAAGTTCGGTTACAAGAAGATCAGCAAGCAGGACAAGGCGAAGATCTTCGGGCTGAACGCGGCCAAGCTCTACGGCATCGACGTCAAGGCCAAGCGCACGGCCCTGCCCGCCGACGCGATATCGCGATTGAAGGGGGCTTACCTGGACCGCGGCGGGCAGCCCAACAATGCCGCTCATGGCTGGGTGCGTGCGGACGATTAACACACTTTTCAGCGAAACGCGCAAGACGGACTCGCTACGGCGCCCCCATGCCACAGTGTTCCAAAGTGGTTGGTGTCGCGCCTCCGCGGCCTTTGCGCTTTTACTCGGTGCTACGGTGCTGACCGCGCAAGCACCCGATTTCGTCCACGGCGAGGAATGCCTCTTCTGCCATCGCAACAACATCGGCACAGCGTGGCAACGCAACGCCCATAACCTCACCACGCGCCAGCTCGAGGGCAGTGATGAAGTGTTGCTCGGCCGGCAAGGTTCGCGCCGGCTGAAGAAGACCGGGTACAACCGGCTGGCCTTCGTCGATGGCAAGTCCACCACGGATTTCAATCGCCGCTGCGCGGGCTGCCATACGACAGCGGTCGATCCTCAGGAGTTCACTTACTCTTATCTCGGCATCGATTGTTACTCTTGCCACGGCGCGGTGGAGCTGAGGCACTCGGCGCGCGAGGCGCAAGTGCCGTTGGGCAAGCGAGCGGGGACGGACGCCAAGACGGCGGCGGCCATCTGCGCGACGTGCCATTTGCGCGGCGGACCTACGCAGTCCCTGGCGGAACTGAATCCGGCGGACCGCCATGTATATCGGGCCGCGGCCGATGGAGCTTGTTTGAACTGCCATTCGATTCATTCGACTTCCACCGAGCGTCATCGGCGGGTGCTGGCCAGCGCGATCTGCAATGATTGTCACTTGCCGGGCCAGCCACGTAAGCAGACTCGCGAGTATGTTGCGCGCCATCCTGTTTGTGAGCAATAGGCTCCGACAAACCCGCCGCGGTTAGGTTCGTTCCTTCATTTTTCAATCATCGAGAGCGCCACTCCCCGGGCGAAGACCATGCGGCGGACCGCTTGCTAGCGCGCGCGGCTCAGAAGCTCTCCGGAATCAAACTCCACAAGCCAGAGGGTAACAGAGGCGGAGGGCGGCTTGGCGCGGAGTTTCGGCAAATCGATGAAGGGATGGGAGAAATAAAGTGCCCAGGCGAGTGAAGGCGGTTCAGGCCAGAAAAAAAGTGAAAAAAAGATCTTGAAAAAACAAGAGACCTGGCATATTGTTACTTCATCCCCTCGGATAGGAACTTGGGGACACTAACAATACTATCTTTCTAGCGAATTGGGGGAACACGTATCATGTCGATACTGCTGCCGTTGCGCCTGTGGTGTGCCTGGGCCTTGAATATTCAGACGTTGCCCCCCCGTTTGTAATCTTACTTACACTCCTGATTGCCGTTAGCCCCGCTCTCGCGCAACAGCGCCGGGTGGATGACCGGAACTTCGGCGAACGGCTCGTCCTCATCGTCCCTTTAGTGGGGGACGGATCCCCGCGCAATCCATTTCGACCCCTATTCACTCCCACACCAGACGAGGTGCAGGCAAGCGGGATTATCAGCTACACCTCCGTGTTGAGCGACGATAAGAAGTTCGCTTTGCTGGAGTTAGTGGCGCGGGACCGCAAGGCGTTCGACGCGATTCTGAAGGACGCGCGCACCGATGTCAAGAAATTCGATCACCTCAAGGGCGCCAAGAAAGAGGACATCGAAACCGAGTTCCGCAAACACAAGAAAGGTTTCGACTTCGCCAAGTTCAAGGAGGGCAAATAGCCATGCGCGGCGCACTCCTTTTCCTGGCCTTCGGCGCGGCTGTGGCCCAGGCCCAAACCTACTATTACACCGACAATTTCGCGTCCTACAATGCCAGCGCCTGGACGACGCCCGGCGCGGTGAGCTTCGGCCCCTCCGGCCTGACCAGCAACGGCGCCAGTTGGGCGGGCGACAAGATATACGCTTTGAACAACGGCGGCAGCTCCGGGCGGAACGAGATCAAGGCCACCTTCAGTTCGCTCCCGGGCGGCGCCTGGTACAACGGTAGCACCGACCTCCACCTGGGCCCTTACAAGCTCGCCTTCCAAGCTGGCTATTTCACGGTCTATCTCGTATCGGGCGGCTCGCAGTACACCCTCTCGGCATTCGGCTTCTCCTACACCGGCGTCACCACCGTCCGCGCTATCTTGACGGCAAACGGCGTCCGCGTGGTGATAGGTTCAGAGATCTTTTGGACGCCTACCAGCGGCTACCCGGGCAACCAAGGCGTAGGCTTCACTTTGGCCAGTGCCGGTTCGGCCATCACCCAGGCCCAACTCGCCGCCGGCGACACCACCGCGCCCAACAACGTGACCGGCCTCAGTGGCCAGGGTACACCCATGCAGGTGAACCTGAACTGGAGCGGGGCTTCGGACAACGCCGGCGGCTCCGGACTGCTGCGCTACAACCTTTATCGAAACGGCGTGCTGATAGCTTCCACATTTGGAACCAGTTACATCGACAACGCGGTCTCGCCGGCCACCACCTATACTTACACGGTGAAGAGCGAGGACTACCATGCCAATGAAGCTCCGGGCGCCACAGTAGCGGTGCAAACCGGCACGTCGGGGAATGCCCCCGATCCCGACGCCCCACGCCAGACGGGCGTGCGTCCGCTGGGCTCCTACTGGGGCGGCGCGGGCGAGAATATCGATATGCGGTCCGGGAATCTGAGCTTTTCGCTGCCACTGTTGAAGGCGCAGGGGCGGCACGGGGCGTCCTTGGGGCTGAGCCTCTCGTACAACTCGCAGAACTGGCGGCAACAAAACGGTGGAACTCCGGTCAAACTCGGGGTGGACGTGGGTTACGGGTTCGGCTGGAAACTACAGGCTGGTTCGGTGATCCCTATCTATGCCTCGCCCGGCGTCATCAGCCACTACATCTTCACCGATTCGACCGGGGCCGAGTTTCGGCTGGACGTGAACGACGGCGGCTACTGGTGGGGCAAGGAGGGGGTGTATGTCGCTTACGACCCGGGGCTGGGTCGCCTGCGCTTCATGGACGGCACTTTCTGGGAGATGGGGTCGACGTCAGCCACTTCGGAGCCCGACTCGGGCACTCGCTATCCGACGAAGGTGCAGGATTCGAATGGCAACTACATCAGCCTCGAGTACAAGCCGGGGTTGGGCCAGGGCCTGGTGAATACCAGTGCGCGAATCAGCACCATCAAAGACATTCGCTCGTCGCCGGGCAATGCTTACACGTTCAACTATGACTCGGCGCCGCACCTGACGTCAATCACGGCCAGTATTCCCACGGGCGAAAACTACTCGTTCGCCTACACGGCGCCGGCTGTGCTCACTGCGCCGTTCGGAACCTGTAGCCCGCCCTGCGGCAACGCACAGATGCTGCAATCGATCACCGCCACCGGGCCGGGGCTGGTGCATAGCTTTGAGTACGGCGTCAACGGAGCGGGCGAACTCACCAAGGTGGTCTTCCCGTACAAGGGCGAGTTGCGGTGGGCGTATGGCGACAGCGTGACCTACTCGAATGGGCAGAAACTGCGCGAAGTGAGGTACCGATACCTGGTAAAGCAACTCGGCGCTACGCCGACGACGTACACGCTGGAATACGACCCCGATACGACGGTGCCTATGCATCGCTATGGTTTGGTGAAGGATCCCAACGGCATCTCGCAGAAGCTCTGGTACTTCTACCTCAACGACTCCGCTTCCCCATACTACGGACTGCTGCAGGTTCTGCAGGAGTGGGTTCAGGGAACTGGCGCCATCCCGCGCCAAACGTGGCCCGGATATGCGCGAGACGCGGCGCCGCACTTTAACCGATACATCTCGGCCATGGCCGTTCAGCTAGACCCGCAGGCGACCTACACAAAGACGATGAGCACGGAGCAGACGCTGGATATTTACGGCAACGTCACGCTAAGCAAGGTGTTCGACTTCGGCAACACCACGACACCGCTGATCCAGACGACTGCCACTTACCTGAACACGCAGGCCTACGCGCAGCGGTTCATCTTCAACCGGCAGACGGCCTCGTCCACCACCCATGTTCCCAGCGGGACCGGAACCGGGACGGGCGCAAACTACGATAACTACCCGAACAACACGCTCACCAATCGGTCGGGGCTGGACTTACATGACACTGCCAACTACGGACCGCTCGTGACGGTGCGTGGGAATCGCACCGCCGGAGGGGTGTCGGGCGGCTACAACTCGTCGACGGCGTACGACATCACCGGCTTCGCCACCGGGGGCGCGAATGGCAATACCAGCACGGCAGCCGTGCCGGATGCGAAGAATGTGGCGGCAACCACGATCACGCCGAACGGCGACCCGACCAAGGCTATGTCGATGGGCTTTAACTCGATCTATCAGATGACGAGTGCGTCGGGGCCGAATGGGGCTTCGACGAGCATCGGTTACGACGCGAATGCGCGTCCGTCGAGCACGACGGGGCCTACTGGCGTAGTGACGGGCTTCACGTATGACGACGTGAATCGTTGGAAGACGGCCTCGACCAACGGGCGTTGGGTGAAGACGTACTTCGATGGGTTCGGGCGGACGATCAAGGAGGAGACGGGAACAGGCTCGACGATTGTCTCGACGGTGGACACCGAATATGACTCATGTGGCTGCTCGCCGTTGGGCAAGATGAAGCGGGTCTCGCGGCCGTATGCGCCGGGTGGGACGGTGTATTGGACAACGTATAACTACGACTCGCAAGGCCGGGTGCTGAGCGTGGTGGCGCCGAGTAACGCCGGGTCGACCACCTACGTGTACGAAGGCAACACGACGAAGGTGACGTCGCCAGCGGGAAAATGGAAGAAACATACTGTCAATGCGGCGGGGTTCTTGGTCAAGGTAACGGAGCCAAATCCGGCGGGTGGGGCGGACTTTGAGACGACTTACGCGCATAACGACAAAGGGCTGATCCTGACGGTGACGATGACGCGGCCGACGGGGACGCAGACGCGCACGTTCACCTATGACGCCAATGGCAAGGTGCTCACGGCGACGAACCCGGAGACAGGTACGGTGACCAATACCTACGATTCGTCGACGGGGTTGTTACTGAGCAAAGTGGACGCCAAGCAGAACCGCGTCGAGTACACCTATGACAACTACAAGCGAGTCACGCTGATCAAGCGGTTTGAATGGGTAGTCCCCCCACCTTGGCCGCCGAGCTCACCAGGGTTGGTGGAGCGGCCTGAGCAGCAGACGGTCTTCGTCTATGATTCCAATGCCGAGCCGGGGTTCAATGCGGCGAATCTGGCGGGGCGGTTGGCCTATGTGGAGACCTATACCAAGCGCGGCGGGGCGGCGTGGAATGCGCCGGGGGGCGGGAACGCCTGGGAGACGATGACGTTCCGGGAGATGTACAGCTACACGACGGCAGGGCTGATGGCCAAGAAGCGGCTCAAACTGAGCGGGCGGTACACGCCAGCCTACCCGGTGGCGACGGACTTCCTAGAGTCGAGCTATACTTTTGACGGCGAGGGACGCATGCTGACCCAGACGTACCCGGCGGCGCACAACCCGTTGGACAACACCGAAGTGCCCGGGGGTACGCTCACGTATGGGTACGACGGAATGGGGCGCCCGAAGACGATGAATGGGACGGCGGCGTCCGGATTTCAGACGCCGTGGATCAACGACGTGACGTACAACGCGGCGGGGCAGGCGACGGCGATTACGCCTGGCGTTACGCAGGTGAATGCGGAGGCGCGGGTGTACAACGTACTGGGGCAGTTGACGTCGCTGACGACGGGGTCTTACCGGTTTGAGTACGATTTCAATGCGACCGCCAATGACGGGCGGATCACCGCGCAGCGGACGTACTCGAATAATGTGCAAGTAGAGCAGATCACCTATGCCTACGATTCGCTGAATCGACTATCAAGTGCGAATGGGGGGGCGTGGTCGGCGAGTTACGGCTATGACGGCTTTGGGAATTTGCAGTCGACGACGCCGACGGGGGCGGGGCCGAGCGCGATGAACGTGACGGTGAATGCGGCGACGACCCGGGTGAATGGCTGGACTTATGACGCGAACGGGAATGTGACGGGGATGCCGTCGTTCGCTGGGAGTTACGACCTGGAGAACCGGCTGTTGGAAGCGACGAAGAATAGCTCGATCCTGTATGGGTACGGGGCGGACAACCGGCGGATCTGGGAGAGCAAACGAGGGCTGGTGTACACGAGTGGCGACGTGATCGACGAGTACGTGACGTACTGGTCGGGGCAGCGGATCGGGAAGTACAAGGTGCGGTGGAACAGTGATGCGCCGAACTTTGGGGCTCCGAATAGCTTTGTGTTCACGCGGGTGGAGGAGAATCTTTACTTCGGGTCGAAGCCGCTGAAGCTGGGCGGGCAGACGAATATCGCGGTGGACCGGCTGCGGAGTATCCGGCACACGGGCAAGGATTACTTCCCGTATGGGCAGGAGAACCCGAGCACGACGGCGGGGGATAAGGAGAAGTACGCGACGTACAAGCATGACGCGGCTACGGATTTGAGTTATGCCGACCAGCGGTATTATGCTACGGGGGCGGGGCGGTTTATGACGGCGGATCCTTATCGGGCTAGTGCGGGGGCGGATGATCCGGGGAGCTGGAATCGGTATGCCTACGTACAGGGCGACCCGCTGAATTTTAACGATTCTAGTGGCTTGGCATCGTGCCATGTCGTCACGGTAGTCGACAGCGGTTTTGGTAAAAGGGCAAACTATCAATGCACGAGCACCTACGGTACTCGGTTCAAAGACTACTGGGACGAGTTTTCGGGCGATGGCTCCAGCAACAAAGACTGGGACACAGCCGCCGCCGCTCAGGCCAAAACTGTTGGAGCTGAGTTGGACTATGCGGAAGAGCGTTCGTTCATTGATAACGCGATCACGGGGGCT
>JBJXFL010000042.1:0-50780 GCA_046155405.1 Bryobacteraceae bacterium | reverse complement strand
AGCATCTCGAACATCGTCGGGAAGATGTCGAACAGGTAGACCAGCGTGTCCGTCCGCTGGCCCGCCGGCACCCCCGGTCCCGCAAGAATCAGTGGTACCCGAATAGAATGGTCGTACAGATTCTGCTTTCCCAATAGCCCGTGCTGGCCAACGGCCAACCCATTGTCGCCGGCAAAGACGATCAGCGTGTCCTTCGTCAGTCCTTCGCGATCCAGCGTGTCGAGAATCCGCCCGATCTGCGCGTCCAAGTGCGTGATGATGCCGTAGTAGTCGCTACGTTCCTTCCTGATAGCTTCCGGCGTCCGGGGCCATCCCAGCAGCGCCTCGTCGCGCACCTTCATCTCGCCGTTATCGAACGGATGCTCCGGCAAATAGTTCGGCGGCAGTTCCATCCGTTCTTCCGGATACATGGCCTTGTATTCCTTCGGTGGCTGACGTGGATCGTGCGGCGCCGTGAACGCGCAGTACAGTGCGAATGGCTTCGCCTTGTCGTGCTCCCGCAGGTTCTTGATCACCGCGTCGGCGAATACTTCGCTCGAATGCGCGGCACGCGGTTTCGCCTCGGTCTTTGGGTAAGTGGCCGCCGGATTGAAGTCCCACGCCGGCGTCCCGTAGTGATTGGCCATACCGCCAAAGTAGATCGGCCCGCCCTTCTGAAACGCCCGATGATACAGCGCCGGGCCGTTGTGCCATTTGCCGATCCCGATCGTCTGGTAACCGTTCGCGCCCAGGATTTCCGGCCACAAGTGAAACTCCCCCGGCGCGCCCCACTCCTTCAACTTCACGATGTTGGCCGTCGCGTGAAACGTGTTCTGTCCGGACATCAGCATCGCGCGGCTCGGGATGCACACCGCCGGCTGCAACCCGCCCATAATGCACGCGTGCGTAAACGCCGTCCCGCGCGCCACAAGCCTATCCAGGTTCGGCGTCTTGATCTCGGGGTTATTCAAGGAATGGATCGTCCGGTAACTCATGTCGTCGGCGAAGAGCACCAACACATTCGGGCGGTTCTTCGGAATCTGCGCGGCGGCGCCCAACAGAAAGGAACGGCGCGATATGGACATAGGAGCCATACTATCCGAAAATGTGGGATGCTCGCCCCCGTCGTCCTCGAAGGCCAACACGTCCGCCTGGAGCCGCTCGCCCGGATTCATCTCGATGGCCTCTGCGCCATCGGCTTCGAACCTTCGCTCTGGGCTTTGACCACCGTCCGCGTTACCGATCGCGACGAGATGGCCGCTTACATTGACGCGGCGATTGGCCCCACCCAGCTTGCCTTCGCCGTGATTCACAAAGCCAGCGGCCGCGTCGCGGGTTCCACTCGGTACATGAACTACGAACCGGCCCATGCTCGCGTCGAGATCGGCTCCACCTGGTATGGCGTTGAATTCCAGCGCACCGCCGTCAACACCGAGTGCAAGTTTCTGCTGTTCCAATACGCCTTTGAAGCGCTCCGCCTCAATCGCGTCGAACTGAAGACGGATCTCCGCAATGAGCGTTCGCAGCACGCCATGATCCGCGCGGGCGCCAAGCGAGAGGGCACCCTGCGCCGCCATATGATCGTCCCCGGCCACGTCCGCGATACCGTCTACTTTAGCGTGATCGCCGAGGAGTGGCCGGAGGTCAAAGCCCAACTGGAGCGGCTCCTCTTGCCGCGTCTCTAATGGGAACTTTCCCCGCCCGCGCAGTGTCTACCCGGAATCACGCCAATTCTCCAAGTTCGGAATCTCTCAAAACGCTACGCCAGCCTCCTGGCCGTTGACAACGTCAATTTCGCCATCGCTCGCGGCGACGTGCTCGGCTACCTCGGCCCCAACGGCTCGGGCAAGAGCACGACGGTCAACATGCTGATCGGGCTTCTCGAACCCACCAACGGCGAAATCCTCTTTCATGGCCGGTCCGTCCGCGACGACCTGATCGCCTACAAGCGAGCCATCGGCTACGTGCCCGAGGAAGCGCAACTCTACGGCTTCCTCACCGGCTGGGAATACCTCGAACTCATCGCCACCCTCCGCGACATATCCCCGCGAGTCTTTGATGCAAAGGCCAAAGCCATGCTCGACGCCTTCACCATCTACCCTTTCCGTGACGCCGCCATCGCGTCCTACTCCAAGGGCATGCGCCAGCGCATCGCGCTCATCGCCGCCACCATGCATAACCCGGATCTGCTCATCCTCGATGAACCGTTCACCGGCCTCGACGTATCGAGCGGCATCGTCCTCCGCCAAGTCATTGAACAGCTCGCGCAAGCCGGCAAGGCGATCTTCTTCGCCAGTCCCGCCATCGAAGTCGTAGAACGACTCTGCAACCAACTCGTCCTCCTGCGCAAAGGCAAACAGATCGCCTCCGGCAACATGGCCGAAACGCTCGCCCAGCTAGGATTCACGCGCCTGGAAGACGCCTTCGTCCAAATGGCCGACCAGACCGATACCGCGCAAACCGCCCGCAACATCGTCGCCGCCATCGGGGCGGACTAACGTGTTCCGAACGCTCGTCGCGCACTTCGCGCGCCGGCTGGTGAAGTCGGGCTCAGAAGAGTCTGGGGACGTGGACATGAGCCTCGGCGCCACCCTCGCCCTGCTCGCCTCGCCGGGCGTATTCATCGCAATCGGCCTGCTCGACAAATACTCTTCCCTCCTCCGCTACGTCCGCGGCAAACCGGTTTTTGAAGACCCATATCCGCGCGCCGTTGGGGACGGCTACACGCTGATCGTGTTCTCTATGGCGGTGACCGGGCTGATCACCCTCTGGAAGTGGGATCGTATCTTGCCCGACGTAACCGACCGCCTCAACCTCGGCCCGCTTCCCATCCCCGCCCGCACCGTGTTTCTGTCGAGCCTGGCGGCCATCGCGCTGGTGGTGGCGGTCTTCATCCTGGACGTCAATGCCGGATCGATGCTCATCTTCCCAATGGTCGTAACAGCGGACCAGCACAGCGCCATTGCGTTCCTCAAGCTCACTGCGGCGCACCTGACCATACTCTTGCTCGCCAGCCTCTTCACATTCTGTTTCTGCTTTTCGCTGATGGGCGCGCTCATCGCTATCGCGCCATCGGCGTGGTTCGGCGGGCTGTCGACTATCCTCCGCGCCTTCGCGGGGTTCGCCTTGCTCGCCATGTGGATAACCTCGGGAAGCGGCCACGCATGGCTGCGGATGGCTCGCGCCGGAACGTCCACATGGCAGTCCTGGTGCCCACCGGTCTGGTTCGCTTCGCTCTACGGGCCGCTGATCGGACGCGACGATTTAGGCGCGAATGGCTTAGGCCAGCGCGGCCTCTGGGCTCTGGCGATTGTCGCGATCGTCGCCTTGGCCGGGTACGCTATTGGTTACCGGCGCGGCATGGAAGGGCAACTGGTGCGCTCGTCGAAGCGCCGCCGGTGGCCTCGTTGGCTGCTCGCTCAAGGCGCAACGCCGCTCCAGCGCGCGGCGTTCCGCTTCAGCCTCCAAACGCTCTGGCGCAGTGAACGGCACAGCCTGCTCGTAATCTCGCTGCTCGGCGCGGGCTTGGTCGTGGGCGTCATGCGGGGCGACATGACCCGCGTCCCCTTCTTTGCCGCATTCTCGCTTGTCGTAGCGCTTCGCGTGGCGTTCGGCGTTCCGGCGCTGCCCGCGGCCAACTGGCCGTTCCGGCTCCTGGCCGTCGTGCAAAACGGCGAACCGGCCCGCGTCGCTCGACGCCTGCTCTGGCTGCATCTGGCGGTGCTGGTTCTCATGCCAACGGCGCTCGTGAGCCCGCCCGCCGTTACGCTGACCGTGGCGCTGATCCACGCGTTGCTCATAGAGGCGCTCCTGCTCGACTTCCGCCAGATCCCGTTCACCGCGCGCTCCGCCGGGTTCCGCAACACCCGCCTGGTCCACGCGCTCCTCGCCCTGATCGGCCTTGTGTTGATACCGTGGGCCGGCAGTCGCATGGCGAATTGGATCGAAAGCCAACCGCTTCGGACGGCTGTGCCGATAGCAATCGCCGCCATCCTCTTCCATTACCGCCGCCACGCCGTCGACGCCATGACGAGCGGAAAACCGCCGCTCGAATTCGAAGACACCGAAGAAGACGTAATCCGCCTCGGTCTTTGAAATCACCCGGTTCCAAAACTGCTGGACAATCCACCGTGACTCTGTCGTGTTCACGATACATCCACACAAAGTCGTGCTAGGATGACACTGTTGTGTTAGTACGTCTCCAGTGCTATCGAGTTCGCTTCCCGGCGGCCCTGCTTCTGCTGGTGATCCCAGCCAACTCGCAGTCTACAAAGGCTGAATTGCTGGGCGTCGTTCGCGACCCGGCCGGGCTGCCGGTGGAGGCCGCCAGTGTCGCTTTGACGAATGTGGGCACTGGCTTGGCCGCTTCCGCGACGACCGGGCAGGACGGCGTTTTCCAGTTTCTGGCGCTTCCGGCGGGAAGCTATCAAATGGCCGTTTCGAAGAATGGATTCGCGCCGCTCAAGCGCGACGGTGTTGTGCTGCGAGTGGGTGACCGCGTGGGGCTGGATCTGGATCTGAAATTGGGCGATGCCGGCGAGGTGGTGGAGGTGACCGCGGCCCCACCGCTGCTGCAAGCGAATCGCGGCACGGTCAGCTTTGTTATGGAGCGGAGGAAAGTGGTTACGTTGCCGCTCGATGGCCGTAATTTCGTGCCGCTTATCGCGTTGTCTCCCGGCGTCAATCTCCCTCCCGGAAATCTCCTGCCGCGCATCAATGGAAGCCGCCCGCGAGTGAGCGAATACATCTACGACGGAATCAGCGTGCTGCAACCCGAGCCGGGCCAAGTGGCTTTTTACCCGGTCATCGACGCCATAGAAGAGTTTCGCGTGGAAACGAACAGCTATTCGGCGGAGTATGGCCGTTCGAATGGCGGTGTGATTATGGTGAACCAGAAATCGGGATCGAACGGATTGCACGGAACGTTGTTTGAGTTCTTCCGGAACGAAAAACTCAATGCCCGGAACTTCTTCGCGACTTCCGGCCTCAAGCCGCGTTTCCGCCGCAATCAGTATGGCCTGATTCTTGGCGGTCCCGTTCAAACGAACAGGACCTTCTTCTTTACCGACTGGCAGAGCACGCATCTGAATACCGGCGTGATCCGAACGAGTACGGTTCCTACATCGGCGCAACGGCGGGGCGTTTTCGCCAACGCCCTGTTTGACCCCGCCACAACACGCCGAGTGGAAAGCGGCTATCTTCGAGACGCGTTTCCAGGCAATTCGATTCCCTTGAATCGCCTGGATCGAGCCGCGCAGGCGGTAGTGGATCGCTACCCCGCCCCCAATGTGTTCACCGCGACCGGCGCTGAGACCGTCGTCAACAACTACCGGCGTCTGGGCAACGATGACACGGTAGCCGACCAGTTCGATGGCCGGCTGGACCGTTACTTTGGGGCCGGACACCGCGTGTTTGGCCGCTATTCCTTCCTTCGCGACGATAGCCGGCCAACCACTCCGTTTCCCGATGGCAGCGGTAATCTGACTACCGGTGTCATTGGCAACACGCTGACCAGGGCCGACGGCATCGCCGGGGAGCATAGCTGGAATTTGACGCCAGTGTCCGTCAACCAATTTCGCTTTGGCTACACGCGCCGTAAGTTCGATCGCGATTCCTTGCGCACCGGGCAGCCCGCCGGTCAACTGTCGCTCATACCGAATATCCCCGTCAGCGCTTTCTCCGACGTCCTTCCCACCTACGACATTGTTGGGCTGCAACAGTTGGGTCCGCCGGCGAGCGGCAACGCCAGCTTCACCACCTCCGTCACCCAGATCGTCAATAACTACTCCTGGGTGCGAGGCGGGCACAGCCTGAAGGCGGGCGCCGACATTCGCCTGGAGAATCTCGATGTCCTACAGCCTCCCAGTCCGACCGGCAATTTCCAGTTCACCAACATTTTCACCGGGGGACTGGCGCCCTCCGGCACTGTTAAAGCGAACACCGGGAATAGCTTTGCATCGTTTCTTCTCGGCCAGGTCGGCCGGTTCAGCATTGATGCGCAGCCGGAAGCGATCAAGCCGCGGGCGAAGATCGCTGAGTTCTTTCTTCAGGACGACTGGCGCGCGTCCCGCCGCCTGACGCTGAATCTGGGGGTCCGCTACACGCTGAACTTTCCATCCACGGTGGTGGACAACCGGGGCGCCGTGTTCAACCTTGCTACGCAAAAGCTGGATTATTTGGGGGTAAATGGAATCCCGCCCGGCGCTCGCGATCTTGAGAAGGCGAACTTCGCTCCGAGGGTTGGCTTAGTCTACAAGCTGGCCGATTCGTTCGTGCTGCGGTCCGGCTACGGCATGACCTGGATTGAGCAGGCGGGAATCACGACTCCATTCACCACGCCGCTTTTCCCCTTCATTCAGACGCTGGGACAACAGACGCTCGACAACATCAACCCGGCCTTCGTGCTTTCGCGGGGACCGACGGTCCGCGTCCAGGCGCCGAACGCCGACTCCGGTCTGGGCCAAGGCGTTTTCGGCGTGCAGCGTACAAACGGCAGCGGCTATGCGCAACAGTGGAACCTGAGCCTGCAGAAGACATTTGGCGCGGACTGGAGTTTTGAGGCGGGGTACCTGGGTTCGAAACTGACTCGATTGGGCGTACCGGACGTCAACCTGAACCAGCTCAGCGTGGAGCGACTGGCGTTAGGGTCGCAGTTGACGCAACAAGTGACGAATCCTTATTTCGGTGAGATTCCGGCGAATACTTCGCTCGGAACGCCAACGATTGCGCGGGGGCAACTGCTGCGTCCCTATCCGCGGTTCACAACGGTGACGCTGTACCGGAACAACATCGGCCACTCTACTTACCACTCGTTCCAATCGAGGATTGAAAAGCGATTTTCCCGAGGGCTGACGCTCACGGCGGCATACACGTTTTCGCGGTTAATCGACGATGCGGGCGCGGTGTTCGACTCGG
Source organism: Bryobacteraceae bacterium (assembly GCA_046155405.1). Lineage (GTDB taxonomy): Bacteria > Acidobacteriota > Terriglobia > Bryobacterales > Bryobacteraceae. The sequence goes on along the minus strand of JBJXFL010000042.1, from coordinate 43,886 downwards.
CAGTTTTGACCGGACCCGTCACGAATTTCCAGGCGGCGGACAGCTTCAATAAACGGCTGGAAAAAGATGTATCGACCGGAAACGTGCCGCACATTTTCTCATCGGGTTTTGTTTTCGAGCTTCCGTTCGGCCGCGGGCGGGCGCGCTCCCTCAGCGGGTGGCGTGATGTGCTGGCCGGTGGGTGGCAGGTTGCGGGGATTGCGCGAGCCCAGTCGGGCAGCCCGATTGCGGTGACGCAGGCGACGAATCTCAATGCCTTTGCCGGCTTTGGAATTCAGCGGCCCAACCGGCTTATGGATCCGGCCTTGCCCGTTAATCGGCGGAGCACGGGCCGATGGTTCGATACTTCGGCATTTTCGCAGGCACCGCAATTCACGATAGGTAACAGCTCTCGCAACCCGGTGGTGGGTCCTAGCTACAGGACACTGGACCTTATGTTGGGGAAGACGTTCACAATTACCGAGCGGCTCCGCACCGAGTTTCGCGCGGAAACGTTCAACGCAACGAACACGCCGCCGCTGGGAAATCCGAATGGGAGTTTTGGCAACGCGGCCTTCGGGACCATTACCACCGCGCTCGACCCGCGCGTCTACGAATTCGTTCTCAAGCTACAATTTTGAAGGTGTCATGTATACACGACTTGTCTTCTCATTAGCGCTTCTCTTTTCATCTGAAGCCTGGGCGCAAGATCCGGCGATCGAGGTGACTGGGGGACCGCGGAAGATCTCGGGAAAACGCCTCGTGCATCGGTTCAGACCAAGAGCGAAGCGCAACGCCCGCTCCGTCCGCATGCTTACCAAACTGGAAGGTGTGCTGCCTAGAAAGTGAATCTCCCGCAGTCAATGGATACACAAATTCGGAATCAGCTCGGCGCGCTTCGGCGAAGCCGCGGCGTGGGCGCCGCCGATCTTGCGAAGTGCGTTGGCGTGAGCCGGCAAACCATATACGCCATTGAAGCGGGCTCCTATGTTCCTAACACGGAAGTCACGCTGAAACTGGCGCGCGAACTCCAGGTCCCGGTTGAGGAACTGTTCTCGCTGAACCCGGAGAAGATCGACATTCCTCAGGCATTGCCATCCGACGTGCTGAGCGCGACGCCGGTAACGAAGGGGCAAGCCGTGCGGGTTTGCCAGGTCGGGAGCCGGCGAGTCAGTATTCCCGTGAACGCCTCGCCGTATTATCTTCCCGAAGCCGATGGCGTGATTTCGAAAGCCGGCGGCCCCACGGGAAAAGCCGAGTTGGTAACATTTGCCCGAGAGGAGGGCTATCGGAAGAAGCTCGTTCTCGCGGGTTGCGATCCCGCCATCGGGCTGGTGTCGCGCCTGGTGGAAAAGTTGAGCGGAGTGGAAATTGTTTCGGCGGCGGCATCGAGCAAACTCGCGCTTTCCTGGTTGAAGGATGGGAAGGTTCACGTCGCCGGTTCTCACCTGGAAGATCCCGAAACCGGCGAGTTCAATCTTCCATATCTCCGCCGCGAGTTCCCCGGCGACGATTTTGCGGTCATTAGCTTCGCCCGCTGGGAAGAGGGTTTTGTCACGGCTCCGGGCAATCCCAAGAAGATTCGGAAGGCGGAAGATTTGACGCGAAAGAAAGTGCGCTTTGTAAACCGCGAAGCCGGGTCGGGCAGCAGGGCGCTGCTCGATCGCCTGTTGAGTGATGCCGGTATATCCTCCGGTAAGATTTCGGGGTATGAACGCGTTGCCTACGGCCACCTTGCGGTTGCCTATATGGTGCTAACCGGCGAGGCCGATTGCTGCGTGGCGACAAGATCCGCGGCTCAAACATTCGGTTTGGATTTTGTTGCGGTGCAAAGCGAGCGTTACGATTTCGTGATGCGCCGGCAGACCATGGAAATGCCGATCGCGCAAACCTTTCTGGACGTTCTGCAACGGGCGAGCCTTCGCCGCATGCTGGAAGCGCTCGCGGGTTACGATACGGCGCAGACGGGAGTGGTTCTCGCTTGAGAGACCAATTGCCGCGATACTATTTGAAAGCGAGCGAAGGACTGCGGCGGCGCGTAAATCCCCGTTGCCGGTAAGTTCCTATCGGCTTTTCACGCGTACCCCCTCACGATCTTGATTTCGTGGTTGCCCCTCCACGCATCACGGCGGCAAACGCAACGGCCGGATCTCGCCCTAATGCCTATCGCCGTATAACGGTCACATTCGCGCTAGCCGTCTTCGTGGGGTCGGCCGCGCTGACAGCGGTGACCGTCACATCGGCCGGCGATGGCACGGAAGCGGGCGCCCTATACAGCCCCGCGCCGCTAATTGTGCCGAAGGTGGAGTTACCTCCTGTGACGCCATTCACCTTCCAAGTCACGCTGGTGTCGGTCGTATTCAGAACCGATGCCGTGAACTGCCGCGTCCTGTTGATCCGTACGATTGCGCTCGTCGGCGAAATAGCGATGCTAACCGGAGGGGCTGGATTCGTCACCGTCACGGACGCGCTACCGTAAGCCGCCGGCACCGCATTGCTAGTGGCGCGAACACTCACAACCGGAGGGGAGGGCGGCGCGGCTGGCGCCGTGTAAAGCCCACTAATCGAATCGATAAAGCCGACGGAGCCATTTCCGCCCACCGTGCCATTCACGTCCCAGGTCACGCTCTGATCGCTATTGCCGGACACGGTAGCGGCAAATTGCCGGGTGGTATCGATCTGCACATTGGCGCTCGACGGGTTTATGGAAACTGAAACTGAGCTTTGTGCCGCCTGACCGGAATTGATATCGACGATCAGGGGAGCTACATCGACGGCTTCGAAGTCCGAACCTTTTACGTTTCCCAGGTTATGTAAGTCCGAATCGTTCCAGCGCGAATCCGGAGCTCCGGAGATATACCACTTCGAGCCGTTATCCGCCAGCATCATTCCGTACTTCTTCATGGCGTTCAAGATGATTCGGTTGGTGAGCGAGTAACTTGAAACATCGAATCCGGCCCGCAACCGGAACCGCGCGCCCATGGGCGGGTACTGCGCGCCGGTCAGGCTCGAAGCGTAATGTCGCGCCGGCCAGACATAGGCTTTCTGCGTTTGCGGAACCGTAAAGCGGATGGCGTGACGAATCTCGCCCGCCGCGATCTCATCGTAGCGAACCAGTCCGGCGAAAATCGGCAGCCCGGCGGCATCGGCGGAGGTCCACGTCGCCGGCCGCAGCGCATTCGAGAGTAAGCTAAAAATCGCACCGGAATCGCCCTTCCAACTGGATGATTGGGGAAAGGCCCTGTAAATCTCGTACAGAATACAATTGCCGGTTTCAACGGAAATCGCATGGCGGTCTCCCGTGCTGCCGCTTCCGCCCTCGATCGGCGCGTTCAGCGGGACGGCGTAGGGACCGGTATCGCTCTCACTCTGGTAGAGGAATGTCGCCGGGTATTTGGGTTGCGTGGCGGGAACCGGGACGAATGGAATGCCGATGGGTCCGCCGTCCCAGATGCCGGCGCCGAAGTCGGCGTGGACGCCGCCCGTTGCGCCAATCGTGGCGATCCACGTCGATGAACTGGGGTGAATGGCCAACTGGTCGACGGGCGTGTTCCAGATGTTGTCGACCGGAAAAACCGGACATCCGCCTATCGTAGGCCCTTGGGCCGCGGCGAAACCGGCGAACCCAATCAATGCGGCCATGGAAAAAAACAGGGTCGGCATAAACGCACCTTCCTGTCTTAATGATACGTTCTATGGCGCCGGACCGCTCATAATAGTGAATCGAATCCCGGGCGTGCTAAAGCACCCATTCCGCCGTGGCGCTATTCGCCCTCACAGATCCCAGCGCAAAAATGGGCGTTATCTAATAACCGGAGTAATAGTCGGAATAGCAAGGAGCCCGATGGAAGTATCCCCACCCATCGATATAACCACAGCCGCGATTCGTGCCGTAGCCATAGCCGAACGGGATGCCAATGCCGATACCGAAGTAAGGCCGAGCCCAGAAACTGCCGCCGTAGTAGTAGCCGCGGCCCGCGTAGAAGCGTCCGGGGTAAAAGCCGCCGCCGTAGACGCGGATCGGAGCGGCATAGCGGGGGCCGTTGTAGTAGCTGCGCCCGCCACCGTAATAATATCCGCGATTCGGGACGGCATAGCCGCGACCGTAGGAGTAGCCGCGATTGGACGAGTGGCCGCGACCGCCGTAACCGCCTCCGCCATGGCTGGAAAATGATCGGCCCGATGAGCCATTACCTCCTCCGCGGCGCTGGGCTTCAGCGGCGGGCGCCGAAATCAGGAGCAGTGCGCCAACGATGAGGCATAAACGGGCTTGGCAATTGAGGGACATGAGAAAACTCCTGTTGTTGCAATTGCAAGCGAGACGCCAAAGTTCACGCTGTTGAAAAAGAAAGCGGTTATCGGATTTGCGGTTCAAAACAGGTGGTGGAAAAGCACCGCTGGCGGTGGCGGTGGGCCATCGCGAGGAGCGCCGCTCCACATCGCAAACCGGCTGCCGCCGCACCCCGAAACACTGGGGGGAAACTGGGAATTCCAACCAGAACTTACGGATGCCAAGAGGAAGGATAACGGCGGCTTTTCCCAGCATATAGGGGAATCCTAGAATAATGGCCGGGCTTCGTAGAGGACCAGATCGTCGTCCACTGTGCCGGCGAGGAAGTAGACCGTGCCGTCGTCGCGGAAATCGATGGAGTTGATGCGGGCGAGATAGTCGCCTTCGGCGGTGGGGCGGAAGAGGTTTACTACCTGATGCATCTTGTCGCCCCGGCGGACGATTAGGAAGTTATTTCCGCCGTTCGAGTGCTGAAACAGTAAGTCGCCGTTGCGGTTGGATTCCTGCGTGACGACGGTAGTGGCCACTTGGCCGCTGGGCATGACGGTGGAGTTATTCACGATGATCTCCCAGCGGTCGCCGAGCCACTCGCAGAGGATCGTTCCGTTGGGGATGTTCAGGCCGGCATACAGCTTTCCGCCGCCGGCGCGATGCAAGTTGGCAATGCCGCTGATGAGATGCGGGCCGACTCTAGTTGTGTTCGGCACGGCGAGTTCATTCCAACTCGCGCCGTCGTGCGCGTAGAGAATGGGCACGTTGACGTTGCGGAAGCGTAGGGAGATCAGCAACTGGCCTTCATCGTTGAAGGCGAAGCTGTCGTAGCCGCTGGCGATGCGGCCGTCGAGCGTGGTGGCGGTGGTTGCCGTGGTGCTGTATGTCAGAAGTTCTTTGGGTTCAGCGGCGTCCTTCGGATGGAAGAATATGCGGGAGTCGCCGGCGCTGGTGGAGGCCGTGTAGAGCATGTCGCCGCGGCTATTGACGTCGACTGTTCCGGGGGCGTTGATGGTGAGCGTGCCGACGCGGAGCGGGAAACGCAGGACGAGTTCGGGCTGTCCGTCGCCGATTATTTTGGCGATGCCGGATCCGGTGGTGAAGTAAATCTCACCGTGAGGCGACTTGCGCACATTCCAAGTCGCGCCGTGGAAAGCGCCGAACCACATGGTGTTGTTACCCCAGAGCCGTTCGCCGTACGGCATTACTGTCCGAGGCCCGTCGGGGCTCATCTCGACGATCGATCCGCTGGAGCCGCCCGAATAGACGTGGGGCGGTCCGCTACGGGCGCCGCCAATGAAGTTGACGATGTTGTGGGGCGCGCGGATCTCGGCCCGGTCCCCGCTACGCATAACGATACGGGGTTGATCGAGGCCGAGTTGCACCAGCATCATGTTTGACTTATCGCCGCGGACATAGACGAACGGCTCGCCCTTGCCGTTGAGCGCGCCGCTTTCGATGTCCTGAATGACTTCGCCGTCAATGCGGTCATTGGCATACCGCAGCAGCGGCTTGGCATCGCCGGTTACCGGCCAGAGCCAGACGCCGTTGCCTTTGTTGTTGAACGGGTTGGCGTGAACCAGCGTGCCGTGCAGCGGATGGTGCCACAGGACTCCGCTTTGAGCCGAGACTTGCAGGCTTTCGAGTTTTCCGTCGGGCAGCCAGCGGATATAGTAGGTGGCGTTATTATTCAGAAGCACGCAAAGTACGATGGTGCCATTCTCGTCGACCCAGGACGCCGGGTGATTCCCGCGTCCGCCGACGAAGCTACGAACCGTCGAGCCGAGTAAGTCATCGCCCACGCCAATGAGCCGCGTTCTGGCCAGTCCGGTCTGTTTGAAAAAGACACGATTTGTCCCGGCGGTTACTCCATAGACGGCGGTTCCCTTCCCGTCAATGCCGAAGTCGCCATCGATGGTGAACGCGCCAGCGATGCCGGGCAAGGTGTCGCGAGTAGAGACTATGAGATCGTGATAATTGCCCTCAAAGCCCAGGAACAGGCCGCTATAAGTGGCGGGGTTGAGTTCAAAGCGAAAGTTGGCGCGGACAAGGCTGAAGCCCTTGTCGTTGTACGAATTGCGCGACAGAACAAGGGCGCTGGTGGCTTCGGTATTGGCCAGCGGAGTGTTATTAGAAATGTGATTGTAGACGCCGTCTTTGTCGCCGATGTTAATTTGCGCGCCGTTAATATTCGTATCTTCGTACGCGAGAACGCGTCCGGAGCGGGTAATGGAATGAGTCCGGAACTCGGTAGTGTAGCTGCCGATGGCGAAGCGGTTCTGCCCGCCGGAGGAGACCAGTTTGGAAGTGGCGGCGTTGTAATCGAAGTTGAGCAGGGCGTTGGCGACACCGCTGAGAGAGGCGTTGAAGAAGAGGGTACCGTCGTCGGCGGGCCAGAGCATGGTGGGCTTGGCGCGAATTTCGAAATTATTCTTCCCTCCGCGGTCGCGCGAATAAAGGCGGCGGAGTTCGTAACTCTTGGGAACCTGTACGGTGACGGGCGCGGTGACGACCCACTGGCGCTGGAGGCCTGTTTGCACATCGCCATAGTTGAACGTACCGAGGACCATCGCGCCGCCTTCGGATACGCCGCTTAGATTGCCGGAAGCGTCAATGCGGGCCACCTGACTGGTGCCTAGCCGGTTGTTAAGTACGGACCAGACGAACGTAACACCGGTGATGGCGGCGTCATTGGCATCATAGGCGGTAGCGCTAAATCGCTGCTGCTTGCCGACGTCGAGGGCGATGCGTTCCGGCGACATTTCCACGCGGCTGGGGATCGTTTGAACGGCGGTTTCCGAGAACAGCGATCCGCTGCGGGCCTGGACGCGGACGGTGCCTAGGGCGCGGGCGGAGAGGACGCCGTTCGAATCGATGGTCGCGATGAGGCCGTTATTCGTGGCCCAGGAAACAGCGCCGCCGGGGATGGGATTGCCCTGTTGGTCACGGACGATAGCGCGGAAATCCATGGTGCGGCCGACCAGGACTTGCGCGGAGTCGGAAAGTATCTGAATGGACTGACCCTGAGCGGCGGCGGTGAGCAGGAGCGCGGCGAACAGTGCGCGCATGGTTAGCCCCAGAACTCTTCAACCGGGCCGAATTGCCCTTCTTTGGCGCCAACGATGTAGTCGTAGCGGCGGCGGGACGGGGTGTCGAGCACGCTCTTCGTCCAATCGACCCCAAGCGCGGAATAGACGCTGGCGGTGATGTCTTCAGGGTAGATCGCCCGTTTTCCGGACCAGCCGTAATCGACAATGGCGGAGCCCTGCGCGTCGGTGGCACCGATAACGCGGCCTCCACGAACTCCACCGCCGAGCATAGCGATGGACTGGACATTGCGGTAGTGATCGCGGCCGGCGCGAGAGTTGAGCGGACCGGGCGTGCGGCCGAATTCGCCCATGACGACGATGAGCGTTTCGCCGAATTCACCGGTCGCTTTCAGGTCATCGGCGAGGGCGCTGACGGCGTTATCGAGATCGCGGGTGAGGGTGTAGAGATTGGTGACGGCGGCGAACTGATTGTCGTGGAGATCCCAACCGGTTTGGGTGATATTAAAGAAAATCGCCCCGTTTTTCGCGCGGATGGCGTTGCGGGCCACAATAGCGGCGCGGCCGACGCCGGTGGCGCCGTAGCGGTTTTCATCATCGACGGAGAACTTGAAAACGCTATCGACGGCGTCGTTATACATCATCGCGCGCGCCCGGCCATAGTAGCCGGCATAGGCGGCCATAGCTTCGTTCATGGGCGCCTGGCGGAGAGGCGCGTCAAGCGATTCCAGCAGGCCGAAGCGGCGTTCGAAGCGTTCGCGGCTTTGGGCGATGGCGCCGAAGTGATTATGCGAGAGCGTGGTGATGCCGGTGCGGGTTGCCGGGGGCATCATAGGTTCGAAGAGGCCGCCCAGAAACTTGGCGCCCTGCAAGCCGCTTTGATTGAAACTCATGAACGGCGGGAGAATGCCGTCCGTGGCTTTCTCCCGCGCGATGACGGCGCCGATGTGGGGCATTTCGCCGGCGAACGCGGGGTTCTGCGAGTGGGCAGTCTGCATGTAGAACTGGCCGCGCTCATGAGCGGCCTCCCAGCCGGCGGCGGAGCGAATGAGGAGCAGATCGTCAAGGTGACGGGTTAGTTTTGGGAAGAAACGATAGGAGAGCGTGAACGGGCCGGACTGGCGGATATCGACACCGTTCGGATTCCAGGCGCCGTCCTTGGGATCGAAGGTGTCGAGGTGACTGGGGCCGCCGTTCAGATTGAAGAAAACCACGGCGCGGGCCGTGCCGCGCGTGGTGACGCCGCGGGCGGCGATCTCCTCCGCCTTCAGTAGCGACGCGCCGGCGGCGGCCGTTCCGAACAGGAAGTGGCGGCGGGTGTGGCCGCCGCAGTTGGGACGGAGCGTGGGGGGCATCGGCATCGTGTCAATAGTTAAACGTGAAGTCGAGTTTGTTGAGCAGCGCCCACTGCAGATCGCTCAACCATTGGGCGCGAGGGCCGGAGCGGTAGTTTAGAACGGCGGCGAGTTCGGAGTCCGAGGGCCAGCGGGTAAGCGTGGCCAGATACATTTTGCGGATGGCCTCTTCGTCGGAGACCGGCATGGCGTCGATCCGAAGAACCTGGTTGCGGCTGCTGACGGCGGCGGTGTTGGAACCCATGGAGCGCTGCACGACTTGGGCTTCATTCATGCTGAAAAGCAGGCCGAGAATGGTCGGTTCCTCGCTGCGGTCAATCAGTACCCAATTGCCGCGACCGGCTTGATTCAGGAAATCAACGACGCGGAAATCGGTGGAAGGTTCGGCGGCGTCGGGGAGTTGGTTGGCATATTGCAGGGCTCGAGACATGCCGGCGACGGTCATGGGTTGCTCCGTGCGAGTGGCGGTAACGAGGGCGTCGTAAAGCTGTTCTGCCGATAGGCGGCGGGCCTCGAAGCGTGCAAAGTAGCGAATATAGGCGGGCTGCCATTGGCCGTCATAGCGACTGCTTAGTTGATAGGCATCGCTCGAAACGATTTGGCGGATGAGCGGCTTCAGTTGGAAGTTATTGCGCATGAAGAAATCGGCCAGATCCTCGAGCAGTTCGGGGTGGGCGTTTTGCGAGGGCCAACCGTCGGGTGGAGCGGTCTTTCCGTCGGTCCGCATAAAATCCCAAGCTTCGGGAGGATCGACGATGCCATGGCCGAAGAAGTTGGCCCAAATGTGATTCACGGTGGCTCTGGCGAACTGCTTGTCTTCGGTAATGATGCGGCCCAGATCCTGACGCCAGTTTTCGCTGCGAGGTTTAGCTTGATTGAAGATAAATTCAGGGTCGACGACGGCGCCGGCGCGGGCTGGGCGGTTGCCGGGATTGGTGGGGTTGACAGAACCCGAATAGCTGCCGTAATCGCGGTCGATCAGCACAATGCGTGGGCGGAAGCCGATCACGTCGTCACTCCAGCGGATGTAGTACATGCGCGAGAGGAAGGCGCTGGTTTGCCAGAACTGCTGCCGGGTGCGGCGGGTGAGCCAGAGGTTGATTTTTTCCAAGTGCGCGCGGCCGTTGTGGCAGGAGATGCATTCGGTTTTGAAGCCGAGAAACGTGGTCGTGATCTTGTCGGTGATATCGTCCCAGGAGTCCTGGACGGGACCGTTGACGTCCATCCATCGGGCGAAGAACTGCGTGCCGGGCTGGGTGTCCACTTCGCCCGAAGCGCTGAGGAGTTCGCGGACGAATTGGTTATACGGACGGTCGGTTTGGACGAAAGACCGGACGAATTCGTAGAATGTATTGCGAGCGGGAACGCTGATGGATTCGTGGGTGCGGGAGACGCGGAATTTGTTGAGGAAGAAGAGGGTGAGCTGGTCGGAATAGCCATCGGAATTCAGCAGCGAATCGATGTAAGCGGCGCGCTTGCCTGGCTCCGTGCCGGTAAGGAAGGCTTCGGCCGCTTCGGCCGTGGGAATGCGGCCGGTGAGATCGAGGGTGACGCGGCGAAGAAACTCGGCGTCGGAGGAGAGGGGCGCCGGGGTGACGTTGTCGGCGGCCATCTTAGCGAAGAGGCGTTGGTCGATGAAATTCGATCGCGGCTCGTTCGCGTGGCGAGCGGCGGCGGCGCTGCGTCGTTTGCGGCCGAGCGTTTCGTAGGCGCGATCAAGCTCGAGGCTTTCGGTCATCTCCGTCCGAAGCGCGGCGGGATATCTGGGACATCCCGGATCACCCGCCAAAAGGACAATTGGCGTCAGAAAATAGACAATCCCCGCTCGTATCTGGCGCATGCCTGTTGCACCAGTATACAGGCTCGCCCTTTCAATTTGAAGCGCTTAACTCTCTTAGTGCAAAGGCCGATCAACGTCAGGCACGCCCGAGTCCGTTTTGCGCAAGCTCAAAATAAAGCGCGGCGGGAAGATCGTAGGGACTCTCCAAGCGGAGGACGGAGAACCCAGCGGCAGCGGCGGCCGCCGCACCGGGTTCGGAATCTTCAACGACGAGGGGCCGTCGAACGTTAAGGCGCTCCGCCGCCAGCAGATACGGTTCGGGGTGGGGCTTGCGGTTTTTGACGTCGTCGCCGGTGACGATGGTAGCGAAACAGTCGTGGATGCCGGCGCGTTCCAGTATAGGCGCGACTTCGGCGCGGCCGGAAGAGGAGACGACCGCGAGTTGGTAACCGGAAAGTTCGCGGAGCAGGGCACGGGTGGCTTCGGGAATAGGCGGATTGGCATAGGCTTTTTCCCGGAATAGCGCTTTCTTTTTGGGGTAATATTGCCAGAGGTCTTCGACGTCATGCGGCGGGTTTTTCTGACGGGCGAGGACTTCCAGCATGGCACGATCGGTAATGCCGATGCAATCTGTGCAATAGGTCTCCCAAGTTAAGCGAATTCCGAGGGGAGTGAGGATGTCGGTCCAGCATTGAAAATGGATGCCTTCGCTGTCGGCGAGAACGCCATCGAAGTCAAAGAGGATGGAATCGAACTGCATGTTGTGGGGGAGGGGCCAAACAAAAGACCGAAGGCCGGAGCCTTCGGTCTATCAAACGGTGAGTAAGGAGGTTTTACGCTGAGGCGCCGCTGAGGCGAATCTCGCGGAGGGAAAATTCGAATCCTTGCAATGCGTTGATGAGATGTGTCGCATCGACCGGCTTTACGCCGAGCCAATGGAACATTAGGCTCATCTCGGCCTGCCAGAGGAGTTTGCGGAGCGACCACTCAAGTTGCAGCAAGCGCGAGATTTCGGCGGAACGGTCTTCCGTGGCGTGAACCGCGGAGAGGCGAACTCCCTGGGAGAGGCGTCCGAAGTCCGCTGCAATCAGGTGAAGGTATTCCCGGAATAGTCGACGACGGTCGGCGCGGAACTCGGCGCGCCGATATTCGCCGCCGTCTGTCGACTGCATCCAATACTCTTCCTCTTCCCCGGAGAGCAAACGGCGCATCGGCAAAAACCGGAACGAGGAAAATTCCTCGAACCACTCATCCGACCAGCCTTCGCGCGATACCGCGGAGGCGTCCGTATCCTGCGAGGATTCGGAACGATGCATCCGGTTGCGCTGCACCAATTTAAGCAGCAGAACCACAAAAATAATACTACTGGACAATCCGACTACGACTGGGAATGCCATCATTTCGTAAAAAACCTCCCGCCTAGCTCTATGTCTGTCCACTTCCACACAGCGGTAGAAGATACAAATCGTCCCGGGCGCAACGACCTGGAGCAGGCTTATGGATACAGGCTACCGGTATTCGAGTCGCCTTGCAATAGCAATTTGCAAATTTTTAATGGAAAAGGCGAAGAAAATTACCGTACACCCGCCACCTTATTCCCTTGGTCCCGAAAGGGTGCGGTTCAGCGCTTCCAGGCGCCCAAGCATGTCGGCGGAAGCGGTGCGCGGGACTTTGCCGCCGGCCGGGACCGCTTCGCCTTCGGCCTGGAGAAGGAAATACCACGAAAGCAGCGCGACAAGCGTGAGGACGGAAATCACCAGATTTGCCAATTGCACGTACTCGCCGCGATTCGTATTCAGCACGTAGTGCACGCCGGTGGTGACGAAGAAGTAGAAGAAAAACAAAAAACTGTGGCGGATGGTGTTCGGCGGAAGAGGAACCGGCATCCAGAGGAGAAAAGCCGCGATTAGAATCATGTAGAGGCTGAGGGCGCTGGAAATCGTGCGGAGAATCACGGAATAGCGGGAAATCATGGATTGGCCGTTCCATCCCACCGTAAGGTCTCCGCCGATGGAAGCCAGGGCAAATAGGAACGCCATCACCATCGATATTAGGACGACGCGCTTAGCAAATCGGGCGATGCCAGGAAATTTGTCGAATATTTTTTGAAAAACCTCCACCACCATTAGGACGTAAAGTATCCACATTGGCGGCTGGGCGATTTTGTAGATCAGAAGAATGGGCTTTTCGGCGTTACCCGCCATCAAGGTTGCGGCCAAGGCGGATCCTTCGACAAACAGGCAGATCCAGAAGAAAAGATATGACCGCCACAGGTTCCGGCGGTAGAAGGCCCAGGCCACAAGAAAGTATACCGGTACACTAATGACCGAAATTACGTGGCGCAACTGTGCCAAGTCGGGTGCCATCTGGAACCTTAGGATTTCCTAATAATACCATTACGTACCCCACGGGAATTGGAATTGAGGGATGAGTAGAGGCGGCACCCGTCTTGGGCGTATTCCGTTCGTAGAGGAGAACGGAAATGTTTAGCCCGCAAATGAAATCATCCGCGGGCTTTTCGATTCAAGTCCGCTTAGGATTCGCGGCGCAGGCTAAATACGACGCGGGCGATCATATTCGACTTGGCGGAGACGTTTAATTTATCGTCGTCACACGGAAAGCAGTCCGGGACGGGGAGAATTTTGACGACACCACCGATTTGAAGCTTATCGTCGTCGCACGGAAAGCAATCGGGAACAGGAAGGATCTTCGTTTGGCTGACGATCATAAGCTTGTCGTCGCACGGAAAGCAATCGGGAACAGGAAGGATCTTCGTTGCGGCGGCGATCATGAGCTTGTCGTCGTCACATGGGAAGCAATCGGGGACAGGGAGAATCTTGACGGCGCCAGCGATTTGGAGCTTATCGTCGTCGCACGGAAAGCAGTCGGGGACAGGGAGAATCTTCGTTGCGGCGGTGATCATGAGCTTGTCGTCGCACGGAAAGCAATCGGGAACGGGGAGAATTTTGATGGCGCCAGCGACTTGGAGCTTATCGTCGTCGCACGGAAAACAATCCGGAACGGGGAGGATCTTCGTCGCGGCGGCGATCATGAGCTTGTCGTCGTCACATGGGAAGCAATCGGGGACAGGGAGAATTTTGACGGCGCCAGCGATTTGGAGCTTATCGTCGTCGCACGGAAAGCAATCGGGAACAGGAAGGATCTTAGTTGCGGCGGTGATCGTGACTTTGTCGTCATCGCAGGGGAAACAATCGGGGACGGGCAGTATTTGCGTTCCCGCGGTAACCTTAGCAAATGCCAGCGGCAAAAGAAGAAGTGCGACCAGTAAGCTCTTTTTCATGTTTTTTCCCTCTATCGATCTTTTATTGAATCCGGGCCGGGTACTTAGTCGGCGGGAGCCCGTTGCGGATAATGTATCGTTATTGCTGGAGTAAAAGCTACTCGAACGGTAGCTGGCGCCGCTGCCACGAACGGCAAGTAGCGCAATTCCGAGACAATATCGACCCGCGCAACGTTTCAATCCCGAGAAATATACCCAACCGCTCGAACAAAACCAGTATGCCTAGTTCCAGTGGTACTAGAAGTAACACCCTAGATCTTTTCGGAAAATGGAACAGCGACCCTACTATGTTTGCCTTAGTCGCCGATGAAAAGAATTAGCGTAAAGCAGAAAGATTTGCTGTAGAATTCTTACTAGAAGCCCATGCGAACTGCACGTCCAAAGAGCTTGCTGGAGCGTAGTGCCGACACGGATCTGTGGCTCCATACGCTGTCGCAGATTCCGGTACTGGTAGGACGCCTAGTCTACTTGTCCACGTTGCGAAGCCCGATTACCGGCAGATATGAGCACCACGGCCTAGCGTTGCGGTATGGAGACGGCGACGCGGACAAAGCCATCCGCGGAAGCCATCGGCAAGCGTTTCACGAATGGCTGGCATTGGGGTTGGAAGAAAAAGTGGAAGATTTGGAGAACTACTTGAGTTCGACCGGCGAAGATTCCGCTCAGGTCCTTCGCCACTGGTCGAAGGCCGAAACGTGGAGCGCTTTTATGCCAACCGGTTCTCTGCCGGCGGAAAGGTCGCTATTCGCGAGCGACATGCGAAGCGCGATTAAGATCCTCCACCTGCGGTACGGCGGCGCCGCGCGGGGTCATAGCGCATAGCCACTCCGACGACCTGGCCGATCACGTCGATCTCCTCGGGGTATTTATAGATACGGGGGGAGCACATGGAAGCCGGATGCGGTTGCAAAACCAGGCGATTCTCTTCCAAGTGACACCAGCCGCAGGCAAAACCGTCTCGATGTTCGAAGAAATAGATGGGACGTTCGAACTCGTTGGACCAGCCGTTCATGACGATGCGGCGTTTCGATTCGTCGACCAGAACCAGCGATGCGGGCTGAATAAGCGGGTACATCGACCAATCTTCGCTCCCGACATACGCGTATCGATGCGCCTTCAGGTCCAATCCATTCAACAACATGAGAGGCAGACGGCCCCAACGTTGGATCATCCGGCTCAAATAGGTGGTCTTTTCGAGATCGATCCCCGGATCAAGCCGCAGCGGAAGTTGCACCTCGCCGTGATCCTGGACTTGAAAACCTATCAAGTGGGTTCGTTCGATCTCCACTTCGGTCGAATCGGCCGGCAGTTGCGTTGTATCGACGCCGTACCATTGCAACGCTTCGACCAAATCCAACCGGTAAATGGCGCAGAGACTGTACAGACGGAACATGGACGGAACCGTCCCTTTGTTCTCGATATCCGAGAGCCTGGACAGGGCGACGATGAACTCGTCGTTCTTTCTTCGTTGAGCGATTCGAAGACTGGCATCTTCGACGTCCCGGTAGCGGAGATTAAGTCTCTCCCGCACCCGTTTCAGGCGCTGGCCTGGATCGTCCATGATATGATGCTCTCCCGGAGCCCTACGTCCAGCGGCGTCTTCCACTCGCTAGAACCGTTTTCCGAATTGAAAGCAGTGCTTTAGTCTAACATCCGTTACGGCGAAGAAAAGGCGAATAACAGGAGGATTTGTTCTGAATTCAGAACAAACTTTTCGACTACATGGAAAAAGCGAGAATCGTGGTGGGAATCACGGGTGCGTCGGGGTCTATTTTGGGGTGGAGGCTGCTGGAAAAGCTACGGAAAGTGGAGCGTGTGGAAACCCACCTTATCCTCAGCCGGTCCGGGGAACGGACGGCGTGGCTGGAGATGGGCAAAAAGGCTGCCGCTTTTCGGGAATTGGCGGATGTCAACTACCCATTGGAGGATATCGGCGCACGGCTGGCATCGGGGAGCTTTGTGACGCACGCAATGGTGGTGGCGCCATGTTCGATCCATTCAATGTCGGCTATCGCGCATGGCATCACCGATAATCTGATCACGAGGGCGGCTGACGTAACATTAAAAGAGCGTCGGCGGCTGGTACTGATGGTCCGGGAAATGCCGTTTCACCTAGGGCATTTGCGGACGATGGTGCAATTGGCGGAAATGGGCGCGATTGTGGCGCCGCCGGTACCCGGATTTTACAATCAACCGGAGACGGTACTCGACATTGTGGACCACTGTGTGGATCGAGTGATGGATTTGATTGGACTTCCGGCGGCGGACGCGCGGCGTTGGGACGGGACTCGAAAGGACGAAGAATGAAGAGTGTGAGGGCCGCCTTCCAGGGTGAGCGGGGTGCGTTCAGCGAGGAAGCGGCGCTTAAGTTGTTGGGGCAGGATGCGCAGGTGGTTCCGTGCCAAAGTTTTGAGGAGGTTTTTCAAGCGGTGGCGTCAAAGCGAGTTCATGCGGCCGTAGTACCGATTGAAAACACGCTACATGGGTCGATACATGAAAATTACGACCATTTGCTGCGGTTCCAACTGCCGATTGTGGCGGAAACGAATCTGCGAATCGTGCATAACCTGATCACGCCGGTGAAGATCAGGTTTCGGGATATTCGACGGGTTTATTCGCATCCGGTGGCGCTGAATCAATGCTTGCGGTTTTTCGCGGAAAATCCACAAATTGAGCGGTCCAATTTTTACGATACGGCGGGCAGCGTGAAGCACTTGGTCGAAAATCCCGAGCCGGGGGCGGCGGCGATCGCATCGTCAGTGGCGGCGGAGTTCTATGGCGCGCATATTGTGAAGAGGTCGATTGAAGACGACCGGCAGAATTTCACGAGGTTCTTTCTGCTGCGCCGCGAGGCGCTGCCCGCTACCGTTGCGCGCAAAGGCGACTGGAAGACGTCCATCGTTTTCAATTTGAGAAATTCGCCAGGGGCGCTGTTCCGGGCGATGAGCGTGTTCGCGCTGCGGGATATCAATTTGGGCAAAATTGAGTCGCGGCCGCTGCGGGGCAAACCGTGGGAGTATCACTTCTATGTCGACTTTTTGGAGCATGTCGACGCAGAAGTGGCGCGGAAGGCGCTTGGGCATCTGGGGGAATTTGCCGATGCAGTTCACGTGCTCGGTTGTTATCCGCGCGGGGCTTAGGAACTCCCGGAGTTTTCCGGCATTCGAATACTGTGGAAATACTGTGGAAATGCCGGGGTTTTCCGAGGCTAGGGAACTACGGCGACGGAGGCCACGGTGCGGGGTCCCATCCGGAGTTGGTTCACAATTTTGCCCTGTTGATCCACTTCCAGGAGGCGGCGGCCGGTGTAATCCGATATGAACAGATTGCCGTTCGGAAATTGGTCGTGCCCGCTGGTCCAGCCCATCTGAATATCCATCTTGTTTCCGCCGATTGAACGGACCACCTCGCCCTTCGGGTTCACTTCAACGAGTTCGCCGGGGTCGGAGATCGTCATGCGGGTATTCCCGGTCGGCAGGCGCCAGGCCTGGTAGAGCCTTCGCTTTGAGAGATCCCCCGGGGCTTGCCATGTCCAAATGATCTTGCCTTCCTTGTCAACTTCAATCACTTTGGCCACCGCTTCAATGCAGATCAGCGTCGTGCCGGCGTCGGTTCGTTTGGAGTTTCGCATGCGCATATTGGCGATATCCTCGCTCGCGTATTGCCACACGGTGTTGCCCGCCTTGTCCACTTCAATGACACGGCCAGCCTTGGCGTCTCCGATCAGCGTGTTGCCATTCGCCAAACGCTGGGCGGAGAGCGGGTGGTCCAACTTGTCGCAACATTCCCAGACGCGCTTGCCTTGGGCGTCCACTTCCACCACTTTGTGTTCCGGCGCAACCGTATACAGCACGTGGCCGTTGGGTAATGGCTGTACATCGTGGCCGCGTCCATTAGGATAACGGGTCAACTCCTGGCCGGACGGCCAATTCATCAGCACGATTTCGCCCTTGGGGCCGTGATCGGAGATCAGTACCTTGCGCTGGTTCGTCACGCGGAGGTGTTTATCGAAAAACTGGAACAGAGCCGCTTCCGCCTTTTCGGCGTCGGCGCCTTTGAAGCCATGACCGGCGCCGGGGAGGGTCAACAGTTCGGCCTGCGCGCCCATCGATTGCAGGCGCTCGGTGAGCCAGACGGACTGGGCGTGCTCGACGTATTTGTCTTCGGTCCCGTGGACGGACAGCAGCGGCGCGGCCAGTGGATTGGCGTAATTCAAGGGGCTCGATACCTGGTGATACTTTCGCTCATGTTCGAGATCGCCGCCCAGCCAAAGCGGCAGCACTAGATGCGCGTCGACGCTCTTACCGTACGACTTCGTGAAATCGGTCGGCCCGTAGTAATTCACCACGGCCTGTACTTTGGCCGATTGTTCCAGGTTCGGTCCGAAGCCATCGAACGCTTTGTTGTCCCCGGTCAGAGCCAGCATCAACACCAAGTGGCCGCCGGCCGAACCGCCGGTGGCGCCGATGCGCTCGGCGTCCACACCATACTTCTTCGCGTTGGCGCGGAGGAAGCGAACCGCCGCCTTCACATCTTCCACGGCCGCCGGAAACTGGTGGCGTGGCGCGAGCCGATAACTCGCCGTCGCCGCGACGTACCCGCGCTGCGCGAGCTTTATCGCCAACGCGTGATATCCGGCGCGCGAGCCGGCGCGGAAGCCGCCGCCGTGGATACAGAGCACCGCCGGCTGCGCGCCGGTCGCGTTCTTCGGCCGGAAAATGTCCATCGCGACGCGTTCGCCGACTCGCGAATATTCCACGTCAAAATCAGCCTGCACATCCGCCGGAACATCTGGCGTTTTAGGTTGCGCGAACGCGCACAGGGCGGCACAAAGGGATAGGATTAGCTTTCGCATCACACGAAAGCCTATCATGCCCCGATGGCGTTAAGCGAACAGATCCGTAACGATCTTTCCTTTGACGAGTTCGCGCGGCTGGTTCAAATGGTTCCGAATCTCCATTTCCGGATCGATGCCTAAAGCGTAATAGAGCGTTGCCAAAAGGTCGTTCGGATGAACCGGCTTTTCCTTCGGCGACGATGCGGTCGCATCCGATTCGCCATATTGCACGCCACGTCCAATGCCGGCGCCGGCAACGACAGCGCTATAGCAGTACGGCCAATGATCGCGACCGTCGGGCGAGTTGGAATTGCCCGATGTCGACACGCCCATACGCGGGCTGCGGCCAAATTCGCCGATGGCGACAACTAAAGTTTCCTTCAACAAGCCACGTTGATCCATGTCTTCCAGCAGCGCCGACAAAGACCTATCAAGCTTGGGGCAATGCAGATTCTTCAACGGCCCGAAATTGGCGGCATGCGTGTCCCACGCCGTCTTTTCCGGATCGCCATTCGCGACACTAGGCCAGTTGACCTGCACGAACTTCGTTCCGGCTTCGATCAGCCGGCGCGCCATCAGCGTGCTCTGCCCAAACGTATGCAAGCCGTAGCGCTCGCGCATCGTATCGCTCTCTTTGGTGAGGTCCATGGCGTCGCGCGCTTTGCCGCTAAGCACCAGGTCGTAAGCCTTGCCGTAATACTCATCCACGGCGGCGGCGTTGAGCGCTTTTTCGAGTTCGGGCATCGACTCATTGATGCCCTTCAACAGCTCAAAGCGATCCTTTAACCGTTCGGCCGGAATCTCTTTGCGCAAGCTCAAATCTTCCAGCTTGATAGGCTCCGCCGGGTCCTGATACATGCGATAAGGGTCGTACGCCTTGCCCAGGAAACCCGCCGCGCCGCCTTTACCAATGATGCCCGATTCCTGCAGCGGGCGGGGCAGTTCCACGAATGGCAGCACAGGTTCCGACATCTTGATCATCTTCGAGATGTGGCTGCCGGCGGTGGGGAAATCGGCGGCATTCGGCGGCTCCAACTGACCGGAGGGCGATACCTTATCCGGCGGGTAGCCGGTGAGCATTTGATAGATCGCCGCCGTGTGATTGAAGAGGCCATTTGGCGTATAGCTCATCGAGCGAATGAGCGTAGCCTTGTCGAGAGCGTTAGCCATCATCGGCATGTGTTCGCCGATCCAGGTGCCGGGAATCTTCGTCTTGATGGGTTTGAACGTTCCGCGAATGTTGGCCGGGGCGTCGGGCTTGGGGTCCCAGATATCGATGTGGCTGGGGCCGCCCTGGAGGAAGATCATGATGACGTTCTTCGCGTTGCCGAAGCCGCGCGCGCCCTTGTACTTTTCCGTTAGGTTCGCCGCCTTGGCGGCCTGCTGGGAAAGGAAAAATCCGGGCAGGTGGAGCCCTGCGAGACCAAGCGAGCCGATGCGCATCAACTCGCGCCGCGTTGGACCTTCACACGTTTGGCCGGGACGGCCGGGGATGTTCAGCATGTCCTAACTCCTCTTAGTAAATATACAGGAAGCCCTTGCTGTTGAGCAGGGCCCATAACAGATCTTGCGCGCGAACGGCGCGGGCGCCGCCGCTCAGGTATTTTTGCCCGCGTTCCGCCTCGGCCTTGTTGGGTAGACGCGAGAATGTCGCGAGATACATCTCTTCGACGATGGCGGCATCAGACTTCCCGCCTAGTATCAGGTTCGCCACGCGGCCTTTCGGATCCGCCACGGCGTCGGATATGGTGCGGCCGTTAACGAGGTTGAGCGCCTGCGGCAACGAAAGATCGGCGCGGCGTTCGCACTCGCACGACGATTCGCGCGAGGGGCGGCCGAAGAGATCCAGGAAGCCATCCTTGCCGACGTGGGGATCGGGAAGTTGTGTGGCGCTCGTGTCCTCGGGAACTTCGGGAAAGTTCGGGCGCGCGCCGGCGGCGCTGGCGACGGCATCCATCAACGCTTCCGCGCTCAGCCGGCGCGGGGCGGCATGGGAGAAATTGTCCCCGTCCTTCTCATTCCACTCATTCGGTGTGAAGGCCGCCTGGTAGCTGCGTGAGTTGACGATGGTGCGCATCAGATGTTGGATGTCAAAGTTATGGTCAGTCAGGTCTTTCGTCAGCGCGTCGAGCAGGGCCGGATTCACGGGCGGATTCGAGGCGCGGATGTCGTCCACCGGATCGATGATTCCCTTCCCAAAAAAGTAGCTCCACACTCGATTGGCGATGGCTTTGGCGAAGAACGGATTCTGCTTCGAAACGAGCCAGGTGGCGAGCGCTTCACGGCGGCGGTCGTCATTCGGGATCGGGACGGGAGTGGTGGAAGCGATCAAGAATTCCGGCGCGACAACTCGGCTATCCTTCGGGTGCTTCATCTCGTAATCGGTGCGTTGATCGAAGACGATCTCTTCGCCGATTTCATAGCCGGGGCGCAGGCCGACCGCGGAAAAGAAAGCCGCCATCTGGAAGTACTGGTTCTGCGTCCACTTTTCAAAAGGATGATCGTGACACTGCGCGCAAACCATGCGGACGCCCAGGAAAACCTGGGTCGTTTTCTCCATCGTCGGTTTGGGCTCGCGCGTGGCGCGGAAGTAGTTGGCGGCGGGATCTTCGTAGCTGGAGCCGCGGCTGGTGAGCAGTTCGCGCACCATCTTGTCGTAGGGCTTATTGGCGGCGATCGAGTCGCGGATCCATTCGCGAAAAGCGAAGGTACCCTTTTCGCCGAGATACTTTCGGCTGGATTGGAGCAGGTCGCCCCACTTGATGGTCCAGTAATCAGCGTAGGCGGGGCGCGCGATCAGCTTATCAATGAGTTTGCCACGCTTCGTCTTTGACGGCGTTGCATCGGCGACAAAGGCGCGCACATCGTCGGGTGCCGGAAGTTGGCCGGTGAGATCGAGCGTCACGCGGCGGAGGAAGGTGGCGTCGTCCGCCAGCGGCGAAGGCTGAATTTTCAGCTTCTGCAGCTTGGCGTCAATGTGGCTATCGATGTAGTTGTGTTGGGGCAGCGGCTTCCAGGCGAAGCCGGGCTTGGGATTCAGAATGGTGACGGGGATGGTTCCGTACTTGCCCTGGTAGCGGACCAGCATCGTCGCCTCGCCGACGCGCTCGCCGGATACCTTGGCTTGCGGGTCCACTTTGGCCACATCGGGCACGTTGGATTCGACGGTCGCCTCCTTCGTGACGTCGCGTTTCTGCCCGTCATTAAAGCGCGCGATCACCGTCACCTGCGCCGTTTCGCCCGGCTTCGGCATGGCGATTTCCTTGGGCTCCACTTCAATCGCTGCGACGGCGTCTTTGGCCGGGTCACCAAACGGCACGCCCTGCGCGATCCAGTTATAGATGACTTTGTAGTAATCGGAATCCTTCTCGAAGCGCAGTCCGCCGCCATGCGCCACCTGCTGGGTGGGCTTGGCGAGCATCAGACTGCGGCCGGGGTCGGCACGGTTAAAGCGGCGTCCGGAGAGATCGTAAAGCAGCGCTTCGTAATCGAACTGCGGGTCGTAGCCGCGCAACGATAGTTTGAACCCGTTCTTGCCTTTGGCGGCTCCGTGGCAGGGGCCGGAGGTGCAGCCGGTCTTGTTCAACAGCGGCGCAATGTCGCGTAGAAAAGTGACGGCGGGCTGCGCGGAAAGCGCGGCCACGCTAGCGAGCAGCAGTAGGGGACGCATTCGCGTTTTTCTCCTCGGGGTCCAATGCGGGCAGCGTGAACTGCTGAATTTCAGAGTAGATCTCCTGGGGCTGGCCGTCGATCGTCAGGCGCCCGTTGATGCCAATGTCGTAAAGCGCGGGTACGGTGTTGCGAGTGGAAGTCACCAGGAACGTGCCGGTCTTTTTGTCCGTGGCGTCGACGGCCATGCCGATGATACGGATTTGATCGAAATTGGGCACGTCAACGGAGACGGTAGGCGGAACGGCCTGCATCGCATTGCGCGGCTTCCAGGTCCAACGGAAAAGGAACTCGTAGCCGGCTTCCTTCTTCTCCGATTTTTCAAGCTTCAGGTCGAGGTGCGCGGCCGCGGCTGGGGCCATGGCCACCGGCAACTCCCCGCCGAGCCACGCGCCGCTCAGCGGACGCTGACGATCGACGACGCCTTGCGTCGTGGCGCCATTGACGCCGATGGTATAGCCGATACTGCTGGCGCGGCGCTCAATGGGATTGCCATTCGAATCTTTCGCGACGGCGGCGAAGGCGAGTTCGGCGACGTTTAGTTTCGTGTCGCCATCCGCGGTGAGCGAAACCATGGCGCGACGCCCGCCCAGGCGGGGCGTGAGCGAATCCGGCGGATCGGGAGGAATGATGCCGCCGGACATGCGGATTCCGGGCGGAAGGTTCAGCGCTTTGATAGTGAGCGGGCCGGAGTAGCCCCGGCGATCGACATTGATGTTGACGATGGCCGTGCCGCCAGCGGGGATATTGACCGCCGGAGTCGTGATGGACGCTTGCAGATCCTGCGAGGCCTTGGAGGCGTGCAAGCGATACGCATAGTGCTGGCCGCCGCGCCGGGCGAGATCCTCGACAGTGACCGTGATGCGATTCACTCCATCGGGCACTTTGAAGTTCAGAAACGGATCGCCGGCGGTGCGGCTAGAGGCCTGCACAACGAAGACATCGACGGCAAACGGCGTATCTCCGGCCGAGATGAGGCGCTTCCCTTTTTCATCGAAGACCGCGATGACTCCATTGAGCTTCGATGTGCCGAGTTCGCGGGCTTGCAACTCGAAAATATACTCTTCCCCAGCGGCTACGTCGAGCGTGTACTTGTCGACTTCGGCGGGTTTTGAAAGGCGCGCATTGACGGTCAGCGGCAGTGTCAGCGGACCGGCGACCGGTTCATTGGCTTCCGGAAATTCCCCGATGGCGAGCGGGAGCGGAAGCGCCGGGGAATCGGGCAGATTGACGAACGTCTGGGGACCATGCGCCTTGGCAAGATCGGCTTTCACATGAGCGGAGCCGAGCGAAATATCCACTTGTTTGCCGCGCTGACCGCCGAGCGGATAAACTTCGGTGGGATAGGCGTAAGCGCCCGTTTTCAACCGGTAAAAATTCTGTGTCTGGCCGGAGAAACGCGCGTCGTGAATTTCGACGTAGTAGTAACCGGCGGCGGGAAAAGTCATGTCGATCCGCGGATCGAGGCTCAGCAGCGCCCCGTCTTCCGACCGGGCGATCTGTTTGCCGTTGCCGTCGACCACGCGGATAACTGGATCAATGGCCGAGCCGGCGCGGCGGCCATCCACTTCAAACACACGCCTTTCGCCGGCTTTTACTTGCAGACGGTAGACGTCCCGCTCCGCGCCGCGGAGTGTGCCGTTAAGCGTAATGGCCATGGTGGGCAGGGACTGCGCTTTTTCAATGGAGTCGTTCGAATGCGGAACGCCGCCGGGCTGCGACTCCTCTTCGTTGATCTCCGGCAGCGAACCGATGCTAAAGAGAAGGATGTTCGACAGGCCGTCGGGCGATTGCACGCGAATGGGATAAACGCCGACTTCCAGGTCGCCTTTGGGCTCGACAAGAAACGTGGAGTAGCGGTTTTCCGCCATGCCCGCCGGCGGGGCCATGGGGGTGAAGGCGGCGGGAAGGGAGGAGATGATCCTCGCGCCGTCGCCCAAATTCTGGCCGGCGACGGTGAGCGTGAACGGCCGGCCTTTTTGCGTGCCCCGGGGTTGCAACTCCGTGATTACAGGGGGAGCGGCGGCCAATGTCACGGCCAGGCAGAGTGGAACAAATAATCTCATTGCGCACCTCCGGCGGGCGTCCCGGCCGATAACGGCACGGGGATAAAACCGGTCAGCAGTTGGCAGTTGGCTGCGTCGTAAATTCGAAGCTTTCCGTCGAACCCACCGGTAGCCAACTTCTTTCCGTCCGGCGAAAACGCCGCGGCGTAAATGCCGGCCGAGTGGCCCTTGCATTCGGCGGAGAGCTTGCCGCTATCGGCGTCATAAATGTTGACGGACGGAGCGATGCCGGCGACGGCGATGCGGGCGGCGTCGGACGACCAATCGAGCGCGAAGATGGGGCCGTCCTGGCGGTCGAGTTTGCGGATGAGCGTGGTGTCGTCGGCAATCTTCATGTTCTTCGGGCGATCCATGTTGTAGATGTACGGGTAGCGATCCTCGCCGCCCAGGACGACTACGTCTTTCTTCGGGTGTCGGGCGACCGCGTTGAGTTCACTGCGCAGAAGATTGACGTTCTCCAGGAATGCGCCGGAGGCGGCGTCAATCAACTTCGCCGCGCGGTCCTTACTCACGGAAACGAACCGCTTCGAATCGACCCCGAAGATGGAAGCGAGAACCCAGTTTTCATGGTTACCGATTTTGTAGAGCTCCTTGCCCGTCGCGGTTTCGAAGACATGAACGGTGTTATCCGTGCAACCCACGGCGACTCGCGAACCATCCGGGGCGATGGAGGCGCCGAACACCGTGTCGTTGGTGAGCGTCGCGGCGTGGAGTTGCTTGCCCGTCCTGGCGTCCCAGATCTGCACTTCGCCAAATTGCGCCGGCGTTCCACCGCCGGCGATGAGCGTGTTGCCATCGGCGCTGAAGGCAATGGAGAGAATCCGCTCGGCCTTGCCCGCCAGGCGCTGCACGAGTTTGGATCCATCGGCCAGGTGGACCAGCACTTCGCGATTGCCGGAGACGGCGATGCGCTGCCCGTCGGGCGACCAGCGGAGGGCGGTGATAACGGGCGGCTGGAGATAGACGGAGGGGCCGGTGTCGCTGATAACGGCGGGGGAATCGTCAACCGCGCCAGCGGCGATCCAAGAGCGGAAGCGGTCAATATCGGCGGCGGCCATCTCGGGCTGCCCCAGCGGCATACGCGGCTGCAAGGCGCCATTCAGGTAGCGTATGGTGATGCTTTCATCCGGCTTCCCGGCCATGAACGCGGGACCGCGCTTGCCGCCCTTTGCGAACGCGGCGAAGGTGGTCACGTCCAGGTCCGATGAGGCTCCGGCGGGGTGGTGACAACCCTGACATTGCTTCTGCAAAAGCGGCCGGATATCGCGATAGAAGCTGGTTTGAGCGGACAGGCAGACGCCCAGCAGGAACAAAGCCGTCAACAGAAATGGGGGGGTCATGCGTTTGTCGACACGAGAAGTATATCGAATTCCACCACGGTTAGGAATCCTTTATGTAACCCCTCCTAGGCAGAAACGCGTCTTAATAGGTACCATGACCAAGAAGCTGTTCACCCTTTGTTCCCTCTCCGCCGTTTTTGCCCTCGTCGCGGCAGCGGCCGATGTCACCGGAAAGTGGATTGCGCAGGTTCCGGGCCGGGATGGCCAGACGCGCGAAGTGGTCTATAACCTAAAGTCCGAGGGCGCGAAGCTTTCGGGTACGATGTCCGGTCCCCAGGGAAATGAGATCGCCATTAACGACGGCAAAATCGACGGCGATAACGTCGCTTTCAGCGTGAAACTGGAGTTCAACGGCAACAGCATGGTGCGCAACTACACCGGCGTGGTCGCGGGCGACGAAATAAAGATGAAGAGCCAAACCCAGCGCGGGGCTCAGGAATTCGTCGCCAAACGCGCCAAGTAGTTCCTGGCGGATCGGAAACACTCATAAGGCCAGCGCTGCAAGGCGCTGGCCTTTTTCGATGGTGGCCCGATGTATAATCAAAGGGGTCAGAAGCGACGTGCGCCCGTAGCTCAGCTGGATAGAGCGTTGGCCTCCGAAGCCAAAGGTCACAAGTTCGAACCTTGTCGGGCGTACCAGAATTCCCAATCGTCAGGTGCGGTAATTGTCTAACCTGATTTTTCTTTCGATAGTTGGGATCTTCCGCTGATCGCTCGAACCGAACAATATTTTCATTCGGCCGAGCGCCTGATAGATATCAAGGAACATGTTCGCCCTTAGGCACCTGAGTGGGGAGCAAAAAGGTTTTGATCAATTCGCCCTCCCCGCAAACAGTCATACCTGAGAAACGCCTGTACCATTGACCCTCGGGTACGTCCGGCTCGGTGTCCAGCCACTTCGCGAGCAGCGCTAGCTGAGAAGCGGATATCTTCCGGCTTTCGACCCGGTCGAGTAAATGCTGAAACAACACCGGCGGAATGTTTTGTCGTCGGACTCTCGGCACTCAGCGCTAGATCCCATAAAAGCCGCGCGTAAGACGCTCTCTGATCCGCGCCGCATCGACAGGATTCGAAGTGGCCGCGAGCCGCTTTGCTAGGACGTCCAATTCGTTGGGACCTAGCCGGTTACCCTTGCCTTCCAGGACCGCAAGCTCCGCCGTCTCCAATGCGACCTCTTCCCCAGTTGGCTTCAGCGCCACGACCCGGCTGCCGATGATCGCCTGGCGCACGAACCAGTGATAGACGGCTAGCGCGCTCTTGATCACTTCCGTTCGTTTTGCGCCCGTCAACTCGGCCATTTGGTCAACCAGCGCGACTTCGGCTGGCGTCAAAACGGGTTGGATCCTTGCCATACTCGGATATCCTCAGTTTCTGTGCTTATTCTACTCCTTTCTGCTTAGGCCGTCAATCCACGTATGAGTAAAAAGGACAATTTGGAGTGGCTACGCGAGCGCGACACGAACGCGACACGAAAGAGATTCACGCTAATTTGGCGTTCAACGGGCGGTACGCAACGCAAGATGAATCAACCGCAACCCCGCCCTCCTAACTACCTCCCCTCGCTCGAGGGAGGCACCAAGCCATTGGCCCGCATATAGGTCACAATGTTCCCGTAGTGCTCATAGGTGTGCATGTTGTTAAAGAACAGCACGCCCACCCGCGTCCGATCCTGCCCAAAAAACTTAACGGTCTCCAGCGCGCCCGCCCCCGTCATGCCGGCATACACTTTGTCGCAGTAAGCGATCGACTCTTCCAGCGCGGCGACCAGCGCCTCTTTCGTCTTCATCGACTTCTCCGCGCCAGCCGGCGTCTTCTTCTCCCCGGCGGCAGCCGCACAGAACATGATTCCGGCATCCGCCACATGGCCTACAAACCCTCCGAACGTCCGCACTTCCGGACTGGCTTTGTAGTCATACTTCTCGGCCGGCATTTTTTTCGCGGCCTTCAGCACGTTCCCGCCGGCCTGTTTCCATTGGCCTTGCGCGTCTTTCACCAACAGATCCTGCGCGGACAATCCGCCCATCGCCAGCAATCCAACAAGTACGAGTTTCATTGTTGCAATCTCCTTCGAACCAGTCTAAGCCAAAAGATCCTTCATTACCCGCGCCTCATCCGTAGGCCCGATCAGCCGCTGATTCAAACCCAGATACGGATAGTGCAGCTTATGCGCATCGAGCCCCAACTGATGCAAAATCGTCGCCTGCAAATCGCGCGGCGTCATCTTGTCCTTCGTCACGTAGTAGCCGATCTCATCGGTCTCGCCGTAGTTCAATCCCTTCTTCATCCCGCCGCCCGCCATCCACATTGTGTAAGCGTCCGGATGATGATCGCGCCCGATAAACGCACCCTCCTTCCCGCCCCGATTCTCCCGCATCGGCGTCCGGCCGAATTCCCCGCCCCAGACGACCAGCGTCTGGTCCAACAGGCCGCGCTGCTTCAGATCTTTTATCAACGCCGTCACCGCCTGGTCCGCCGTGCGTATATGCGGTTGCAGTGCGTATTGAATATCGTCGCGCTTGCTCGTCCCGTGATGGTCCCAGCCCCAGTCATAGATCTGAACGAATCGAACGCCGTTCTCCACCAGCCGTCGCGCCAGCAGGCAATTATTGCCCAAACTCGTCTTTCCCGGCTCGGTGCCGTAGGCGCTGTGCACCGCCTCCGGTTCCTTTGAAATATCCATCACGTTCGGCACCGAAATCTGCATCCGATAGGCCAGTTCATACTGCTCCATCCGTGCCTCCGTCTCCGGATCGCCCGCCCGCTTCGCCTGCATGGCGTTCAAGTCTTTCAACGCGTCCAGCGTCTTGCGCCGCACGCTCCTCGTCATGCCTTCAGGGTCGGAAAGGAACAACACCGGATCCCCGTGCGACCGGCAATGCACGCCCTGAAAAACACTCGGCAAAAATGCGCTGCCCCACAGGCTCTTTCCCGCATCGGGGTTGTTTCCGCCGCTCGTCAACACAACGAAGCCCGGGAGGTTCTGGTTCTCCGTCCCCAAACCATAAGTTGCCCACGCGCCCATCGAAGCGAACCCAAACCGCGGATTCCCGGTCTGCACGAACAACTGCGCCGGCGCATGATTGAACTGGTCCGTGCTCATCGAATGGACAATCGTCACGTCATCGACGATGGTCGAAAAATGCGGCAGCAGTTCGCTCAGCCACGCGCCCGATTGCCCATGCTGGCGGAACTTGTAAGGCGTGCCCAACATCTTCGGCACACCTTTGATGAAGGCGAATCTCTTACCTTTCAATAGCTCGTCCGGACACGGCTTGCCATCGTATTTGACTAGCTCCGGCTTATAGTCGAATAGCTCCAATTGGCTCGGCGACCCAGCCATATGCAGAAAAATCACCGATTTCGCTTTCGGCGCATGATCCGGCTTTTTCGGCGCCAGCGGATTGTCCTGCGCCTGCGCCAGGAACATGTTCGCCAACCCCAGGCCGCAGCCGGAAAGGAAATGCCGCCGCGTCCCGGCCAATGCCGCTCGTAGTTTCTCGTTCATCGCCGTGTCACCGTTTCATCCAGATTCAACACCGTATTCGCCACCACCACCCAAGCCGCGCGCGCCGCATCGGTTCGACCCGTCTTTGCCGGGGCCAATGGCATCGACGCGACCAGGCCGGGATCGATCACCTGTCCATTCGATTTCGTCCCCTGCCGCGCCACGCGAATCGCAATCACATTCTTCCCGGCGCGAAACGCCCTCTGGCCGTCGTCGTTCAATGTGTAGTCGTAATGACCCGAACGCTCAAACATATTATTCAGAGCCGCCACGCCATTCACCCAAACATCGAACTGCGCATTCGTCCGCACCGGCATCTCGAAGTTCGTTGGCATCCGCGCAGGCAAGTCAATCACGTACCGCAGCCACAGCGTATCGGTGTCCCACGCGGTCTTAATCGGCGTCGTCTCGCTGGGCTTGTCAAAGTAGCCAAAGTATCCCGGCCCAGCGCCCCACTTACTGTCGTCATAAGCGGGCTTCATCCAATCCGCGCCTGGATCGGAAACCACATACCGCCATTCCTTCGCGGCCGTCCGCGCATCGGGAATCAGCGTTGCCTCTCGATCTTCGGTATAGAGCACCTCGCTGTACCGCAAAAGCTTCTGGATATTCTCCGGCTGCGTCCGCAGCTCCGCCTCCGTCTGCCGCTGCAATTGCGCCAGCCGCGCCGTTTCAACCCGCGTTGGCGGACGCAATAAAACCAATTCAAACAATCGCCGCGCCGGATCCAGCGGCGACTCCTTCCGCGCCCTCTCCGCCAGCCGCTGCGCCGTTTCCATAAACGCCGGATCGTTCAACGAAGTTAACGCCTGCAAAGGAGTGTTCGTCCGAATGCGCCGGATCGTGCAGGTTTCGCCATTCGGCGCGTCGAAATTCATCATCGACGGATACGCGCTGGTGCGCCGCATAAATGTATAGAGCGCCCGCCGGTAGCGGTCCTCGCCCTTGGAGGTCACCCAACGGTCGCCATTGTAAACAACCAGCCAAACGCCGTCCGGTTGCCAAGGCATGACCGGGGGGCCATATTGCTTCTTGCTTAACAGCCCCGCCGCGGCTAATGCCTGGTCCCGCACCACTTCCGCGTCCAAACGGAATCGCGCTCCGCGGGCGTAAAGCTTATTCAGGGGGTCCAACTTCAATAGCTCCGGACTAACATCGGATGATTGCTTGTAAGTCGCGCTCATCACCATTCGCTTCAGCAGCTTCTTCACATCCCAGTCTTTCTGAAAGTCCAGTGCCAGCAAATCGAGCAGTTCCGGATGTGTCGGCGCCATGCCTTGCGTGCCGAAATCTTCTTCAGATTCCACCAAACCCCGCCCAAACAGACGGCTCCAAAACCTGTTCACGGTCACACGCGCGGTTAAAGGATTCTCCGCGCTGACCAACCACTGCGCAAATCCCAGCCGATTCTTCGGAGCCTTCGCCGGGAGCGGATGGAACACCGCCGGAACCGCCGCCTTCACTTCCTCGCCCGGCGTCAGATAATTGCCCCGTTCAAAGATCCGCGTCTTCCGTTGCTTGTCCTCCGCCAATTCCTTCAACACCGGCGTCGCCGCGGTGGAAGTCAATTTCAAAACCGGCCGGTCCGACGGATGATCGTCATCGGCCGTCTGATTGAAAAACGCATAGATCTGATAAAACTCCCTGTGCGTCAACGGGTCGTATTTGTGTGTGTGGCACTGTGCGCAGCCCCACGTCTGCCCCATCCACACTTGGCCCGTCGTCGCCACCCGGTCGCGAATGGCAATGTCGCGAAACTCTTCATCGTCCGTACCGCCTTCGGTATTTGTCATCGTGTTGCGATGAAAACCGGTGGCGATCAGATCGTCGATGGAAGGATCGGGCGCCAGATCCCCGGCCAATTGCAGAATCGTGAACTTATCGAAAGGCAGGTTGTCATTGAACGCCCGAATCACCCAGTCTCGATACGGCCAAATCAATCGTTTATTGTCTTTCTCATATCCCTGCGTATCCGCATAGCGCGCCAGGTCCAGCCACACTTTCGCCCAGCGTTCCCCGAACTGCGGGCTCGCCAACAACTGGTCGGCATACTTCTCATACGCGCCGTCTTTCATATACGCGGCCAGCGCCGAAGGCTCTGGCGGGACGCCAATCAAATCCAATGCCAGGCGCCGCGCCAGCGTCGTCCGGTCCGCCTCTTTAGCCGGCGTCAGCTTTTGGTCCGCCAGCTTCGCCTGCACAAAGAAATCGATGGCGTTTAGTGTCGGCGGCGCCATCGCCCGTTTCGGCCTTTCGTAAGCCCAGTGGTTGGTGTAGACGGCCCCGCCATCGATCCACTTTCGCAGCAGGCCAACCTCCGTATCCGTCAACCGCGGCCCCGTCGGAGGCATCGGCTGCGCGGCTTGCGTCACCCGCGCCAGCAGCCGCGATTTCGCGCTATCTCCAGGAATGATCGCCTTCGTCTTCGTCGCGCCCTCAAATGTGTCCAGGCGCAGCCCCGCCTGCCGCGCTTGCTCATCCGGCCCATGGCAGGCCACGCATCGCTTGCCCAATATCGGTCGAATGTCTCGTTGAAAATCGGGCGTCTGCGCCAACGCGCAAACGGCCGCACCGGCCAATAGAATCCACCGCATAAACCAATGATATATACTACGCCCCAGCCCGGAGGTTGAATCGTTGAGACTCGTCCCGCTCACACTACTCCTTGCCGCCGCCTGTCTGGCGCAAACAAAGAACCCGCATACCACAGCGGAGGACGCCGCGTCCGGTGCGCGCATCTTCCGCTCCCACTGCGCCGATTGCCACGGCCTTACCGGCCAAGGCGGAAAGGGCCCGGACCTCACCACCGGCCAATTCTTCCACGGCGAATCCGACGCGGCGCTATTCGAAAACGTCTCCGATGGCATCCCCGGAACCGCCATGCCCGGCGTCTTTTTCTCAAGCGATCAGGTCTGGCAGATCATCTCCTTTGTCCGCACACTCGCGAAGAAGGGCTCGGCCAAAGCCCCCAATGGCAACGCCGCGAACGGTGCGCAAGTCTATCGCGCCAATGGCTGTGCCAACTGCCATCTCGTTCGCGGTCAAGGCGGCGTCAACGGGCCGGATCTCTCCTTCATCGGTTCCCAACGCCCCGCCGATCAGATCCGCAAATCCATTCTCGAGCCCAACGCTCACGTCGACCAAGCCTACTGGCAAGCCGACATTACGCTCGAAAACGGCGCCCCCTACAAAGGTTTCCTGATGAATGAAGATACCTACAACGTGCAAATGCTCCATCCAGCCAAGGGCCTGCTTACCCTCCCCAAACGCGACTTCCGCAAGTTCGAAATCAGCAAGACTTCCGCCATGCCATCCTTCCAGGGCAAATTACAAGACGCGGAATTGCAGGACTTGGTGGCCTATTTGTGGTCATTGCAGAGACCTCGGAGGACCGAATGAAACTAACAACGACCCTGGCCGCAACAGCCACGCTCATCTTCGCCCAAGCCAACTGGCCCACTTACTCCGGCGCCTATAACGGCTGGCGCCACAGTCAACTCGACCAGATCAACCGCGCTAACGTCGACAAGCTGAAAGTCGCCTGGGTCTATCAGATGCCCATCACCGAGCGCATTGAAACCACGCCGCTCGTTATTGACGGCGTCATGTACTTAACCGAGCCGCCGTCCAACGTCATCGCCCTGGACGCCGAAACCGGCCGCCCCTACTGGCGTTACCGGCGCAGCCTGCCGTCGAAAATCAACGTATGCTGCGGCCAGGTCAATCGAGGCGTCGCCGTCTCCGGTGCCCGTGTCTTCGTCGGCACCGTCGACGCGCACCTCGTCGCCCTCCATGCCAAAACCGGCGCCGTCCTCTGGGATATCCCGGTGGCCGATTCCAAGGCCGGCTACAGCCTCACCGGTGCGCCGTTAATCGTCAAGGACATGGTGATCACCGGTGTCGCCGGCGGCGAATACGGTGTGCGCGGATTCCTCGACGCCTACGACATGAAGACCGGTCAACGACGCTGGCGCTTCTGGACCATTCCAGAGCCCGGCCAACCGGGCAGCGAGACCTGGAGCGGTGACGCCTGGAAACACGGCGGCGGTCCCACCTGGGTGACAGGCTCCTATGACGCTGAACAAAATCTCATCATCTGGGGCACGGGCAACCCATCGCCCGACTGGAACGGCGACGTTCGCCCCGGCGATAATCTCTACACCGATTCCGCCATCGCCCTCGACGCCGACACCGGAAAATTGAAATGGCACTTCCAATTTGTGCCTCATGACGTTCACGACTGGGACGCCGTGCAAGTACCTGTTTTGGTTGATGGCGATTGGCAAGGCAAGCCGCGGAAAATGGTCTATTGGGCTCACCGCGGCGGCTTCTTCTACGTCCTTGACCGCACCAACGGCGAGTTCCTGTTAGGCAAAAACTTCGCCACCCAGACTTGGTCCAGCGGCTTCACGCCGAAGGGACGTCCCATCCGCAAGCCAAACATCGACCCCTCCCCCGAAGGTACCTACGTCTGGCCCGGCGTCCAAGGCGCAACGAACTGGTACTCGCCATCCTACAGTCCACAAACCGGTTTCTTCTATCTAACCGCCTGGGAGAACAAGGGCCTTTATCGCAAAGGCGATGCCGAGTATATACCGGGCAATCGCTTCATCGGCAGCGTCCCGGAGATCGACCTTCCCGAAGAGCCCGGCTGGGGGGCCATTCGCGCCTTGAACCCGAAAACCGGTGAGCGCGTCTGGGAGCACAAGATGCACACGAAGCCGTGGTCCGGTGTTCTGACCACTGCCGGCCGACTGCTTTTCGGTAGTACCGGCGGCTGGATAACCCGCGAAAAGATGGCGATGGAAAGCTACTTCTTCGCCCTCGACGCCGAGAGCGGCAAGGAACTCTGGCGTATCAATCTCGGCGGCACCATGGCTAGTAACCCAATGACATTTAGCGTCAAAGGAAAGCAGATGGTGGTCATGCCGGCCGGCTCCGGCGTCTTCGCTTTTTCGCTGCCTTGAGTATGCCCTAAGCGCGAGCGGCGCAATTGGGTGTAAACTGGCACGAACCTGGGAGCCAAAATGACTCGGCTGACTTCACTCGGTCAACTTTTCTTTATTTTCGCTGGACTTGCCGCGGCCCAACCGCGGATCACCGGTATCCAGAACAACTACAGCTATCTAATACCGGGTACGCCCAACTATGCCATCGCGCAAGGTTGTATCTTTGCCCTGTACGGCGTCAACATGGCGCCCACGGGCCTGCTGCAGCAAGGCCTCAATCCCGCGCTGAACCGGAACCTGGGCGGCGTATCGATCAAGATCACAGTAGGCGGAACCACCACCGAGGCCATCCCCTACTATGTGTCGCCGGGTCAGATCGCGGCTATTCTTCCATCGGCCACGCCGGTAGGGACAGGGACCATGACGGTAACCTACAACGGCCAGACCAGCCCGGCGTTTCCTCTTGCCGTGGTGCAAAGCGCCTTCGGGATTCTGACCCTCGGCGGAAACGGGCTCGGCACGGCGGCGGTGTACGACCTGGACTTCAACTACATCACCCCCACCAACGCCGCCAACCCCGGCCAGATCGTCTACTTCTGGGGCACGGGGCAAGGACCCGATCCCAACGACGAAACCCGTTCCATCGCCTCGCCCCGGAACCTCGCCAATCTCCCCTTCGAATTCTATATTGGCAACAAACCGGCGAGAGTCGTCTATCACGGGCGGTCCGCGTTTCCCGGCCTCGATCAGATCGCCGTGGAGATTCCAGAAGGCCTGTCGGGCTGTTACGCTTCGGCCTACGTCAAAACGGGCAACTTGATGAGCAATTTCACATCGATCCCGGTCGCCGCTTCGGGCCGCGTTTGTACCGACTGGTTCACTTCGAGCGAGGATGTCCAGCGCCTGCTGGGAACCGGGAAAACCGAGGTCAACCTTGGGTGGTTTTACCTTGTTCGATTCCTCTCATACACGCCGGGCTTCGCGGGTCAACCTGCTCGCATGGTCACCCAGGATTCCGCCACCGCGCAGTTCTTGCGGTACACGCCGTTTGATTCGAGTAACTGGGGCTCCGTTGGCGGCTTTGCCAATCCCGGTTGCGTAGTCACCACATGGCGGACGCAGAACCCGTTTGTTTCTCCTATCGTGAAACGGCTCGATGCGGGACCCGCCGTTACTCTGACGCTGCCTGACGGCAGTACCAAGACGTTGACCAGGCAGCAGGTCTCCAACTACGCTTTCTCCGTGAACGATGCGACGCCGGGCGCACAGTTGATTATCCCGGCTGCCGGAGGAACCTTTCGGTTTCAGGCGCCGGGCGGGGAGGACGTCGGGGCCGCCGACGCGACCATCTCCGCCGGCAATCCGTTGATCTGGAACGAGCACACCACGATCTCCGCGGTCAGCCGCTCGCAACCGCTCACGGTGACTTGGCGCGGCGGCGCTCCCGGAGGATTTGTGGTGATCCAAGGCGGCTCGTTCGCGGGAGCCAACGCAGAGATCTTCACTTCCTTCGGCTGTACCGAGAGGGTGGAAGCCGGGCGCTATACTGTCCCAGCCGATGTACTCGCGTCCATGGTCGCCAGCAGGGTAATTGCTCCGCTGAACATTCCAACCGGGAGTCTCCTGGTACAGCATTTCACTCTTCCGGCTCGCTTCACCGCCACCGGCTTGGACCACGGTTCGATCATCTGGGAGTCCTATAGCGGCACGGTTGTTCACTTCCAATAGGCCTCCGGGCTTTCGGTTTACGCACCGGCGCCTAAATCCGCGCCCATCACTTCCGCCTCGCCTGCGAAAATGGCAATTTCGGTTTTGCGGAAGGTAAGTCCTTCGAAGGTATGGTGGTGGGTGGCCAGGAAGTCGAGGATTCCGTGGTTGCCCGCGCCGTCAAAGATCGCTTCGTCATCGTCGGCGGCTTTGATGGTGGAGTCAATATGTCGGATTCCGGGTTTGGCGTACGCTTCGAGTATCGTCAACCGGCGGGCTGGGCTCACTAACTCCCGGAGCGACAACCGCTAGAGCGCCATTGTTTCTCGCAATTGACTGTGATAGCATCCGCAGCACCCAAGTCCTGGAAATTCCCGGTCAGAATCCGAATGAGGTGCCGCAATGTCCGCTTGCCGAATAGCGCTTACGCTGATTGCAGCGAGTGTGGTTGGAAACACTGCGGTGTTTGGCCAAACCTATGGAACGGTTACCGGAGAGGTGAAGGATTCGACCCGAGCATCCATACCCGGCGCGGCGCTGTCGGTCCGGAACACGGAGACGAATATCGTCCGCTCCGTAACGACCAACGACGATGGCCTCTATACCGTGCCCGCGCTCAATCCGGGCCCGTACGAAGTGAAGGCGGTAAAGACGGGCTTTAAGACCGCGACGAGAAGCGGCATTGAACTGCAGGTTCAGCAGACGGCCCGAGTCGACTTCACCATGGATGTCGGACAGGTGAGTGAGTCGGTGGAAGTGACCTCGGCGGGTGCACTACTGACGACGGAGAACGCGACAGTGGGGACGGTGATCGAAAGGCAGCGGATCACCGATTTACCTTTGAACGGACGAAATTTTCTAAGCCTGGTGGCGTTGAGCCCGAACGTGACTTACGGGTTCGCGCCAGCGGCGCAGGCGGCGGGACGCCAGGGCGGAACGCGGGCGGGAGTGACGATGTCGCTCTCCGGATCCCGGGCTACATGGAGTAACTACACGCTGGACGGTATTTCCAACACCGATATTAATTTCAATCTCTACATTGTTCTACCATCCGTCGAAGCGTTACAGGAATTCAAGGTACAGACGGGTATCTACCCGGCGGAATTCGGGCGGGCGGCGGGGCAAATCAACGTCTCCACGCGCGGGGGGACAAATGAGTATCATGGATCGGTTTTCGAGTTTTTGAGGAATGACAAACTGGATGCGCGGCCATATTTCTTCAAGGACCCAGAGAGCCCGAACCAGACCGCGCCGGAGAAGGCGCCGTACCGGCAAAACCAATATGGCTTCACGCTCGCCGGCCCGGTGGTGGTCCCAAAACTGTTCAGTGGGAAAAACCGGCTGTTTTTCATGGCGAATTACGAGGGGTTCAAGTCCCGGCGGACGGTGAATACGTTTGGCACGACGATGACGGAACCGATGCGGCGGGGCGATTTCTCGGTAGTGTCAAATCCGCTGCAGGACCCTTATACGCGCGTCCGCGCGGGGACAACGATTACATCGACGCCGTTCCCCGGCAATCAGATTCCCGCCACGCGGTTTGATAAAGGCTCGGTGTTGCTGCTGAGTAAGTTCGCGCCGGTACCCAATCTCGCCCAAACGATTCTGCCCTTGCGAAACTATCAGTATTTGGCGAAGACTCCCGTGGACAAGGATCAAGTTACCGGGCGCATCGATTTTAACGAAAATTCTGACTCTCAATGGTTCGGGCGTTATAGCTGGACGGATGAACTAACGTTGACGCCTGGAATCAAGTTAAACGGCCAGCCGCTGTATACGCGGGCCAGCCAGTGGGTGGTGGCCAACACACGGGTGTTTTCAGCGACCAAGGTGAACGATGCGCGATTCGGATATAACTCGCTCCTTAATAACATCAGCCAGGAACTGGCGAATGTGGAGAATGTCAATGAGCAGTTGGGAACGCCCGTAAAGATAACGGATCCCAACTCGTTTGGCATTCCGAACATTTCGCTGGCCAACAACCTGACCGCGCTGGGCAACGACGCCAATGGGCCGTTCACGATTGACGATAAAGTCTACCAGGCAACCGACAACTTTTCCTGGGTCTTGGGTAAGCACACGCTACGCTTTGGCGGGGAGTACCGGTACAACCAATATTTGCAGGTTGGCAACGAATTCGCGCGTGGAAGGTTTACAACGAACGGCAGTTTTACGGCCAACGCCAACACATTGACCGGAGGTTATTCGGGGGCGGACTTCCTGATGGGCGCGTTCACGCAACTCGATAGCGCCGTGGCGCTGGCGCAAGGGGATTTCCGGAATCATGAATGGGCGCTGTATGTGGACGACACCTACAAATTCACGTCCCGGTTGACGGTGAATTGGGGCCTGCGCTGGGAGGTAGCCCAACCACTGTGGGACAAGTTTGGTAACTCCGTGAATTTCCAGATCCGGCAGCCGCTGCCGCGCGGGGCCAATGAGCCGGACGCAAGTAAGCATCCGGTGTATGTGCGGACCGGAAACGGCGATTTCTATGAAGGAATCGACTTCCGGTTCACGGGTCCGGTGCAATTGGCGCGGGACGGGAGAATGGGCAAACGACTTATCAAGACGGATTTCAACAACTATGCTCCGCGGCTGGGGATCGCATACAGCCCGTCGTCAAAGTGGTCGATCAGAACGGGGTTCGGCATATTTTTCTCGCAGGAGAGCAAGAACTCGATTTTCGATATGAATCGCGGACTGGGCGGACGGGCTTCGATCGTGCCGGACGTGCAGGCGGTACCTGTGCTGGGATACACGAATTTCATCAATGCCAGCCAGTTACCGGTGTTGTTGGCGAGCCCGTCGGGACTTACCTGGGGCGCCGACGAAAATCTGGCGACGACTTACACGATGTCTTATCTATTCAACGTACAGCGGACGTTGGGTAATAATTCGACGCTTGAAGTTGGATATACAGGCAATCAGAGCCGTAAGCTGGCGTATCTGACTAATGCGAACGGTCCGGTTCCCGGGATTACGCCGTTCCGGACGCGGGCGCCGTATCCCGAGTGGCAGGCGATCCAGTTCATTAACGGCGACGGCGTGGCGAACTACAACGCGTTGAGCGGCAAACTGACGCAGCGGTTCGGACGGGATTTGACTACGCTATTCAGCTTCACGTGGTCGAAAGCGTTGGATGAAAACAGCGCCATTCGCGGGACCGGCGACGATTTTACGCCGCAGGATCCGCACTGTCGTCGATGTGAACGCGGGCCGGCGGGCTTCAATGTGCCGCGCCGTTTCGTCACCTCGATTCTGTATACGCTGCCATTCGGCAAAGGCGAGCGGTTCCTGAATCGGGGCGGGGTGGCGGACCAGGTTCTGGGCGGCTGGCAGTTCAGCACGATCACCAATGTGCAGGACGGTAGTTCCATCACAACCCGTTCCTGGGATTCGGCGGGGCAGGCGATTGTCCCGGACGGCAACCGGCTCAATTGTGTTGCAGGGGCGGCGCAAGTGGCGGCGAGTCCGATGCCGGACCGGTACTTCGTACCAACGGCTTTCACCAATACCACGGCCGGACAGTTCGGCACCTGCGGGCGTAACAACCTGATCGCGCCTTCGCAATGGAACGTCGATTTCTCGACTTTGAAGGACTTCCACATTTCGGAAACGCACGCGCTGCAATTCCGAATGGAAATGTTTAACGCGCCGAACCACCCGGCGTGGGGGCGGCCGAACGCGCAGTGGGGGTCGGCGAATGTCGCCCCTTCGATTAACTTTGGCCGGATCCGGACTACGAGCCAGTTGCGGCAGATCCAATTTGCGTTGAAGTATTCTTTTTGATCGGCGCGGGGCCGGGGGTGTTGGTTCCTGAAATCGTTGGGCTGAGTCCGGTTCCGTTTTTCTCTCTGGCGAGCCCGGTATTGGGGATCGAGTCGAGGTTGCTGGAAGATTGCCCCCCAATGCTGGACTTTCGCGCAGGGGGGCGTCACCCTGGACCGATTACGTGGCATGCGGCGGAGAAGCGGTGTGGCGTTTCATCATCCAAGAGATTGAAGACCGGGCGGAGGCGGCATTGAGGCGGATGGAGGCGCGGAACGACCATGCTGATGCAGAGGGGCTTCGTCAGCGAGACCGTTTCTCCGGGAGTAAGGTGGCGCGGCCATTGGCCGCCGAATATACTAATAACAGAGGTGTCATCCGATGAGCCGTATTGAAAAGATTGAAGCGGAAATCCAGAAGATGTCCCCTGAGGAGTTGGCGGCTTTTCGTGCCTGGTTCACCCGATTTGATTCGGATGAATGGGACCGTCAGTTTGAGGCGGATGTGCTGGCCGGAAAATTAGACAGTTTGGCGTCGCGCGCGTCGCGCGAACATGAGGCGGGACAGTCGACAGAATTGTGATTCACCGAGCCTCGTCCGCGTTCTGGATGGCTTACAGTGCCATGCCCACTGCCGCCAGAGCGACTGCGGATCGTGCATTTGCACTCCTGTAGTCAAATCCAAGGCATCCCTCCCTCCATCTGAAGCGAGTTGGTAGGTTTTGGTCAGTCAGGGCGGGCTTGCATAACCGCGCGCTGGGCGTCGATGCTCATGACGGCATTTTGTGGATCTGGATTGGCAGCCCCATGCCGAGTATGACCATTTGGTCCGTTAACCAAGCCGCGCTACCAGTGCCTTAACGATCCTTCGCGGCCACCAAGCTCTGTTTGCCCGACCAACTGACTTTCGTACCCGATGGTCTCTATGCTTGCCGATGTTCTCAACGGTTGCCGGACGAGTGCACTTTGGTGCTCTAACTTCAGCTTGTCCAGCCTGTAGACGAGCGTACAAATCCTCGCGGACTACCCCTCCGCCACCTCGGGGCAGTTTAAAGAAGTGGTTTCGAGTAACAACCACATGGGTCAATCCGGGTCTCAAGCCCTGCGCCGGGCTCGACTTTCTCGTTACTTGATGTATAGGCCTGAAATCGCAATCGTAAATTCGCTTGGCGATGTCTCAAACAGAAAAAGCTACAGCATCTAGCGCCGTAGCATACAGATTAATGTTCTAGACTGCGGTGATTCATGACAACCACATCTGCTTGCCCACCTTGAGTTATCCTCATCGGGTAATGCTCGCACAAGGCAGACGGCAAGGCCCGCAATGAAGCTGACGTCGGCTGCGCGGATAGCGAGAGCTTCACCCTTGCGCGCTTCCGTGTGATAGGCGACAACCAGCGCGATTCGAGCGTCGACGGGGAGAGATTTCGCGAGTTGACGGCACGTGGGCCAGTGGTCTTTCAGTTCCGCAAACCGGACGAGCGATCCTGAGATCGCCCGTTAGGGTTGCGAGGGCTCGGGCGGCGTGCGCCCCAGTCGGAGCGATTCTGTTATTGTTTAAGGCATGGATTGGCGTAATCGCATCACCGTCGACCCGCGAATCCTGGTTGGCAAACCGGTCGTCAAAGGGACGCGGATCGCTGTCGAGATGGTGGTAGATCTTCTAGCCGCGGGCTGGACCCACCAGCAGATTCTGGACAGCTACCCGACTCTGACAGAGCAAGACGTTCGCGCTTGTCTGGGGTACGCGAGCGAGCTCCTTCACGGCGAAAAGGTTTATATTCTTGAGCCGGTAT
The DNA here is from genome assembly GCA_046155405.1 of Bryobacteraceae bacterium. GTDB lineage: Bacteria > Acidobacteriota > Terriglobia > Bryobacterales > Bryobacteraceae. The sequence goes on along the minus strand of JBJXFL010000042.1, from coordinate 2,503 downwards.
GAAATTTTTCGCCGACGAGAACTTCCCTCGCCCGGCGGTGGTAGCTCTCCGGGAGGCAGGTCTGGACGTCCTTTGGATCGCCGAGACGAATCGGGTGCGCCTGATGATCAGGTGCTTGCTCGATGCATCTCGACGCGCCGAACACTCTTGACCTTCGACAAGGACTTTGGAGAACTGGCGTATCGCCGAGGCCTGCCTTCCGATTGTGGAATCATGCTCTTCCGCTTGACTCCCCAAACTCCTGAAGAAGTGGCCGGTTTAGCATTGGCCGCGATCAAATCTCAGCCTTCTTGGGCGGGCTACTTCAGCGTTGTCAGCGGTGAGAGGATCCGCATGCGGTCCCTGCCGCGCGCGCGGGACTGAACCCCGCTACCAGTGTGTCAGCGAGCCATCCGGCCGGAAGAAGACATTTTTTCGGCCTTCGGTAGTGACTTCGCCGACAAGTTTGCACTTCGTCAAATCGACGGTCACGCCGAGGCCGGGGCGGTCGTTCATCAGCGCTTTGCCGTCCTTGAAGTCGAGGCATTCGGGCAGGTGCGGGATGGGGCGGCCACCGTAGTTGTACTCCATAATCACGGGTCCGGGGAAGGTGGCGAGGCAGTTGACCAGCGCCGCGGTGGCGATGGGGCCGGTGAAGTGCGGGACGATGCCAACGGCGTGAGTTTCGCAGATCGCGGCGATCTTCATCATCTCGGTGATGCCGCCCACGTTGGGGAGAGTGGCGCGAATATAGTCGATGTCGTGATTCTCGACAAGCTTGTGGAAGTCGTAGCGCTGGCCCCATTCTTCGCCGTGCGTGAGCGGTACGTGCGTCATCTGACGGAGCTTGGGGAGATCCTGCGCGGCGTGTTCGTCGCGGGTGGGGTCTTCGACAAAATAGGGTTCGAACTCTTCGATGAGTTTGCAAGCGCGAACGGCGTCGGAGTAGTCGAAACGCTGATGGAAATCGATACACCAGTCGCCGTCCTTGCCGACGCCTTCCCGCGCTTCTTTGCAATCGACGGCAACCTTGCGAACGCGCTCGTGGGTGTTGAAAACGCCGCCGGATGGCGTGTCGCCGGCGCCCATGCGGAAGGCGCGGTAGCCGGCTTCCATGGTGGCGCGGGCGCGTTCGCGGAGGCTTAGGCGCTCATTGGGATTGGCGCCGGCGGGGCGGCCGCCGCCGGTGGCATAACATTCGATGTGGTTGCGAACGCCGCCGCCGAGCAGTTCGTGCACGGGGAGTTTCAGCGCCTTGCCTTTGATATCCCAAAGGGCCAGGTCCATGGCGCCGACGGCGTGAATTTTCTCGCGGCCGGGCGGGTAGAACCAGGCGATATACATCTCCTGCCAGATGGCTTCGATGCGGAACGGGTTCTTGCCGATCAGCGTGCCGGCGCACTGTTTTAGCGTGTCCGGCGCGCCGCCTTCACCGATGCCGGTGATACCGGCGTCCGTCTCGACGGTACACACCATGTTGCTTTGGTTGAAGAGCGGGTTCAAGTTCGGCGGCTCGTAGATGCGGACGCGGGTGATCTTGATTTTGGGCAGCGCGGCTTCGGCGTAGCGGCTGGTCGCGAGTGTGGCGGCGGCAAGGGATTTGAGAAGGTCGCGGCGTTTCATTCGCTACGTGTATATCAGATTCTCAATGGGTCATGGAGTAGATGATGTAATTAATGCCGAGGCGGTAGGCGAGGCCGGTCATGGCTTCGGGGTACTCGGCGAGATCCGCGTGTTCCCAAGCGTCGCCAACGTCCATATTGAAGTTCACGGCGACGACGATGCGGCCCTTGGCGTCGCGGATCATTTGCCAGTGAGGCGGGCCGGCGGGCGTCTGCATGCCGAATCCGCGGCCGATACCCAGATGGCGTAGGCCGGCGATGAAGAAGCGTTCGTGAATGTCGTAGAGCACGTGCCAGATGGGGTCGTTGTCCTCAATGTCCAGGATGGGCTGGTTGGGAACGACCTTGTCCATGGTCTGGCGGAAGACTTCGAACTCATTGGGGCCATAGAAGTCGTCGACGACCAGAAAGCCGCCGCGTTCGAGGTATTCGCGGAGACGATCGGTTTCGGCGTCGCTCAGGTCCCAGTAGCCGACTTGGGTGGCATAGATCCACGGATAGTCGAAGACTTGATCGTCGGTGAGTGGAAGGTGGTGCCCTTCGCCCGTGTGGATACGGGTGAGGCGGGTGATGCCCTGTCTGAAGTGCATCTCGGCTTCCGGCCAGTCCTGGCGCCACCAGCCGCGAGCAAAGCCACGCCGGGTTCCGCCGAGATCTTTGTACTCCATGCGGACGAAGCGGAATTCGGTGCGCTCTTCTTCGGGCGCGCCTTGCGGCCAGAGGAAAAGCGACGACACGAGAAGAGCGCGCCAAGGCCGCGGCATTGGCCCTATTATAGGCGCTGTGAAACAGGGATGCTAAAAAGATTGTCGATGTGTCATGCGGCGATTCCCAGCGCACCGAAGAGTCCTCGCATGCCGGAGCGGAGGTTGTCGTAGTGTTCATCAATGCGAGCCGGATCC
>JBJXFL010000040.1:0-35981 GCA_046155405.1 Bryobacteraceae bacterium | reverse complement strand
GCCTATTATCCGCTCTCGTACTCCGGCCCGACGCGCTGTCATTACCGGAATTGGCGCCGTGAGCCCGAACGGAATGGGCCGGGAGGTGTTTTGGGCCAACACACTGGCCGGCAAGAGCGGCGTGGGTCCGATCCGGCAGTTCGATGCCTCGGCGTTCATGGTGCGGATTGCGGGTGAAGTGAGCGGGTTCGACGAGTCGCAGTGGGTCGACCAGAAAGAGCGCCCGCATGTAGGCCGGGTGACGCCCCTGGCCAGAGCGGCGGCGGCCGAGGCGCTGGAGGACGCGGGGATCGATCCCCGCCGGATGAGCCGCGACGAGTTGCGCGAAATTGGGGTGATTCTGGGTTCGGGCGGCGGCAGCCAGGCGTTCACGGAGGAACAGTACCGGCTTTTTCACACCGGGCAACTGAAACAGTGCAGCGTTTATGTGATACCGACGTCGACGATTGGGACACTGGCTAGCGAAGTGTCGATGTATTTCGGACTGCGCGGGTTATCCCACATTGTTTCAACGGGATGCACGTCGTCCACGGATGCGTTGGGGTACGCGATGCGGATGATTCAAGCGGGAATGATCGATTGCGTGGTGGCTGGCGGCGCGGATGCGCCGCTGGCGCCCCTGATCCTGCGGGGTTTTCAACTGATGCGAATCATGACACAGCGCTGGAACGAGGAGCCGGAACGGGGTTCGCGGCCGTTTTCGCGGGACCGGGATGGGTTCGTTCTGGCCGAAGGGGCGTGGTTTTTCGTGCTGGAGGAGCGGGAGCGGGCGCTAGAGCGCGGGGCGCGAATTCATGGCGAGCTGGTCGGTTATGGATCGACCTGCGAAGCGTATCACCGGGTGCGGCTGGAGGAATGCGGGGAGGAACCGGCCCGGTCGATTGGGATGGCATTGGACGAGGCGGGAATTCCGCCCGAAGAGGTGGGGTACCTGCAGTATCACGGGACGTCAACCGAATTGAACGACCGGATTGAGACGGCGGCGATCAAATTGGCGTTTGGAGCGCATGCGTCAAAAGTGCCCGGCAGCGCGCTGAAGAGTCTGTTGGGGCATCCGCAGGGCGCATGCGGCGCGGCGGGAGTGGCGGCGATCCTGTTGGCGATGCGGGACGGCGTCGTGCACCCGACAATCAACCTGGAGGAAACGGACCCGTTGTGCGACCTGGATTATGTGCCTGGAACGGCGCGGAAGCTTCAGTTTGAATATGCGGTGGCGAACTGTATCGCCTTTGGGAGCAAGAACGCGGCGTTGGCGATCCGGAGACCGGAATAGCTATTCCGGCTTGCCTTTAGCTTCGGCGGCCGCCTCGGCCTGCAACTCTTCGGCGCGGGCGTTTTCGGCGGCGTAATAATACGAGTGATAGTAGGTGTATTTGCTGTAGAGCTCGCCGCGGCGGGCGCCGTTGACCGCGATCCCGAGAACGTTATTCTCACAGAGCGACTGCATGGCGCGGGTCACGGAATCGATGGTGGTGGTGCCGATCCGGACGACGAGCACGGTACCGTGGCAGAGCGTGGAAAGCAGGTTGGCGTCGGCGGCGAACAGAAGCGGGGGAGTATCGAGGATCACCCAGTTGAAGACGGTGGGAAGGCAGTCGAAAAGGCCCTTCACTTCCTGGAGATTCAACAGTTCAAGAGGGTTCAGGACCGCTTCGCCCGCCGGCATTATGTAGAGGTTAGTGCCAGCGACCCTCTTGATAATTTCATGCAGTTCCGCCTTGCCCATCAGGTAATCGGTGATACCCGGGCTGCGATCGACCTGGAACATGGAGTGAACAATGGGGCGGCGGAAGTCGAAGTCCGCCAATAGCGTCGGGTTGTCGGCGAGTTGGGCCTCGGCCAGCGCGAGATTCACGGCGGTGAAGGATTTGCCTTCGGCCGGAGACGGCGAAGTGACGACGATGTTGTGGATGGGGCTCAGGCTTTGCAGGTGATTGAGGCGCGTGCGGAGTGAGCGGAATTCCTCGGCCGGAGCTTCGCTTGGCCGGGTAGCGTCGAGGAGATGGGCATCGGCCAGCGGCTGAAAGGGCACTTCCCGGACGCGGGCAAGGACATCCCGCATCGATAAGCCGACGGACGTGGGGCCGACCGGAGTGGCCACACCAACCGAACGATAGTCTGGGGCCGCTGGCGGCGGCGGAACGAACCCGGCGTCGCCGTTGCCGCGCCCAGCCGGACTCTGGGCAACGCCCGGAGCCGGCGGCTGCAGGCTACCTGCCAGTTCCGCCCGGCGCAACGCTTCGTGAACTTTACTCATTGGATCTGGACCTTTTATAGAATTAATTATTGGTAACCATGTGGTAGGCGACCGCACCGCCCATAACCATGACACCGAGGACAATGGCCGTTGACCAGCCCAACAACGCCACCCGTTTGCGGCGCTTGACGACGATGTCGCCTTCGAGGAGCGGCACGCAGCCGAGGACGGTCAGTTGTGTGTAAGCGCGCACGTCCTTCAGATTCTTCAGCGTCGTGTCCTTCATTTCGCGGATACCGACAAGTAGCAACCCGAGGATCAGACCGATTGCGGCGCCGCCGGCGACTATGTACTCCCTTTTGGGTTCCGACGGCGTAACCGGGAGGTTGGCTTGGTCGAGCAGGTCCAAGGTCTCGCCCTGTTTATTGCGAATGATGGCGGTGCCGCGCTCGGAATCGTCCTGATTTCTAGTCATTAAGTTGTAAGCGGCTTTGGCCTGTTCATAGTCCCGGAGCAACAGTCCATAGGCTTGGCTCGAAAGAGGGGCGGAGGTAATCCGGGACTGATAGGTACCCGACTGCTTGTTTGTGCGGTTTATTTCGCTATTCAATTCCTGCAATTCAATATCCTTGGCACGGATCATCACTTCCATTTGCCTGATGTTGATATCGAAGGCCTCCATTTCCTTTGTAGGCACAACACGGACGGGAGTTTTGGATTTGTCGGCCTGGGCGGCCTGGGCGGCCTTGCGAGCCTCTTCTTCCCGGCTTTCCTTATCGAGGCGGATCTGTTCGGCGCGCTGGCGGCGAAGCAAGGCCAAGTTGGCCTCAAGACGACGGATGTCCGGGTGGACGGCGCTGTACATTTCTTTGTATTGCGTCAAGGTATTCTCGGCCGCGCTAATCTCTCGATTCTTCTGGATCAGTTCTTCACTCTTCATTTGCGCCCGGAGTTGATCCGCTGGCGGCACGGAAGCCGCCTCGGTCGCCCTCGCCAACTGTTCCCTAACAATTCGCAGGTTGGATTCCAACAGGAGTTTTTCCTGATTCACCCGGCTGATAGCGGCATTCATCTGGCTGACACGCTGGTCAAGCGAATTCATGGCGGCGAAATTAAAGCCCTGATCGTCCGGCAGGGTACCGGCATTCTTGATTTTGTATTCGGCGAGTTTGGATTCGATTTCATCCAGGCGCTGCTTGGCTTTTTGCACTTCCTGGCTAAGGAAATCCGTGGTGGTTTGGCTTTGGGTAATCGTTTCCCGCTCGTTTTCGTTGACCAGACGGCTGACGATATCCGACGTAACTTTCTGCGCCAAGTACCGGTTTTCATACTGAAACGAGATAGGGAACGCGCCGACGCTCTTGGTGCCCTGCTGCACGTTTACCACGCCGATTTTGATGTGCCTGCGCATTTGTTCAATGATGTCTTCCATGGGAAGCCGGCGGCGTTCCTTCGGGTACAGGTCATGGGTCTGGATGATATTGGTGAGGGTGCTGCGGCTGAGAACGCCTTGCGAGATCGCGTTGATACGCTCCGCCAGGACTTGATTCAGGTTCGTTTGGACGTAGCGATCCGGCACCTGCGACGACGTAATGCGTATCAAAGCGTAGGAGATGAAGGTGTCCGGCCACAGGAACGCGACGACCGTTGCGATGACGACTCCCGCCCAAAATGGGCCAAAGATCCATGTCTTGTGGCGGCGAGCCATATCGACAAAATCCTCGAAGTCAGGCGCCCGCCGGGACACCTCAAAACTATCTGTAGCTTGCATCCGAACCTATGCTCCTTTAACCAAACCGCGATGGCAAAAATCCGCGCAAAGGCGGAAATAAAATGGAATAGACGCTACTTCACGATGATGTGATCGCCATTCTCAACCGGGATATTCTGCGCCATGTTTTTCCCTTTGATGACTTCGTCGTAATTAAACTTTATTCGCTTATCCCCACGCAGAATAATAACCTTCTTGGTGTTGGCGAAGTCCTGAAAACCGCCCGCCGCATTGATGGCTTCCAAAATCGTTATCGGCACGACCAGCGGAAAAGATCCGGTTCGCATCACTTGACCCACCAGATAGTACTTCTTGCTGCCGATACGGGCCAACGAAACGCTAACCTCGGGCTTGTTGATGAACCTCGAATACATCTCAATTACTTTGGTTTGAACCTGTTCCGGAGTGAGTTCTCCGACGAGGAGTTCACCCGCCAAAGGCAGCGTGATCCGGCCATCCGGCCGGACAACGAACATGCCCGACATTTCCTTCTCGCGCCACACCATGATCGCGATAACGTCTTCCGGACCGATCCGGTATGATTTCGGGTCAACGGGGGCGGAAGGCGTATCGGCCGTGGGCAGTTCCGCGGCCGGGTTCGCCGGCCGCGGTTCCTGCGCCCTCGGCTTTTCCTGTCCTCGGCCGACGGATGCGATACTCAGACCCAAAACCATCAAAACGAAGAACTTAATCATTGAGTTCCACATCTTCTTGTTCTCTCCATGCATCATTTCCCGCGCTGAAACCGTTCCATTCAAGTCCTGTGCTCTCCAACAATTATCGACACTTTATTGTATCTCAGTAGGGTACTTGTGCATTCTGTAGAGAGCACGGAATACGGCCATGGACTACTTTCTCGCAAAAACCGACCCCGACACCTACTCCATCGACGATTTCGCCCGCGACAAACGAACCGTTTGGGATGGCGTAACGAATCCCCTCGCGGCCAAGGCTATATCCACGATGGCGAAAGGCGACGTAGTGTTTCTCTATCATTCGCAGGGCGCGCCGGCGGTGGTGGGGTTGGCCAACGTCGATTCGGCTCCGCGGCTGGACCCGAAGAATCCGAAATCGTGGGTGGTGGACATGAAGTTCGCCGGCCGGCTGGACCCGCCGGCGACGCTACGGGAAATCAAGGAGTCGGGTTTGTTCGGCGATTTCGCGCTGGTGCGGAACAGCCGGCTTTCAACCATGGCCTGCCCCGCCAATTTCGTCTCCTGGCTGCGCGAACGCTATCCGAACGCGAAGTTTTAGGAGTTTGTTGAAGGCGTTAGTTTCCCGCGGCGCAAGGGAGTCGGCCCGATGCGTTAATATTGAAGCTTAGTCAAAACAAGGTGTAACGCCGATGAGCACGAAAACCCTGATGACCGTGGACGAGTTCGCCCGGTTGGACTTTCCGGAAACAGAAGTCTACGAGTTGGTGGAAGGAGAGTTGGTTCGTTTGGCAAGCGGCACGCCACGACATGCACTGGTGCGAGACCGGCTCGGCGCCATCGTTCTCGGCTACTTCGCCAAAAATCCCATTGGATTGATCCTTGCCGAGATCGACTGCCGTGTCGCCGAGTACACGGTTCGAATGCCCGACCTCTCCATTTTTCTCGCCGAAAATTGGCGGAATCTCGACCTCGATAAAATTCCTGTGCCCTTCGCTCCCGATATCGCGGTCGAAGTGCTGTCTCCCTCCGAAGGCGCAATCGATTGCAATCGGAAGATACGCGACTATGTCACCGCCGGAACCCGCGAGGTATGGGTCCTCGATATTCCAAATGGCGAGATCTTCGTTCATTCCCTCGCGGCCATCCGTCTCCTGCGCGAGACGGATACGCTGGATACGCCTCTGCTGCCCGGGTTCTCCGTGCGCGTCACTGAAATTCTTCGCGCGCCCGGTGTCGCTTCCCCGATACACCCTTGAACTCGGCGCGACGCCATAGTAGTGTGATTGGGAACTTCACCGGGAGGCACCCATGGTCACCTCGCACGCGCTTTTTCTCTTTCCCGCTTTCGCCGTCGCGGCATTTGCACAGCTTGGCACGGCCACTATTTCAGGCACGATAACCGATCCCTCGGGAGCCGTTCTACCCGCCGCTCAAGTGCAGGTTGTGAATGCGGCGACCGGGTTCCAACGAGTCACCACGTCGAATCCCGCGGGCGAGTTCAACCTTCCCGGCCTTACACCTGGCTCCTATGACCTTTCCGTTAAGGTAGGCGGCTTTAAGACTTTCCAATCCAAAGGCCTCGTTTTGCAGGTGGACCAGAACGCCGCGCTCGAAGTGCGCATGGAGGTGGGGCAACTAACCGAAACCGTCGAAGTATCTGGCCAGACTCCGCTGGTCGACAGCCAGACCTCATCGCTCGGCGCGGTGATCGACACGCAAAAAATCCTTGCGCTTCCGCTCAACGGCAGAAACTTCGTTGAGTTCGCGCTGCTCGTTCCGGGGGCCAATACCGGCGCTCCGGGCGCCGGCACGGGCGGAGGCTTCTCGGTGAGCGGCGTCCGCAGCGAGCAGAACGCTTTTCAGATCGACGGCACTTCCAACTCGGACGGCTTCCAGAACAACATTTCCGTCCGTCCTTCCATCGACGCGCTGCAGGAGTTCAAGATCCAAACCAACAACTATTCCGCGGAGTTCGGCAAGGGCGCCGGGGCGCAGGTGAATATTGTCACTAAGTCCGGCACCAAGGAATTCCATGGAACGGCATTCTACTTCCTTCGTAACGACGCGCTGCAGGCCCGCCGCTTCTTCGACACCAATCGCATCGCCTTTCCTTGCGACAAAGCGGACCCAAATACGGCCACCCGCGCCGCCTGCGCGCCGCCATTCAAGCAGAATCAGTTCGGATTTACATTCGGCGGGCCTCTCGCGCTACGCAGGGGCGGCGAGACGAAGACCTTCTTCTTCTCCAACTACGAAGGTTTCCGCCAAGTGCGCGGCGCGGCCAATCTAAATGAAGTTCCCTCGCTCGCGCAACGGTCCGGCGATTTTTCCCAGAATCTCCTGACGGCCAGCGCCGGCACCGACGCTCTGGGGCGCCAGTGGCGCCGCGGGCAAATCTTCGATCCTCTCAGTTCGCGCCAGGTCACCGATTCCACCGGCCGGCTCCGTTGGGTCCGCGAGTCGTTTCCGAACAACGTCATCCCGCGGAATCGCTTTGACGCGGTGGCGGCGAAGATGGTGGCCGACGCCGAGTTCATTCCCGCGCCCACAGCCGCGGGCGCAACCGCCGCCAATGGCGACACGCTCGATAATTATCCGGATGGCCGCTCCAACCGCAATTCCTACGATCAATTCAACGGACGCGTCGATCACCAATTCTCGGCCAACGATACACTCTACGGCCGCTTCACCGTCAACGACGCGCGCGGCTACAGTCCCCGCTCCTTTGCCGGATTCGGCAGTATGAACGACATCCGCAACCTGAACGGCACCGTCGGGTACGCCAAGGTACTTAGCCCCACCCTTCTGAACGAACTTCGCCTCGGCTATCTGGGTTGGTTTCAAACCAACGATGCGGAAAGAAAGGTGGATTGGATCGGCAAGTTCGGTATTCGCGGCCTCTCCCACGCCTCCACCGATCCCTCCATTCAAGGCTCGCCCGGCATTAGCGTTACCGGATTCACCGGCTTCGGAGACGATACCGGGCTGCCCCTCATCCGCCGCAACAATACCTATCAGGTCATCGATAACTTCTCTTTCAACAAAGGCCGCCACTTCATGAAAATAGGCGGCGAAGTTCGATACGTCATGGAGAATGTCGTGCGCGCCCAGGTTACCCGCGGCGATTTCGCTTTCACCAACGCGCAGTGGACCGGTATCGATGGCGTCGGCAACACGGGACACACGATGGCCAATTTTCTGCTCGGTCTCACCCGTCAGAAGGCCCGCCGTATCTCCGACTTCGCGACGCGGCTGCGCGCCTCCGAGTATGGCCTCTACTTTCAAGACGACTTCAAAGTCTCCCGCAGCCTGACGCTGAACATGGGGGTTCGCTACATGCTTTACCTCCCGCCGAAGGATACACGCGACCGGATCTCCACCCTCATCTCCCCCAACCGCTGTCCGGACTTCGCAGCCTGCGGACCCAATTTCCCGCTGAACAATCCGTACATCCCCTTCTGGGGTGTCGCCGAAGGTACCGCGAAAGACTATAACGCCACGCCGCTGCCGCGTTCCCTGTCCCCGGTAGACAAGAAAAACCTCGGCCCACGCTTTGGTTTTGCGTGGCAGCCTTTCGGCTCCAACAAGACCGTCGTTCGCGGAGGATACGGCATTTTCTACGATACGGTGCCGATGCTCCTCACCGAAGACACAATTGAGAATTGGCCGTACGTGATCGAGGACCAGCAGGATCTCGGCCTGGGCCAGAACGGCTTGCCGACTAACGAAGGCTTCATCGGCTTCCTCGTCGAAAAACCGGGTCTCACCGGCCCCGTGGCTCCTTTCTATCCCGGACCCAACGTCTATTCGCCCGATTTCAGGAACGCATATATTCAATCCTGGAATTTCGGTATTCAGCGCGAGTTGCCCGGCAACATGGTATTTGAAATCGGCTACGTGGGGACAAAGGGCACGCGTCTCAATCGCCGCGAGAATACGAACACGGCCGAGCCGCTCGGGCCTCGTGCCACTTGGGGTAACCTTACAGCCGCGCAGATTCGCGGACCCAATCTCGGTCCAACGACATTGACGCAGTACCGCCGTCTGGTTCCTTACGCGGTGCAAAACGGCGTGATCGTTCCGCTAAGCAACGTATTCGAGACCACCAGCACCGCGTTTTCGAATTACCATGGCCTTCAAATGCGAGGCGAGAAACGATTCAGCAAGGGGCTGACTTACATCAGTACCTTTACCTGGTCGAAGGCATTCTCCGACGCCAGTGGATTCAGTTCCGGAGAATCCAATGGAACGGGCAATCGCATCCAGGACATCTTCAACAAACGCGCCGACAAAGGTTTGGCCGATCTAGATCATCGTTATCGCTTCACCACCGCGTTTGTTTACGAGCTTCCGATCGGCCGCGGACGCGCCATCGGCGGCGGGATGTCGCAGCTTGCCCACCGCTTCCTGGGCGGCTGGGCGCTCGACGGCATTCTGTCGCTGCAATCCGGCTATCCCATCACCGTGCGCCGTAGCGGCGACCCCGCCAGCGTCGGCACCGACGGAGCCCTCCGCCCCGATCTCACCTGCAATCCGAACATTCCCCGCGGTGAGCAAACGGTCGAGAGGTTCTTCAGGACCGAATGCTATCCGGTACCTGAGTCCCTCATTTCGGGCGATGTCCGTTACGGTACCGCCGGACGCTCCACCGTTACCGGCCCCGGCGTAATAGGGCTCGACCTTTCGGCCCGCAAGATCACGGCGATCACGGAAAAGGTTTCCACCGAGTTTCGCGCCGAGTTCTTCAACGCGCCCAACCACGCCAACTTCGGCATTCCGGGACGCGACACCGGAAGCGGCAATTTCGGGCGTGTCACCGGGACGGCGGATCCGCGCATCATTCAACTCGCATTGAAGATCCTTTTCTAACCGCTCGGCGGCAGTTCTATCTCCGATAGACGGTTAGAGCAAGCCGAGTTTGCCCAGATACCGGCTGACGAGCGACACGGGAAGGCCGACGACATTGAAGTAACACCCTTCAATACCGGTGATATAACGCGAGGCGATTCCCTGAATCGCATAGGCGCCGGCCTTGTCGAGAGGTTCAAGCGTGGCGACGTAGGCGTCGATTTCCGCCGGCGACATCGGACCGAAGTGGACCTGGGTTACGGCCGCGTCGATGAAAAGGTCCTGGCGGTAGCGCAGGCAAATGCCGGTGATCACTTCATGGCTGCGGCCGGAAAGGGCGGCGAGCATGCGTGCGGCGTCGGCGCCGTCGACTGGTTTGCCGAGGATTTCGGAGCCCAGGACGACCGTTGTATCCGCGCCGAGGACGCAGTCGTCACCGCCCTGGAAGACAGCCAGCGCTTTGCGAACGGCGAGGCGACGGACGTATTGCTGGGGGGCCTCGCCGGGCTGGACCGATTCGTCGATATCGGCGGTGCGAACGGTGAACGGAATCCCCGCGCGCTCGAGTAGTTCACGGCGGCGGGGAGACTGGGATGCGAGTACGAGCATTCGTTACCCATGGTATACATCGGCTCACTCGTCGCCGCCATCTGCGAGGATATTATCCATGCGTTCATTGCTGTTGCTACTCTTGCCTGGTTGTCTATTGGCCGCGGGACTAACCCCGCCGGATCTGGTCCGCATGCAGGCGGTGGGAGATGTGGCACTCTCGCCCGATGGCCGCCGCGTCGCCTATACCGTCACCAAACAAGACGGCCCGCGCCGTCCGTATAGCCAGCTATTCATTCTGACTCTGGCAGACGGCGCGACCGTGCCGCTTTCCATTGGAAAGGACGATTCGGGTAGTCCCGTCTGGTCACCGGACGGCTCGCGGATCGCCTACAAAGGCAAACTGGGCGAGAAGCCGGGATTGATCGTGGCCAACGCCGACGGCACCGGCAAGCACTTCCTATCCAAGTTGGACGGCACCAATGCGCCGCTCCCTTCCACCGGCAAGACTTTCGACTGGTCGCCGGACGGCAAGAAAATTGTGTTTGTCGACGCCGTTCCAGGGCCGGAGACCAAGGATGTGGACGGCGACCCGATCATCATTACCCGCTATCTGTACAAGCCCGACGACAGTGAGGGCAATTCCCGGCTTAACGACAACAAGCGGCTGCACCTGTTCCTTGCCTACGCCGCCACCGGCGCTATCACGCAACTCACGACAGGCAATCACTACGAGCACTCCGTGGACTGGTCGCCTAAAGGCGATGAGATCCTTTTCGTCTCCAACCGCGAGCCAAATGAGGATCAATTCTTCAACTACGACCTATTCGCGCTGCGCGTGGCGGACAAGCGGATCCGGCGCCTCACCGCCACTGAGAACATCGAGTACCGGCCGCTCTGGTCGCCGGATGGCGGCACGATCGTTTACCAAGGCTGCAAGCGCGGCTTGACCGACCTCGAAACCACCATGGAGGATACCCATGTGTGGAGCATGGCCGCCGACGGCGGTAGCCGCCGGGAGTTCGTGAAGATCGACAATCGCCAAGGCCCGCCCGTGTGGTCGCCGGAAGGCGACTTCGTCTACTTCACGGTGCAGGAGCGCGGCAGCGTACGGCTATACCGGCAGGCAGCCGGCGGAGGCAAGCCGGAAATGGTGGCTGGCAGAGCGGGTATTGTCGGCGCTTTTTCGGTAGGCCCCGGCGGATTAGTCGCTTACGCCCGGGCAACGCCGCAGGATGCCGCCCAGCTTTTCCTCCAAACAGGGAACGGCCCAGCGCGAAAGCTGACCGATTTGAACGCCGCCGTTCTGCGCGGACTCGAGATCGCTCCGGTGGAGGCGTTCACTTTCATCAGTAACGACAACAAGTGGGAAGTCGAAGCGTTTCTTACCAAGCCGCTAGGTATGACGGCCACCTCCAAACACCCTCTCATCGTGGTGATACACGGGGGACCGCATGGGCAGCAAGGGCCGGCGTTCAACTTCAAGAACCAGGTCTATTCCGCCAAGGGTTGGGCCACTTTGATGGTGAATTACCGCGGATCCACCGGCTATGGCCAGGCGTTCGCCGACGGCGTTTTCGGCGACCAGAACGGCAACGAAGGGCAGGACGTACTCTACGGCCTCAGCGCGGCCATGCGCCGGAACCTGTGGATCGACCGCGACCGCCTGGGAGTGGAAGGCGTGAGCTACGGAGGCCAGTTGAGTTCATGGCTCATCACTCAATCGCGCATCTTTAAGAGCTCCATTCCCACCGCCGCCATCATCAATCTGGTGAGCTACAACTACACCACTTACTACAATCAGTATGAGCAGATGACATTCGGTATATTCCCACACCAGGGAAATCTGATGGATATTCTGTGGGAGTGTTCGTCACTGAAGCATGTGACGAAGGTGGCGACGCCGACGATGCTGGTGCACGGCGAGAATGACAACGACGTGCCGCTCTCCGAGGCCGAACAGTTCTACATCGCGCTGAAAGACGTGGGCGTGGAAACGATCTTCGTTCGCTACCCGCGCGAAGGCCACGGAATCCGCGAGTCCGGTCACGTAATCGACTGGATTCAGCGGTCGATACGTTGGCATGAGACCCACTTTCCGCGATAGAAACGCGTACATCCCCTTGTTAAACTGGAGTTATGACTTTCAGGGTTGTCGCGGCGCTACTCGCCCTTTGCACATTCTCTTTGCCGGTTCTTGCTCAAGGAACCACCTCGCGCTTACTCGGCGCCGTAACCGACCCGAGCGGCGCGGCCGTGGCCAACGCCAATGTAACGCTTACAAATGAGGGCACCGCTGCGACCTTTAACACAGTAACGGGTGTCAATGGCGCCTATACTTTCGATTCCATCCAACCCGGCCTCTATAGCCTGAGCGTGGAAGCGGGCGGCTTCCGCAAGTACTCGGCCAAAAACAACCGGGTGACAATCGGCCAGCCCACGACAATCAACCCGACGCTGCAGGTGGGCACGGTGACGGAAGTGGTGGAAGTGTCGGGGGCGGCCGAGGCGGTGCAGACCGCGACTTCGGGCAACCATGGCCAACTACTGGAAGAAAAGACAATCAAGGATCTGCCAATCGTCGGCACCCGCGGGCGCAATCCGCTGCAGTTGCTGGAAATTCAGCCGGGCGTGAGTTCGGGCGCCAATACGGGCGGCGGGATTCATATTCATGGGGCACGCGACAGGTCATGGAATTTCACGTTGGATGGTATTGACGTGAATGAATCGTCCGCGGGCGGGTCCAACTTCACGCCGCTGCGGGCGAATCCGGACATGCTGGCGGAGTTCCGCGTGTTGACGGGAAACTTCACGGCCGATTCCGGGCGTAACTCGGGAGGCCAGGTGGCGATGGTTACCAAGTCGGGAACGAATGAGTTACACGGGTCCGCGTTCTGGCTGTATCGTACACCGCGCTTCAACGCGAATGAATGGGAAAGCAACTTGAACAATGTTGGCAAGCGCCAGTTTGTGCAGCACATTTTCGGCGGCTCCCTGGGCGGCCCGATCATCAAGAACAGGACATTTTTCTTCGCGAATGGCCAAGGGTTAAAGGCGCTGGAAACGGCGATTGTGACGCGAACCGTCTATACGGAACAGGCGCGGCAGGGCATTTTCCGCTATATGAACAATGGCCGTAACCTGCCGGCCGGCGTGGCCAATGCGAGCGTGGATCTCTCCGGCAACCCGGTGAGCCCCGCCAATCTGCGCAGTTACAACATGTTCACGAACGACCCCAGCCGCGCCGGGCAGGACAAGGCCATCGCCGCGCTGATCGCGCAGACACCGCTGCCGAATCGCTTCGATTTCGGCGACGGGTTAAATACGGCCGGCTACAACTTCAACGCACCGCAGTTCGAGCGGCAAAACGATATTGTGGCCAAAGTAGACCACATCTTCGACAACCAGAACACCATTTATCTCCGCTACGCCTTCGGACGGCAGGACAGCAACTGCGATCGCGTGAATGGCGGCCAGCCGCTGTTCCCCGGTTCGACATGTCTGGTGAATACCGAACGAACGCCACGGAACATGGCGGTAAACTGGCGTACCAACCCCTCGCCCACCATCACCAACGAGTTCGTGATGGGCTTCAACAGCTTCGGGTTTATCTTCGATCAACCGCTGGCTTCCTTGACCGAGTATTCGCTGACGGGCGCACCGGTGACGGTATTGACGGATCGCTCGTTCGGCAACAACCGGAAGGTCCGGACGGCGCAGGTCGTCGACAACTTCTCGTGGGTCAAAGGCGCGCATTCCATCAAAATGGGCATGAATATCCGGCTGCAAAGACAGACCGACGACCGCGGCAGCGTGGGCGGGCTGAACTCCAATCCCTCGGTGAACTTCTCGGTGGCGATTAACCCGGTGGATCCGGCCGCGTTCGGCATTCCGGCCGATATCAACACCGCGTTCGACCGGCCCTCGCTTCAATCCAACATCAATTTCCTGCTGGGGCGGGTGGGCCAGCGTTCCGTGGGCTTTGTTTCGGCGGGCGATAAGTTCGTGCCGGGCCGCTTCGCTTTCATTACCGACTACCCCGAATATGACCTTTACATCCAGGACGCCTGGAAGGTGAAGAAGAATTTGACCATCGATTTCGGCCTCCGCTGGGAAGCCAAGCTGGCCGCGACCAATCCCGATGACCGTATCCGCCGGCCCGATGTGCCATTGGTGGCGGGCGCCGCGCCGACGACCTCCGCCAAGTGGGTCAACGCCAAACTGTACGATAGCGACTTGAACAATTTCGGACCGTCAATCGGCTTCGCCTGGGATCCATTTGGCACGGGCAAGACGTCCATTCGTTCGAACTTCCGAACGGCGTTTGACCGCATTCCAACGTTCCTGTTCGCGTCGACGATCTTCCCGAACATGCCTGGCGAAACGATCGGGATCTCCGATCAGACCTACGGCCAGGCAGGCGGGCGGTTGGCGGGATTGCAGCCGATAGCGCCGCCGTCCGTGACGCCATCGTCCCTCGCGCAGCCGGCGGAGTTCAGCAACAATGGCATCACGGTGGTGGACCCGAACTTCCGTTCGGCGGTGACGAATCAATGGTCGCTGTCGCTGCAGCGCGAGGTGGTGAAGAACACGGTTGTCGAGATCTCCTACTTTGGCCGGCGCGGGTATGGATTGATGGGCGCTTATGGCGCGAATCAAGCCGATATCTACAAGAATGGGTTCGTTCAGGGATTTAATGAAGTGAAGGCGGGCGGAGAATCGACGCTCTTCAATCGGGTGCTTTCGGCCGACTCGCGCATCAACGCCGGCGAGACGGCGTCCCGCATGATCCGCCGCCTGTTCCCGAACGATTTGACGAACAATAACGCCGGCGGATTGGCGGCGAACTTCGCGGCGCGACTCCAGAATGGCCGTTCGGTCACCGACCTTTCCGGCGCTGGCCCATACTTCTTCTGGCGGTTCCCGCAGTTCAGCTCCGTGAACACCATCGATTCGAACGACTTCTCCACCTATAACGGCTTGGAGTTCCTGGTGGAGCGGCGCTTCTCGTCGAACCTGTTTGTGAACGCGAACTATACTTTTTCCAAATCGCTCGATACGCGCAGCTATGATCCCGCGTTCACAGTGGTGAGCGGAGGGGCGAACCAGAGCGCGTCGTCGACGCCGTTCGACATCAACAACCGCAGGCTGAACTACGGCCGCAGCGACTTCGACCGCACGCACGCTTTGAAGACCACATTTAGCTACGACCTGCCGTTTGGGCGCGGGCAGCGCTTTGGCGGGAGCGCCGGCCGGATGGCGAATCATGTCATCGGCGGCTGGCGCATGGCCGGTATCTTCACACTCACTTCCGGCCGTCCGTTCACCGTATATTCAGGCCAGAACACGGCATCGAACATTGTGAACTCACTAGCCGATTGCACTGGCTGCACGCGGAAGGATGGCGCGGCGCTCACCGATCAGGGCTCCGGCCTGGTGTTCTACTTCGATGAAGCGGAGCGCAAGAGATTCTCGATTCCAGCGCCCGGCTCCATTGGAAACACACCGCGTAATTTCTTTGAAAGCTCGCGCTTCGTGAACTTCGACGCCTCGTTCGCCAAGCACTTGAATATGGCGGAGAGATACAACCTGGAGATTCGCGCCGACATCACCAACCTGACTAACACGCCGACGTTCGGGTTTCCGACGACGACGGTCACGTCGGCTACGTTTGGCCGGATTCGAGACACCGTCCTTAGCTTCTCGCGTAAGATTCAGTTGGGAGCGCGGTTTTACTTCTAATATGGAACTACCCGTAGGAACCTATTGCCGGATCGCCCTTGGCGACCCGTTGCACGGTCCCTATCACGACGAGGAGTACGGCTTTCCGGTCGCGAGCGACTCTGTTTTATTTGAGCGGCTGGTATTGGAAATCAATCAGGCGGGGCTGAGTTGGGCGACGATTCTGCGGAAGCGGGCGGGGTTTCGGGAGGCGTACCGGGAGTTCGACATCGATGTGGTGGCGGCGTTTGGGCAGGCGGATGTGGCGCGGCTTTTGGGAGACGCGTCGATCATTCGCAATCGGCTGAAAGTGAACGCGGCGATAGAGAACGCGCGGCGCCTACAAGCCATTCGCGCGAACGACGGATCGTTCCGGGCATGGCTCGACCGGCATCATCCGCGAGATAAATCCGAGTGGGTGAAGCTATTCAAACGGACCTTTCGATTTACGGGCGGGGAAATTGTGGGGGAGTTTTTGATCAGCACCGGGTATCTGGCCGGGGCCCATCATATAAATTGTCCGGCGGCGAAGCGGGTTGAAATGCAAAAGCCGGCTTGGATGCGAGTTGGCGGCTGACGTGCTTAGTAATCGGCATGTTGGACCGAATCGCCGTAAAACATGAGCATTACCTGGACCTTTTAAGTACGCGCCAGAAGTTGGTGGCATCGAATCTTGCCAACGCCGAGACGCCCGGGTATGTGACAAAAGACATCGATTTCCAGCGGGAATTCCTGGCCCTGACCAAGGGGCAGCCGGCCTCTCTACAGGAGCCGGAAGGCCTGGACTTTCGCAACGATGGAAACAACGTAAGCTTGGAACGGGAAGCCCGGCTTTTGGCGGAGAATGCATTGCGTTTTCAGTTAGTTAGCATGATGGTGAAGGGGCAGTTCCGGGCGGTTCGTTCGGCGCTGCAGGAAGGGCGTGGCTAGTGAGCCTTTTCCACCTGTTGTCCGTGAGTGCATCGGGGCTGGAGGCGCAGCGGCGCCGCGCGGAGGTCTTGACCGAAAACCTCGCCAACGCCGAAACGACAAGAACTTCTCAGGGCGGTCCATACCGGCGAAAAGATGTCATCTTCGAAAGTGCCAAGGCGGAACATCTGTTCCAGTCCGTGTTCCGGAATGAACTCGGATCGGGGGTGGAAGGGGTGCGGGTCGCGGAGGTGGTCGAGGACCAGCGGGATCCGGAGAAGCGATATATACCGGGGCACCCGGACGCCGATACGCAGGGGTATGTGGCTTTCCCCCGGATTAATCCAGCCGAGGACATGGTGGATCTGCTTAATACGACGCGGAGCTACCAGTCGAATATTGCCGCAATGTCGGCGGTGAAGGACATGATCCAGCGTTCGCTCGATCTGATGAGGTAATCGCCATGGCCAACAGCATTCAGGG
Source organism: Bryobacteraceae bacterium (assembly GCA_046155405.1). Lineage (GTDB taxonomy): Bacteria > Acidobacteriota > Terriglobia > Bryobacterales > Bryobacteraceae. Next base: position 18,847 of record JBJXFL010000040.1, on the reverse strand, counting down.
GATGAATTCGATCGCGCCGGTGCCGTCGATTGACGGGATTACAAAGCCGGGAGCGGCGTCTGGAACCGGGAAAGAGTTCGGAGATATGTTTAATGAAGCCATCGGCCGGGTGGAACAATACCGGGTCCGCGCCGAGGATGCGGCCAACGGCTTCATGAGCGGAGAGACCGAAGAGATACACCAGGTGATCCTGGCGGGACAGCGCGCCGAAATTGCGTTTGAAGCCTTCCTGCAGGTCCGGAACAAGGTAGTCCAGGCCTATCAGGAAGTAATGCGGATGCAGATGTAGTTTTTGGTAACTAGACGGATTCATGGCCTACTTGCAACAGTTGCGCGAGCTATTCCTGCGCCTATCGATGCGGCAACGCCTCTTGATAGGCGGCGCGGCGGTGTTGGTTATTGCGTTGATCCTTGGAATGCGGAGTTGGCAGACGGAGCGGAACTTCAAGACTCTATTTCAAGATCTTTCGGCGGAGGACGCCGGGATGGTGCTTGCGCGGCTGAAGGAGGCCGGAACCGAGATACGGCTGGAGAATGGCGGAAAAATTATTAAAGTTCCCGCTGAGAAAGTCGATGAGCTACGCATCCAAATGGCATCCGCGGGCCTTCCAAAAAGCGGAAGAATCGGCTTTGAGTTGTTCGATAAGCCCAACTTTGGCACGAGTGAGTTCGCCGAGCAGGTGAACTATCACCGGGCGGTGGAAGGGGAGCTGGAACGCTCGGTGATGTCGCTGCAGGAGGTGGAATCCGCGCGGGTACACATCACATTTCCGCGGCAGAGCCTATTCCTGGAGAACCGGCAACCGGCCAAGGCGAGCGTGTTGTTAAAGCTGAAGCCGGGGGCGAATCTCTCGACCCAGAATATTCAGGCGATCGCGCATTTGGCGTCGAGCGCGGTGGACGGCTTGGCCCCGGAGAACGTCTCTATCCTGGACATGCGCGGCAACCTGTTGAGCCGCCCCAGGAAAACCGGCGACTCCGACGACGAGACGTCCAAACAACTGATCGAGTATCGGGAGCGGATGGAGAAGGGACTTCGGGAGAAGATTCAGGCGACGCTCGAACCACTATTGGGAGCGGATGGGTTTAGGGCGGCGGTTTCTTTGGATTGCGATCTGGCGAGCGGAGACCAGAGCGAAGAGACGTTTGACCCGTCGCGTTCGGTGATGGTGAATTCGCAGCGGTCGGAGGATGGGTCGACGCCGGCGGCCGCCAATGGGATCCCAGGCACCGCGTCGAGCTTGCCGCGCCCCACTTCGCGGCCCGGCGGAGGAAGCGGCAACCCGCTGTTCCGCCGATCGGAGAACACGACGTTCCAAACGAGCCGGGTGATCCGCCATATCAAGTTTCCACACGGCCAGATTAAGCGTTTATCGACATCGGTGCTGCTGGATCATACGGTAAGGTTCGAGGGCGGGAAGCAGACGGTGGAGGCGCCGACGCCGGAGAGATTGCGCGCGATTAAAGACATTGTTTCGGCGGCCATCGGCTTTCAACAGGAACGAGGCGACCAGATTATCGTCGAATCGCTGCCATTCGAATCGACGCGGAACTTGCCTCCGGTGGCGGGACCGGCGACGACGGCAACGCGGCCGCGGCTGCAGTTGCCGGCGGCGATTCCGGACTGGCTGCGCATACCAATGGAAGGACACTTGAACTGGCTGATCGAGCGGAGCTGGCTGCCGGCCGTGGTAATTGTTCTGGTTCTCGGGATTCTCTTTGGGTTGTACCGAATGGCGCTAGGGTTTAGCGGGATGATCCGCCGCAAGTTTGGGAAGCAGAAGAAGGGTCAGCACGTTGACGTCACGCTGGATCCCGCCGTTGAAGGCGGAGCGCAGAACGCCCAACTGGCCGCCGGCGACCCGCCAATCGAGAAAGTGGCAAAGTCCATGGACGAACAGTTAAGGGATCGCGACGAAATGCAGAATAAGTTGACGCAGGACGCACTTCTGCAACTGGAAATCCCCAAGGCAACGGTACGACGGGGCGAGGTCTTGACACGGCATGTTGTGGACCTGGTCGCAAAGGATTCCGAGGCGGTCGCCAATTTGATTCGCACATGGACCGAAGGGACGGAAAGTTAGCCAATGCCAGCCGCGACAGTCGATAGAGAAGCCGAACAGGGAGAGGAACTCTCCGGTCTTAAGAAAGCCGCGGTCCTGCTGGTGACGCTTGGTGAAGTCGCCAGTTCGGAAGTTCTGAAGCACTTTAACGAAGACGACGCGCACATTCTGGGACGGGAAGTAGCCCGGCTGCAGAACGTATCGAGTGAAACCAGCGAAAAGGTGCTGGAAGAGTTCTATCAGATGTCGATGGCGCACGAGTACGTGCTCAAGGGCGGCGTACCTTACGCGCGAAAGATTTTGGTCAACGCCTTCGGACCGGAGCAGGCGCGAATCCTGCTTGACCGGCTGATGAAGACAATCGGTAGCGATGCGGCGAATTTCGACGCGCTCCAAAAAGCGGATCCGCAGCAGTTGGCGAAATTCATTCACAGCGAGCATCCGCAGACGATCGCGCTGATACTCTCGCACTTGAAGGCGTCCCAAGCGGCGGCGCTGTTGTCGTCGCTGCCGGCGGAAATGCGACCGGACGTCGCGCTGCGGATGGCTAACCTCGACCAGATTTCGCCCGATATCATCGCCCGGATCGCGACCATCATCGGGCAGAAGTTGAAGGCGCTGGGCGAGATAAACCGCGAATCGTATGGCGGCATTCGCGCGGTTGCGGAAATGTTTAACCGGCTGGACGCGGGATCCAGCAAGGATATTCTCAACAACATCGAAGTGCAGGATCCGGCACTGGTGGAGACGGTGCGCCATCTGATGTTTGTGTTTGAGGATCTACTGACCGTGGACAGCGAGGCGATTAAGGAAATCCTTTCGAAGGTGGACCGCAAGATGCTGACGCTGGCGCTGAAGGGGACAAGCGAGAATCTGCGCAACCACTTCATGGGAAACATGTCGCAGCGCGGCTCGGAGATGTTGCGTGAGGAAATGGACACGATGGGGCCGGTGAAAATCAAGGACGTCGAGGGCGCGCAACAGCAGATTATCACCGTGGTTCGACAATTGGAAACCGACGGCGTCATTACCATGAAGGGCGGAGGCGGCGGCGAGCAGTACGTGCTCTAAAGCCAAGCCATGTCATCGCGTGTCTTAACCGGATCGAAGAACGTACGCGCCGAGCCAGTCCGCTGGCTGATGGCGTTCGGCGAACCCGTGAATGCCGCGACGGGCACGGAGGAATTTTCGCGGGAAGCGCCCTCGCCAAGCAACGTGTCCAAGGAAATGGAAGGCGCGCTGCAGCGGATTCAGGTGTTGGATCGACGGATACACGAACTGGAAGCGGATCTGCATCGCCGCCAGGAAATTGGGCGCCAGGAAGGGCGGGCGGAAGGCGAGAAATTGGGAGCGATGGCGGCGAACGCGGCGCTGCAACCGCTGATGGACCGCTTGGCCTCCACCATTGGTGAACTGGCTTCCTACCGGGCTCGATTTCGCCGGGATTCCGAACCGGAGTTGCTGCGGCTGGCGTTGGCGGTAGCGCGGAAGATTCTTCGACGGGAATTGACGGTTGATCCGCATTCGTTGCTCGGCATTCTGAAGGCGGCGCTGGAGACTATTAATCAAGCGGAAGTTTTGTGCATACGCACGGCTCCGGAAGATGTGCCGCAACTGAGCGGAAAGCTAGCCGGCCTGGGCCTGCCGGATCAGGTAGAAGTTATCGCGGACCGGGCGTTGGAGCGCGGTTCCGTCGTCCTCGACACAAAACGCGGACAGATCGACGCGAGCGTACAGACCCAGTTGGCCGAAATTGAAAATGGCTTTGCGGATCGCATCGCCGCCCAGAACCACAAATGATATTCACTACTAAATCCGCTTCCCCGCCCGATCACTTCGTAGCCACACCGTATCTCGACGATCTCGAACGAACCAACCCGTGGCGGAGCAGCGGGACCGTGACGGAGGTGGTCGGGCTGCTGGTTGAGTCGGAAGGTCCGGCGGCGGGGCTCGGAGATTTTTGCGAGATTACGCTCGGCAACGGGCGGCGAGTGCGGACACAGGTGATCGGGTTCCGGAACGGACGGCTGCTGTCGATGCCGCTCGAAGAAACCGACGGTCTGCAACTGGGCGACGCAATCGTTGCGCGCAGCGCGGCGGCGCGGGTGCCGGTGGGACGGGAACTCTTGGGACGCGTCCTGGATGGATTTGGGCGGCCCATGGATGGCGGCCCGATGATCACGGCGGAAAGCGCCTATCCGCTATACGCGACGCCGCCCGGACCGCTGTCGCGCCCCTCGATTAAGGAACCGCTGGTCACCGGGATTCGCGCCATCGACGGTATGTTGCCCTGCGGAAAGGGGCAGCGTATAGGAATTTTCGGCGGGAGCGGCGTGGGCAAGAGCACGCTGCTGGGGGCGATGTCGAAGCACAATGCCGCCGATGTGAGCGTGCTGGCGTTGATTGGAGAACGCAATCGCGAGGTGCGGGGATTCCTGGAGAATGAATTGGGACCGGAAGGATTGGCCCGCTCGGTGGTGATTTGCGCGACTTCGGACCAGCCAGCGCCTTTGCGGCTGCGCGCGGCCTTTGTGGCTCTCGCGGTGAGCGAGTACTTCCGGGATCAAGGCGCGGATGTGCTGTTGGTGATGGATTCGGTCACCCGGTTGGCGATGGCGCAGCGCGAGATCGGTTTGGCGGCCGGGGAACCGCCCAGCCAAAAGGGCTATCCGCCATCGGTGTTCAATTTGTTGCCGCGGATTTTTGAGCGCGCGGGAAATTTTGAGGGGGGATCGATTACCGGGCTGTTCACGGTCCTAGTGGAGGGGGACGATTTCAACGAACCGATCTGCGACGCGGTGCGCGGGATTCTCGATGGGCATATTATTTTGTCGCGGGAGTTGGGGTCGGCGGGACACTACCCGGCGATTGATATTTTGCAGTCGGTGAGCCGGTTGGCGGGCGCGGTGTCGACGCCGGAGCAAAAAGACGGGTCGCGGAAAGTGCGGGAAGCGATGGCGTCGTATCGGCGATCAGAGGATCTGATCAATCTGGGCGCTTATGCGGCTGGTTCCAACCCAACGCTCGACGCCGCCATCCGGACGCGGCCGCAATTGGAAGCGTTTTTGAAGCAGGACGCGGGGCTTAAAATTTCCCGGGAAGAGACGCTGCATTCGCTGGAGCGGCTCGCGGGCGCGCTGTAGTGCGCAGGTTTCAGTTTTCGTTGCAGGCGGCGCTAGGATTGCGGGAGCGGAGCGTAGAGTCCGCGGAGAACGCGATGCGGGCCGTACAAGCGGAATGGAACGCCAACCAGCGGCAACAACAGGAACTGGCGGACGAAGTGCGGACGGCCGAAGAAGCTGTGCGCACCGGCCCGGTGGATCCCGCTGATTTCATGGCGCTCGACCGATTTCGCGCGGCGGCCGGGAGACGCAGGTTGCGAATGGCGCAGGAGGCATCCGGTATCGCCCGCCGGTTGGCGGAGCGGCGGGCCGAACTCCAAACGGCGGAAAGGGACCGAACTCTTCTTGTGCGGTTGAAAGAGAAGGCCCAGATCCGTTGGCAGTTGGAGTACGACAAAGAGCAGCAGCAGTTGGCGGAGGAAGCCTACTTGAGCCGCTGGAATGCCAGATAGAGTTTGTCCCGTTGGCCCGTTGCGGACGCGCTGTTTGGAAACGGCGGCGGCTGGACGCGACCACGTATCCGGACCCCGGCCATGGTTTCGAGGACCGCAGTGCGGCTTTACAATGAAGGGGCATCCGGCATTCGCATCCCATGGATTCTGATCATCGGCTCGCGCCGACCGAGAACAATATGAAGAAGGAATTAACGGCTAAGAGCGGAGACGACTTGTTACCCGAGTACGATCTCTCACAACTGAAAGGCGGCGTCCGGGGCAAATACTATCGAAGGGCCACCGCTGGAACCAAGCTCGTGCTAGTCGAACCCCGACCGAGCGATCCGCGTAGTGGCTGAAGCCGCCCAAGCCGCGGCAACGTCCAAACGGCGGCGGGTTCGCGCACGTTAACGAAATATCGCCGCCAAGGCGCGGCTAGAGAGACTAACTCCGCTTCACGCGAACCTGAATATTCAGATCGCGGAGATTCTTATCCGGCACGGCGCTCGGCGCTTCGCACATCAGGTCCGTCCCCTTGGCGGTCTTCGGAAACGGAATCACGTCGCGGAGCGACTTTTCGCCCGCGAGAATCATTACTAACCGATCAAGCCCTAGCGCGATGCCGCCGTGGGGCGGAGCGCCATATTCCAACGCTTCGAGCAGGAAGCCGAACTTCGATTGCGCTTCTTCGTTGGAGAGGCCGAGGGCGCTGAACACGGCTGATTGCACGTCGCGGCGATGTATACGGATCGACCCGGAGCCGAGTTCGGTGCCGTTGAGCACGATGTCGTAGCTCTTGGCGCGGCAGCGCGCGGGATCGGCGGTCAGCTTGTCGATGTCCTCATCATGCACCGAAGTAAACGGATGATGCGCGGCGACCCAGCGGTCGTCTTCGTCGTTCCACTCGAACATCGGGAAATCGACGACCCAGGCGAATTTGAAAACCGCCGGATCCAGGAGCGCATGGCGATCATTGAACTTCTGGGCGGCGAAGAGGCGCAATTGGCCGGCGGCCAGGAGCACGGTCTCCTCCGGCCGGTGACCCTTGGGTTCGCCAGGCCAACCGGCGAGGAACAGTAAATCGTTTTCTCCCGCGCCGGTGCGGGCGCGGACCTGGGCCATAACCTCGGGAGCGTCGCGTTCCAGGCGCTTGGCGTCGTCGAAGACGCGCAGGCCGCGTTCCTGGCCGAAGGCCTTCAACTCGTCGCGTTCCTTGCGAGTGGGCGCGCCGGTATTCGGGATGACGATGGCCACCAGCGGAAGGCCGGGAGTCGCAAAGTTGGAATCTTCCGGAAACAGATCCTCGACGCAATAGAACGGCGGGATGCGCATGTCCGGCTTGTCGATCCCATAGCTGCGCATGGCCTGCGCATAGGTCATGCGCGGGAAGGGGGCCTTGACTTCAAAACCGGCCACGGAGCAGACGCGCTCAAGCAGCGGTTCGATGACTTCAAAGATCGTCTCCTGCTGGGGGAAGCTCATCTCCAAGTCGATCTGCGTGAATTCGTACTGACGGTCGGCGCGGAGATCTTCGTCCCGAAAACAGCGGACGATTTGGAAGTATTTTTCGAAACCGCTGATCATCAGCAATTGTTTGAAGATCTGCGGGGACTGCGGGAGCGCGTAGAACTGGCCGGCGTACATGCGGCTCGGTACCAGAAAGTCGCGGGCGCCTTCGGGCGTGGATTTGGTGAGGAACGGCGTTTCAATTTCCAGGAAGCCAAGTCCGTCAAGCACCTCGCGAATGGCGAGGCTGATTTTTGCCCGCAGCATGATATTTTTCTGCATACGGGGGCGGCGGAGGTCCATGTACCGATACTTCAGGCGCGCATCCTCATTCACATCGACGTTGTCTTCCATCGGAAACGGCGGCGTGCGGCTTTCGTTCAGGAGCCAGACCTTCGCGGCGACAACTTCCACTTCGCCGGTGGGGAGATTGGGATTGATCGTGTCCGGAGTCCGGAGCTTGACGACGCCTTCGACGGCGATCACATACTCCGACCGAAGCATGTCGGCTTTGTCGTGCGCTTCGGCGAATTGCTCGTCCGAATGGAAGACGAGTTGCGAGACGCCGTCGCGGTCGCGGAGATGAATGAAGATCACGCCGCCCAAATCGCGGCGGCGGTGGACCCATCCCATCAAAATAACGCGCTGGCCGGTGTCGGCGGCTCGCAATTGGCCGCAAGTATGGGTGCGGCGTAGATCTCCGAGGAAATCCAGAGGAACTTGTTCTGGCATGTCTTGTTAGTGGAAAGAAGGCTTCCTGGTGGGCGTTGAGCTTGTGAAGCTATCCTGCTATTATAGCCGCCAATTCCGCCTCGCCGACCATCCGCTGGTCGCCGGTTTCCATGTTTTTGAGCGCAAAACGGCCCTGCGCGAGTTCGTCCTCGCCGATCAGCAGCGTATGGCGCGCATTGGCTTTATTGGCCAGTTCCATAAGCCGTTTCAATCTGGCCGGCGCGGCGACTTCGACGCCCAAACCCGCGGCCCGAATGGCACGGGCGATCAGCGCTCCCTTCCGGAAGGCGGGTTCGGTCATGGGAGCGATAAATAGGGGCAGCGATGGCGCTTTAAGACCGCCGCGCGCTTCTTCGACGGCCATCACCAGCCGGTCTTCGCCGATGGAAAAACCGATTCCGGGCGCGGGCACTTTGGAGCCGAGCGATTCGGCCAACCCGTTGTAGCGGCCGCCGCCGCAGATGGCGTTCTGCGCGCCGAGCGCGCCGTGGAGAAATTCAAACGTCGTGTGGGTGTAGTAGTCAAGGCCGCGGACCAGGCGCGGCGTGACTTCATAGACGATGCCGCGGTCGTCGAGATAGCGGCAGACGGTGGCAAAGTGTTCGCGGCAAGCGTCGTTCAAATACTCGTGGATGCTCGGAAGTTTCTCGACAATGGGCTGGTCCTGCGGATCCTTCGAATCGAGCACGCGTAGCGGATTGGTCACGGCGCGGCGCTGGGAGTCGGCGGAGAGCGCCGGGATGTGTTGCTCGAGATCGGACTTCAGACGGGCGATGTAGCGGGCGCGCGATTCGGGATCGCCGACGGAGTTGACGAGGAGGCGGGATCCTTTGACGCCATTGGCGTCCAGCAAAGTCGCGACAAGCTCGATTACTTCGGCATCAACGGTGGGAGATTCCGAACCGATAATCTCCGCGCCGATTTGGAAGAACTGGCGATAGCGGCCCTTTTGCGGACGTTCCCGGCGGAACATAGGCCCGATATAGAAGAGCTTTTTCACGCCCGGGATTTGGTCCATGCGGTGCTCGATGTAGGCGCGAATAACGGAGGCGGTGTTCTCCGGGCGCAGCGTCAGCGACGTACCGTCGCGATCGTCGAAGGAATACATCTCCTTCGAAACGATGTCGGTCTCTTCACCCACTCCACGCGAAAACAGGGCGGTTTCCTCAAAAATGGGCGTGCGGATCTCATGCACGTTGAAGGTGCGGAAGACGCGGCGGGCGGTTTCTTCGATTTCATTCCACACCGCGGAGGCGGGCGGAAGGATATCTCGAGTACCTTTGACAGCGCGAATATTCATGGTGCTTTTTGGTTTAAAGAGCGGGTTCGTTCCGGTATTTTTCGCGCAGTTCCACGTAGTGTTGGGCATTAACGCGGAAGCGTTCCTGCTCCTCCGGCGTAACGACACGACGCACCTTGGCGGGCACGCCCATGGCGAGCGAACCGGGCGGTATCTCCATACCTTCGGGCACCAAAGCCCCGGCGGCGATCACCGATCCTTTACCGATGCGAGCGCCGTTTAGGACAATGGCGCCGATGCCGATCAGTGAGTCGTCTTCGACGATACAGCCGTGAAGAACCACCGAGTGACCGACGGTGACTCGGTCGCCGAGTTTGAGTTCGTAGAGCGCATATTCGACATGGAGGACGGAGCCATCCTGCACATTGGTTTCCTCGCCGATGGTGATTTTGTTTACGTCGCCGCGAACGACGGCGTGGGGCCAGACGCTGGAGCGTTCGCCGATAGTGACGTCGCCGATAACGACGGCGGTGGGATCGATCCAGGCGGTGGAGGCGATCTTCGGAACGGTGCCTTGAAATGAGCGGATCATAATGCGAAACCTCCTATTATCGCCTTCTTTCCGAAACTCTCGCCAATGAGGTGCATCTACAATTGGAGTATGCTGCGGTTCTGGCTGATTTGCCTCTCGCTTGCGGCGCCGCTATCCGCCGCGCCCGGTCTTGATATTGAAACGATGATGCGCATCCGGCGCGTGTCCGATCCGCAGCTATCGCCCGATGGGACGACGGTCGCCTTCGCCGTGCAGAGCGTCGACCTGGACGCGAACAAGAAAGAGACGCAGATATTTTCGGTCCCGCTGGCGGGGGGCACGCCGCGCGCGTTGACGACGGAGGGCAGTAACGACCGGCCGCGCTGGTCGCCAGATTCGAAACAGATCGCGTTTGTTTCAACCCGCGGAGGCGCGTCGCAGATATGGCTGATGGACGCCGACGGCGCGGGCGCGAAACAGGTGACGAAACTGGCGACGGAAGCGTCGGGCGTCTCGTTCTTTCCGGATGCGAAACGGCTTTTGTTTGTAAGTGAGGTCTATCCGGATTGCAGTGACGAAGCGTGCAATGCGCGGGCGTTGAAGGAGGACCGGGAGAGCAAGTCAAAGGCGCGCGCGTATACTTCGCTGCTGTACCGGCATTGGAATCAATGGGGATCCAAACGGAAAAGCCACTTGATGATGGTGACGCTCGATGGCGGCGAGGTGAAAGACCTGACGCCGGGCCGGTTCGACGTTCCGGCGTTCTCGCTCGGCGGGCAGGATGGGTATTCGATTTCCCCCGACGGTAAAGAGGTCTGTTACGTGATGAACGGCGAGAACGATCAGGCGCTTTCGACGAATAGCGACCTGTGGACTGTTTCGCCGGACGGCGGCGAGCCGCAGAAGATCACCATAACGGCGGGCGCGGACGTGGGGCCGGCTTATTCGCCCGACGGGCAGTGGATAGCGTGGCGTGGACAGAAGACGGCCGGGTATGAGAGCGACCGCTGGCGGCTGTATGTGATAAAACGCAAGGAAGGGCGGGTGCGGGATTTGACGGAAGCGCTCGACCGCGGCGTTCAAAGCGTAAGTTGGTCCCCGGATTCGACGCGGCTGTTTTTTACGGTTGAAGACCGCGGCCGGCAGGGTATCCAGATGCTGGCGATTAACGGGGCCGGCGGGGCGCGTTCGATTGTCTCCGGGAGCGCGACCTACGACGACGTGCAGTTGACGCCGGACGGAAAAGTAATGCTCTACACCATGCAGACCGGCGCGCGTCCGGTGGAGATCTATCGCGTGAACTCGGCGGATAGCAAGCCTGAACCGTTAACCCGGATGAATGAGGAACTGCTGAACGGTTTGGCGCTGCCGGCGTTTGAGGACATGAACGCGACGGGGGCGGAGGGCACGAAGGTTCATAGCTTCGTATTAAAGCCGGCTGGGTTCGACGCGAAACAGAAATACCCGGTCCTGTTTTTTATTCACGGCGGACCGCAGGGCGCGTGGCATGAAGCGTGGAGCTACCGGTGGAATCCGCAGATATTCGCCGCGGCTGGCTTCGTTGTCGTGATGCCGAATCCACGCGGCTCTACGGGCTATGGGCAGAAGTTCACGGACGACATTAACAACGATTGGGGCGGGAAAGTGTATGAAGATCTGATGGCGACGGTGGATGCAGTGGCGGCGCAGCCTTGGGCCGATGCGGACCGGTTCGCGGCGGCGGGCGGCAGCTACGGCGGCTACATGGTGAACTGGATTCTGGGCCATTCGAATCGATTCAAGGCGCTGGTGAGCCATGCTGGCGTATATGATTTGCGGAGTATGGCGGGCGAGACCGAAGAGCTATGGTTCCCAATGTGGGAGTTCCGCGGAATGCCTTGGGACAATCCGGAATCCTATGCGAAATGGTCGCCCAGCTACTTTGTTAGCGACTTCCAGACACCCACTCTGGTTATCCACGGCGAGCAGGACTATCGCGTCCCGTTGGGGCAGGGGTTGCAACTGTTCACGGCGCTGCAGATGAAGAAAGTGCCGTCGAAACTGCTGCTGTTCCCGGACGAAGGGCATTGGATTCTGAAGCCGCAAAACAGCCTGGTGTGGCACAAAAACTTCCTGGACTGGATCACCGAATGGACCCGCAAGCCTGAGCCGAAACCCTGATTTTATCGGGGTTCCGGCGCGCCGGGCGTGGTACCCTGAAGGGTAGTGTCGTCCCCGCTCCACGTCCATTTGGAACAGTATGAGGGTCCGTTGGACCTTTTGCTCGATTTGATCCGCAAGCATCAGATCGACATCAACGACATCCCTATCGCGCAAATTACGTCCCAGTACCTGGAGTACGTCAAGAAGGCGATGGATCTCGATATGGAATTGGGCGCGGAGTTCGTGTACATGGCCGCGACGCTCATTCACATCAAGTCCAAGGTTCTGCTGCCGCGCGATCCGGAACTGGAAAAAATGGATCCGACGGACGATCCTCGCCAGGAGTTGATGGACCGGCTGTTGGAGCATGAGCGGTTCAAGAACGCGGCGGAAATGTTGCAGCAGAAGCGGCTGTTGGAAGACGCGGCGTGGTCGAACCCCGCGATGCAACACTTTTTGAATGAGGGCGATGATCCCGGGCTTTCGGTGACGCTGTTCGACTTGGTGCAGACGCTGCAAAAGGTGCTGGATCGGGCGAAGAACCGGCCGCGGTTTGAGGTGGAAAAAGAAGACGTCACCGTCCCCGACATGATGCGAATGCTGCGGAGGGTGTTGGAGCGTTCGGGGAAGGGCGAGTCGATCTCGGCCACGGAATTATTTGAACGCCAAACGTCACGGACGGCCATGATCATGTTGTTTCTGGCCATTCTGGAGATGGTGAAAGGGCAGGCCGTGCGGCTGGTGCAGAAAGAAGCGTTTGGCGACATCGGTTTAACGCGCCATACCGGTTTTGAAGAATTCGCCGCGACCGACGAATCCGTCGCGCGGCTGGAAGAGGAATACAAGTAAGCGATGGAACCGGAAGAAGTTCAGCCGCCGCAAGAGGCGGTGGAAGAACCATTGATAAACGAAGATCCCGTGCCGATGCAGTTCTCCGATGTGGAATTGAAGGCGATTCTGGAGGCCGTCATATACATTACCGACGAGCCGTTGGAAGCTAAACAGATCGCGCAGGCGCTGCAGCAGCCGCTGGAGCGCGTGGACGCGGCGTTGGCCGAACTGGTGGAAGAGTTTTCGCGGCCGGAAAGCGGGTTGCAAATCCGCGAGATCGCCGGCGGTTTTAAGATGGCCACCAAACCGGAGCATCATGAGGCGGTGCGGCAATTCGTCAAGAATTTGAAGCCTTCGTTTAAACTGACGGGAGCGGCGCTGGAGACATTGGCCGTCATCGCCTACAAACAGCCGATCACGGCGCCGGAGATTATGGAGATCCGCGGCGTGCAGGGAGCGGGCGTGTTGAAGACGCTGGTGGAGCGGAAGCTGATTACGCCGGCCGGGCGGAAGAACGTCGTCGGTAAGCCGATTCTCTACAAGACCACCAAGGATTTCCTGGTGCAGTTCGGGTTGAAGAGCGTCAACGAACTGCCCACATTGAAGGAGTTTGAAGAGTTGCGCCGGCTGGCGTTTAGCGAAGACGAGATGCGGGATGAGGCGGAGGGGCCGGCGTCGGTCGCGGAGGCGGCGGAACCCGATACGGCCGCTAAGATTTAGAAAGATGCAGGAGCGTCTACAGAAAATTATCTCGAGCGCCGGCGTGGCGAGCCGGCGTAAGGCGGAGCAGTTTATCGTGGCTGGCCGCGTCACCGTGAACGGCCGGATCGTCACGGAACTCGGCACGAAGGCGGAGTTCGGTGTCGACCACATCAAGGTGGACGGCAAGCTGCTGCGCCCGCCCCAGGAGTTCCACTACATCGCGCTCAACAAGCCCACGGGTTGCGTCACGACGATGCACGACCCGGAGGGACGCCAGACGGTTGCCGACCTGCTGAAAGGCGTCAAACAGCGTGTCTACCCGGTGGGCCGGCTGGACTACGCGTCGGAGGGTCTAATCCTTCTGACCAACGATGGCGACTTCGCGAAGGCGGTAATGGCGGCGAAATCGGAACTGGTCAAGACGTATGTCGTGAAGGTGACGGCGTCGCTTTCCGGCGAACAGGAGGAGCACTTTCGGCGGGGAATCTATTTGCGCGGAAAGAAAACGGCGCCGGCTGGACTGAAGAAGCTGAAGCACGCCATCAACCCCTGGTATGAGGTGCAGTTGACGGAAGGCAGGCAGAACCAGATACGGCTGATGTTCAACAATTTCGGCGTGTTGGTCGAAAAGCTGAAGCGCGTGCGGATCGGGTTCCTGGAACTGGGGTCGCTGCGGCCGCGCGAGTTCCGCTCGCTAACGCCGCAGGAAGTGGCGAAGTTTTGCCGGATTTTGAAGCTGAAGGTTTCGGACAATGACGAATGACGTGGACATGATTGAGATGCTGCGCGCCGCGCGGACGATCGCCGTCGTGGGTTTATCGGGCAAACGAATGCGGGCAAGCTACGGCGTTGCGGCCTATCTGCAACAGCATGGCTATCGTATTATCCCGGTGAATCCGGCGGAGACGGAAGTGCTCGGCGAGAAGGCGTATCCGACGTTGGGCGCGGTGCCGGAGAAGATCGACATTGTGGACGTGTTCCGCCGACCGGAAGCGGTGCCGGAAGTGGTTGAGGAAGCCATCTCGCTAGGCGTGCCATACCTCTGGCTGCAGGAATCGGTCATCCACGATATCGCGGCCGGGAAGGCGCGGACGGCCGGGATGAAGGTCGTGATGGACCGGTGCATTTTGAAGGAGCACCGGCGATTGTCGCTGTAGCGTCATCCCGCGAAGTCGCTACCGCTTATACAGATATAGCGTGTGGCTACGCCCCTCGCCGTCGTCCTCCACCACTTCGGTCTTGTCCGCCCGCCAGCCGTTCACCTCGAAGTCGTGCGCCACTACCCGCGCGCCTTTCTTTAACTGCTTTTCAAGAATCGGCCGCAGCTTTTCGTTCGCCACTGGCAGCAAATACACCGTAATCAGGTCGGCCGACGTGTAATCCTGCTGCAGCAGATCGCCGTGAATAATCTTCGCCCGCTCGGAGAGCCCCATCCGCCGGATCTTCTCCGTACTCTGTGCAAACAGGTCCTTGTCGTACTCCACGCCCACCGCATGCATCCCAAATTTCTCCGCCGCGATAATGACGATTCTTCCGTCGCCGCTGCCCAAATCGAAAGTCTTCTCACCCTTCTTCGCTCCGCCCAGGACCAGCATTTTCTCGACGATCGACTCCGGCGTCGGATAATAGGGCGCCAGTTTCTCGCCCTTCTTTTCTTCCTGCGCCAGCAGCGGCGGAAGTCCCAGCCCGCCCAGTAGCATCTCGCGTCGATTCATCCCTGCCTCCTGAAACCGCTACGGTTCAATGTAGAGACGCACCCTGTTGGTCGAAGAGTTGCCCGCCTCCAAAAATAACTCCGCGGCGCCGCTATTCACCGCATCCGGCAACCGCACTTCCACCAGGTAGTAACCAATGTAGCCGGGCGCCAATGTTGCCCGGGTAACTTCTACCTGGGACCCATCCAAGTAGGCCTTTACCTGTGCAACTACCACCGGTGCCGACTCGCCCATCGGCGCCGCCAGCCCCACCGGCCAATTCGGTGTCACGCGCCCCAGTCCGCTCGCCAGAATTTGTATTAAGCCACCCGCCCGCGCCGGATTCCCGCCATCAATCAGCGTTCCGTTCGTTCCGTCCATCGCCATCGGCGTTCCGTCCCGGTCGACAAGGATCGCCGGCGCCGCGACAGCCAGTGCCATGCTCGAACGAACCAACCCGCCCTCGGCCTCCAACGATAATGCCACGGTACTCCCTTCCAGGTCGTACGGTAGCTGAATCTGCGTTTCCCGATCGCTCCGGCTCAGTACCAGCACGGGTTTCTCGCCCGCTCGCACGCTCTGTACCTTCCCGCCCATCACGCTTAAGAGAGCGCCCGGCGCCGCCGGCCGCGCCGTCCAATCGGCCGCGCTGACTATCTTCCAGTCGCGCATCCGGTGCGGCGATGTCTCCGCGTATACCCCGTACCCATAGACCGCCGCATACAACGTTTGGCCCAGCGCGTCCAACTTCACATCGAATACCGGCGCCTCCGGTAACTGTCCGGGCATCTTCCTCCAGGGCGTCGCCTGGCCCATCGCCGTCAGGTCCGTCGAAGTCCAATAGATGCCCGACTCGGTCGCCGCGTATACCGCCCCGGATTCAAAATCCGCGGCTACGCCGTACGCCGCCGCTTGGCCCAGATTCGACGTCATATCGTCCCAAATCAGACCGCCGTTGGTCGTTCGTAGCACTACCGGTCCCGTTTCGCGGCGCCGCAGGCTTACCACCGCTCGCCGCGGTTCGCGTACGTCCAATGTAAACGCTTCCACTACCGCGCCGGGGTTTTGCGCCGGCTGCATCCAGCTCCCGCCCCGGTCGAGCGATACATAGATCCGGCCGTCTTCGGTCCCGGCATAAACCAGGTCCCCGGAATAGCCCAATGCCGATACCGTGATCCCAAATTCCCGCGACAGCGCCGCTCGCACCAGTTGCTCCCGCAAAAGGGCGCCGGGTACCTGCTGCCAGGCGCTTTTCTCGCCGGGTCCCCATTCAAATACCGCCGGCGTCATCGTGTTGGGAGCCAGCATCGCCACTCGCAGCCCATCGGTAGCTCGCGGCAGGCTGACGATCCGGCGCACCGGCAGTTGCGGAAGCGTCGCATTCAAGCTGCTCCAGCTCATGCCCGCGTCCGCCGACTTCCATACGCCCGTCGCGGTCGAAACCACGATCTCTTCCGGGACGCTTGGCCGCACCGCCGCCTCGCTCACCGGTCCGCCCAGCAGCGATGTTTGCTTCCATTGCGTCAGATTCCGCCAACTGCGTCCATTATCCTCCGTGCGCCATACATGGCTGCCGTACGCATACGCCCAGCCCGCGCGCCCGCCACTCACGACTTGCGCCCCCGCTTCCGGCAGCCGGTCGACCACCGCTCCCAAGCCCTCCGGCGGACCCACTTGGCTGGCCGTCCACGTTTCGCCGTCATCCGTCGCCAGCCAGCGCCCTATCGCCGTCCGGGCCAAGATCGTCCGTCCATCCGCCGACCATCCCACTCCGGCCACCGGGCCCGTCGCCAACCCGCTCAGCCGCAAGTCCATGGCCGCCGTGCCGACACGACGCCATTCGCCAAACACACTGCCGCCGGCCGCTACCGCGAGCGGGACAATTAGCCCTATTGTCCTGAGTGTGCTTGTCATCGTGCTAGATAGTGATACGTGTCAACTGTACCGAAAGGACTCACCGATTGCGTCCATTCTAACCCGGTTACCACGTGCCCGTCATCTCTTCCATCGGTTGCTCCGTCTAAAAACTGTTGATTCCATTCACCTTACTCGGAACAATCTGAGAAGGACTCCCTTTTGCTATGCAATTTTAGTGGTATAATCGGAACGCGGCATTCTGTCCGGCGTGTAACCACTCGGACGGTTTCTCGTTCTTACAGCAGGGATAATCATGCACCGGCATTTGACAAAGGGTTCGCTCGCTCTCATCGCAGCGCTCTTCGTCTGCCCGGCCTTCGCCCAACTGCCGAATCTCTTTCCGCAAGAAAAACAGTACTCCGCGCAAGTCCTGCAACTCGTCGGTCAGGTGTCGGTTCTGAAGGGCCGCGAGCCCTGGGTGCTCAACGTTGGCGATTGGGTCCAAAAGCGCCAGGAGATAGTCACCGGCGCCAACGGCTATGCCCTTTTTCAGGTTAACGATGGCAGCACGTTTGAAGTGTTCGCCAACTCCCATGTCGTCTTCCGCAATAACGCCGGGGACTGGAAGGATCTGCTCGATCTCCTCCTGGGCCGCGTGAAAGTCCACGTGCAGAAGTTCGGCGGACAGCCGAATCCGAACCGGGTCACTACTCCTACCGCCGTCATCTCCGTGCGCGGGACGATATTCGATGTCCAGATTGAGGACGCCGACGCGACGACCCTCGTGCTCGTTGAGGAAGGCGTGGTCAGCGTCCGTCACGCGCTCATTCCAACCAGCGCGCCGAAGATACTCAGCCAAGGCGAGTACCTGCGGATCTATAAGACCCAACCCATCGCTAAAGCCAATTTCGATAAGGGTAACGCTCTCAAACGCGCCATGCAGGCCGCCAGCGACGCTGTTTCGGCCGCCATTTACCGCATGCCCCGCAACGGCGGCGGAGGCGGTACCGCTCCCGCTCCCGGCGGCGGTGGTATCCCTGGCGATACAGGCGCGACTCCTCCACCTCCGCCGCCACCGCCTCCCCCACCCCCTCCTCAGTAGTTGAAAATGCGCGCTTTACCTCTCCTTTGGTCAATCGGCCTAACCGCGTGCACACTGTGCGCCCAAGCTGTTGGCGTCCCGCCCGAATGGGAAACCCGGAAGCTGCTCGAGAGCGTCGTCAACAACGCCAGGAAGCTCGAACCTATCGTCGGCGAGATTAACCCCGCCGGCTGGAAGGAGAAGGGTGCCCCAGAGGCCTATCAGGCCCAGTGGAAAACTGTCCGAAACGCCATCGCCGGCTTGCGCGCGTCCGCGTCCCAACTCGCAAAGGAACCCACCAGCCTTTCCTTCGCTCTCGATACACTCTTTCGCCTGGACGGCCTTAACATCTACCTCAGCTCCTTCGCCGCCGGCGTCCGCCGCTACCAGAACCCGGCGCTCGCCGATATCCTGGTGGGTGTCGCAGACGAGAACTCGGCCAATCGCGAGAGCCTGAAACAGTACGCGCTCGATTTGGCATCCTCAAAGGAGGGCGAACTGAAGGTGATGGAGTCGGAAGCCCAGCGCTGTCTTGGGATTATCGTCAAGCAACCGCCCGGGAGGCCCAGGCCGCCGGCCGCGCCAAAGGATCGTAAGTGACCGTATCCGCCCGCTTTGCCTGCACCATCTGCGCCGAGCCATCTATCCAGATCTGCGCCTGGTGCACCAAGGACACGTGTCCATCGCACTTTTGCGTCCGGTGCCGGCGCTGCTCCGATTGCTGCCCGTGCGAACGGCCATTGTCGAGTGACGAGGAAGCCGTTACAAACGAACCAACCAGATCCTAACCCAACTTCCGCAGTTTGAAGAGTAAGTACCTGTCTTTGCAGCACGGAGCCTCAAAAGTCTTCACTACAAATTGTGTTTGGGAAGAGAAGAAGGTATATGTAGGCCGAGGCGCTGCAGCAGAA
>JBJXFL010000037.1:0-173697 GCA_046155405.1 Bryobacteraceae bacterium | reverse complement strand
CTCTGCTGGAGGGCGCGGGTGGTGTTGGCGGAGATGCCATCGAGGTTGGTGCCATAACCGGCAGCCTGGCCGCCACCGAGGATGAACCCGGTGTCGCCGCCGACGTTTTTGGCTTCCGGCGTCAGTGAGGCAAGGTTGAAGGGACTCCGCAACGTACCGCCGACGACTAGCGGCAGTTCGTCGACCAGCTTGTTGTCGATGGTGACGCTGGATTTGGCGTTTTCGGTGGAGAGCGCGAGGGCGCTGGCGGAGACCTCGACGGCCTGGACCGAAGTGCCGACTTCGAGAGTGGCGTCAGCGCGGACCGTGGCCGAGGCGTTCAACACGAGGCCGGTGACGCTGGCGGGGCGGAAGCCATCTTTTTCAACGCGTATGGTGTATGTGCCGACCTGGAGTTGGGGAACGGTGTATTCGCCGCTGGCATTGGACGGGGCGTTAAACGAAACGCCGGTTTGCGTATTGGTAAGCAACACTTTCGCGCCGGGGACGACGGCGCCGGAGGCGTCGCGGACGGTGCCGGTAATGGTCCCGCGTTCGGACTGAGCAAACAGAGATGCCGCGCACAGGGCGAGACAGAGCGCCGCTTGGCGCAAGAATTTAGACATGGTTTTTAACCCCTTATTTTTCGTTATGACCCTTTGCCACTAACCGGAGAAGCTGCCGATCGGTTAGAGCGATTGCTTGACGTTATCATAATCGACCCCCCGTTTAGGGTTTGAACTCCATGCCGGGAAGGTCGCCGCGGAATGCTTCGTCGATCCATCTTTGGTCGATGGCCTGTTTCGCGTGAGAGACGAATTCGCACATGTATTCCTGGCGAAAAATGGCGTCGCCTTTGGCGAGGCGTTCGCGGCGGAGGAAGTCGCGGCTGATGCGCGGGCATTGATCGGCGGTGACGGAGAAGCGATGCCAGCCGGGGTCGTCATGGGCAACCGCTCCCTGCGGTCGCGGCGACGGGGGAGCCGCGACCGGCCTTTGCGCTTTTGAGTGCCAGACTTTGTTGAATTCGCCGGACTGGCTGTTGGGGCTGGAGAGGAGCCAGAGCTGGCCATTGGAGACGGCGAGCATGGGGGAGAGCGCGTTGTGCGTTTCGTCGGTCACGAAGGCGGCGTCATCGATAACGATGAGGTCGGGGGCGGCGTGGCCGCGGACGGTAGAGGGCGACTGGGGGAGGGCCACGATACGGCTTTGGTTGGGAAGGAGGATAGAGCCTTTGCGGCCCGGCTCGCCTTTGCAAGGTTCGCCGATGAGCCGCGAGGCGAAGAGGCGGAACGTGCGGAGGAGTCCGGCGGACTGGTCAAAGCTGGGGGAGGCGAGGAGAACGAGCGCGTCGGGCTTACACCAGGCGAGATGGAGCGCCTTGACGGCGGCGACGGTCGACTTGCCCCACTGGCGGCAGCAGCAGACCGCGAGACGGTGGGTATTTGAATTGAGAATTTGTGCCTGGACGGGGTCGGCGTGGAAGTTTAAGTAGGTCCGGGCCCAGAGATCGACTGGCATGGAAGATGTTTCGGGGCGCAATTCGGGTGTGGCGCGCAGTAGCGGGGCGAGCCAGAGTTGGTTGGGATCGAGGTAATAACTCACCGGTTTTGCTCCTGAGTTGGGTTGAGTTGGGTTCCGGATGGGTTGACCGGTGGGTTGATCGGAAAGTCTAAGTGCTCTGTTTTCAATAAATCTTGGGTTGAACCTGTCGTAGGAGCGTTCTGGCGGCAGAGACGGAGGTCGGCGAGTATCCGGGACCGGTTGGCGGTGAGGGCGCGGATGCGGCTTTCGAGAAGTTGGAGCCCGCTTCTGGCGCCAGAACTTTCGATCTCGGCGTCGGCGGTGGCTTCGTGGGCGAGAAGCGGGACGGACGAGGTGGACCGGATGCGGCTCAGGCGCTTATTGACGTCCGTGGTGCAGCAGAAGCGGAGGCGCGAGATGAGCCAGGTACAGTCCACGACTTCTTCGACAAGGAGGAGTTCGTAGGCGTTGCCGGGACTGAGTTGAGCGATAGTCTGCTGGCGGAGGGCTTCGTAGACCTGGCGGTTTTCGTGGGCGAGCAGAGCGCCGTGAGCGGCGTAGAGGCCGTGCCTGGTGTTGGCGGCGCGGGAGCGCGCCTTGCCCTCGGGCGTTTTCGCGCCTCGCGACTTGGCGCCGTTGAGACGAGCTTGCTCCGATTTGTTGTTAGACATAAATAGATCTCCTACCCGAGTTGTAGCAAGGGTTTGGGTAGTAACCTGTTGATGTGAATTCTAGGAACTCTTTGTATTGTGTTGATTTTAATTGGCTTGCTTGTTATAAAATAAACTTGCATCTAACGTGACCGGTGAACGCGGGAAGGGGGAATTTGAGGTTTTTTGGGAGGGATTCGGTTCAAGGATTTCGAGCGGGGGCAGTTTTGCGAGGGGGCGACAGAGCGGATTGATGCGTTGGGTGGACTTCGTCACAGAGTTCACTTGCCCCCTTCCACCCAGCCCCCGCCTAGAATCCAGCGAACTGATCGACCAGCGCTCGGGTCAACGAGCGACTCGGCATCTTCCTCGGGCAAGCCACGAGCCCATTGGTCGAATCCCTGTTCGGCCAATTCAGCGATTCCGGGGTGGGGGTTCTGAAGGGATCGAAGAAGATCCGCGCGACGGCGACGGGTCAGTTCGCGGCGGACAGCTTCGGCAATGAACTTGCCACGGTTTTTGTCTCGCCGGTCAATGTCTTTGACAAGGTCGTTGGGGAGGGTGACGGTGACACGCACGATGCTGGACATTTTATACTCCTGGTACGATCATGCTTGTGATTGCGTCACGGTGCAAGAAGATGCCATTGCGCAAGGCGGCCCACAATTCGATACTGCCCGAGTCCTTCTACGCTCGCGATACGGCCACGGTGGCGAAGGAGTTATTGGGGAAAGTATTGGTGTGCGGGGCGATGGCGGCGCCGATTGTGGAGGTGGAAGCGTATTTGGGTATGGACGACAAGGCCGCCCACGCGTCGCGCGGCGTCACGGCGCGGACACGAGTGATCTTCGGCCCGCCGGGGCGGGCGTATGTGTATCTGATCTACGGCATGCATGAGTGTTTGAATCTGATTGCGGAATCCGATGGCGTGCCGGGCTGCGTGCTTATCCGAGGCGTGGAAGGCGTTTCCGGGCCGGGCCGTTTGACCCGCGCCTTCGGCATCACGCGGGAGCACAATGGGCAGGCGGTGTTTGAACCGGACAGCGCGATCACGGTGCGCGACGATGGGCGGCGGCCGGGGGAAATCGCAGTCACTCCGCGCATCGGAATACGCCATTGCGCCGATTGGCCGCTGCGGTTCATGGCGACAACGTTGCGATGACCGCGGGGTTTATACTGGAACGGCGCCCGGCGCTTCGATCCTTCGGAGCGGCAGGCGACTTAACGGAGGAACTTATGTCTACCGATGCAATTGCAAAAGATCTGGCCAACTTGTGCCGCGAGGGCAAGTCAATGGAGGCAATTTCTAAATACTATTCCGATGAAATCGTGAGCGTTGAATCTGCCGGCTCGCCCGGCATGCCGGCGGAGATGAAGGGCATAGAGGCGATCAAGGGCAAGAACCAGTGGTGGTTCGAGAACCACGAAGTCCACAGCGCCGGGGTAAATGGGCCATTTGTGGGCGAGAACCAGTTCGCGATTGAGTTCGATTTCGATGTCACGCACAAGCCGTCGGGCAAGCGGATTCAGATGACGGAAATGGCGCTGTACACCGTTGAGGGCGGGAAGATCGTCCGCGAGCACTTCTTCTATAATCCGGGCGCGTAGTACCGGCGGCCAAAACGGACTCGCCGCTAACCGCGGGGCAGGCTCGCGGCCTAGAGCGCCAACAACTTGGGCAGTACCGCTCGCGGGTGAGCCGCTAACCGCGGGGCAGGCTCGCGGCCTAGAGCGCCAACAACTTGGGCAGTACCCGCTCGCGGGTGAGCCGCTAAGTCAATGGACAGAGAGCGGCTGAATCCGGTCTTTGCGTTACCCTCAAGGAATATGCTGAAATCCACGATTTTCCGGGAGTACGATATCCGCGGAATCGCCGACCGGGATCTGACGAGCGAGGGTGTGGAGCATTTGGGCCGAGCGTTGGGCACATATTTACGACGCGAGGCGGGGCCGCTGGTGAACATCGGCCGCGACTGCCGGCTGTCGGGAGAGCGTCTGAACCTCGCGCTGCGAAAAGGGCTGATCGCCTCCGGATGCCACGTCACGGATATCGGCGTCGTGCCGACGCCGGTAACGTATTATTCCGCGGTGAAGCTGCAGGCGCATGGCGCCGTGATGATTACGGGCAGCCACAACCCGGCGGACTACAACGGGTTCAAGACCGTCTGCGGTTCCGGAACGCTGTATGGGGAGGCGATTCAGGAAGTCTGGCGGATGATTGAGAAACAGGATTACGCGAACGGCGAGGGATCGTATAGGACGCTCGACGTAACGCCGGAATATGTGGAGGAGATCGTCAAGCAGTTTCAGTTTCCGCGTAGATTAAAGGTCGTCGTCGATTCCGGCAACGGCACGGCGGGCCCGGTGATTGAGCAAATCCTGAGCCGTTTGAACGTGGACTTCGTCAGCCTGTTCGGCGATATGGACGGACGGTTCCCGAATCACCATCCGGACCCGACCGTGCCGGCCAACCTGCAATCGCTGGCGGCGAAGGTGCGCGATACGGGGGCGGAGATGGGCATTGGATTCGACGGCGATTCGGACCGGATTGGAGCGATTGACGAAAACGGCGAGCCGGTGTTCGGCGATATGTTGATGCTGATCTTCGCGCGCGAGATTCTGACGCGGAAACCGGGGGCCACATTCATCGGCGAAGTGAAGTGCAGCCAGATCATGTACGACGAACTGACGCGGCTGGGGGGGCGGCCGATTATGCACAAAACGGGCCATTCGCTGATCAAGGCCAAGATGAAAGAAGAGCAGGCCGAACTGGCCGGAGAGATGTCGGGCCACATGTTCTTCGCGGACCGCTATTTTGGTTACGACGACGCATTGTACGCCGCTTGCCGATTGATGGAAATTGTAGCTAACGGACGGTTGCCGCTGAGCCGGCAACTGGATGGCCTGCCGAAGGCGGTGAGCACTCCGGAACTGCGGATGGAAACGACGGACGAAACGAAGTTCGACGTGGTGGCGCGGGTGGCGGCGCACTTCCGGAAGACTCGCAAGATCGTCGACGTCGACGGCGCGCGGGTGATCTTTCCGCGGGGATGGGGCCTGGTGCGAGCGTCAAATACGCAGCCGGTGCTGGTGATGCGGTTCGAGGCTGAAACGCAAGAGCTACTGGACGCTTATCGGAGCGAGGTGGAGGACGTGCTGGTGCGGGAAACCGGAGCGCCGCTGGTGGAGACGCATTAGCGGATTGGGCGCAGGGGGCAGGCTCGCGGGTGAGGCGGGGCCGGGTCAGTCGCGGGGAATGGGCACTTCGCGGCGTCCGGAAAGGGGCTGGAAAACGGGTCCGCCGCAGACGGCGACGCCGACCTGTTGCAGCGCCTGCAGCAGGTTGAACAGCAGGCCATAGACGACCTGTTCGTTGAGCGCTTGTTTGCCCGGGAGGCGAAAGCCGGCCGGAACTTCCTTGGCCAGGCGAACGCGCAAGGCGTCGGGCAGGAGGTTGCCGGAGCGGTCGCGTTTGTTGCCTACGCTGATAGGAGTTTGCAGGACATTACCGGTGGCGCCGTCGACATAGAATTGGCAGCGGGAAAACCAACCGAGATTGGCGGGTTCGGCGGCGTCGAAGAGAAGGAGCGGGATTTGGCGCTTTTCGGTCCAGATGTCGAGGATGACGGCGCGGGAAGTCTCCTGGATCTCCACCTGGAAATCGGTCTGTTGCGCGACCGAGGCCAACGCTTCCAAATCGTACTCAAGAAGCACCAAGCGGTGCGAGCCGGCCTGCAACAATTGCATCTGACCTATCTTAACGTTTGTTCGACGGCGGCGATAACAATACAGGCGACGGCGTGGAGAATGACGCCGTATTGGATCCAGCGGCGGGTGTAACGGATGACGAGGAAAATGTCCTGCAAAGGGGGGCTCCGGCGAATAGTTTGCCGGGAGGACCGGTAGCGGGGAAGACCGTACCAGGGCGTCTATATCCCATGACCCGGGCGATCGGGTACCGGTACCAAATTGAGCGAGCATTTTTTCTAAAGAGGCGGCGAGCCCGCGCGATAAGGATTTTGAGCGGCAAAAACAACAGCCGCCAAATTCTGAGGAGCTTCGAATACAAATGAAAAAATTTGCGACCATTTTGCTGGCACTTTCGTTCATGTCCATGAGTGCGATTGCCGACGATCATAAGAAGGACGATCACAAGAAGGAAGAGAAGAAGAAGCCCCACTAAGCTCCGCTTATTACCGGGTTTAGTTTTAAAGGCAGGCCGCGAGCAGACCACTGTGTACGCGGCTTTAGCCCATTGCGAGGGGCAATTTCGGCGAGTGGGCGCCGGAGGACGGCTATTGAGAGCGCGGTTCAAGCGGCGGATGCCGTGGCGGCTCCCGGGATGCCCCTCGCGGTGGAAACCGTTGGTAGGGGGTGGGCCGTGCGCCATCTACTGGCAGTTGTCCAACCGGTCCATTAGGAAATCCGAGCGCAATCCGTCGCAGCGGCTTTATTTGCGACGGCTTTATCTTTCGTTGCGCAAGTCAGCGGCAATGACGCGGGAAACATCCGAAGACGTGGATTGGCGTATACTGACGTGGAGCCGGGAAGTCAATATGGAAATCCCGGCCGAATATATTCTGATCGAGGTGAACTATGCTGAAGTTTTTGTCTACTTTTATCGTCTCCGTAGCGGTGTATGGCGCGGAGTTAACCGAATTTAGAATGATTACGTCGTACGGAACTAAATCGTCCGCTTACCGTGCGAAGGGCTCCGGCGCTCGAGAGGTGACGGTCTTCTCGGGCGACGATGTGCTACCTCAGATGGCCAACGGCGATGGTTGGAGAACTCAAATATTTCTCGTCAACCTCGCCACTGTGCGGCTCCCGTTTATCGTCGATTTTTGGAAGGGCGACGGGTCGCCCTGGCAGGTTGCGATCGGCGGTGTTGGCACGGGCGACCAGATCACAGGCTCGCTTGCGCCGGGCGCAACGGCCGTCTTCGAGACGACCGGGCAAGGATCGCTGGTTCAAGGCTGGGCGGAACTGACATACGACTTCAAAATCGGTAAAATCGGCGGCTTTGGCGTATTCCGCCAGTCAGTCGCCGGCCGGCCGGATTTCGAAGCAGTGGTGCCGTTGAGCAGCTTATTCGATAAGGTTATCGTGCTGCCCTATGACAATACGGCGGGTTTCAGTACCGGGGTGGCCTGCGTTAACGGTGGACCCTCGTCTCCGGCGACAATCACCGCAACGTTCCGGGATGAAACTGGAACGACTTATGCGACGGAAACGATCCAATTGCCGCAGAGCGGCCATACAGCGTTCGCAATGGCAGCGAGATTTCCAACTACTCAGGGGCGGCGAGGGACCGTGCTCTTCCGGTCAAGCACCGACTTCCTCTCGGTGATGGGACTACGATTCAATCCGGGTGGTTCGTTTACTTCCTTCACCGGATTGAACACGGTGGAACTGAACCCGTGAAGGCCGCCGGGCAGTAGCTAAAAATCGAGACATAATCCAGGTTGCCGTTGCCGAGAAGCGCACTTTCGGTAACCGGTTCGAGAGATCGGTTCGCGGATTCGGACTTGTTCCCGGCTACAGGACGGAATCGGTCCAGTTTTCAAGGATCTGTTTGATGCGGCCCGTGAACATATCGGCCAGGGCGCCGTCGATCAGGCGGTGGTCGAAAGTCAGGGCCAGATAGCAGATGGAACGAATGGCAATTGCGTCGTTGATGACGACTGGCGTTTTTTCCACGGTGCCGACGCCGAGGATGCCGACGTTGGGCTGGTTGATGACCGGCGTGGCGAAGACGGAGCCGAATGAACCGAAGTTGGTGATAGCGAACGTTCCGCCCTTCACTTCATCCGGCTTCAATTGGCGGGCGCGGGCGCGGGCGGCGAGATCGACGATCGACCGCTGCAGGCCGGTGACGTTCTTTTCGTCGGCGTTTTGGATAACCGGCACGATGAGGCCGCTGCCGTTGTCGAGCGCGACGGCGAAGCCCATATTGATGTCGTTGTGATAGAGGATGTTGGTTCCGTCGATGGACGCGTTGACGATGGGGAACTCGCGCAACGCTTTGCAGGCGGCGGCGGCTACGAACGGCAGGAAGGTAAGGCTGAAGCCGTACTGGGCTTGGAAAGCCGCCTTGGACTTTTCGCGGATTTTGGCGACGGCGGTCATATCCACTTTGTGGACCGTAGTCACGTGGGCCGCGGTGTGCAAGGAATGCGCCATGTGTTCGGCGATCTTTTTGCGCATGGTGGACATGGGCTCAATGCGGAACTTGGCGGCTTCGGTGCGGGGCGGGGGCGGGGCGTAGGCGGGCTGGGGTGCGGGCGCGGCCGGTTTGGCGATGACGGCTTCGACATCCTGCTTGGTGATACGGCCGCCGGCGCCGGTACCGGCGACGCTGGCGAGATCGACATCGTTCTCGCGGGCCATTTTGCGGACGAGCGGGGAGAGCGGGCCGAGATCTTCCGTTGGTGGCGCGGCGACGGGCGCCGGAGGAGGCTGGGGCGGGGGCGGCGCGGCCTGCACGGGAGCCGGGGCTGGCGGCGGTGCCGGGGCTGGCGGCGGTGCCGGGGCTGGGGCTGGCGTTGGTGCCGCCGGGGCTGGCGTTGGCGCGGCGGCGACAGGCTGCGGTGCGGGAGCGGCGGCGCCATCGGTAATACGGGCAACGACAGTGTTGATGGCGACCGTCTGCCCTTCAGGGACGAGCACTTCCGACAGCACGCCGGCGGCGGGCGAAGGGATTTCAGTATCGACTTTATCCGTCGAGATCTCAAAAAGCGGTTCGTCGCGCTCGACACGATCACCGGCCTTCTTCAGCCAGCGGGTCAACGTACCTTCGACAATGCTTTCGCCCATCTGGGGCATTACGACATCAGGCATGCCAATTTCTCCGTTTCGTAACCAAAAACTTTAGCGAACTGTTGACGTAGCGCCGGCTTGACTTCGTCCATGCCGGCGGAGACGCCGAGGGCCCTGATGGATGTTACCGGAAGGGTAAGGCCACAAGGGATTATGTACTGGAAATACTGTAAATCCGTTTCCACGTTCAGCGCGAAACCGTGGGAGGTGACCCAGCGGCTGATGTGGACGCCGATGGCGCAGACTTTGGCTCCATCGACCCAGACGCCGGTGGCTCCCGGGACGCGCGCGCCTTCCAGGCCGAACGTCCCGATGGTCCGAATAATCACTTCTTCGACGGCGCGGACGTAGGCGTGGACGTCGCGCTTCCACTCGTTCAAATCGATAATGGGGTAGCCGACCAACTGGCCCGGCCCGTGGTAGGTAACGTCGCCGCCGCGATTGGTATGGTGGAAATCAATTCCGGACCGGCTTAGCACCTCTTCGCCAGCTATCACGTTTTCCATATGGCCGTTGCGGCCCATGGTGACGACGTGCGGATGTTCAACGAGCAGGAGTTGATCCGGGATCTCGTTGCGTTTACGCCGTTCCGACAGGCTTTCCTGGAGCACATACGCCTCCGCCCAGCGCATCCGACCGAGGTCGCGCGCTTCACAGAGACGGGCTGGAGCGTGGACGAGCATGTTGGGTGCGTTAGAAATTAATGGCCTGGCCGTAGACGGCGTTAAACGCTTCGCCGAGCGCTTCATAGAGCGTCGGGTGGGCGTGGATGGTGTTGATCATGGTGTCGACGGTAGCTTCGGCTTCCATGGCGGCGACAGCTTCGGCGATCAGTTCATAGCCGTGGGGACCGATGATGTGGACGCCGAGAATTTCGCCGAATTTGGCGTCGCTAACGACCTTGACGAAGCCCTCGTGGTGGCCGAGAATGGAAGCCTTCGAATTTCCAGCGAAGGGGAACTTACCCACCTTGACGTCAAAGCCCTGCTGGCGGGCCTGGGCCTCGGTGAGTCCGACGGAGCCAATGCCCGGTTCGGTGTAGGTCGCGCCGGGGATGCGGTTGCGGTTGATGGGAATGAACGGACGGACGGCGATGGCGGCGACGGCGACCATTCCTTCGGCGGTGGCAACGTGGGCGAGTTGCGGGGTGCCGGCGACAACGTCCCCGATGGCGTAGACGCCTGGTTCACCGGTCTGCTGGTCCGGACCCACCTTGATAAAGCCACGGTCGAGTTGCACGCCGGGGACATTTTCGAGGCCGATTTTATCGGTGTTCGGCTTGCGTCCAACGGCGATGAGAAGTTTATCGACCAACAGCGGTTCCACCTTGCCGTTGGCGAGGGTGACGTTTAACGCGACGCCGGCGCCGGTGCGTTGGATGTCGGCGGCCTTGGCTCCGGTTTCGCAGCGGATGCCCGCCTTCCGGAAGCAGCGTTCGAGCTCTTTGGAGACGTCTTCGTCTTCGACGGGGACCAGGCGGGGGAGCATTTCGAGCACGGTGACCTGGGAGCCGTACCGTTTGAAGATGGACGCAAATTCGGTACCCACGGCGCCGGCGCCGATGATAGCGAGCGACTTGGGCACGGACTGGAGCTTCAGAATTTCGACATTGGTGAGGATGTACTCATCGTCGGGCTCCAGACCGGGCATCATGCGTGCTTCCGAGCCGGTGGCGATGAGGATAGCCTTGGCTTCAATGGTGCGCGCGCCTTCAGCGGACTGGATATCAATGCGACCGCCGCCTTTGAGGGTGGCAAAGCCGGCTATAACGTCCACTTTGTTCTTGCGCATGAGGCCGGTGATGCCTTTGGCGTGTTTGTCGACGATATCCTGTTTGCGCTTCATGACGGCGGGCAGATTAAGCTGCGGATTCTCGCAGGACAGCCCTTGGTCGGCCGGGTGGGTAAAATAGTCCCAGACTTCGGCGGTATGGAGGAGCGCTTTGGTAGGAATGCAGCCGACGTGGAGGCAAGTGCCGCCGAGCTTGGGATCTTTCTCGACGATTGCCGTTTTGAGTCCGTATTGACCGGCGCGGACGGCGGCGGAATACCCGCCGGGGCCGCTGCCGATCACAACTAAATCGTATGCCATTATTTTTGAGTGTAACATCGCGCCTTCGGGGCGCATTTCAATAGATGTATGAGTATTTTGACCGGATTCTTCCTCGCCGCGGCGCTATTCCCGATTGAGTCGATTCAAGTGGAGGGGCTGAAGCGGCTGAAGCTGGCGCAGGTGATAGCGGCGTCGGGCTTGCGGGTGGGGCAACAGGCCGACAAGCCGGACTTTGAAGCGGCGCAAGCGCGGCTGTTAGCGACCGGCGTTTTGGCCAGCGTTGGGTATCGTTATGCGTCGTCGGGGACGGGGAACGGGTTTGCGCTGACGTTCGAGGTGGTGGAGGTGGAGCAGGTGTTTCCCGTGCGGTTTGAGGAGTTGCCGGGGACGGAGGCCGAGCTATTGAAGGTGTTAGCGGCGGCCGATCCGTTGTTTACGAACCCGGTGCCCGCGACCGTCGCGGTGATCAAGCGGCTGGAGGCGGCGTTGAACGGACATCTGAAGAGCGACCCGCCGATTGTTGGACGAGTGCTGGCGGACCGGCCGGAGGAGACGATGCTGCTGTTCCGGCCGAATCGTCCGCGGCCGACAGTGGCGTCGGTGAAGTTTACGGGAAACGTCGCGTTTTCGACGGCGGAGCTACAGAACAAGATGGCGGCGGTGGCGATTGGGACTTTGTTTACGGAGGACCGTTTCCGGGAGATGTTGAACAATCAGATTCGCCCGTTGTATGAGACGAGGGGATTGTTACGCGTGTCATTTCCAAAGATAGCCGCCACACCGGCGGCGGATGTGGACGGGTTGGATGTGGAGGTGAATGTTAGTGACGGTCCGGAGTATAAGTTAGAGAAAGTGACTTTGACGGGGGCCGGTGCGGAATTGTTAAAGGAAGCGGGATTTAAAGAGGGCGAGGTGTTCCGGCTGCATGAGGTGGTGGATGGGTTGGAACGGCTGCGGGCTGTGTTGCGCGGGCAGGGGTATATGCGGGTGACGACGGAGTCGACGCGGACTTATGCGGATGATAAGAAGACGGTGGATATGAATGTCGCGGTGACGCGGGGGACGCAGTTTAAGATGGGGCGGCTTGTAATTCAAGGATTGGATATTACGACGGAACCGGAGATTCGGAAGATGTGGGGGATGAAGGAAGGGGCGGTGTATAGGGATAAGTATCCGGAGAAGTTTTTGCAGCGGGTGAAGGATGACGGGATTATGGATAATTTGGGGGAGACTCGTTCCAAATTAGATGTTGACGAGGGACGGGGGACTATTCATGTGACTTTGATTTTTTCGGGGGAGAAGAAGGAGCCGGAGAAGAAGCGGGTGTTTTAGTTAAAGAAAGTTGGAAGGGGGCCGATAAAAAGGGTAGAATGATGGGTGTGAATCCAGCGTTAGCGGTTGCGCCAGAGGTTGTGGGAATCAAGCCACGGGAGTTGTGCGTGTTGGCGGCGAAGGAGTTGGGTGACAAGGAAACCGCGCTTGTGGCGCTGGGAGCGATTTCGAACATGTATTGTTTGTATGCACTGGAGCATCCAGAGATTCGGCGGGCGCAACTTCACGGGTTTGTTTGTGAGGAGATTGCGGAACGGGATGCCGTTTTGGGGGAGATTCGAAAAGCAGTACCGGGCATTGGGATGGAACGGGCGAGGATGACGCTGAACGCATTGCAGGGAGCGCTGAAAGCGATTTTTGAGGCGAAGGGCTGCCGGTATTTGCGTTTGGTTGGGTTTGGTGTTTTTGAAGCGGTTTGTACTGAAACGGCCGAGTATAGTTTGAATTTGGAGTTGCCGTTGGCGGGAGCGGGGCGGGCGGCGATTGGTTGAGTGCGAACATTAGGGGTAGACTGTTTCGACAGTGACATCTCCTATTTGCAAGCTGATTCATATCTCGGACCCGCATTTCGGGTCTCAGTTTGTTATCGACGGTGAGAGCTACTGGCGAAAAGTAGTCGCGCACACGCCTGGGATTCGGCATGCAACTGGCTTGTTTCCTCACAGTTACCAGTGGGCCGGGGCATTGGCGGTGGCTGTTCGAACGATTCTTAAAGAATGCCGGGATCATGATCTTCCGGCGGTCGTTGTTCATACCGGTGATTTAACCGCATCGGGCAAGCAGGCAGAATTCAGTGTAGGGCGGACTTTTCTAAAGCACGGCCACTATTTGCAAAGTGGAGTGATTGCGGGACTTGGACTGGACACTGACTTCAAACACTTCGTATTTGATATTCCTGGGAATCACGATCATTGGCAACGCGCCAGCCCAAAGGCTCGTTCCGCGTTTGATGATCACTACGGGGGAGACTATCCAAGAGAGATGGAGATTGAAACGAGGCATGGACTAGCAGTCCTTTACGGGTTGGATTCTAGTCGGAGTTCGACATTGAATCACCGGTTGGCCAACGGCGAGGTTTCGACAGAGTCGCTCGCAAGGACTTGTGAGAAACTTAGGAGCCGGAAGAAATCGGGCGCGATTCAGGTGGTTTGTCTGCACCATCCGCTATTTCTTCGAACACGAACCGCGCCACAGATGCTTGGTAGGGAAGTCTTGAAGCTAAAGAACCGCGTCGCTATCGCGAAGGCGCTCGCGGAGTCTGGCGCCCATCTGGCGTTGGCGGGACACGTTCATCAGCAGCAGCATCCTTATCGCGGACAGTTGAGGCCCTTACACTTCATCGCGGGTTCCGCTTGTCAGATTCGGAGCCGTCCCTCCTTCTGGACACTTGACTTGTATCCGGAACACGTAGAGTACGGTTATTTTCAGGTGCCGAGAAGCGGGATCCACTTCGAGCGGGTCGTAAGCCGATCCGGTTCGTCCGTGTATTGAATTGGCAGGGGGATCGCCGGACGAGAGTCAGGGCACCGGTTCCACTTCCACCCAGTTGAAGCATACGCCCAGCCAGCGCTGATCCTCGCTTTTGTCAGGCCATTCGAAGTACGGACAGCGCGTTCGGGTGGAGGCGATCCGGAGGCGCGTTGAGTTGCCTGACGCGTTGCAGGGACCGGAGGTGAGCAACGCCGCTGGCGGGCTTGGCGTCTCGACGGTATACGCGACCGGGGCATCGTTGACGAAGAGACGAAGTTCTTCGGAGATGGGGGCGTTGAACAGGTTCAAGATCTGAATTCGCAGGCGAAAACGCAGCGACGGGGCGGCGGGGATGACGATGGTTGATTCCAATGCGGGTCCACTCCAGCGGATGGTTCCCCAATCGGGGTGGTCTTCGGGCGGGTGCCACTCCAGGCCGGCAAAGCCACTGTCTGGATGGAGGCGTTTGTGTTTCGACAGATCCGCATTGGGCGCGGTTTCGAGGCCACGGTATTGGAGATAGGAGTGATAAATGCCGCCAGCGGGCAGGATGGCGCCGATGGGAATTATGGTTTCTATCAGTCGTTTTTCGCGTGTGGCTTGCAGCAGGGCGATGAGTTCGGATTCGGTGCAGGCGGCGGGGTCGTCTGTTAGCCGGCGCAGGAGTTCTTGTTGCTCAGTGGTATCGCGGCGGAGATAACTGTCGCGACGCCAGGCGGCGTTGAATTTGAAGGCCGTCAGCTTGCCGCTGGAAACGATTCTGGCGCCAGCGGCGCGGGCGCGGATGAGGAAATCGCAGTCGACGGGAAGTCCGATGGAGTCGGGCGCTTTCCATCCTTCGACCGCCGCTGGGAGGGTGCGGCGATGCATCATGGCAGAGGGCGGGAAGAAATCGGAGGGTCGATCAACCCCTTCAATGAAGACGCCGGAAAGTCCGCGAACGCCCGAGCCGGGCGGACCGTACATGACGGAGACTGCGCAGCCCAGATCGGCTTGGTGCCGCTCCATGGCCTCGAGTAAGTGGTGGAGGTGGCCGGGATGCCAGACGTCGTCGTGGCCCAGATAGGCGACATATTCGCCGCGAGCGATTCGCAAACCGAAGTTGTTCGGGCCGCTTTGGCTACCGGCGCGTTCGGGAAGGTTATGCCAGGCAACTCGCGGATCGGAGAACGATGCGACGACGGAGTGAGAGTCGTCGGTGCAATGGTCGCCGATGACCAGGAGTTCGAAGTCGCCGAAGGTCTGGTAGAGGACGGAGGGGATGGAGCGGCGGAGGGCTTCGCTCCAATTGTAAGCGGGGAGGATGACGGTCAGCTTTGGAGGCAAACCGCTTCCCAGGCGAAGTCGATGAGGGAGGAATCGGCCGGAACGCGATATTTGTCCGGATCCATCAGATTGTAGACGCGGTCGGGCATGTTCAGATAGGACGCGCGTGTCTCCCCGAGGTTTTGAACTCCGTGAACGACAAAGGGGGGGATGGTAAGGCGGACGGGCATGTGCTCTCCGACGATAAGTTCGGCGTATCGCTCAAAGGTGGGGGAATTTTCGCGGATATCGAAGAGCACGACGCGAAATCTGCCCTCGGTGAAACAGAGACGGTCGGTTTGGACGGCATGGAAGATCCAAGCGCGAATCGAATGAGGTTCGGCGAAAACCTGATACACGTGAACGATGGGGTCAATGGGGGAATCGCGAGTGGTAAGAAGTTCAATGAGATGACCGCGATGGTCCGAATTCGAGTTGAGTCCGATGGCTGAGCAGCCATCGATCCGCACTTTTAGAAGATCTCTTAGAGGCGGCGCGGCAAGGGCCGAAAAACACGGTTCGTCCTTCTGGAAATTCTGAAGGTACTGCATCCGCCAAGTATAACGGGAGCGGTATCAAACTAATAGCGCTCGCCGCACCGCCTCCGGTTCCCGCGCGATCACTGTCAAAAACGCGCGAGCCGGGCCGCTCGGCACACGCCGCCCATGTTCCCAATGTTCCAAAGTCCGTTTGCTCAAACCAAACAACTTCGCGAACTCAGCCTGGGAGAGCGAAATCCTTTCGCGGATCGCCTTGACGTCAATAACCTCAGGGACATGAGCTACGCAGCCGTGGTCCTTCTCTCCTCTGGCAAAAGCCAGCGCCTGTTTGGCGCTTTCAATTATGCGCCGGCCCGCGCTTACTTTGTTTTTCTTCATCCGGATACCTCTCGAATTGTGTAGGAATTGGCGATTGCGCCGAGGATCTCCTTCAACGCGGCGGACTCCTTCTTCGTCAGAGTAGACTTCTCGTTCTTGGCGAACACATTGAGCAGAAACACCGGAATGCCCGGTCCCGTGAAGAAGGTAATGACTCGGTATCCACCGCTCTTCCCTTTGCTCCTTCCGGCGAACCTGACCTTCCGCGCTCCGCCAGTCCCGACGATTACGTCTCCGGCCTTTGGATTCATTGCTATCCAGGTCACAATCGCAGACCGCTCATCTTCACTCAAACCAACGCCTTCGGCATCGCCTAGGTACGCAAGTGTTTCAACAACGGACTGTACGTCCCACTATACTCCGCTGGCGTATCCGGAGTAAATTCCGCCGCAAGGCGGGTCGATTATCTCGTAGGCGCCGAGGCGGCCTCCACTCGGGAGAGGCATCTTATGGCCTGATTTCACGCGAGCAGCGTACGGCGGAGCCAGTCGAGCGCGTTGATGACCGTCATGGTGCGGATGCGGTGGCGGTCGCCGGTGAGTTGGAGCTTGCGGGCGTGGACGCGGCCGGGGGTGGCGAGGCCGATAAAGACGCGGCCGGATTGGCTTCCATCGGCGAAGCCTGTGACGCTGAGGGCGTAATCCGCGTCGGTTCGTTCGCGGGCGCCGGCGGCCATGGCGCGTGCGGTTTCCTCGCTGACGGCGGTGTGTGTTTCGAGTACTTCTTTCGGCACGCCTAGGAGGCGGTGTTTCATCTCGTCCGTATAGGTGAGGAAGCCGCCGCGGAAATAGTCGCTGGAGCCGGAAATTGAAGTGATCCGCTGGCCGAGCATGCCGCCGGTGAGACTTTCGGCGACGGCCAGGGTTTCGCCTTTGGCGCGGAGGAGATTGCCGACGACGACTTCCATGGAGTCCCCATTGGCGGAGTAAATCTTATCGCCGATGAGTTGCTTGATCGGGTCGCCGACTTCGGCGAGGAGGACTTCGGCCTCCTCTTCGGTAGAGCAGCGGGCGCGAAGGTGGACCTCGATATCGCCGGGGCTGGCGAGGATGGTCGTCATGGGATTCGAGTACTTGGAATAGACCGGCGCGATGAGAGCGTCGAGTTCGCTCTCCGGCGCGAGCGATACGCGGTACCAACGAGTACGTATAACCTGCGGAGGGAGCATGGCGGCGAGGCGCGGGATTAACTCCGCCGTCACCATCGGCTTCAATTCGCGGGGCGGACCGGGGAGCATGACCAGAACACGGCCGTCGCGGTGGAACCATTGGCCCGGCGCCGTGCCATTGGGATTCGGCAGCAGTTCGGCGCCGTCGAGAATCAGCGTCTGGCGTCGATTGTTGTCCGTTGGCGTCCGGCCGAATTTTTGAAAACGATCGAGGATGGCTTGCCACGCTTCGGCATTTTCGCACATGCCCAGGCCGAGGGCGGCGGCGGCCGCGTCGCGCGTGACGTCGTCCTCGGTGGGGCCGAGACCGCCGGAGAGGATGACGAGACCGGATTTGCTCCACGCCATTTGAATCGCATGGGTGAGGCGCGCGCGGTCGTCCCCGATAATGCATTTGGCGACCACTTCGATGCCGAGCGTATTGAGCTCGCGGGTAAGGAAAAGCGAGTTGGTGTCGACCTTGTCCGGAGTCAACATCTCCGAACCGACGGCAATTATTTCGGCGTCCATTTGGCGGTTAGAGTTCGCGCGGGGCGATCCCGCAATCGACGCGGTAGAGCATACTGTTCGTGGCGACGATGGCGCTTTTGGCGGGCGAGAAGGCGATGCCAACGATGCCTGGGCCGCTTAAGAACAGGCTGGCTTCGCGATCCGGAGTGAGGCGGACAACGCCGCGGCGGCCGGTGAGCGAAGCGGCGACGTAGAGATTGCCGTTGCTGTCGAAGGCGAGGCCTTGCGGACGGCCGAGGCCGCGGTAGAAGATTTCGACTTCGCCCTTATCGGAGACGCGCTGGACACAATCGAAACTCGACGTGGTGGGGCCGGTGACGTAGAGATAGCCATTGGGCCCGAAGGCGAGATGGTAGGCGGCAATGGAAGGCTCGAGTGTGGCGTAGACGTAGATCTGGCGGGAGCGGCTGATCTTAAAAATAGTCCCGCTGCGGTCGCCGACGTAGAGGTTGCCCTCGGCATCAAAGGTGATGCCGGTAGCGACACCCATGCCTTCGACGTAGACGGCCATTTCACCGCGCGGGGTGACTTCGTAGACGATGCCGTCGAAGCGGCTGGAGACGTAGAGAATGCCGTCACGGTCGAACGCCAGACCGGTGGCGTTCATGATGTCGGAGAGGAAGGGCGCCGGGCCTTCGTGGGGATCGACACGGTAAACGGACGTGGCGGTAGTCTGGCCGCGGCTGCCGGAGAAAGTGGTGTAGATGAAGCCGGCGCTATCGACGGCGGGATTGGCCACGGGATGGAGACTGTCGCCGATGGGGACGCCGATCTCGCAGATCCATTCGGTGCTGGCGAGATTGCCGCATTCGACTTTGACGACGTTGTCGACGGCGTCTTCCGGGACGGAGGCGATGATATAGGAATCCGAGCCGACGATGAGCGGGGCCGGGACATCGCCGAGCAGGACACGCGGATGCGCGCCGGTGGCGAAGCCTTTGCCATAAATGCGGATCTCACCGCCGGCGATGGCGGCCTCCGGGGAGAGCATTTGAATGCTTGGCGATTTGTCGGCAGTTTTGCGAGCCATGTACTAATACAGATTGTTCCACCCGAGGAGCCGCATCACAACTGCGGCATAAAAGCCGGCCATGACGTCATCCATGACAATGCCCACTCCGCCGGGCAGTTTTTCGAGTTGGCGCACGGGAAACGGCTTCCAAATATCGAAGGCGCGGAAGAGGGCGAAGGCGATGATCCAGGGAGTTATCGAATCCAGATGAGTGGCGCCGGCGAGGGCGATCCATTGGCCGGCTACTTCGTCGACGACCACTTCTTGCGGGTCCTTGCCGTCCTTCGCCGCCGCGTGAACGTGGGCGGCCCAGATGGCGGGAACTATCGATAAAACGGCCAGCCACACGATGTGCCGCGGCCAGGGCGCGGCGAATAGTAGGGCGGCAAACGAGCCGGCGGTGCCGGGGCCTTTGGGCGTGTAACCGACGCCGAAACAGGTTGCGATCCAGGTTGCGATTCTCCCCATCAATTGGGCTTTTGCTCGTTAAACAGCTCGTCGATTTCGTCAGGGCCGAGCGGCTCCGGGATGACGTACTTTTCGGTGGCCCAGTTGCCGAGGTCGATGTCTTTGCAGCGCTCGGAGCAGAAGGGCATGAAGGGATCGGTGAGTGCCACCAACTTTTTGCAGATCGGACATTTCATCGGTGTGGAAGGTTATTGGGAGTTTGATGGGAGGCGAGGATCGGGAAGTGCGGTTGCGCCGCTTGGGGAAGGGCGAGGCCTTCGTCGATCAACGACCCGACGAGATCGTAGTCATGCGCTTCGGTGATGCGCATGCGCCGGAACTGGCCTTTGGCGAGCGGACCGTCGCCGGGATCGGAGATGTAGCAGACGCCGTCGATATCGGGCGCTTGCGTGCTCATGCGGGCTTGCCAGAGAAGATCGGAGTCGGCTGACGGGCCTTCGACGAGCACCGTCACTTCGTTTCCAATTAACTGTTTATTGCGGCCAGCGCTGACCTTGCGCTGCACGGCCATCAGGCGGCGCTTACGGTTATAGATCGTCTTCTTGTCGACCTTGCCGTCGAGGTGGAAACTTGCGCTCGTATCTTCGTCGGAATAGCTGAAGACGCCGAGGCGATCGAGTTGGGCGGCTTCGGCGAACTGGCAGAGCTGTTCGAAATCGGCATCGGTTTCGCCGGGGAAGCCGACGATCATCGACGTGCGGATGGCGACGCCGGGAATTGTTTGGCGGATGCGTTCCAGGAGTTTGAGGAACTGATCGCCATTGGAGCCGCGCTTCATGCGCTTCAGCACTTCGCGGGAGGCATGTTGGAGCGGCATGTCGATGTATTTCACCAGCGCTTCATTCGCGGCGATTGTGTCGAGGAGTTTTTGGGTAACGCGGTTCGGGTAGCAGTAAAGGAACCGAACCCACTTTTCGTGTTCCGTTTCGATTTGCGCGAGGCGTTCGAGGAGGACGGCGAGGCCGTCTTTGAGGCCCAGGTCTTCGCCATAGCAGGTAGTGTCCTGGCCGATGAGATTAATCTCGCGGACACCGTCGGCGAACATCGATTTCGCTTCGTTGACGACAGACTCGAAGCGGCGGCTGCGGAAGGCGCCCCGGTAGTGCGGGATGACGCAGAAGGTGCAGGGATGGTCGCAGCCTTCGGCGATCTTCATGTAGGCGAAGTGGCACGGCGTGGTGCGGATGCGCGGCGTGAGGTCGTGGTAGAGATAGGGCTCGATCGCGGCATCCTTCGGCGTGAGGCCTTCGCACATGGCGACCACTTTATCGAGCTCGTTGGTGCCGATAACCGCGTCGACTTCGGGCAGGGTGTCGGCGATTTCGCCGCGGTAACGTTCTACCAGGCAGCCGGCGACGATAAGCCGCTGGGCCTTGCCGTGCTTCTTGAACTGGGCCATTTCCAGAATGGTGTCGATGGATTCTTTCTTGGCGAGGTCGATGAAGCTGCACGTATTGACGACGATTACGTCGGCGTCTTCCGGGCTCGCGGTAAGGGAGTGACCGGCGGACGCGATGTTGCCCATCATGACCTCGGTATCGACGAGATTCTTGGGGCAGCCGAGGCTGACAAAACCGATTTTCAAAGTGGAGGGTTCCTGCGGGGCGGGACTTCTCCAGGATAGCGGTTTTTGAGTCGCGCCGGGTTCCGCTCGGGCCTGGACCCGGCCATCCGCTATCCCTTAAGTATATTCCGGACTTGATCTATGCCGCTGGCGAGGGCGGCGCGATAGACGGCGTAATCGATGCCCCAACTCAACACGTTGAAGCCGATTTGGCGCCACTGCTGGGCGTCTTCCACCCGGCCGGGCTGAATTCCCGCCTGTTTGCCGTGGCGCCGGGCGGCGGCGGTGACGGCGGCGAGCGCGGCCAGGAAGTCGGGATGTTGAAACTGCGCGGGGATACCCATGGCCTGGGTCAAATCGTAGTGTCCGACCCACAGAACATCCACTCCGGGAGTGGCCGCGATGGCGTCGAGATTTGCGAGACCAATGGGCGATTCGATCATGGTGACGACGGTGGTGTTCTCGTTGGCGTAGCGGAAATACTCCGCCGGATCGGGCATGACAAAATCGTTATGAGCGCCGCCAAGTGCGACTCCGCGGCGGCCCAGAGGCGCGTATTTGCAGGCGTCGACGATCCCTTTGGCCTGCCCGGCGGTTTCGACATTCGCCACCATAATGCCAAGCGCGCCGGCGTCAAGCGTACGGGCGCAGAAGTGATAGAGACCCTGCGGCACGCGGACCATCGGCGCGATATCCGTGGCGCGAAACCAGGCACAGAGATCGGCGATGCGCTCCGTATCGTAACCGGTATGCTCCATGTCGATCATGACGAAATCGGGATTGGCGCCCGCCACAATGCGGGCGATGTTGCGGGTTCCGAAATCGCTAATCATATGACCGGTGGCAGTCCCGGTGGCGGCGATGGATTGTTTGAATTTATTGGGTTTCATGGGCGGCTAGTTTGGCTTGGAACAAAGGGTTGTCAACGACGGTACGGTTGACCAGACCGGGCGGCGCTTCCCCCCGGGAGACGGCGAGTATGTTGTCACAGGCTTCCAGGCTGTTATCGCGGGCGATTTCCTCCGTCCAGGGCAGGGCGTGGGGAGTGACAATTACGTTATCGAGCCGGAAGAGAGCGAGGTCCTTGGGCGGCGGCTCGATTTCATAGACATCGATGCCGGCGCCGGCGATCGCGCGATCTTCCAAGAGGCGAATGAGGGCGGCCTGGTCGACGATGGGGCCGCGGGCGGTGTTGATGAAATAGGCGTTCGACTTCATCAGGCGCAGTTCGCGCTCGCCGATGAGGCCTTTGGTTTGTTCGTTGAGAAAGGCGTTGACTGTGACGAAATCGGACTCGCGCATGACGTTGTCGAGCGGGACGAGTTCGACTCCGAGATCTTCGACTTGCGACTGCGCCAGAAATGGATCATAGGCGATGAGGCGGGCAAAGCCGAAGGGCTTGGCGAGGCGAAACATCTCCTTGCCAATGTTGCCGCAGCCGACCGAGCCCAGCACGCGGCCGCGCAGGTTGACGCCCATGCGCGGCAAATCGCCGCGCCATTTCCCTTCCCGTGTGAACTGGTCCTGCAGGCGGAGATTCTTGGCCACGGCGAGCATCAAAGTGAAGATGGCTTCGGCGACGGGCGTTCGAACGCCGTTCGGTGTGATGGCGAGCGCGATGCCGTTCGCCGTGAGCGCCTGCGTGTCGATGCGGTCATATCCGACGCCCCAGCGGGCGACCACGGCCAGCCGCCGGCAGCCCTGCACGCCATCCGCGCGAAACCAGGAGGCGAGGGCGAAGATCGCGTCATAACGGTCGGCAATCTCAGGCGTGACGGCGTTGCCCGGCAACTCCGGCATCAGTTCCCATTCAATGTGGGCGGCGGTGAGTTTGGCGGTAAGTTGAGCTTCATAAAGCCCCTTGGCCTCCACCGCGAAATCCGGCGTGACGCCGACGAGAAACTTGCGCATAGTCGATTAGGCGGATAGTCTATCACGAGATGATCCGCCTATTCCTTTTCGTACTGTTAGCCACAATTCCCTTACCGGCCGGACATACATTGATCGTGCGCGGACGCTGTTTCTATATCGATGGCCGGCCGTTTCCGTATACCGGCGTCAGCTTCTTTAGCGCACTCTACAACCCGGCGTTCCAGGCCCGGCCGCTCTATCGGGAGCGCCTGCGGCGGTTATCGGCTGACGCCGACCACTGGGCCGTCTTCGAGTTCCTGGCTTTGCGTGAGAGGCACGCGCCACCAGCGTGCATGGAATGACAGTCCCGGGGAAGCGTCTACGCTGGACGCTGTGCACGATGCTGTTTCTGGCGACGACGCTGAACTATCTGGACCGCCAGACGTTAAGTGTGTTGGCGCCGCAGTTACAAACTGAGTTACA
The DNA here is from genome assembly GCA_046155405.1 of Bryobacteraceae bacterium. Taxonomy (GTDB): domain Bacteria; phylum Acidobacteriota; class Terriglobia; order Bryobacterales; family Bryobacteraceae. Next base: position 150,632 of record JBJXFL010000037.1, on the reverse strand, counting down.
ACTGGACAACCGGCAGTTAGGAATGTTGTTTTCGGCATTCTATTGGAGTTACACGCTGGGACAATTTGCGGTCGGGTTGGCGTTGGACCGCTATTCACTGCGATGGCTGTATGGGGGCGGGGTGCTGGCGTGGAGCATGGTATCGGCCGCCACGGGTTTGTCGACGGGGTTCGCGATGCTTTTCGGTTTCCGCGTCTTGCTGGGGCTGATGGAATCGGGGAACTGGCCGGGTGCGTTGCGAATCATTTCCCGGGTAATGCCGCCGGAGGAACGGGCACTGGGAAATGGCCTGTTCACGAGCGGGACTTCGGTGGGCGCGCTGGTGGCGCCGGCGGTGATTTTGGGATTGGCGGCGTGGCAGGGCTGGCGTACGGCGTTTGTGGCGGTGGGCTCGCTGGGTTTGTTTTGGTTTGCGTTATGGGTACCGGTTAGCGCGCGTATTCATTTTGGAGAGGCGAGCGCCCGCGGGGTTACGCCGCGGACAGCGTGGGGCGAGATTTTCCGGCTGCGTGCGTTTTGGTTGTTATTTGTGATTACGTCGCTAATCAATCCATGCCTCTACTTCTTTTTGAACTGGACGCCGAGTTTCCTGGCGCAGTCCTACGGCATACGCGACGCGGCGACATTGGCGAAGATACTGACGGCGGTTTTCCTGGGCCTTGATTTGGGATATCTTTTTTGCGGTGTAATTGTGTTGTATTTGAAGAAACGCGGAGTTTCGCTACCGGCGGCGAGAAGGGCGGTCTGCGCGGTGGCTACGTTGTTGCTGTCGCCGGCGCTCCTGCTGGCGCAACGGCCCGAACTGGCGGTGATGATTGGGGCGTTGATTGTCTGCAACTTTGCGTGTGGGCTGTGGATCTCGATCTATCTGACGCTGGCCCAGGAAGTGAGCGAGCGGCACTTGTCGACGGCGGCGGGGTTACTGGGTGGAAGCGGGTCTCTATTCGGCGCGCTCGCGATGACGGGCGTTGGCGCGGTAACGGCCTCAACGGGAAGTTATGCGATTCCATTTCTAACGGTGCCGGCGGCGGCGGCGGTGGCCACATGGGCGGCCTGGAGAGTGACAGCGCGTGAGCGGACTGCCTTTGAGTCGAAGACCTGGACTCTCTGATTGTCGCGGTCCGTGCATTCCAAATTGCGGTAGGTACTTTCCGGCGCAGGTGAACTTCACCATGCTTGCGCTGCCGTATCCATCGGTCACGAGATATCCCCATCGGACGCGAAGCCCACGCCGGATGCGTGGCGGCAATTCCATGATCGCGTCTCTCTTACTTACAACTCCGTCCACAAAGAATACTTCGGAATTTTCAAAGAAATGGCGGATATGATCGTTACACTAGGGCAGGCTGGCCTTCATCTCGATAGCAAATTTGTCCCTGACATCAGCGTTGGGAAAGTGTGGGGCACCCATTTGGACCTTAAACGCATTTGACGCCACTTATGGTGGCAGAACCCAATTCAGGCACAACTATCCGCTATACTTCCCGCAGGCGATGTCCAATCCGCAGGGACTCATAGTGCTATCCTGATTCGGCTTCGGGGGAATTCAGACGGTGGTTCAGAGAGGTTTACATAGGGCAAGGAAATTTGCCAAATACGTTACGGATAAGGTCAAGCAGAAAGACCTCCCTATCTCTTTCGCTCAGCTTGCAATTTCTGCGTATTCAGGAGAGAGCGAGGGACCTACGGCTTTACCTACCGGGCAAGCGCAGCCGCTCGCGAAATTTTAGCCGACGGCTCCTGGTTCGATAATTTCTCCGCCCTGGCCAGTCCGCCCCTCAATCCGCCTCTACGACCCAGCGCAACTGCGCCGGGTCTTTTCAACGGGCTTCTCGCCGCGGGCGTGCTGGAAGATATCGAAATGAAGCGTATTCGTGTCGCGTTTGCTTCACCGGTTAGGCATGATAGAATTTCACTATACCTCACTATGGATTCTAACGAAACCCGAGTAGCTATTTTGGAGACGCGAGCGGTTTTCCTATGCTTGGACGATGGCCGTTGGCACGGTCGCATCGAAACCTGGGATAAGTTCCTGGGGTTCGAGTTAAGCGACCGCACGCCTGACACCACCAAGATAAGTAGTGCTGCATCTTATGCCGACATTCATGACGCGGATCTAGTCTCAGCGAAGGATTTCGTTGTGGTAAGAAGCTTGGCAGATACCAAAGCGCCATCCTTAGCCACGTGCGAACAAAAGGGCTGCAAAAACCCCATTGAGTTTCTGTTTGAATTCAGCGGTGACCGAAAGCCACGTGAATGGCCACAGCGTAGATTTTTCTGCAAGGGCCACGCTAAAGTTTTCTGCCGTGAGAGGGGCCTGCTGATTTCAAACTGACCCACGACCCGGAATCGAGTGAGCCCCGCGATGACGCACCAGAATATAGCCGCGACCGCGGGCGCTTGAATAGACTTCTAGGAACCCGCGAGGAATCCGGTCTCGCTGGTCGCTTCGACCCGCTGATTCACAACCTCTTTCGCTGGCGCAGTCTGGCGCCGCCGAGGCCAAAAATTAATAAGCCCGCGCGTCCCAAAGCCGGATTCCGCCACCCTTTGGCAACTGTGGTAGGCTGAGGCTCTATGCGGCGCGCGGCGTTTTTCTGGACCTTCCTCGTGCTGATTCCGCTGGCGTTTCAGCGGAAGGGAACGAGCCAATCCAGCCTGACGCAGCGACTCGCTCCGGACGTCTATTGGCGTGCGGCCGAGCCGGCCAAACGCATCATCGCGAATGCCGGGTGGGTGGTGTTCCGCGACTACGTACTGGTCATCGACGCGAATTATCCGTGGGGCGCGCGAGCCATTCTCGAAGACATCCGCGCAACCACGAGCAAGCCCATCAAGTTCGTCTTCGACACCCACTATCACGGCGACCACGCGCACGGGAATGGAGTATTCGTCGACGCCGGCGCCACCATCGTCTGTTCCGCCGATTGCATCGCCGAATCCAGGCGGAAGAATCCGGGCGCTTGGGAGCGATCCGCCGCCGACTACAAGAACGAGAAGCTGGAGCACCCGCAGATCGGTTTTCCGGACAAGCTCGTTTTTGACGACGGAACGCATCGCGTGGAATTGATTAAAGTGGGTCCCGGGCACACGATCGGAGACGCCGTGGCGTGGCTCCCGAAGGAGCGCATCCTATTTACCGGCGACCTTTGCGTGAACCAGCGGCCCGGAAACAATGTCGCCGATCCCGATGCCGACCCCGACAACTGGGTGCGCGCGCTCGACGCCTTGTCTTTGTACGAACCCGTTCAAGTGGTTCCCGGCCACGGAGCTTTGGGCGGCAAACCGGCGCTCGCGGGACAGCGCGCCTATCTGGCGGCCATGATTGCCGGCGTTCGCGGCGGAATCGCCCGGGGTGAAAGCGCGGACCAACTCGCCGAGTCCCTCGATCTGACCCCTTACGCGCCGTGGGGCGCGGACAAGGCGCGCAACATCCCGTCCATTCGCGCCGTCTACGCCAAGTTCAAGAAATAGCCGGCTGCCGTATCTGGAAACATGACGCTCCCGGTGTCTGGAGCGGTTATCCACGGGTCCCGCGCGGCGGGTGACTCACGGTGTATTGTGTTGGCGGCGGCCACATGGGCGGCTTGGAGGGTAACAGCGTATGAACGGATTGCCTGATTATCTGCGCGGCGCGGCGGACCTGCATGTCCACAGCGCGCCCGATGTCGTGCCGCGGCGCTTTGACGATATTGAACTGGCACGGGAGGCGGCCCGCGGCGGGTTCGGCGCGCTGCTGCTGAAGAACCACATGGTGCCGACGATGGACCGCGCCCACTTGGTGCGGAAAATCGTCCCGGAGATCGCCGTGCATGGCGGCATCGTGCTGAATGACAGCGTGGGCGGGTTCAACATCGCCGCCGTGCGCGTGGCGTTGGAATTGGGCGCGCGCGAGGTATGGATGCCGACCAAATCCGCGCATAACCACAAGCTGTACGATGGGGAGCACGGAGGATTGACGGTATTCGACGCACACGGGGAGTTGCGCCAGCACGTGAAGGAAATTGTCATTCTGATGGCGCATTCGAATGCCATTCTGGGCACCGGCCATCTAAGCCCGGCGGAGGGCGCCTCGTTGATCCGCTACGCGTATGCGCAGGGCGTGCGGCGCATGTTGGTGACGCATCCGGAGTGGGCACCGACGTTTTATCCAATAGAGCTGCAGAAGGATTTGGCGGGGTACGGGGTGATGTTTGAGCGCTGCTTCGTTTCGACCACGGCACTCTGCGGCAGCGTGCCGATGGGGACGATCGTGAAGGCCGTAAGCGACGTGGGCATCGAGTCAACGGTGCTGGCCTCCGATTTGGGGCAGCCCGATACGCCGGCGCCGGTGGACGGGATGACGATGTACGCCGAGCAGATGCGCGCGGCCGGGTTCGCGGCCGATGACGTTCGCCGCATGATGGTGGTTAATCCGCTTTATCTGTTAGAGTAGGGTCGTTGAAACGGCTAATTGGTTAGCTTGGCGCGGCGGCTTTTCTGGATGGGTTATCTGCGGAGCGCCGCGCAAAGACGAGACAAGCCGTCGGTGTAGCGGACTCAGGGCATCGACATTTGATCGTCAATTACCTCGTACTATTGATCGAGTAGACCGATGAATTCCTCTTTCGTCAGACCCGCTTGGCGAATAATGCTCATCAAAACGAACGCGGGCAGGTCGCCGGGATGAATCGGCACCGTGACTCGGTCCGGTCGCGTTGAATGGAAAAGCCGTGCGTGGCTGCCCGTCTGGTGATGAATGTAGAAGCCCGCGCCCAGTAGAACGCGCAGTACTTCCTTGGGGCTTAGAATCGGCAGCTTCGCCACTTGACGGAAATTCCTAGGCCAAGGTCACGGCCAAGCGCTCGGTTACAGGTTCGGTGTCCTCAGGAATCGGCTCACCCGCTTTTCGCGTGCTCTCAAGCACGCAACGAATGGCGTCTTCGGCCATCCGCCGGGCTTCATCGCGGGTGCGGCCATAAGTGACAATCTCGGGCATAGCCGGGACATGCACCAAGAAACCGCCTTCCGCTATCTGTTCGTACAAGACGGTGTAGTTATATTGCATAGCTCACTTTAATATTACAGTTTCCACCCTGATCCGTAAAAGACGGTTGCGGATCCTAAACACTGATGAACTCTCGTTCATCCCCACCCGCGAATTAGTCCGCTTTCCGCGAGCTTATTGAAAAGCATAGCATTCGCGGCCCAAGCGGACCGAGGGACCGGATTGCGCTCGCCTACAGGCGTCTCTGCGGTCTGCCTGATAAGAACCCCTCCCGCCCCGTCAATCTGCATACACGAAGGGAACAACGAGCCCGCTTTCAGCCTTGGTCGCGGCCCTCGAACGATGACGCCGCCCACATCTACCGTTCTGTTCGCGAGAGCGGCGGCAATTCGTTGACGCGGAAATTGTTAGTGGAGAACCGGGACCGAGACGGGGATTGGCTCCGGCCAACGACGGGACGCCGAACGCGGCCGCGGCGCATGGTGGTGACACAGAGGGAGTGGAGCCCGGCCTTTTTTTGCCCGCTGTTGTTCCATCTGCTTCCGGTCATGTCGGACTAGGCGAGGATTGTGGCGTGCTACCTAATGCGACGCGGCCCGGTTCGCGGCCGATGGCGTTCGCCGCATGATGGTGGTTAATCCACTTTATCTGTTAGAGTAGGGGCCATGAAACGGCTTATTGGATGGCTTGGCGTGGTGGTTTTAGTAGCGTTTTCCCAGGATATTCAGGAGCGCTTCCGGTTGAGGAGCGTGGAATCGGAGAAGGCGGGGCTGGCCGAGCCATTCCGCGGGGTGACGGCGAAGGGCGCCGTGGAGCCGGGTTTGTTCCCGGTTCGTTCCACGGGCGTTTCCACCGAGCCGGTGCGGAAGGCGGCGGCGGCTTTTCTGGCTGGACTATCGGCGGAGCAGCGCACGAAAACAAAGTTTCCGGTGGACGACCCGGAGTGGCGTAAGTGGATGAACCAGCATTTCTATATCCGGCAGGGTGTTAGTTTTCTGGAAATGAACGACAAGCAGCGGGAATTAGGATTTGGCTTGTTGCGCGCGTCGCTGAGCGCGGATGGACTGAAGCTCTCGCGCGACATTATGAAGCTGAATGAGACGTTGGGCGAGTTGAACAATAACAATTTCGTGGAGTACGGCGAATGGCGCTACCACATGACGGTGATGGGCGAGCCATCGAACGATAAGCCCTGGGGCTGGCAGATTGACGGGCACCACTTGATCGTCAATTACTTCGTGCTGGGCGACCAGGTAGTGATGACGCCCACGTTTCTAGGTTCGGAGCCGGTGATCGCCACGATGGGTAAGTACAAAGGGACCGCGATTCTGCAGGAAGAGCCGAGGATGGGTTTGGCGTTGGTGCGCGCGCTCGATGACGCCCAGAAGAAGAAGGCCGTAATCGAAGTGTCGAAGACGGCGAATAACAATGTGGGCGAGGCTTTCAAAGACAACGTCGTCCTGGACTACGCGGGCGTGCGCGCGGCGGATATGACGGCGCCACAGAAGAAGGCGCTGGTGGGATTAATTGCCAAATATGTCGGCAACATGGACGACGGCCACGCCAAGGTGAAGATGGCGGAAGTGGAGAAGCACTTGAACAACACCTGGTTCGCCTGGATTGGCGGTACCCAGGACGACAGCGTTTTCTACTACCGCATTCACAGCCCGGTGATTCTGATTGAATTCGACCATCAAAGGCCGGCGGGGTTGCGCGCCATCATGAAAGACCAGTCGCCGAATAAGGAGCATGTCCATGTAGTCATCCGCACGCCGAATGGCAATGACTATGGCAAGGATTTACTCCGTCAGCATTACGCGATGCTAAAGCACTAATGAACTGCGATAGAAGAGCCTTCCTGGCGCTGGGCGGAGGACTGCTCGCGCAGACGCCGGTCGCGCCGAATTTCGTCCTGATCCTGTGTGACGACCTGGGCTACGGCGACGTCGGCGCCTACTATCCTCAGGCGAAAATCCCCACGCCGCACATGGATAAGCTGGCGCGCGAAGGCATGCGGTTCACCGACGCCCACTCGCCGTCATCCGTATGCACGCCGACGCGGTACGGTGTGCTGACGGGCCGCTATTGCTGGCGGACGCGACTAAAAAGCGGCGTTGGCAATGGCTATTCGCCGGCGCTGATTGAACCGGGACGGGATACCATCGTATCGCTGCTCAAACGAACCAAGAATTATCGTACGGGCGGCTTTGGAAAGTGGCACTTGGGGCTGGGGAACGAACCCAAGGTCGACTATGCCCAGGAGTTCCGTCCGTCGCCGAATGAATTCGGGTTCGACGAGTATTTCGGCATCCCGGCATCGCTCGATATGCCGCCCTATGTCTTCATTGAGAACCATCGGGCGGTGGAGCCGCCGACATCGACTATCGGCGATAGCGGCGAGGTGAAGCGCGGGCCATTTTGGCGCGGCGGACCGCGGGCGCCGTCGTTTCAAATGGAAGAGGTTGTGCCATCGATCGTGAAGCGGGCCTGCGCATTCGTGGAGAAGGAAAAGGGTCCCTTCTTCGCCTATGTGCCGCTGCCGGCGCCGCACACTCCGTGGGTACCGTCGAAGCCGTTCCAAGGCAAATCGAAGGCCGGGTTGTATGGCGACTTCGTAGAGCAGGTGGACGCGTCGATCGGCGAAATTCTGGCGGCGTTGGAACGCGCCGGAAAGACGCGGAACACCCTGGTCATCCTGACGTCCGATAACGGCGCGCCGTGGGAAGAGCGTGACGCGCGCGAAGCCGCCGGGCATTTGGCCAACGCGAGATGGCGCGGACAGAAGGCCGATATTCAGGAGGCCGGGCACCGCATTCCGTTTATCGTGCGATGGCCCGGACGCGTGAAGCCGGGCACGGTTTCCGATCGGACCATTTGCCTGACCGACATCTTCGCCACCATCGCCGATGTGCACGGCATTCGGATGACGGACGGGATGGGTGAAGACAGTGTGAGCATTCTGCCGGTGCTGGAGGGCCGGCAAAAAGGGCCGGTGCGCGAGGCGGTGGTGCATCATTCGGCCAATGGCATCTTTGCAATTCGCCAGGGCGATTGGAAGCTGATTCTGGGCCGCGGTTCGGGCGGATTTACGGAGCCGATCAGAATAGTGCTCAGGCCCGGCGAACCGGCCGGAGAACTGTATAACCTCCGCGAAGATCCGCATGAAGACCTCAACGTCTATCACGCCAATCCGCCGATTGTGGCACGGCTTACCGAGTTGTTGAAGAAGTATCGGGACACGGGGCGGAGCCGCTAAAGAACCAGCTCCAGAAACAGCGCCCCTTCAATCGGATTCAACGTATACGCCGGAATATCCACGAATCCCAACTTGCGATACAACGCAATGGCCGAACCCATCATAGGCAGGGTATCCAGCCGCAGCCGCGAATAGCCGCGATAGCGCGCCGAATCGATGACCGCCTCCGCCAGCGCCCGGCCAAGCCCCGCGCCCTGCCGCGCCGGCCGCACGTAGAGTCGCTTCATCTCGGCGGTGAATGGATCCAACGCGCGCATCGCGACCACACCGTCGATAACGCCATCCGCGCTTTCCGCGAACAAAATCGCTCCCTGGGGCGGCGCGTACCGGCCGGGAAGCGAGGCCAACTCCTCTTCAAAACTCTGGAAGCAAAGATCGATGCCCAACCAGATTTGATACTCGCGAAAAAGCTCCCGAACCAGATCCATCTCCTCCGGCAAAGCGGGGCGGATTTGACACGCCGCCGGCATCTATTTCACGTATCCCGGCCCGTACAGCGCCCGGCCAGGACGCGCCGGTAGCATCCGCCCGTCCACCAGCACCGGCGTCCCGTTCACCAGCACATGGGAAAACCCTTCCGCATACTGATGCGGCTGGCCGAATTCGGCTTTGTCGATGACCGTGCCGGCGTCGAATACCGCCACATCGGCCTTCATCCCCGGACGCAATAGCCCTCGATCGGGAATGCGAAAACGCATAGCCGGAAGGCTGGTCATGCGGCGCACGGCGTCCTCCAGCGTCAGCACTTTTCGCTCCCGCACATAGCGCCCCAGCACGCGGGCGAACGTCCCGTAGTTGCGCGGATGCGGCACGTCCTGGCCGAATACCGGGATGCCGCCGTCGGAGGCGATCATCGTCCCCGGATAGCGCATGATACGTTCGACGTCCGCTTCTGAAATAGAGTGGTAAATACATGAGCAGCCGCCCTGCTCCTGGAGGCGGATGACATGCTCGGCCGCCTTTTCGAAATCGTCCGACCCGGTCACGTCCCGCAGATTCTTACCCGCCAGCGACGCGTCCGCGGCGCAATTGGCGAACACCACATTCTTCAGGTCGCCGGAGCCGCGGTCCTCCTTCAAATTCCACACGATATCGATGCGCATCCGCACCCGCGCTTCCGGCGAGCCGGCCCGTTCCTTGAACGACTTCTGCCCGCCTTCAAGCGCCCACTTCGGCACCAACGCCGCGAGGCCTGTAGAGGAGGCCGTGTACGGATACTGGTCGATAGTAACGTCCACGCCGCGCCGCCGCGCGTCTTCCACAAGCTGGATCGTCTCCACGGACTTGCCCCAATTCTTGCCGCCAATCGCTTTGTGGTGCGTGATCTGGGCCGGGATATGGCCTTCCTCGCCGATGCGTATTAATTCCTTCACCGAGTCGACAATCTTCGCCGCTTCGTCCCGCATGTGCGACGTGTAAATGCCGCCCATTTCACCCGCGACTTTAGCGAGTTCAATCACCTCTTCGGTCGGCGTAAAAGCGCCCGGCAGATAAAACAAACCGGTTGAAAGACCGAACGCGCCGTCGCGCATAGCTTGCCGGACCAAGCCGCGCATTTTTTCGATTTCTTCCGGCGTGGCCTTGCGGTCCTGTAGGCCTATCACCCGTTCGCGCACCGTTCCCTGCCCCACCATAAGCCCGAAGTTCGTGGTAGCCGGCACCTTGGAAAAGCGCGAGAGATATTCCCCGATGGGAAGCGGCGAAGACCCATCCGGCCCTTCGATAATCGTCGTCACTCCCTGGCGAATCTGGTTCTCCGCGCTCGGGACTTCGAAGACTCCGCGCCGCCCATGGCTGTGGGTATCTATGAACCCAGGTGTGACCGTTTTGCCACGGGCGTCGAGCCGTTGACGCGCCGTCGCCACTCGCGACGGGCCGGCATAAACAATCGTGTCGCCCCTAATGCCAAGATCTCCGATGAACCAAGGATTGCCGCTGCCGTCCAATATCCGTCCTCCCGAAATCCATATGTCGAATTCGGGATTCTGAGCCGCCAGCGGGATGAAGGCCAATAGAATCGGAAGAACCGTACGCGAGAGCCCAGACATGGGCTTATTGTAGCGCCGAGGCGCGCGACACCGTGGCCGGAACCGCTACGCCAGTGTGTCGGAAGAGGACTTTTCCCGCTTGGCGGGAACCGGACGCGGCGATGAAGTCAGCATGCTGAGAAACAAGCCCAGGATGAGAAACGCGGCAATAATAGCACCGACCGCCATAAGATCCTCCACGAACGTAAGAGCAATTCATCTGCCAATCGACGGGCGTGATTAATTCTGGACGTCCTGGCTTTCGACCGCGGGCGGACGAGACGTCAATGAAGTCAGGAACAGGCTGAAAATATATAAACCCGCGATAACCGCGGTAGCGGCCAGCCCTGAACTCGGAACTATCATTGGTAGGCTCATCGTCCAAACCCCTCACTTCTATAACGCGCCAGACACATAAATAGATGCTCAAGAGTTTGTGAAATATTCCGCGGAAACGTTTCAGCCGGAAAACATGATACGTTGCAGAAGATGCGTATTGAAATGGCTTTTGGGAAAACAGGTCTGGAAGTGGAGTTGCCGGACGGGCTCCGGTATCAATTTTTGGAGGCGCGGTCGGCGGTGCCGCTGGAGGACGGGATCGCGGCTTTGGAGGCGGCCATGGACGCGCCGATCGGCCCCGCGCCGCTGGCCGATTTGGCGCGGGGCAAGAACTCAGCGGCCATTTCGGTATGCGACATTACGCGGCCCGCGCCCAACCGCCTCGTATTGCCACCGCTCCTAAAGCGGCTGGAACAGGGCGGAATCGCGCGCGAAAACGTCACCGTCCTGATTGCCACCGGCCTGCACCGGCCGGCGACGGACGACGAGATCCGGGAGATCATCGGGCCGGACTTGTACGGGAATATTCGCGTGGTGAACCATCACGCCAAGGTCCTAAGCGAGCACCGCTATCTTGGCGACACGTCCACGGGCACGCCGGTGCATATCGATGAGCGCTTCATTGCCGCCGATCTGCATATCACCCTCGGCTTTATAGAGCCGCACCTGATGCTGGGCTTTTCCGGCGGGCGGAAGTTGGTCGCCCCAGGGTTGGCAGCGCAGGAGACGATCAAGGTTTTACATAGCCCGAAGTTCATGCGCGACCGGCGGGCGGTGGAAGGATCGGTGGACGACAACCCGCTGCACCGCGAATTGATTGAAATTTCGCGGATGGCGCGGCACGATTTTCTGGTCGACGTATCGTTGACACGCGACCGCAAAATCGCGCGTGTGTTTGCCGGCCACCCGGAACAGGCGCACCGCCGCGGGATGGAGTTTGTCGGGAAGGTGATGCTGGAAAAGATTGACGAGCCAGTCGACGCCGTGATCACGACTTCGGCCGGCTACCCGCTCGATCTGACGTTTTATCAGACCGTGAAGGGCATCACGGCGGCTAGCCATATCGTTAAGCCTGGCGGCCGGATTCTGGTGATTTCCGCTTGTACCGAAGGCGCCGGCGCGCCGGAGTTTTGCGAGATGCTGGAACGATTCCCCACGCCGCAGGCGTTTCTGGATCATGTGGCGGAAAATCCCGTCGTCGTCGATCAGTGGCAATTGGAAAAGCTCGCGCTCGTTTGCCGGGATAAGGAACTGCTGTTCCACGTGCCAGGACTGGAAGCGCGTTACCAGAACAAGCTGTGGGGCCGGACTTTCGCCAATGTGAATGACGCGGTGGCGGCAACGCTTTCCGGGCTGGGCGAAGGAGCGCGGATCGCGGTGATTCCCGAAGGTCCGTACGTCTTGGCTAGAGTGGAGGAAGGTGTTTTGGCGTAAAGCTAAGGTATTTTTCCCGTTTAGCCCAGGGAAGACACACCTGGAAACAAACACCGGTTTGGAGGACGATTAAGGCAGGATCCATTCAGGCGTAAATGCGAGGAATCACCCATAGTTTTCTGGGAATGTCGGTGGTGGCTGTCAGCCGGCCCATGCGCAACCTTCTGAATACAGTCCAGTTGATCGCCCAGTCGGAGGCCACGGTGCTGGTGGAAGGGGAGAGCGGCGCGGGTAAGGAGGTTGTCGCCCGGGCATTGCACTGTTTTTCCCAGCGTCATGACGGTCCCTGGGTGAACCTAAGTTGTGCGGCGCTTCCCGACGCACTGCTGGAGGCCGAGTTGTTTGGCGGCGAGGAGGGGAGTTCTCCGCGGCCGGGAATGTTCGAACTGGCGGATGGCGGAACGCTGTTCCTGGATGAGATTGGCGACCTCGAAATGGGTGTTCAGGCCAGACTGGTCCGGTTTCTCGACGGCTATCCGTATTTCCGGCTTGGAGGAACCACGGCCGTCCGGCCGAATGTGCGGCTGGTGGCCGCGACCAACCAGAAGCTGGAGGACAGCGTCGCCGCTGGACGCTTCCGCGCGGATCTCTTCCATCGGTTAACGCAATTTCGTGTCGTTGTGCCGCCGCTGCGAGATCGGATTGAAGACATTGTGCCGTTGGCGCAGCATTTTCTCGAGACGACGCGAGAGGGCCTGGAAATCACCGAAGACGCCAAACGAACCCTGGAATCCTACCCGTGGCCCGGCAACATTCGGGAACTGCGGAATGTAACGAATATGTGCTCCGTCACGGCGCGCGGGCAGTCGGTTCGTACGTTGGACCTGCCCGAACGGCTGCAGGATCATTACGCTTGTCTGCCGGAGCAGGATAACGATTTGAAGCGCCTGTTCCAGGCGGTCAATTCGGAACAGCCCGACGGCGGCGACTCCTCACCCGGCGCCATGCTCCAAGACATGGAAAAACGGCTGATTCTCCAGGTGCTCGGGCACACCGGAGGGCATCAGGAGCGGGCGGCGAACTTGCTAGGCATTTCGCGCCGGACATTGAGCCGAAAGCTGAAACAATACGACGCGGAGAGCACCGACTCGATGGTGGAGGCCGAAGCCGGATTGGAGTTCGCATGACCGAATCTGAAGCGAAATCCGCCGTTATCGAAAGCGATGAACGCCGCGGCGAACAGCGATTCAATGCGACGGGCGAAGTCCATTTGCTAATCGGCGGGCCTCAGGCGCTGTCCATTCGGGGGCGCATCCTGGATGTTAGCGAGCACGGCATGCGCGTTGAGCACATGTATCCCGCGTTAACCAGCGGGCTGATGTTGCAAATCGAATCCGGCTCCACTCAATACACCGCCCGCGTCGTCTGGAATCGCATTAAAGACGACACGGTGGAAAGCGGCTTCTATCTACTCTAACTTTTCGTATTCGAAAGTGATGACTTTCCCGCGCACGACAAAGCAGAGATAGTGCTCCCAGAAGAGCCGGAACCGCGGCCAGACATTCACGAGCGTTTCGAAGCCCAGATAACGCCATAGCGCCAGCAGGCGCAAATGAATTCGCACTTCGCGAAAGCGCACGGCGGAGTAGTACCCAAAGCCGGCGTTATCGTCCCCGAAGTAGCGGAATGAGTAGGAATTCAGGTGCCAGCGGTGGGAGGGGTCGCACCAGGAGCTGAAATCGGTATAGTGCGGCGTCTCCAGCACCACGCGTCCGCCCGGCCGCAGAATCCGGTGAATCTCTTCCATTGTGCGCAGTACGTCGTTAACGTGCTCAATGACGTGAATTACGCGAACCCGACCAAACGAACCGCTTTCCAGCGGCCACGGGAACTGGTCCAGATCCCAGACAATATCGGCGGCGGTGCCGGGCAAGCGGTCGATACCGACCGCCCCAGGGTACTTCTTTATGCCGCATCCGACGTCAAGAATCTTCTCGGGCACTGCGGTCTAGTGTAACTCGGCAATGGCGGCTTCCAACGCATCCAGCCCGAACGACGCCTGTTCCGCGTTGAGTATCAGCGGCGGGCAGAGGCGAATGGTATTCGCTCCTGCGCCCAACACCAGCACTCCCTTCTGAAACATCCGCTGTACCAAAGCGTTACGCAGTTCCGGGTTGGGCGCCCGCGTTGCCGGATCCTTCACAAATTCAATGCCGATCATAAGCCCCATTCCGCGCACGTCGCCGACGCATGGGTACCGTGCCGGCCATGTGCGAAGCCGCTCCAGCATCCCTCCGCCCACGCGGGAAGCGTTTTCGAGCAACTCTTCTTCCAGCAGTTGGATGGTTACCAACGCCGCCGCGATCGCCACCGGGTTGCCGCCAAAAGTGGAAGCGTGCGCGCCGGGCGGCCAAGTCATTAGATCGGCCCGGGCAATGGTCGCGCACAAGGGCAAGCCGCTCGCGATCCCCTTGGCGGTCGCCAAAATATCCGGAACGAACCCAAAATGTTCGCTCGCGAAGACCCGGCCCGTTCGTCCCATGCCGCTTTGCACCTCGTCGGCGATTAACAGGATGCCGTGTCGGCGCGCCACGGCGGTCAGTTCGTCGAAAAACTTCTTTGGCGGCACCAAGTAGCCGCCCTCCCCCTGCACTGGTTCCACGACGATGGCCGCTACCTCTTCGGCCGGCAGGATGGTTTTGAAGAGTTGCCGCTCCAACACCTGGACGCATTCCACATGGCATGTGTCGACGGTTTGCCCGTACGCGCAGCGATAACAGTTGGCGTAGGGGATATGCGTCACTCCTGGGACCAACGGCCCGAACCCCTTGCGCTGCACCGTCTTCGACCCGGTCAGCGACAATGCGCCCTGGGTTCGTCCGTGAAAAGCTCCGAAAAAAGCTATAAACTTATGGCGGCCGGTTTGATATTTGGCCAGTTTCATCGCGGCTTCCATCGCCTCCGCGCCGGAATTGCCAAAAAAAACGCGGCGCGGCGTATCGCCAGGGGCCAGCGCCGCCAGCTTCTCGGCCAATTGCACCATGTTCTCGTAGTAGAAATCGGTGCCGCTCATGTGGATCAGCTTCTCGGCTTGCTTCTGGACCGCCGCCACCACTCTTGGGTGGCAGTGGCCCGTGGCGACCACGGCGATCCCGGCATTCATGTCGAGAAACCGGTTGCCGTCCACATCGACGACAACCGCGCCCGACGCCGATTCGACCACCAGCGGGTAATCCCGCGTATAGGAAGGGGAAAGCACCGCGTGGTCTCGGGCAATCAGCGCGGCCGCTTTTGGGCCGGGCAACGACGTTCGTATGCTGGGCAGCATATAATAAAGGCTCCTTGAAGTTCGGGGGTAAAGAAATGCGAACGCGCTGCCGAAAGGAAGGGCAGGGCTAGTCGGAGCCGAATAACGACGGGCGACAGTCGCACGGAAGAAGGAGTTGCTGCACTCTGCGCTTAAGAATACTCCCGATTGCTCCTTGGTGGAGCCAATAATTTGCAGAAGTATTGTGTTACAAAGCTTGCATTAAATGTCATGAAACCGTAATCTTGGCTCAAACGTCTATCGCTACGGGTAGACGCGTGGATCCAGAAGGGAAGCCCATGAGAATAACAAAAGTCGTTATCTGCGTTACGCTTACCGCCGTTCTCGGCGCGGTCGGCGCTTTCGGCCAGTCCGTAATTTCGGCGAAAGCGGGCGTTGTTCACTATACCGAAGGCGAGGTCACCATCGGTTCCGGCGCTGCCGCCGCGCCAGTGGAGATGAAGACCGGCGGGCGGTACACGGAGTTGAAGGACGGTCAGGAACTGTCGACGGGCGAAGGCCGCGTCGAGATTCTCCTGAATCCTGGCGTGTTCTTGCGGCTTGGCGAAAACAGCGCAATTAAGATGATCTCCACCCGGCTTTCCGACACTCGTCTCGAACTCACAAGAGGCGTGGCGCTAGTCGAAGTCGCCGAAGTCTCGAAGGACAACGCGGTGACCATGCTCGTAAAGGACGCTGCGGTGACGTTTACGAAGATGGGCTTGGTGCGGATGGACGTTGCAAGTGGCATTCGCGTGTACAAAGGCGAAGCGCAAGTGATGGCGGGCGGCACGCCGCAGATCCTGAAGGAAGGCCGCGAAATGCAGTTCGGCGCCGGCAATCTAGTGGCAAAGTTCGATGCCAAGGCCGGTGACCCGCTCTATCGCTGGGCTAACCGCCGCGCTGAGTACATCGCCATGGCCAACATTGCATCGGCCAACATGGCGCGTCAGAATCATGGGTCGTCGATGTATCCCACCGGCGGCGGATGGTTCTACAATCCTTACTACGGGATGATGACGTACTTGCCCATGGGAAATGGGATGTTCCGCAGCCCCTTCGGCTACTTCTACTACAGCCCTAGCCGCGTGCAACGCTACTATCAATCCTTCGTGCAGCCAACCGCGCCGTCGGTGAACGCCGGCTATGGCGGCGGCGGTTCCAACCGGAGCTGGAATTCCGATAATGGTTACTACACCACGCAGTCTCGCTCGGCTGGCGCGGTGTCGATGCCTTCCGCTGGCGGCGGCTCTCCCGCGGCATCGGCCCCGGCGGCCCCAGCCGCTCGCGGGGCCGATGTGGGCACGGCTCGCGGCGGCGGTTCCGGCAGCCGAGGCAACTAAAGAATTCTCCCGCAGCCGAAAGTGGAAAGGGCGCTTCGTAAGGGGCGCCCTTTCTACGATCAGCGACCTTTATCGCCAAGGTTCCGGTCGAAGAAGCCAGTAATCGTCTGCAGCATGTGCAGCCGCAGCGGCCCCGTCACGCCGTGGCTCTTTAGCGGGTAGAACATCATTTCAAATTGCTTTCCCGCCCGCTGAAGCGCTTCCATCATGTGCTGAGAGTTCCGGAATAGGACGTTATCGTCCTGAAAGTTGTGGACCAGCATCAATTTTCCCTCCAGTTGCGCCGCTGCGTGGACGGGGCTGCTCGCCTTGTAGCCATCTTCGTTGCGCGCTGGGAGGCCCATATAACGTTCGGTATAAATCGTGTCGTAGTGGCGCCAGTCGGTAACCGGCGCGCCTGCTACACCGGCGGTGAAGGTCTTCCCCGTGTGAGTTAGCGCGTAGAGCGTCATGTATCCGCCATAGCTCCAGCCATATATTCCCACCCGCTGGGCGTCAACAAAGCCCTGCTTCAGCAAATAGTCCAAACCCTCCAACTGGTCGGCCAACTCCAGCTTGCCGAACTGCCTGTGAACCACTTTCTCAAACGCATGGCCTCGATAGTTCGAACCGCGATTGTCCATCCGCCAAATTACATAGCCGCGCTGCGCCAGCGCCTGTTCCCAATTCGGCCCCGCCCAGGAATCGCGCACCGTTTGCGTGTGCGGTCCCCCATAAACCATCACGATCGCCGGATACCGCCGCGCCGGGTCAAACGACTTGGGTTTGATCGTCTGCCCGTGAAAGAGCGTCCCGTCCTTGCCTCGGAACGTCAAATTTTCAACCGGTAGCAGCTCGTAGTCCACCGGAGTCTCCTTCAGCACCGCCAGTTCCTTCCCGGCATTGTCGATCAGCGTCTGGCGCGGCGGCGATTTATGGCTTTGCCACGAGTCCAAGTAGTAAGCCGCATTCGGCGACATCGAAACCGTGTGCGAACCCGCCTCCGCGGTCCGCTTCTCCATCTCACCGGAGGCCAGGTCCACGCGATATAGTTGCCGCTCAAGCGAGCTGTCCTTGGTCGTCGTCGCCCACACGTGCCCGCGCTGCGTATCGACGCCATTCACTTCCACCACTTCCCATTCCCCGTGCGTCAACTGCTTCGGCTCCCCCGTCCCATACAGATACAGATGCCGGAAGCCGTCCCGTTCGCTCGCCCACAGGAATCGCCCATCGGCGAAAAAGTGCAGGATATTGTGCAGATTCACCCACGCCGCGTCCCGTTCCTCCAACAATAGCCGCGCCCTCCCCGTCGAGGCGTTAAACGCCAACAACTCCAGATGATCCTGCACCCGGCTCAATCGCTGCACCGCGATTTCTTTCCCACCAGGCATCCACTGCACCCGCGCAATCAGCTTGTCCACCGTCGGCCCAACGTCCATCCAACGCGTTCGTCCCCCGCGCACCGCCGCCACTCCCAGCCGAACGTTCGCGTTCGGCGTACCGGCTTTCGGAAACCGCTGCGGCTCCGCTAGCGGCTGCACCGGCCCCGCGTCGACATGCGGATGGATCATCTCCGGGCTCACATCGAACTGCAAATACGCAATCTCCCGGCTATCCGGCGACCACCACCATGCACGCGAAATCTGTAACTCCTCCGGATATACCCAATCCAACCGGCCATTCCAAATCGTCGCGCTCCCGTCCTGCGTCAAGCGGCGAATCTTCCCGCCATCGACCGCTAGCACGTACAAGTCGTTGTTCGACCGGTAGCCCACCTGTGCGCCATCCGGCGACAACTGCGCCTCTTCCTCCGGCTCCGGCGTGGCCGTCAATTGGCGGAAGTCGCCCGTCGCAACGTCCACCAGAAACAGGTCCCCGGCCGCCGCCATCAATACGCTCTTACCGTCTCCCGACCACTGAGGGCGCGCCCGCTCCACCCGGCGATTTTGCCACTGGAAGGCCCCCGCTCCCTTGGCGGATTTCGCCTTGCTTTCCAACGCCGCCAACGACACCAACACCCGCGACTCCAGCCGCGAGCACTCATGCACCTTTAGCTTCCTCGCCTCCGTGTATAGGAAGCGCGCGCCATCCGGCGCCCAAGTCGCTTGCACCAGGTCCGGCGGACGCATGGACGCCGCGACCTCCAGCGTCACTGGCTTCTTCTCCGCCCAAAGCGGCCCCAGGCATATGGCCGCCGCGACCAACCGTTGCAATCCGTTCACGTTCCCGATTGTACCGGTCGCAGACGCCGGACACGAAAACGATCGTTCTGATAAACCGTCTCCAAGTCGTCCCGCGTCTTCCAATTATCCAAAATCTTCTCGCGATCAGCCGCCTGAATGTCCTGCGCCAAGTCATTCGGGCCAATCAGGAGATATTGTAAGTTCTCGTCCCGCATATTAGTTATCAGGGCCTCATGATAGGCAAGTATGCCCTTCATATCGTTCGTATAAAACAGCCGCGTCGGGCAGTGAATGCCGATCCCGTGCCGTCCGGTATGGCGCCGCAGCGCCGGATCTTCATAGACCAGGAAGTTCGCGTCCGCCGGCGTGTTGGCGCGAATCCACGCGTACGCCAACTCCCGGTCGGGCGCCATCGCGCGATAGTTCAATGGGATTGATGGCGAATATTTCCACACGGCAATCGCATTGCGCTGAATTGTCCACCCAGCGCCCGCCGCCACCAGAGCGCCAATCACGACCGTCGCCGCGCGCTGTGTCGTCCACGTCACTTTCAGCATGTCCCGGAAATGCCGCAATTCCGTCAACAACCCGTCCAACAGCAGCGGAAACAGCGGAAATACAAACCGTGCGTTCGGCACGAAATTCCAAGCCACCAGCAGCGCCAGATACGGCAGCGCCATCAGCGTGTACGGCGCCGGCCCATCGCGCCTGAACTGCCGTACCAGTCCCGCCACCGCCGCGAACAACACCAGCCGCGCAAAGTTCAATTCCCAAAAGGAATCGCCGGTATTGAAGAACAGGATTCCGCCCAGACTCCCAACCAATTCCTGCGCGTTGATCGATAGCACGGTCGGCAATATTCCCCAGTCCATGTTCTCCCGGAAGAATTGCGAATAGGAGAGATAGTACACCGCGCCGCCCTTCACTCCAGGCGTCGTATGCGTCGCGACAAACGCGCTCCAACCGACGAAAAACGGCGCAAAAATGGCCGCGAACACGCCCGCCTCCCGCCACCGTTTTTTTGTCAACAGCCACAGTAGTGCACCGGCCGGCAGCGCAATCAGCGCCGTCCGCGCCAGATACGTCAGCCCCGCGTAAACCGCGGCCGTGCGGGTCCGGCCTCGCTCTAAATGCCGGATAGACGCGACCACCAACACCGTCGCAAACACTTCCGACAGAGCGGTCCCGGAGAAGACCACCGCGAAAACATTCCACCCCAACAGAAATACCAGCAACATGTCCCCGCGCCACCGCCAGACCTGATACATCAGCGCCGGCAATGGCAACCAAACCAGAAACAGCAGGACCAACTCCCACTTCACGCCCAACGCCAAATACAAAGGAAACAATGGCGGGTACTTCACCTGCCACGGTTCCCCCGGCAAGCTCTCCACCCGCGGTCCCCGCCCATCCGCCAACGCCGCCGCCGTACCGGCGTATAGCCCGTCGTCGTGGAAATAACCCAGATGCGGCAATCCGCCCGCCTGCCATAACATCCACATCGATGGCAGTAACGCGACTAAAGTAATCGGAGCTTTCCACATGCGAAGCGAAACTCAGGATAACAAGATAGGCTGATTAGATTATGCAAATTACGTTTCGGGGCGCCGCGCGAACCGTCACCGGCTCCATGCACGAAATCCAAACCGGCGACCGCCGCCTGCTTCTCGATTGCGGCATGTATCAGGGCCGCCGCTCGGAAGCGGCCGTCCGCAACAAACATTTTCCCTTTCCTCCCTCCGAAGTCAACGCCGTACTCCTCTCCCACGCCCACATCGACCACTCCGGCAACCTGCCCAACCTTACCTCCAACGGCTTCCGCGGCCCCATCTTCACTACCCACGCCACCGTTGACCTTTGCGCCTCCATGCTGCTCGATTCCGCCTTCATTCAGGAGAAAGACGCCGAATTCCTTAACCGCCGCTCCTCGCGCCGCCGTCGCGTCATCGAAGAACCGCCCACGGCTCCCATCGAACCCCTCTATACCGTCAACGACGCCAAAGCCGCCCTGAGTCAATTCCGCGCCGTCGAAATGCATGCCCGAAACGAAGTGCTCCCAGGCGTTTTCTCCACCACGCACGAAGCGGGGCACATGCTCGGCTCCACGTTTCTCGAAATCGAACTCGAAGGCAGACGACTGCTTTTTTCCGGCGATATCGGCCGCAAAAGTCTTCCCATCATCCGCGACCCCGAACGCGCCTGCGAGGCCGACATCCTCATCATGGAAAGCACCTACGGCGATCGCGTTCACCTGCCGCTGCTCCACGCCAAGGATAAGCTCGCCAGCGTCATAAATTCGACCGCCAGTCGCGGCGGCAAAATTATCGCGCCCGCCTTCGCCGTTGGGCGCACGCAACAACTCGTGCTTATGATCCACGAGCTGATCCGTGAAGGAAAAATCAACGAGATTCCCGTCTTTGTCGACAGCCCCCTCGCGGTTAACGTCACGGAAGCGTTTCGCGCCCACACCGAGTGCTACGACATTGAAACCAACGTCTTCCTCGATGGCGGCAGCGACCCATTCGGCTTCCGCCGCCTCCGCTATATCCGCGATGTGGAAGAATCCAAGGCACTCAACGATGTCCGCGTCCCTTGCATCATTATCTCCGCTTCCGGCATGGCCGAAGCCGGGCGCGTGCTCCACCACCTGCGCAACAACGTCGGCGATCCCCGCAATACCGTCCTAATCACCGGGTTTCAGGCCGAAAACACGCTCGGTCGCAAGCTGCTCGACGGCCAGAAGGAAGTCAACATCTTCGGCGAACCCGTGCGCGTCCGCGCCGAGGTGCTCAAAATCAATGAGCTAAGCGGCCACGCCGATCAGCAGGAACTTCTCGCCTGGATGGAGCCGCTCACCCGCGCGGTAAAACACGTTTTCCTGGTGCACGGAGAATATATGCAGCAACAGGCCCTAGCCCTCGCCATCGGGGAGCGCTACAACCTTAAGGTCATCATCCCGGACCGCGGCGACACTTTTACCCTATAACGTACCGGTACAAACTGGCGCGAGTTTTGGCCCTGCCGTTCCATTGGTAGAACTCTTCCCCCTCGATAGGCTAGTGGCTAAGAGACGCCAGCATGACGCAGACACTTTTCCAGTACTCCTATCTCCAAGTTCTCGACTTTCTTACCACCGTCGCCTTCCTCATCAATGGCGTCAGCGAAGGCAACCCGGTCGTGGCTTGGGCGATCAACGCTTTCCCCACGCCACTCGCCGGGCTGGCCGCCGTGAAGATCGTCGCCCTCGCTCTCGGCGTCTATTGCTGGCAAACCGCCAAAGGCAAACTCTTGTCGCGCATCAACATCGGCTTTGCCGTGCTGGTCGCCTGGAACCTGACGTCGTTGATTTTGAATACCGCGCGGTAGACTCCGGCCGAAAGCTGCATCAGTGTGAGGCATACTGAGGATGTATGCCTCAGCCGAAGCCCGGAAGGAATCGTACCTCCGAGGCCGAAGTCCGTTGCACGGTGGGCTTGGCCGAAAGTCTCGCCCATCAAGTGGAGCGATACGCCCAAATGGTCGACACGAGCAAGAGCAAGGCAATTGCCGCACTCGTGCGACTTGGTCTCAAGAGTCGGGAGACTCGGAAGCGCGAATTTTTCAACAAGCTGAAAGCGAATCTGGAGAACGACGATCCGAAGCGACAGGATCAACTCGTGGACGAGTTCCGCACGCTGATCCTCGGCCGCTGAGCATACCCAAGATTCAGTGGGAACGCCTCCCAAGAGAGAAATGGACACATTTGCGTGACCGTGCCAAGAAGCGGCAGATATCCCAGGAAGACCTCTTCGCACTGGCGGAATGGAAGGCTGAAGATCACGACGTCTCGGATGGCGATTGGTACAGGGACTTCGAAACCTATCCAAATTGTGCGGCACCGGCCGTTATCCCAGCACGTTCCCGCTATCCGGGCAGGTCGCGCGGGGAAATGCGGTTTTGAGGCCCATCGCCGCCAAAGCAAGAATCTGGTCATACAACTCTCCGATAAGGCGGTCTGCGGCATCGAGGCCATCTTCAGCGATGTATTCCCAGATGTCGTCGAGATCCTGGGCGGCGTCCGGAGAGAGGACAAATCTCTTCAAGCTCGCTTCCGGCGTCGCAACTCAGATTTTTCGCGAATGTTAGCGAAGAAGGTTTCCCCATCAGCGCCTTCACCTCTATCAAGCGATGCGAGACGACGGTCAACCTCGGAACGGAACTCTTCCAACTGTGCGGACTTTGCCTTTTCTTGATCCTCAAGGAGCCGGAGGGCTTCCCGAACCACTTCACTTGCTGACGTGTAGCGGCCAGATGTCACCTTGGTATGGACAAAGTTTTCTAGTTCCGGGGTCAGAGAGACGTTCATAGGAGACTCCTCAGTAAACATCGTCAACGTACCGTTGATAACAAACTTTGTCAAGCTCTGCTATTGGCCCTCGATTCGATCACTATCGCATCGATATAGAGATCGCGATCCGGTTCTCGGAGGCGGATCGCGATCAGGGCGGAGGTATCGATCACCATCGAACCGGCGATATGACCGGGGCGCATAACGGAGTGCCGGGCGGGCAGCGCCCCACCGCACTCAACCAACCACATCTGGCAAGTGCGCGAGCGAACTTCCAAAACCCACTACTAAGCCACGGCGCAGCCTCCTATCCCCGCTAACACCCGGAACGTATTCATCACGCCCGCCGCAGGTCCCAATCGTCCGGCAACCCCGAACAACCAAGGCGACTCCGCGTCCGCCGAGGTAATACCCACCACGCTCCGCCCGCCCTCCACGGTCGAAACCTCCGGCTGAATCCCCGCAATTGGTACCGCCGGCCGAATCGGTCGGCCGAGCTGAGATCCGCATCCCGGTTAAGAAGAATTTGTTGTCCGGCTCGTCGCGGGGGGATCTTGCTATCACGGCAGCCAGGGGAATTCCGGTCTCCCGGTACTCCGGAAAAGTGGAATGCGGTACAGTAAGAGGAACTGCTGTACTCCCGGCCGGGCCGCTGTGCCACGTATTACGGCGCGGGCACCGTACTTAAGCCGCTCATGAGCACAGACACAACGCCCGTTTGCCGGGCTATCGAATTTCGACACTCGCTTCAGCAAGGCGTTCTGGTGGCCGATGGGGCCATGGGCACGATGCTGTACGACAAAGGCGTCTTTATCAACCGTTGCTATGACGAGTTGAATCTCTCCACTCCGGCCATCGTTCGGGAGGTGCATGAGGCTTACGTCAAGGCCGGGGCGCAGATTTTGGAGACCAATACTTTTGGCGCTAATCGGACGCGGTTGGCGGCGTTTGGCATGGCGGAGAAGTTGCAAGCTATTAACCGGGCGGGGGTCCAACTGGCTCGGGAGGCGGCTCGGGATTCGGCGTTTGTCGCTGGGGCGATTGGGCCGCTAGGGGTTCGGATTGAACCGCTAGGCCCGACCAGTTTCGCCGAGGCGCGGGCGGTGTTTCGCGAACAAGTGGAGGCGCTGGTGGCGGCCGGCGTCGATCTACTGGTATTTGAGACCTTCTATCAGATCCAGGAGTTGCGGGAGGCGCTATATGCGGCGCAAGAGGTGGTTGGCGATTCGATGGCGGTGATCGCCCAGGTCACCATCAACGATGACGGCAACATGCTCGACGGCACGCATACGGAGACGTTCGCGCAGTTTTTGAACGAATGGCCTTGCGATGTGATCGGACTCAACTGCTCGGTGGGCCCGAAGGCGACTTTGGAAACGCTTGAGAAGATCATGGCGCATACGAAGAAGCCGCTTTCCGCGATGCCGAACGCGGGTCATCCGGCGGAGGTGGAGGGGCGGAAGATCTATCTATGTTCGCCGGAGTACATGGCGCAATACGCGCGGCGGTTTCTTTGGGCGGGCGTGAAGATTGTCGGCGGATGCTGCGGCACCACTCCCGAACACATCCGGCAGGTGCGAAGCGAGGCGCGAAGTTTGCAGCCGGCGCAACGGAATATTACCGTCACCGTCGAGGAGCGGACGGCCAAGGGCCAGGCGATGGCCAAAGTCGCGGCCGCGAACAAATCGAAACTCGGCGAGAAGCTGGCGGCCGGCAAGTTTGTCACGTTCGTCGAGATTCTGCCGCCAAAGGGGGTGGATCCGGCTAAAGAGATCGCCGGGGCGCGGTTGTGTAGAGCCGCCGGGATCGATGCGATTAACGTCCCCGACGGCCCCCGGGCCAGCGCCAGATTGAGCGCGCAAGTAACATGCCAGATATTCCAAAAAGAAGCCGGGATTGAGGCGGTATTACATTTTTGTTGCCGGGACCGAAACATACTTGGGATACAGTCCGAGTTACTCGGGGCGCATTCGACGGGAGTTAGAAACCTGATTTGTATTACCGGCGATCCGCCGCGGATGGGCAGCTATCCGAGCGCCACGGCCGTATTCGACGTCGATGCGATCGGACTCTGTAACATCGTGAATAACTTAAACCATGGGCTAGATATCGGCGGGACGCCGATGGGGTCGCAGACGGCGCTGTTGATGGGTGTGGGAGCGAATCCGGGGGCGCTGAATATGGACGAGGAGATCCGGCGGTTTGAATGGAAGGTGCAGGCCGGAGCCGAGTATGTGGTTACGCAACCGGTGTTCGACATTGGGCTGTTGGAGGAATTTCTAAGGCGGATAGAACATGTGAGGATTCCGGTGGTGTGCGGGATATGGCCGTTGACGAGTCATAGGAACGCGGAATTCATGGTGAATGAGTTGCGCGTGCCGGTGCCGGAGGAGTATATGGAGCGGATGCGGGCGACGGAATCGGCGGAGGCGTCGCGGCTGGAAGGGGTGGAGATTGCGCGGGAGATGGTGAGGCGGGTGCAGCCGATGGTCGACGGCGTTCAACTGTCGGCGCCATTTGGAAGATATCAAATGGCGATCGATGTGGCCGAAGCGATAGAGAGACGGGATTGAATCGAAATTGCCGACCGACCTGATAGTAATCGACTCCGAAGCGCCCGCCAGCGAGGCCATCGACCGCGCGGCAACCGCCGTTTTGCGAGGCAAAGTGGTGGCGATTCCCACCGATGCACGTTATGCGCTGGTGGCGGACCCGTTCAATTTGCGTGCGGTTTCCCGGGTATTCGCCGCGAAGGGACGGGAAAAAGCGCGATCGCTGCCCCTGCTGGTGGCCGACATTATGATGGCGGAAGAACTGGCAAGCGAGGTGTCGGCGCGGTTCCGCATACTGGCGCGGCATTATTGGCCGGGACCGCTGACGATTATCGTGCCGGCGTCGGCAAAAGTTCCGCTGCGGGTCACGGGAAATACGGGCCGGGTGGCGATGCGGCAATCGCAATCGAAAGTGGCGGAGGCGCTGATCGCGCGGATCAACCAACCGCTGATCGCGACAAGCGCGAACCTGAGCGGTCAGCCGACGTGCGCGAGCGGCATCGAGGTGTTCGGAACGATGGATGGGCGGGTGGATCTGGTGTTGGACGGGGGAACGTGTCCGGTGCTGGGGTCGACCACGGTGGACATAACGGAGCCGTTCTGGAAAGTGATTAAAGAAGGCGCGATCGCGGAGAAGGATCTGGCGGAGTTGCTGCATCGCACGTAGCACCGCCTGCGTTACTCACAGTAGCGGGATACCGGAAGAATCCCAGCGTCAGGGCTTCGCGTGTAATGTGTCAGCGGTAGAATGAGCCCTGACCATGGAAGTAAGTGGCGAAGTCGTTTTCAGCGACGCCGCCCTGTCTACTCGAGTCATGGCGAATTGTGAGAACGGGACTGCCTCCGGCTTTCGCGGGAGGAGCGATGCGAATGACAAGGCCAGTGTGATCGAGAGACGGCGACGCCCAGATGTCATTCACCTGCACATTTGAAATGTTGGGGACCGCCGTGCGAGAGCGGACGAGGGAACGAACGCGGTAGGTAAATCCGCCGAGGCAGCGGTCGCCCGATCCGCCGGTAGTAATGTTTAGCTGGTGAGAGACCCAGTGAGCGCAGCCGGTTCCGCTGATCGGCTGCCATTTGTCATTGGAGACATACCAGATAAAACACTCTCTTGGCTGGACGTGCCGGTCGACACGGCCGCGGGCCGCAGTAATTCCGTCCCCGCAGGCTGCACAGTAGTTCTTGGAGAATACGGTTGTGACTGAATCACGCCCAGGGTGGAGAGTGCATTTCGACATTTATCCTTCTTTCGGCTCATTGAATTGCACGAGCGACCTCATCAAGTTTCCGCTGAATGGCCGCACGCGCCGCCGGCGCGGGAACATCTTCAAAGAAGCGCCGTTCGTCGAGAGCGACCGGTGGGTCCGGAACGAAGTAGTGCCGCAGCAGTTGTGTGATGGACCACGCATTTGCTTGTCCGGCGTAATCCTGGTACCGCATTTGCCGAAGTTCGGCTGGGGACTTGTCTAACATATCGCTCAACGCTCGCTGAATTTCTTTGCGCTGATGGTCGGTTTCGGATTGTCTTTCGGCGTTATTCAGGAAAGCAACAACGGAATTGTCCGTGGCGGGGGCGGGCGAAGAAGCGTCTTCGCGCGTGCAGCCGGAGTAAAAGCACGGCAACAGCAAGAGCAACATTAACCGGCAACTGATATTCACTCGGAACGGCATCTTCAATCGGTTAGTTTATACAGTTTTGAGATCTCCCGGCGGATGGGCGGGGCCGGCCACGCGGAATTCGCCGAGAGTAGCATTCCCATGAAATCCACCGGCAATAGAATTTTCGATAGACGGGTATCCGCTTGACTCAGGTATCCGACGCCTGCGGAGCGATTTAGTACGGGCGCCCTCGCCCACGCGCGGCCCCTGGGACAAGCGGACGATGCTTGGCCGCCGCTCCGCCGCAGTCAAGTCGGCCGCCCCACAGTCGCTGCCGGAGCGATTACCTGAGCCAAGCGGATATCCATCTTTCGATAACCAGTGGAATCGGGCGGCGGCTTCGGCCTACGCCGCGGTGGACGAATTTGAGGGCGGGGGATGTTGTTACGCAGTTTGAAATGAACGGCACCGATGGTAGTCGAGAAGTTCTCGGAGATAACGGGAAATCCGGCTTTTCCACAGTACCCGGTACCGGCCATAGGTTCAAGATGTGGTACATTCGGGGGGCGTTTGCTGTCTAACACCGACCTTCGAGGGTGACATGAAATATTTTCTTCAGCGAGATGGGCGCACGTATGGCCCATATTCCTATGACGATCTGAAGCGGTATCAGGCCGAGAACCGGATCGGTCCAAACGATCTGGTGCGGAAAGAAGACAGCCAGCAGTGGGAGCCTTGGCAGCAGGTATTGAATCCAGCGCCGGCGGCGACGCCGATTGAGCCGGCCATGCCACAGATTCAGCCGCAGTATCCGGCGTACGGCGCGGGCGGCTACACGCCGCCGGCGGCGCAGCAGCAGCCCCAGGCGCCGGCTTTTGGACAGAATCCGCCGGGATATGGCAATCCGCCGGCGTTTGGGAATCAGCCGCCGGCATTTGGGGGCGGCGGATTTGGACAGCCGCCGGCGGGTCAGGCGCCCTATCAACCGCAGCAGCCGATGGAGCAAGGATTTGGCGGGGGCGGATTCGGACACTCGCAGCAACCGATGGGCTCCGACGCTCCAGGCGCGTTTGGCGCGTTTGGGGCACAGGCTTTTGGGGGGCAGCCGCAGGGTGGCGGGTATGGCGGCCATCCGATGGGACAGCCGGGTGGATTTGGCGGTGGCGGCGCCGTTGGACCGATGCCGCCGGACATGCAGTGGTGGCTGGTGCTGCTGATTGGTATGGTCACTTGCGGACTGTTCCTGATCTTCTGGATCTATAAGCAGGCCCAGTTTGTAAAGCGGCTGGACCCGCAGTGCGACGCGCCGAAGTTCTATTTGTACGCGCTGATCCTTTACGTCGCCGGATATGCGATGGCATTCATCGGGGCGATCGCGGCGGCGACGATGGGCTCGGATATCGCGATGATCATTCCAATGCTGGGACAACTGGTTATCCTGGGCGGTGTGGTCTGCCTGATCCTGGCGGCATTCAAGATGCGGACGGCGATCCACAACTACTACACGATGGTGGAACCGATGGGCATCAATTTGATGGACACGACGGGCGCGGTGTTGACGTTCTTCTTCTCGGTGTACTTCTTCCAGTACCACTTCGCCAACATTGCGGCCCGGAAGAAGGCGATGGGGCATCCGTCGGTTTAATCGTGATTTTGAGGGCCGTGCTATCCTGGGTTCTGGAGCGTTCCTGGAAGGCAGGTGCGGCCCCTATATTTGATCCGATGCCATTTGAAACGGGGTCCGTCTCGTTTTGCAAACGCCGTTGAGCAAGCTCCTGACCGCGGCGCGGTCCAGGGAGAAGCCTGCAGGTGTGCGGAGGACTCCACCCTTAGCATTTCCAGGGGTCAAGGCAGGGGTAGTACGGCTATTCTGGTGCGCTCCTTTTTTTGCGTTGAACGGAGCCGGCCGGCCTTGAATGCACATTCTTTTTATTGGCGACATCTATGCGTCTCCGGGACGGCGGATTGTGGCCGACAATCTTCACCGGATCGTCACCGATGAGCGAATTGACCTGATCATCGCCAACGTGGAGAACTCGGCCGGCGGTTTTGGCGTCACGCCGCAAATCGCGGAAGATTTACTATCGATGGGCGTGGAGGTGATGACCACCGGCAACCACGTTTGGGATAAGACGGAGATTCACGAATACCTGCCGCGGCAGCCGCGATTGCTGCGGCCGGCGAACTATCCGCCGATGCTGCCGGGGTCGGGGATGTATGTTGGGAAAGCGCGGAATGGCGCGCCGTACGCCGTGTTGAACCTCCAGGGGCGGACGTTTATGGCCACGATTGACGACCCGTTCCGGCGGGTGGACGAGATGCTGGCGACGCTGCCGGAGGAGGTCAAGGTGCGATTCGTGGATTTTCACGCGGAGGCCACGTCGGAAAAAGTTGCGTTTGGCTGGTATTTGGACGGGCGGGTAACGGCGGTGGTGGGGACGCATACGCACATTCCGACGGCGGACACGCGGGTGCTGCCGGGCGGAACGGCGTACCAGACGGATGCCGGGATGACGGGTTCGTATGCCGGGGTGATTGGCGTGGAGAAAGGTCCGATTTTGCGGAAGTTCCAGACGGCGCTGCCGGTGCGGATGGAAGGGGCGAAGGGGAGCGTGGAGTTCCATGGGGTGATTGTGACGGGAGACACGGCGACGGGTAAGGCGACGGCGATCAAGCGATACCATTTCCGCGAAAGTAAACTATAGTTTTCGCTGAAACCTCCGATGAGACTGGAAATGGCCTTCGTGCCTCCCCCGGTCTCTCAAATCTTATTGGTTGTAGCGTTTGTAGCGGTAGCGTCGTCTGCCGGACTGCAATGGATTGGGCTGTCGGCCCAGGCGGAAGCGGCGCGCCAGCAGAACTCGAGGCAGACGCTGACGGAATTCTCGACTCTTTTGAACCTGTTCGAGACAGCGCCGGAACGGGAAAAGCGGGCGGTGGCGCAACATCTGACAGGGATGGCGGAGCGTTTGTCGCGGCAATCGAATGGAGAATCGCTAGCGTCGGCGTCACGGCGCGTAGCGGCCCTCACTTCGTTTGAGACGGAGGCAAAAGTCCGGGACGCGGAGCTGCAGGAAAGGTTGCAAGCCGAGGTGCGGGAGTTGGTGAATGAGGCCGAGGCGATGGAATCGGCGGCGCTGGGGCGGGCGACGTGGTTAAGCACGATTAACCAAGTGCTACTGGTGACGGCGGCGGTACTGTGTGGAATGCTAGCGTTTCGGACGCGGCGGTCTAGTTTGGCGGCGTAACGCGCTCCAGGAGGGCGCGGTCCCATAGTTGCCAGCGGTTTTTTTGCGCTTCGACCATTCGCTCGTTTTCGATTTCGACGATATGGTCTTGACGGCGGCGCCAAGTTTG
Source organism: Bryobacteraceae bacterium (assembly GCA_046155405.1). GTDB lineage: Bacteria > Acidobacteriota > Terriglobia > Bryobacterales > Bryobacteraceae. Next base: position 119,999 of record JBJXFL010000037.1, on the reverse strand, counting down.
GCGAAAGCGTAGAGATTGGCCTTCAATGGTGACGTCGCCGGTGAAGCGGGCTTCGCCGTTGCGCATGCCGAGTCCGATCAGGATTCCGTACGCTTCCGGATCGGCGAGGACGAGGACCCACATGTTGGCGGCGGCGTTGTAGATCAGGAAAGGCTCGGCGTCCAGACTGACGCCGTAGTCCGAGTTTGCGAAACGCACCGGCCGGCCGCACCACGTCCAATCGCCCAGGAGCCATGCGAAGGCGGACGGGTGAGTGAACGCCGAGGCCGAAAGAGCGGCGTCGGCGGCAATTTGATCGGTAAATTTGCGATATATCGATTTCAACGGCTAACGCTTTACAGTGTATACCGTTTTCAGGTGACAACTTCGCTGATCTGGACGACCGCGGACGCGTTGGTGTATTTGGGGACGTCCTCCAAGAGGCGGGCGCCGTCTTGGGTCATGACGGCCATGAAGGCCTCGACGGATTCGAAGAACAGGTTGCCGACGACGAGGTAAGGCGGGTCGGAGCCAGGGACGAACCCGCCCAGGCCTTTGTCGATTTCGAGGCCCTTGAGGGCGTCGCCGAAGACTTCGCGAGAGAGAGGGCAGTGGATGTTCAAGTAGTATTCCATGTCGAAGGTATTGCCTTCGCCGGAGGGATACATGACGCTGACTTTGATCATTTAATGTCTCCGCTTATCGCAGGCCGCCGACGGGGACGGTGGCTTTGTAGACGTAACCGGTTACGCGAGCCATGTCGGAACTGGTGAGATAGAGAGTGTTACTATCGGCGCCGCGGCCGAACTTACAGTTAGTAAGCGCTTTCTGTTCCGTCGTTATCTTGTGAGTGATTTTGCCTTCCTTAGTTACACGATAGGCAGTGCCGAAGCTATAGCAAGTGAGCCAGAGGGCGCCCTCCTTGTCGACGTCCATGCCATCGGCTTGGCAGCCCTCAATGGTGGTGAGTTCCTTACGAGTGCCGCCGGCGACGGGCCACATTTCGATTTTGCTCGTATTGGCGGCGGTGTTGTGGGCGACGTAGAGGGTCTGTTGATCGGCGCTGAGGATGATGCCGTTGGGACCGGTGATTTCTTCGCTGAATATCGAAGTTTTGCCGTCCTTAGCGATGCGGTAGATAGTGCCGTTGGGAGACGTGCCGTCGTAGCCGTTCGGGGCGGTGACAAAGACGGTTCCGTCCTTGGCAACGACGAGGTCATTGGGACCTTTGGAGGTTTTGGGGTCCTTTTCGAAGTTCTTTGCGATGACTTCGACCTTCTTGTCCGGGGTCACTTTAACGATCTGGCGCTCATTGGTGGCGGTGGCGAAGAGGTTTTCGGCATCGTCGATCCAGAGTCCGCCGGGTCCGGCGCCGGTGGCGATATCCAGATAGCGGCTGGCGCCATCCTTGGCGTTCCATTTGACGACACCTTTGTAAGTGCCGCGGGAAGTGAAGTAAAGATTGCCCTTGGCGTCGATGGCGGGGCCTTCGGTGTTACCCCAGGAAGCATCGGAGGCGATGAGTTCGGCTTTGATTTCAACGGGGCCCTCCGGCGGAGGGGGCGGGGCTTGCGTGCAGGCGGAGAGGAGCACGGCGGCGGAAAGAATTGCGTGAGTGGGTCGCATAACCGCCGTATCATATCAATGCGTGGGTCATTCCGCTCGACCTGATAAAGTGTTTTTCATGCGAAATCCAGCCGCGGCATTTCTACTATGCGTTCTTCCGGCGTTTGCCGAGGATTTTTGGAAGGCGAAGCCGTTTATGGAGTGGACGGAAAAGGAAATTAAGCGGTTATTGACGAATTCACCGTGGTCGAAAGAGGTGGCCGCGGCGATGCAGGGCGCGCCGGGCGGAGGCGGCGGTGGGATGGGCGGGGGCGGCGGACGCGGCGGACGCGGGGGTGGTGGCGGCGGTATGGGCGGCGGTGGAGGGATGGGCGGCGCGCCCGGCGGGGGTGAGGGCGGCGGTATGGGAAATGGTGGAGGGATGGGTGGCGGGGGAGGGATGGGTGGCGGCGGAGCAGCGCCGGCCATTGTGGCAAAGGTTCGGTGGCAGACGGCGGTGCCGGTGAAACAGGCGTTGATGCGGATGAAGTTTGGCTCGGAGGCCGGGACCTCGACGCAGGCGCAGCAGATTCTGGCGGCGACGGAAAGCTTTTATCTAATCGTCCTGGAGGGTCTCCCGCAACGGATGGCGCAGATGGGGGGAGCGAAGCTCCAGGAGAATCTGAAGCGGGGGACGATGTTAAAGCGAGGGGACAAGGCGCCGATTCTGCCGGAGCAGATCGAAGTCGGGATGGCGGATAAGACGGTGATGGTGTACTATGCGTTCCCGAAGACAGATGCGATTGTGTTGGAAGACAAAGAGGTCGAGTTCATTTCCGGAGCCGGGCCGATGGAGTTCAAGAAGAAGTTCAAATTGGCGGATATGGTGGTGGACGGCAAGCTGACTTTATAACGTGTAGATCAATCGATCCGCCGCTCCGGGTGAATGAGAAGCCAGAGCAGGCCGATCGAGAACATCTGCAGGGCGGCGAAGTCCAGCGCCGTCACCCAGCCGAATCGGGCCGCGAGAACGGGCGTAAGAATCGGTGAGAGCGCGCCGCCCAGGTTCGTCGCCGTATTGAGCACACCTGCCAGAAAACCCGAGTGCCGGTCAGTCAAGTCATTGGGCAGAGCCCAACTTGAGACTGCCGCGACGCTATTGCATCCGGCGGCCAAAGCCAGCAGGCCGATCGCATGATATGGGTCAGTCAGCCGGGATCCGACAATCAGCAGTAGACAAGATGCGCAGGCCGCGATCACTACCGGCACCCGGCGTCCCCAGGGATGTCCGATCTTGCGCACCATCCAGTCCGATACCAAGCCACCGAAAGGCGCTCCCGCCAACATCGCCAGAAAGGGCGCCGTAGACCAATAACTGCCGGAGATTAAGGGAAGTTTGCGGACGTTGACCAGGTAAAGGAAGAACCATGTGTAGAAGATGTAGGTGACGTAGCCCAACATAAAGTTGGCAATCAGCAACGCTGGAACACTTTTACCAGTGAACATCCGCCGCCAGGGAAAGCGGTGCGAGTCCGAGGGCGGCTGACGGTTCGCGGCTATGAGAGCCAGCTCTTCGGAGTTCACTCGCGGATGCCGGTCCGGCGTCTCGGCGGAACGAAAATGCCAGAGCGCGGCGATTGCCAGTCCAAACGCTCCGCACACGACGAAAGAAACCCGCCAACCCCACCTGGTCATGATCCACGCGATTAGCGGCGGCGTAAACACCCCGCCAATTCCCACGGCAACCAGGAAGAGACTGCTCCCTCTGGCACGCTCGTTTACGGCCATCCAGCGGCCAATGATCTTGTTCGTATTGGGCAGCGCCGGACCTTCTCCAATCCCAATTAAGAACCGCACCACCCAAAAGGACCCCACGACGCCAAACCAGTTTCGAATCCACAGATCCGGAGCGACGGCGGTCAGGGCCGTGAACAGGGACCACCACAGAATCGCCAGGGTCAGGATTCGACGCGCGCCGAACCGGTCTCCCAACCAACCGCCGGGCGCTTGAAACAGGGCATATCCAAGGACGAAGGCACTCAGCAAAGAGCCGATCTGTACATCGGAAAGTGAAAACTCCTGCTGGATGTACTTGGCGGCGACGTTCATGTTGAACCGGTCGATGAACGTCAGCGTGATTACGATCAAGAGCAGACCGTAGATCCGCCAGCGGATTGATGTGGGCTTCGTTACGGCCGGCGTCAAGTGATAGTCTCGCGGCTAGCGTTCGGATCTCGCCGGCAGTTGGTAGCCGGGCTTCAACGTCTTGACCCGGTACAGACTACCGCCGGCGGTTATGTACAGAGTCGTCGATTCACTTCCCCGGCCAAATCCCACGTTGGTGGGGCGCTCCGGGGTGGGAAGATAGGCAAGTTCCCGACCATCCGGAGAATAGGCGTAAATTCCGAATCGTTTCTCGTCGCGTACGGCAACGAAGAGATTTCCTTCGGCATCGCAGACCAAGCCGTCGGGACCATCCTGCGGAGAATAATTGACGAGCGTCTTCCGGTACGCAGCCGAACCGTCCGGCCTTAGGTCGTAAGCCATCAATTCCATGCGTCCTTTCCGTGCCGGCGTTCCCTTCGGCAGGCGATCGAATCCAAGCAGCCCGTCGTCGTTACTCACCACGTATAGCGTTTTCTGATCGGGTGAAATCGCCACGCCGTTCGGCTTACCCGCGTCGGTGACGATCCGATGGACCGATCCGTTCGCGTCTACTCGGTAGACGGCCATAACCGGCTGTTCAACCGGTTCATGACCGAGATAGCGGGGATCGCTGAAGTAGATTCGGCCCCGTTCGTCGAGAGCGATATCGTTCGGAGCGTTAAACGGCTTGCCTTCGTAGAGACCGGCGACAATGACGCTCTTCCCGGTATTGAGATCGGTGCGGGTCACGCGCCGGCCGCCGTAGTCCGCGCCCTCCGCCACCAGCAGACGTCCCAAAGCGTCAAATTTGAGGCCGTTCGACATACCGCTTGGGGAGCGATAGACAGCGGTTTTTCCAGTGGCGGGATTGTACCGGAGAATATGGCCCGCCTGCATGCCGGTTTCCGTGGTGAACGTTATGTCGCTGAAATACACGGCGCCATCCGGCGCGACGGCGGCTCCCTCGGTGAGGTGGCCGCCTTCGTAAAGCTTCTCCAGCTTTACGCCGGGCGCGAAGATCTGCGCGGATAAGTAGCTCCCGGCGACATAGGTTAGAAGAAGCGTAAGCTTGGGCCGCACTATCATAAGACCTGTAGTATATTACCGAACTCAAGGATGAACATGAAAGCCTGGCGATTTTACGGATTCGGAGACATGCGGCTGGACGAAGTTCCGATGCCGGAGCTACGGCCTCGCCACGTTCTGGTCCAAGTGCTCTGTGTGCAGCCAAGCGTCACGGAGGCTCAACTTGCGGCGGGCATCCGCACTTTGGCGTATGACCGCATCAAGAAAAGGCTGGAGACGGAAGCGCCGGTCCAGTTGTTCGGCCATGAATTCTGCGTACGGGTTCTGGAAGTGGGCGAGGGCGTAACGCGGTTCCGCGCGGGAGACCGCGTCGCGGCTCGCGCGAAGCTACCGTGCGAGAACTGCCCGCTGTGCGACTCCGGCCGGGGTCATCTCTGCCGCAAAGGCCCGATCATCGGGTTCCAGCTTCCGGGGTGCTTCGCCGAGTATGCCCTGCTCCCGGAGATCGCTTTGACACTGGTGGATGATCGTATCTCCGATAACGAGGCCGCTTGCCTCCAATCGTTGAGCGACAGCGTCGCGGCCGTGGAAACAGCGGAAATTCGTATCGGCGATTCCGTCGCCATCCTCGGTCAGGGAAGCATGGGGCTCGAGTGTATGCAGATTGCCCGAGTAAGCGGTGCGGGCAGGATTATCACGGTGGACGTGCGGGACGAAGCATGCGCAATGTCGAAGGAACTGGGAGCCGACCACGCGATCAACGCCGCTCACGAAAATGCGGTGGATGTGATCCGCGGACTGACCGGCGGGAACGGCGCGGACATTGTCTTCGAGTGCGCGGGCGGAAGCCCGACGCAAGGTTTGGCTGGATCGACGACAGTGGCGCAGGCGGTGGACGCGGTCCGCTCCGGCGGCAAAATTGTCGGCGTGTCCTTTTTTGGCGGACCGCTGGAGATTGATATCGATCTGCTACGCGAGCGAAGTCTCCGGTATGTATTTCCGGATATCAGCACGCTGGAACACCTGCAACATACGGTGAATCTGGTTGCCTCGGGACGTGTGCGGCTGAAGCCGACCATCACGCATGTCTTTGAAGGCATCGAACACGTGCCCAAGGCGTTCGAGATTACGGCGAACAAAGGGAAGTACAAGGCCATTAATCCCGCCCAAGTAAGGATGTCCGCGTGAGAACCGCTGACGCGACGCGGGCCGCATTGGCCAAGCTCGGGGCGGGACCCATCTCCGACGCTCTTGGGAAAACGAGCGCGATGGACCATGGCATAAGGCCCCGATCGGCCGACGCCCGAATGGCCGGCATGGCGTTTACGCTGCGCGTCCATACCGCCGACATCCTAATGGTGAGCAAAGCTCTCTCCGAATGTCCCAAAAACTATGTCCTCGTCATCGACGGGCATGGAGAATGCAACACGGCTTTGTGGGGAGGACTGACCACGCTAGCGGCATTTCGGAAGGGGCTGGCGGGCGTCGTGGTGGACGGAGCCATTCGCGATAGCGCCGAAATTTCGCGGAGCCGGTTGCCGGTATTCGCGCGGGCCGTGGTCGCGAACGCTGGCGGCGCTGAATACACGGGTGAGCTTCAAATCCCGGTTCAGTGTGGAGGAGTGGTCGTCAATCCAGGGGATTGGCTGGTCGGCGATCAGGATGGTGTGGTGGCGATTCCCGCCGCGCGGTTGGATGAGGCAATCGAAACGGCAAAAAAGATTCTCCAGGCGGAGGCGCGGATTGCGCGCGCGATTCGTGCGGGTAAGGATATGAGCGAGATTCTGAAGTGCGACGAAGCGATCGAGAGGAAGCGAAAGGAGATCTTTGTTCCTCAGTTGCGGGCGACTGAAGGCGGCAAGTGATGGCGCTGGGTGGGACTCGTTCTTGGCCAAAACAGGTTGGCGATGGCCACCCCAAGTAGTTTCTTACGAACTACGGTGCGCTATCGGTGAATGTTATGACGAATGACGCCGAGTTGGTGCAGATTGTCGATTCCGCCGTTGCGGATGCTGTCCGGAAGGCGGGTGATTTGATCGCTTGCCGAAGGGGATGCACGCATTGCTGTATTGGTTCGTTTGCGGTCACGGAGCGGGACCTGGATAGGCTGCGGGTTGGTTTGGAGATGGCGCCGGGGGAGCACCGGGAGCGAGTGGCGCGGCGGTCCCAAGAAGCTCGGGAGGCGATGCGCGAGGGGTTTCCGGGAGATTGGCGGACCGGGCGGGTGGCGGAGCAGCACGCGGCGGATGCGTTTGATCTAAGGCATCCGTGGCTTCCCTGCCCTGTTTTAGATTTGGAAACGGGCGCTTGTTCACTGCACGCCTGGCGGCCGGTGGCTTGCCGGTTGCATGGGCCGGCGCTGCGAATGAACGGAGTCGATTTGCAGCCTTGCCGTCTCAACTATACGGGAGTCGACGCGGCCGGTTACCGGGTTTCGTTTACAACGCCGGAGGCGGAGGAGAGCGCGCTGACTTACATCGCCTGGGCGGTCTTGGAGAGCGAGTCGACGGTCCAGGTGGCTTGATCAAACACTTCGAGATTGCGGGTTCGTTCATAGATCTTACGCACTTCGTCGCCAGGCAGGCGGCGGCCGGCGCCGTCCAGCATGCCGGCCAGCACTACTTTGCGGGCTTGGGATTGAGCGGAGATTTCGGGTAAGTCGGTATGTTCAAGTAAGCCGGGGATGAAGTTAGCGAACGCGTGGCCGTAGCTTTCCGTTTCGACGACGCTACGGAAGGAAGTTAGCCCGCCGGCGATGAAGAGGCGGTTGATATTTGGCGTTAGCGCGGAAGCGCATTGGGCGGGGACGGTTAGTTTACCTTGGGCGGCCAAGACAATGGGACGAGCTTGCAGAGCGGGGTGGGCTTTGGCGGCACGGACAACGGCCAGAATGTCACTAACGCGCTGGCCCAGCATTGGCTTACCGAGCATGAGGCCGGCCCAGGCGTAGGCCTCCTCTTCATTGTGGGAGCGGGCGTGGCGCGGGTTGCCGGGACCCATTTCGGGCATCAGATCGCCAAGGCCGCGGAGGTCCGGGACGCAGACGGCGAAGCCCTGTAGTGCGAGGTTTTGATAGAGTTCGTCTTCGTGCCAATCGGTATTGCGGCCGGAGGAATCGAGCACGATGAGCAGGGGACGAATGGCGCGGGCCGGACGCGGGAGGAAGAGCCAGGCGGGCAGGAAGACATGGGGGGCGGAGGGAATTTCCAGGGCTTCGATCTCCACGCCGCGGCTGACCGTGCGGCGGAGCGTCTGGTAGGTTGCGGCCGGGGCGCGATCAAGGCGGAGGAGGCGGTCCAGCGGCGTTGGCGCCATGCGGCCGAGCCGGCGGAGATTCATCTGGTGTGGGGACACGCTGGCAAGGCTTTTCACCGTGCTGCCGGATTCGGTGCAAAGGAGTGTTTCTTCCGGCTCCGGCTGGGTCGGGGGTTCTTCAGTTATAGGTTTCACATCGGTGCGGAACCAGCGGAGGAACCAGTTATAGATTTGCAGGCGGGAGTCATAGGCGAGCGAATGGGGTAGGGGCGTGGAAGCCCATTCGAGATGGTCGGACTTATCGAGCAAGTCGTAACACTTCTTTAGTTTCTGGAACTCTTCCCAGCCGCTGGCGATGTATTGGGGCGAGTAAGTTCCAAAGAAATCCTTGTCACTCACACTTATTAGCAGGGGTTTGGAAGCGAAGGGGTAGAGAAGGTCCCAGCGATCAAAGCCGGCTGGGGCCGCGTCGAGGAAGTTTTGTTCGGCGTCGTCGGTGGAGCCGGGGGCGCTATAGCCGGCGCAGGCGTAGTTTTCGTTGATCGCGCTGGAGAGCGCGGCGGCGTTGACGCGGTCGTCAACGGCGATGAGTAACATGCTGTTGGTGGCGCCGCCGGATTGGCCGGTGGTGCCGATGCGGGCGCGGTCGACATAGGGAAGCGTGTGGAGGTAATCGATGGCGCGGACGGCGTCCCAGGTTTGGAGACGAGTGGCGGTGTCGCCGGTCAGAAGCATTTGGCGGCCCGCGGTGGAGTGTTCGTCGTCGACGGAACCGAGACGGGAACGCTTGCCGGAGGAATCGGGGTAGTAAACGCGCTCGCCCTGGCCCATAGGGTCGAATCCGAAGGCGACGAAGCCGAGTTTGGCGAGGCCCTGGCAGAGCCGCTGGTAGGAGGCGTAGGCTTTGCCGAGCGGGGAATGGCCCATTTGAACGAGCACCGCGGGAATGGGGCGGCGGGCGTTCTTCGGGACGTAAAGATTGCCGGTGACATGAAAGCCGGCGCGGGATTCGAAGACAACTTTATCGACGCGGTAAGCGGGGCGTTCGAAGGTTCCGGTGATTTGGGGGTTAAGCGGAGAGCGCTCCGGCTGGCCGCCGATAAGAGCCCAGAATTTTTGGCGGGCCCAGCGGCGGCGCTCATTCACGGCATCGGGCGTGGTAAGTTGGGCGAGATCGTCATTGCGGCGTTTGTGCGCGGCGAGCGCGAGTTCCCGCAGGTAAGCGGGCAGGCAATGGGCGTAATTGCGGTAAGCCACGCCGGGATAGGGAGGCGCGGCTTGCCAAGCTTGTAGGGATAAGCCTGTTCCGAGGCTGAGCCATTGGCGGCGATTCATTCGGTCTATAGAGTATGGCAAGAATGGAGAGCGATGGCGACGATACGGTGTTTACGGGAAGCAGATTTGGCCGATTGCATGCGGCTGAAAGAAGCGGCCGGGTGGAACCAGACATTGGCCGATTGGCGCGCCTTGCTGACGGTTTCGCCATTGGGGTGTTTTGGAGTAGAGGTTGAGGGGCGGGTAGTTTCTTCGGCGACGGCGGTGGTGCATGAGGGGGTGGGGTGGGTGGGGATGGTGTTGACGGATCCTTTATTTCGCCGGCGGGGATTTGCGGCGGCGTTGATGGAGCGGGCGTTGGCGTATTTGGACGGGCTGGTTTTCACGGTGAAGCTAGACGCGTCGGCGGAGGGGGAACCGTTGTATCGGAAGATGGGATTTGCGGAGGAGGCGGTGATTGAGCGGTGGGTTGGTTCGGTGATCGAAGGGGCTAATTTGGAAGGGCGGTACTTGGGGCCATTGCGGCATCCGGCGATTCCGATTGACGTCGTGGCGCAATGCGAGGGGGCTTGGGCGGGGGGCCGTGCGGGGAGCGCGGCCTGGTATTTTGGACCTTGTTACGGGCGGTCTTCGGCTGACGTGGAACGGGTGGCTCGGGCGCTGCTAGCTGGGCGCGGGGCGGCAGTTTGGGATCTGTTTCCGGCGCATGCGGCGGCTTCGATTGCCGGGAGTCTAGGGTTCGCGTCTTCGCGGCGATTGCTGCGAATGGTGCGGGGAGTGGCGGTTCCCACGCCGGCGGACGTATATGCGATTGCCGGGTTTGAGTGGGGCTAGCGTGATAGACTTTTTTGAAAGTAATGTCAGACCAAATCCTTCGTAGAAACCTTGTGAAGTCGGCCGCGGCCGCGTTTACGACGAATCTGTTTACCGGTCGCGTTTTCGGCGCGAACGATACGCTGCAGACGGCGTTCATCGGGATGGGCCGGATGGGTACGGGCAATATGAATGCCGCGATGAAGCAGGATAAACTGCGGGTTGCGGCGGTTTGCGACGTGTATCAACCCGCTTTGGACGCGGCGGTTGTTAAGACCAAGGCACAAGCCGGTGGGGCCGCGCGGGCGGTGAAGGATTTCCGGGAGATCCTGGCGGATAAGTCGATTGACGCGGTGTGTATCTCGACGCCGGATCACTGGCACGCCTATATGGCGGTAGAAGCATGCAAGGCGGGGAAGGACGTCTATGTCGAGAAGCCGATTAGTGTAACTATCGACGAAGGCAAGAAGATGATCCTGGCGGCGCGGAAGTATAACCGCGTAGTGCAGGCCGGGACGATGCAGCGCTCCGCGAAGCACTTTATTGACGCTTGTGAGCTAGTACGGCAAGGACGCGTGGGCGAAGTTACGATGGTGAAGACCTGGAATTATGGGAATGGGAAGGTGGAGGGGATTGGGAATCCGCCGGACGGCGCTCCGCCATCGGATCTGGATTGGGATATGTGGTTGGGACCGGCGCCGAAGCAGGAGTTCAACAAGAACAAATTTGGCGTGGATCCAAAGGCGTTTTCCCACTTCCGGTGGTTCTGGGATTTTGCGGGCGGAATGATGACGGATTGGGGCGTGCATGTATTGGACATAGCTCGTATGGGTATGGGCGAGCCGATGCCGCGGGCGGTTTCGGCGATGGGGCAAAAGTTTCTCGTTCAAGACAATCGAGATACGCCGGATACACTTTCCGCGCTTTACGAATTTCCGAAGTTCATGGCGCAGTATGAGAACCGGATGTTCAACGCCAATTCGATGTTCAAGCAAGGGTATGGAACGATGTTCCATGGGACGAAGGGAACGTTGTTTGTGGACCGGTCTTTGTATCGGATTCATCCGGAGGGGGTGGCGCCATCGGAGACGCCGGAGATCGTGGAAGTGAAGTCGTCCGATAACTCGAATGTGAAGCATTGGGCTAACTTCCTGGAGTGTATTCGTACGCGGCAAAGGCCGGCGGCGGATATTGAGATCTGCTATAAGTCGACGGTAACTTGTTTGCTGGCGAATATCTCGATCATTTCAAAGCAGCGGGTGGATTGGGACGAAGCCAATGACCGCATTGCGCAGCCGGAACTACGGAAATATATGAGCCGTCCGGAACGGGCGCCGTGGAAGATCGTGGTTTAGCGATGCGGTTTTTACTGGTTGTGAGTTTACTGGGGACAGCCGCGGAATGGCCGCGTTTCCGAGGCCCCAACGGAGTGGGCGTAGCCGACGGCGCGGCGCTGCCGGAGGAACTGGGGGCGGATAAGCCCTTCGTTTGGAAGACGGCGTTAATGATGGGGAAGTCATCGCCGGTGGTGACGGCTTCGCGAATCTTTTTGACAGGGCATGAGAAGGGCCGGCTTTTTACCATCGCTTTGGACCGGAATACGGGGAAGGTTTTGTGGACGAAGGAAGCTCCGGGGTCGAGGGACGAGAAACGGCATACGTTGAACGATCCGGCGGCGCCGAGCGCGGTTAGCGATGGGCAAAATGTGTACGTGTTTTTTGCGGGGTTTGGACTGCTGTCGTATACCGCCGATGGGACGGAGCGTTGGCGAAAGGCGATGGGACCGTTTTCGAATTTTCATGGGATGGGCGCGTCACCGGTTTACGCTAACGGAAAGCTGTTCATGGTCTGCGATCAGGACCAGGAGGCGTATCTGTTGGCGGTGGATGCGGCTTCGGGAAAGACAGTCTGGAAGGCGGAGCGGCCGGAGGCGGTACACAGTTTTTCGACGCCGGTGATGTATAAGGATCAGTTGATTGTACCGGGTTCGTATCAGATGGAAAGTTACGATATGGCTACCGGTAAAGAGATTTGGAAGGTGCGGGGCATGACCTACCAGGTGAAATCGGTACCGGTGGTGGATGGTGACCGGTTGTATTTCAATGGGTGGGCGCCGGGGGCCGAGCCGGCGGAGAAGAAGGTGATGCCGGACTTCCCGGCGATGGTCAAGGAATACGACAAAGATGGGGATGGGAAGCTAGCGAAATCCGAAGTTCCGAAGGAGTTATCGCCGGGAAATTGGGACATGCAGGACTTGGATAGGGACGGCCTCTACAACGCCAAGGATTGGAGATGTTACCAGAACCGGCGAACGGCGAATAATTTTGCGATGGCGATGAAGTTGGATGGTAGTGGAGACGTTACCGGCACGCACGTGTTGTGGCGGTATGAGAAGTCGCTGCCGGATGTGCCGGGAGTGTTGTTGTACCGCGGGGTATTGTATCTGTTGCGGAATGGCGGGATTGTCCAGACACTGGATCCCGCGACGGGTGAGGTGAAGAAGCAGGGACGGTTGCCGAAGGCAATGGACGAATATTATTCGTCGCCGGTGGCGGGGGATGGGAAGGTCTATATGATCAGCCGGAATGGAAACGTATCGGTGTTGGATGCGGGGGCGGAATGGGCAGTGAAGACGTCGGGCGCGTTTGAGGAAGAAGTATTTGCGACGCCGGCGATTGCGGATGGACATATTTGGGTGCGGACAGCGACCGCGCTTTACGATTTTGCGGTTCGTTAACGCTATATAATGTTTGGAGCGTGCGGACCTCCTACTTCCTTCTATTTTCTCTGGCCGGATTGAGCTTTGGGCAGGGCTTTGACGCCTCGGCGGGGGCCGTGTTTAAGGCTAAATGTGTCGCTTGTCATGGGGCCGCGGCGCAGGGCAAGCTAGACCTGCGTACGGAAGAGGCGGCATTAAAGGGGGGCGTTTCGGGACCTGCCGTGGTGCCGGGCGCGGCGGCGAAAAGTTTGTTGCTGGACCATGTCGTGACCGGGCAGATGCCACCGGGTAAGGTGAAGTTGACCGATGCCGAGATGGATGTGATTCGCGGGTGGGTGAACAAGTTGCCGGCGGAGGTTGCGGCGGTCGTTCGCGAGCATGAAGTTCGGGGGATTCTGCAGGCGCGCTGCGTGGCATGCCATGGATCGGGTAAAGCGTCTGGCGGGCTGGATCTGCGGACGATGGCCAGCCGGTTGAAGGGCGGGAAGTCCGGGCCGGCTTTGGTGCCGGGGAAGCCGGAAGAGAGCTTGTTGTATAAGCGGATTGTGGATGGGCAGATGCCGCCGGAGAAAGCGGCGAAGGCGCTGGCGGTGGAGTTGCCGACGCCATCGGAGACGGAAAAGATTCGGGCTTGGATTGCGGGCGGCGCGCCGGGGCCGGCGGCTGTTGCGGTGGCGGGCGGGGTGAGTGAGAAAGACAAACAGTTTTGGTCGTTTCAGCCTCCAGTGCGGCCCGCGATTCCCGTGGCGAAGGGATTGGTTCGGAATCCGATTGATTCTTTTTTATTAGCTAAGTTAGAGGCAAAGGGGTTGAGTTATTCGCGAGAGGCGGATAAGTTGGCATTGCTTCGGCGGGCTTCGTTGGATTTGACTGGATTGCCGCCAACGCCGTCGGAGATATCCGCTTATTTGGCGGATACGTCAGCGGATGCTTATGAAAAATTGATTGACCGATTGCTGGCATCGCCGCGGTATGGGGAACGGTGGGGGCAACATTGGCTGGATCTGGCGGGGTATTCGGACTCGGAAGGATTTGGGCAGGATGACGGGGTTCGCCGGTTTGCTTGGCGATACCGGGACTATGTGATCCGGTCGCTGAACGCGGATAAGCCGTACACGCAGTTTTTGACGGAACAGATTGCGGGCGATGAGATTTCGGATGATTGGAAGAAGGCCAAGGGGACGGTTAGCCAGGATATTTTGGACCGATTGGCGGCGACGGGGTTTCTGCGGACGACGCCGGACCCGACTAATTCGGCGGAGCGCGGGCTGTTATCGGAACGGATGAATATTGTGGCGGATGAGCTGGAGGTTTTGACTTCCTCCGTGATGGGACTTACGGTTGGCTGCGCGCGGTGCCATAACCATAAGTACGATCCTATTCCGCAGCGGGACCACTACCGGTTGAGTGCCATTCTGCAGGGCGCATATGATCCTTATGAATGGCGGACGCCGAACAAGCGCGAGCTCGATTTGGCGCTGGAATCGGAGCGACAGGAATTTGACGCTATCAATGCGCCAATACAGACTGATATTAAAAAAGTACAGGAACAGATAGCCAAAGCGGCGGAACCGTTTCGGGCACAATTGTTGGAAGAGCGGTTGAAAACGCTGCCCGAAGAGGTTCGGGCGGATTTAAAGATTGCCCCGGAGAAGCGGAGCGAGGCGCAGAAGTATTTGGCGGAAAAGTTTAAGTCGACGCTCGAGATTAATGAACAGGAGTTAGTGCGGAAGTATCCGGAGTATGGGCGGGAGGCACAGCCGCTGCAACGTGAAATGCAGACGTTGCGCGGGAAGATGAAACCGAAGCCGCATGTTCGTGTTTTGACGGATAACGCGGAGCCTTCGACTCATTTCCTGCTGCGTCGGGGCGAGCCGGCCAGCTTCGGCGAAGTGGTGGAACCGGGCGTACCGGTGGTGCTGGCGAATGCTTCGTTGAAGCCCTACGCGCCGGAGCCTTTATTTGCGGGCACAACGGGGCGGCGGTTGGGGTTGGCGAAATGGCTGACGCAGCCGAATCATCCGTTAACGGCGCGGGTGGCGGTGAATCAGCTTTGGATGCGGCATTTTGGTCGCGGAATTGTGACGTCGGTTTCAAACTTCGGGCGGTCCGGCACGACGCCGTCGCATCCGGAATTACTTGACTGGCTGGCGACGGAGTTCGTGGCGCGCGGATGGAGCATGAAGGCGATGCACCGAATGATGATGACGTCGCAGGCGTACCGGCAGTCGTCGAAGGTGGACGCGACGCTGCTGGCGGCGGATCCCGAAAATGCGTTGGTTTCCCGGATGCCCTTGCAGCGGATGGACGCCGAGACGCTGTACGATAGCCTGATCACCGCGGCGGGCCGATTGGACGCGACGGCGTATGGTCCGCCCGCCGACTTAGACATTCGGGCGGACAAGGAAGTTACCGTGAAAGCGGGAAAGGATGGATTCCGGCGGAGCATCTATGTGCTGCACCGGCGGCAGACGCCGGTTTCGCTTATGGACGCGTTTGACCAGCCGTCGATGACGCCGAATTGTACCGAGCGGCGGCGGTCGAACGTGGCGACGCAGGCGCTGCATATGATGAATGGGTCAATGGCGTGGGAGCTAGCGAAGTATATGGCCGGACGCGTGATTGACGATGCGGATGGCGACCGGGCGCGACAGGTGGAATTGGTTTATTTGCGGGCGCTGTCGCGGAAACCGACCGAGACGGAAGTGAAGACTGGCATGGACGCGATTGCCAGTTTCAAGGAGACCTGGCCGGCGCGGTTGACGGCGGACAATGGGGCCGAGCCAAGGGCGTCGACGGCGGGTTGGCTGGCATTGGCGAATTACTGCCACGCGATCTTGAATTCGGCTGAATTTAGCTTTGTTGACTAAGGATTTCCATGTCTAAGACAAACAGACGCGATTTCTTCTCATCGGTGGCGAATGGCCTGCACGGCGCGGCTCTGGCGAGTTTGTTGGGCGGCGACCTATACGCGAACGGGGGCGTATTTGACTTGACTCCCAAGAAGCCGCACTTTGCGCCGAAGGCGAAGGCAGTCATACAGCTATTCATGAACGGCGGGCCGAGCCAG
This sequence comes from Bryobacteraceae bacterium, assembly GCA_046155405.1. Classification (GTDB taxonomy): domain Bacteria; phylum Acidobacteriota; class Terriglobia; order Bryobacterales; family Bryobacteraceae. The sequence continues at coordinate 104,172 of JBJXFL010000037.1, read as the reverse complement.
GTGGATTTGTTCGATCCGAAGCCGATGCTGACGAAGCTGGCTGGTACGCCTCCGAGTAGGGAATTGAGTTTTGCGATCTCCAATGGCGATACGCCGGGCGTGCTGATGCCTTCGCCGTTTCACTTCCAGAAGCACGGCAAGAGCGGGATGGAACTTTCAAACGCGATGCCGCATTTGGCGGATTGCGTCGATGAAATTGCGGTTATCAGGTCCATGTATGGGGAACATGCGAACCATGAGCCGGCGCTGTTCCTGATGCATAGCGGACGGACGATTGCGAGCCGGCCGGCGATTGGCGCGTGGGTGGCGTATGGGCTGGGGACGGAGAATCGGAACCTGCCCGCGTATGTGGTGCTTGATGACCCAAAGGGGTTGCCGATCAATGGGATTTCGAACTGGCAATCGGCTTGGCTGCCGCCGATTTATCAAGGTACGCGGTTCCGGACGGAGGGTCCGCCGGTGTTGAATTTGGAGCCGCGGCCCGAGATCCCGACGCCGTTGGTGGAAGCCGAACGGAATTTACTGCGTAAGTTGGATGCGGCTCATTTGGCGGCGCGGCCGCACCAGCCGGAGCTGGACGCGCGGATATCGAGCTATGAGCTGGCGGCGCGAATGCAGATGGCGGCGTCGGACGCGTTGGATGTGAATAAAGAGACGGACGCGACGCGGGAGGCGTATGGGTTGAACGCGGTGGCGACGGCGTCTTATGGGAAGCGTTGTTTAATGGCGCGGCGGCTGGTCGAACGGGGCGTGCGGTTTGTGCAGCTATACATTGAGAACCAGATTTTTGATTCGCATGGCGATATCCAGGGGAGTCTTAATTACGCTTGTGGGAAGACGGATAAGCCGGTGGCGGCACTGTTGAAAGACTTGAAGCAGAGAGGACTTTTGGATTCGACGTTGGTCGTCTGGGGCGGCGAATTTGGGCGTTTGCCCCTCTCGCAGGGACTAGGGTCAAAGGCGGGTCGCGACCATGGGCCAAATGGGTTCAGTGTCTGGATGGCGGGGGGCGGAGTGAAGGGCGGGACGACGTTTGGGTCCACAGACGATATTGGATTCAAGGCGGCGGAGAATCGGGTGAGCGTGCATGATCTCCATGCGACGATTTTGAATCAACTTGGTGTGCGGCACCGCGACTTAGTCTATGAGCGGCACGGCTTGAAGGAGCGGTTGACGGATCAGTTTCCGGCGCGGGTAGTTACCGAGATTTTGGCTTAAGGCGGAACCAGAGTAACTGATCGGGGCGGACTCCGGTAAGGATTTCGCCTTTATCGGAAACGTCGATGGAGTGGTGCCCTGGGCTATCGATCCGGCCGAGAACTTTGCCGGTGGCGGGGTCCAGTTTCATGATCCAGCCGGGAGCGCCGTTGGGTTCATTGCGGGACTGGGAGCCGATCCAGAGGGCATTGTTCTTGATGGTCAGAGAAAACGTTTTGCCATGGCCGTTGATCTCGCTCAGGTACTTCCCTTCCCTGGTAAAACGCTGGATCCGGCCATTTTCTCGGTCGGCGACGTAGATTATTTCCTTCGCGTCTATGGCGATGCCGTGGGGAAGATTGAGTTCGCCGGGACCCTGGCCGGGGGTGCCCCATTGGCGGAGGCGTTTGCCTTGCGCGTCGTATTCCAGGATGCGGGCGTTGCCGTAGCCGTCGGCGATAAATAGGTGGCCATCGGGGGTGAATGCGATATCGGCGGCGCCAACGAATTGGCTCGTTGATTTAGGCTGCTCGCCGACTACGAAATCGAGTAACTTGTCGCCTTGTGGAGAGTATTTGATGATGCGGCTGCTGGCGGAGTCGACCGTCCAGATGTTCCCATTCGGGTCAATACGAATGGAATGAGGGATTTGGTAGAGTCCTTTGCCCCATTCACGAAGTACTTTGCCCTGTTCGTTGATAGCGACGACGGGTTGAGCGGTTAAGCCGCGCTGGAGCAGGTAGATGGTCCCTTTTCCGTCGGCGGCGGAGGAAGAGATCATGCCGAGTTCCCAGTTGGGGCGGGGCGGAATCACTTTGAGCGTGGTTAACTCGAGCGGGAGATCGAGTGCGGCGGCGAGTAGTAACAGGGGCAGTGTCATATTGTTGAGGTCCGGGTGCCGGTCGCGTAGGGCGCCTTGGCGGCTAAAGAGAAGATGCGATCGATGGGGGCGCCGTTTATCAGGGCATTGGCTAAGTATTCCCCGATCACGGGACCGTGTTTGTAGCCGTGGCCGGAGCCGCCGCCGAGTAGCCACACATTATCATGAGCGGGGTGGCGATCGATAAGGTAATCGCCGTTGGCGGTGTTTTCGTACTGGCAGACTTCGGTTTGGACTAAGGGAGCGTCGCTAAGATTGGGAAAGCGTTCGGCTAGATAGAGGCGGACCTGATCGACCGTTTGTTGAGCCACTAAACGGGAGTGCGTGTCGGGATCGACGGCGGGGCCATGTTTGTCGATGGCGACTTTGAAGCCTCGATTCTCAATGTCGGGGATGCCATACATTCCGGCGGCGCTATCAACCCAGCACGGTAATTTGAGGCCGCCGGGCGGAGTTCCGAAATACAGGACTTCCTGGCGGGTGGGGCGGATTTTGTCGCCGAGTAGATCGGGGAATAGTTTCGGCATCCAGGGGCCGCAGGCGTAGATGTATGTGTCCGCTTGAATGTTGGCTTTTTCGTATGTTTCCTGGCGGAACTCGAGGCCGGCTCTGACGGACTCGCGGACGACGGTTTGGACGCCGCGGCGGGCGAGGAGGACGGCGGCGTCCGGCTCCCAGATGCCCCAGGTTTCAGGGGTGATTTGGAATTGCGGACACTTCAGGGCGATATCGGCGGCGGTGAGTATCGCATGGGGGATGGCGCAATTAGCGAAAGTTGTCAGGGTGTCGAGGGCGGATTGCTCGCCGGGTAGGCAGAGCCAGAGGATGCCGGTGGTTTGGATGAGGGTGGGGTCTGTTGCCCCGTAGAAGTCTTTGTAGAGTTGTAGAGCCCGCCAGGACCAGCGGGTGTAGATCTCCTTGGCGCCATAGCCCATGCGGAGGATGCGGGTTTCGCCACCGGAGGAGGCGCGGCTATTGGCGGGGCCATATTGATCGATGAGAACGACGCGGCGGCCCCGGAGATGGAGGGCGCGCGCGAGCCAGGCGCCAAAGACGCCGGCGCCGATGACCGCGAATTCGTACTTCGCCATTTCGCTATTTTGCCCCGGATTCGGATAAGATTGCTGGCATGTCATTTCGATACGCCGTTTTGTTGCTGGCTGGAGTGGCCTCCGCGCAGGAGTTTCATTTGAAGGATGGCGACCGGGTTGTCTTCTTTGGCGATAGCATTACGGATCAGCGATTGTATACGACGTTTACCGAGACGTTTGCGGTGACGCGGTTTCCCAAGCGCAACATTGCCTTCGTGCATTCCGGATGGGGCGGAGATCGCGTTACAGGCGGCGCGGGCGGCGGTATACAGGAGCGGCTGACGCGCGATGTTTTTGCGTACAAGCCGACGGTGATGACGATCATGCTGGGGATGAACGACGGGCGGGTGCGGGCGTTCAACGACCAGCTTTTCGATATCTATTCGAAGGGGTATCGGGATATTGTGAAGCGGGTGAAAGAGGCGGACGGCGCGACACGGATTACCGCGATTCAGCCGTCGCCGTATGATGACGTCACGTACGAGCCGAAGTTTCCGGGCGGGTATAACGGCGTGCTGCTGCGATACAGCGACTTTGTGAAGGAGCTGGGCACGACGCAGGGACTGACAGTAGCCGATTTGAACCGGCCGGTGACGGCGATGTTAGCGAAGGCGAAGCTGGCGGACGCGGCGTTGGCGCAGAAGATCATTCCGGATCGGGTGCATCCGGGCGCGTCGGGGCATTTGATCATGGCGGCGGGATTGTTGAAGGCGTGGAATGCGCCGGCGGTGGTGAGTTCGGTGGCGATTGACGCCAAGGCGAAGCGGGTGACGAAGTATGAGGGCGCGGCGGTATTGAACGTGGGATTCGGCGCTGGAGTAGCCTGGACGCAGACGGACGACGCGCTGCCGATGCCGGTGGATATGAGCGATCCGGTGATGGCGCTGGCGGTGAATTCGTCCGATTTTGTAGAGACCTTAAACCGCCAAATGGTCAGTGTCGCCGGGCTGGGGGCGGGGATGTATACGCTGCGAATCGACGGGTCGGAAGTGGTGACGAAATCGGCGGCGGAGTGGGCGGCGGGCGTGAATTTGGCGATGTTGAAGACCCCGATGTGGGAGCAGGCGACGCGGGTCCATTCGCTGACGGTAAAGCACGTGGGGATTCATCAGGCGCGGTGGCGGACGCTGCAGGTTCCGCTGGCGAGGGACGTAAAGGAGACAATGGCGGAGGGCATGGCGGCGTTGAACAAAGTGGAAGCGGAATTGATTGCGAAGCAGCGGGAGACGGCGCTGCCGAAGCCCCACCGGTTTGAACTTGTGCCCGGGGACACTTCATTTCGGGCTGTGTTTAACGGTACGGATTTGACGGGGTGGCATATCGGTCAGGTGAACCATCACGGCAAGACGAGCGGGTGGGTGGTGGAGCGGGAGGCGATTACGGGAACGCAGGACAAGCCGGGGCATGGGGGCATTTTGTTGACGGATAAGAAGTACAAGAACTTTGAGGTGAGTTTAGAGATCAATCCGGATTATGGATGTGATAGCGGACTGTTCCTGCGGGCGACGGAGAAAGGCGAGGCGTACCAGGTGTTGTTGGATTACTTGGACGGCGGTGCGGTAGGCGGGGTTTATGGGGAGAGGTTGCAGGGCGTCCAGACATTCGTGCCGGCGTGGCAGGAGTGGTTTAAGCGGGGAGATTGGAATCATTTGCGGGCGCGGATTGAAGGGGATGCGCCCCATATTCAGGTGTGGCTGAACGGCATGAAGATTACGGATTGGACGGACACGGCGAACCATTTGCCGGGCGGGGCGACGGAAGGAATGGTCGCCGTGCAGGTGCATGCGGGAAACCGCTGGGTTCCCGGCGGAAAACACCGATTCCGGAATATTGCGATTCGGGAACTACCGTAAATCTGTCGGTCAGAGGCGGCGAATATCCGGTGCACGCGAGGAGACGCTGGTCGGCGGTTAAGAGCGGCGCGTTTATTTCGAGACCGCGAGGCGATGGCGAACGTAATGCCGGTCTCGTGCACCTGAAGGGTCCGCTGAATACATCGGATGCTTCGTTAACGGGCAATCGGTTTTTCTCGACTAGCAGATGCGCTTCCCAAATACCGATGGAGCTAAGCGATAGATCGGTAGTTTCGCTTCCCATTCGATCCCACCGACAGGCTCAATGAGGTCGCCAATCGGGGCTCGCAGAGTCGATTTCAGTGCACCGAAAGCGGCTTTTCGACCGCGGGCCGGAGGGGCATGTAGAATCGCGAGCGGCTCCCCACCTTCGAGAATTTCAGTCCGCTCATCCGTTCGGCGCAGCTTCGCGAGAAGGCGGAGGCAGAGTGCCTTAAACCCGGAAACATCGATCTGTTCCATAGTTGGCATGATAACGCCGATTGGCGCTGCAAAGCGGCTATCATGGGAGGAATAAATCCTCAGGGGGTTGATTCTAATGCATTGCTTCTTGCGCTTTCTATCCTTGCTCCTTGTCGTGAGCTTTGGACTTTTCTGCCAGACTTCGACCACTCAGTTGTCGGGCACGGTTTCCGATACGACGGCGGCATCCGTCCCGGGCGCAAACGTTACGGCGGTGAATGAAGCGACGGGATTGAAATATTCCGTTGTCACGACAGACGCGGGGCTTTATGCGTTTCCGTCCATTCCGGTTGGGTCCTACACGTTGTCGGTGGACAAGGCGGGATTCAAGAAGTTTCAACTGACGAAAATTGTGCTGCAAATCAACACGCCGGCGACGGTGAACGCGAGTCTGGATATTGGCTCGGCGGCGGAGACGGTGACAGTGGAGGCGACCTCCGAGACGCTGCAGACGAACAACGCGACGATCGGGAATGTGATTGAGCGGAAGGTGATTGAGGCGATGCCGCTGAACGGGCGGAATCCGCTGAATTTGCTGATTTTTGAGCCGGGCGTGGTTCAGCGGTCGGGGAATCAGGTGAGCGTGAATGGCGCTCGAACCGGTGCCGGGAATGTCACGATTGACGGGATTGAGGCGAATGAGAGCACGAATCCGAATCCGACGCAGAATCTGTTCCGGCTGAATCCGGACAATGTGCAGGAGTTCAAAGTGACTACGCAGAATCCATCGGCGGATGAGGGGCGGAATTCGGGCGCGAATGTTTCGGTGGCGACGCGGAGTGGCACGAATCAATTTCATGGGACCGCGTTTGAGTTCTTCCGGAATACGAAATTGAATGCGAATGAGTTCTATTCAAACGCGCAGGGTCTGCAGAAGCCGATTATTAAATTGAACCAATACGGATTGGAATTGGGCGGGCCGATCAAGAGGAACAAGACGTTCTTCTTTGGATCGTGGCAGGGGCAGAAGGTGAACTTCGCGGATCCGGTGGATAAGGCGTTTGGCGAGTCGGTGGATCTGTATCGGGCGACGGCGCTGAGCGGGATTTTCCGTTATTTTGTCGTGGACAATCGAACGCCGCTTACGGTGAACGGGCAGCGGATTACGCAGAACACGCCGCTTCTGGTGAATACGGATGGATCGCTGGCGGCGGGCGTGCGGAACTGCGCGAGCCCAACGGATGCGAACTGCGTGCAGAGTTTCAATATCTTTGCCAACGATCCTTTGCGGCGGGGGCTTGATCCGGCGGTGGGCAAGGTGCTGGGCGGGTACCCGGCGCCGAATTCAAACAACGCGGGCGATGGACTGAATACCGGAATTTTCCAGTGGAATACGCCGTTTCAGATTCGCGGACCGCAGTATCTGGCGCGGATCGACCATGTGATTAACGATAAGCACAATTTGTTCGGCCGGTACCTGGGCGCGGAGCAGAGCACGTTGAACGGCGATCCGCTGAATAGCAGGCCAATTGTACTGCCTGGATATCCGGCGCGCGGCGAGGTGTTCCGGCCGGCGACAAATATCGCGGTCGGCCTGCGCAGCGTTTTGTCGCCGCGGCTAGTGAATGAGTTAACGCTGGGTTTTTCGCGGTTCGACTTCCTGTTCACGCAGGGCGAGGCGAACCCGGCGTTCCCGAATGCGCCGCGGTTCACGTTTAACAATTCCGACGTCGACTATATTGCCGGGCCGCGAACGCGGCGCGCGGTGAACACATACCAGATCATCAACAATATGACGTACGTGACGGGCGCCCATGTGTTGAAGTTTGGCGGAAATATCCGCATGTATCAGCACAACGATCAGCGCGGCGATGTGGGCGGCGTTTCGCTGACGCCGGCGATTTCGCTTTCCCGGACAACGCGACCGCCGACGGGATTCACATTCCCAACGCTGGCGACGGCGACAGCGCCGGGCATTGCGACGAACGACCTCAACCGGCTACAGGGCATGGTGAATGATCTGTTGGGAATTCCGGCGACGCTGGCGCACAATTTTATTGGCGACTTGAAGTCCGATACCTTTTTGCCGTTTCTGACCGGCGAGAAATCGGTGAGCCTGTGGGCGCAGGGCCAACGGACGAAGCAGTACAACTTCTTCTTTCAGGACGAATGGAAGATGCGGCGAAATCTCTCGATGAGCATTGGCGTGCGCTGGGAGTTGAATCCGCCGCCGACGGAAGCGGGCGGGCGTGTTTATGTACCGGACAAGTCGATTACCGGCGGAGATGGATTGGTGAGTTTCGTCAAGGCGGACCGCTGGTTTAAGAATATGAATGCGGGGGCGCTGGCGCCTCGGTTGAGCTTTGCATGGTCGCCCGGCGGATCTACAAAGACAGTAATTCGGACAGGATATGGAATCGCGTTTGACCCGGTGGCAACGTTCCAGGTAACGTCGGTTGCATCGGCGGTTCCGGGGCAGGTGTATCGGTGTACAGCGGTGGCGGGCGGCACGACGACCGCCGGATGCGCGGGCGTCCCGGATGTGCGGTTGAGCCAGTTCCCCACGGAGTTGACACCGCCGACAGAGAAGCCATCGAAACAATTGACGCCGCCAATTTCGCTGCAGAACACGGCGGCGGTCGCGCGGGTGTTCGACCAGAACCTGCGCCTGCCGACGGTTCACATGTGGAACTTCACGATCCAGCGCGATTTCGGCCGCGGGTATGTAACGAGCATTGGCTACGTGGGGCGGCGTGGCACGCGGCTGTGGCGGAGCTGGGACACGAACCAAATTGATGCGGCGCCGTTATTGCCGAGCTTTTTGGCGATGCAGCGGAACGTGGGCATTGGCGGCGGTTGTCGCGCGGATGGCACCTTAGCGAATGGAACGGCGTGCACTGGCGCGGTGGCCGTGCCGTGGATTCAGCAGGGGATTATTACGCCGACGTTTGCGAACTCGGCGGCTTCCACCACCGATCTTTCGCGAGATGCAAATGCGGCGGGCAATATGGCGCTGCGATTGGAACAGAACACGCTGGCCGGCAGGCTGCGTCCGAACCAGCAGTTCGGGCAGATTCTGCTGTTGGACAATGGGGCGGACTCAAATTACCACGCCCTGCAGGCGTCGCTGCACAAACGGTTCGATTCGGCGGGACTGCTGTTCGGCGGCAGTTATACGCTGGGGAAATCGATCGACAATTTGTCGGTGGATCCGGTGGCGGCGACGACAGGCGGAGGCTTAACGACCACGGCGGCGCGAACGCCGGTGGACGGGCGCAACTATCGGAATGAACGTGCGCGATCCGACTATGACCAGCGCCATGTGATTAACATGACGGGCGTTTATGAGCTGCCGTTTGGCAAGGGCAAGATGTTTGCGGGGAATGCGAATAGGGCGGTGAATACGGCGATCGGCGGCTGGAGTTTGAATGGCATTTATACGTTCCAGTCGGGCGAGCCATTCTCCATTCGTTCGGGATTTCTGACGGCGAATAATGTGTCGCAGAGCCGCGCGGCGTTGGCGCCGGGTGTGACAGAGTTGCCGAAAGCCAAGCTCCAGAGCAAGGCGGGCGTCGTTGGCCCGGTGTTCTTCCAGGACGCGAGCCAGTTTGCGAATCCGGGACCGGGGCAGCTTGGACTGGGCCGAAACATCTTCCAGGGGCCGACATTCTGGAATATGGATTTGGGTGTTGCGAAGGGATTCCAGATGACGGAGCGAGTGCGGCTGACGTTCCGCGCGGAGATTTTCAACGCGCTGAATCACGCCAATTTCCGCAACCCGCGCGATGCGTCCGTCGGGACGCCGGCGATTAATTCAAACCTGTTTGCGCAGGCTTGCTGCGTAACTTTATCCACGACTAGTTCGGCCAATACGAATCAGAATGGCGAGAGCTGGCGCGTGGTGCAATTGGCATTGAAGCTCGCGTTTTAACAGGAGGACGTATGAAGTCATATCCGCTGCGCGCCGCGCTCTTAGCCGCCGCGTTTTCTTCCCCTTCCCCGGCCCAGGAAGTTACCGCCGGAATCTATGGTATCGTTCAGGACTCCTCGACCGCTGTCGTCCCCGGGGCGTCAATCCGCGCCCGGAACCTGAGCACCGGCCTGACCAGACAAACCGTCTCCGATGAATCCGGAAACTACTCCTTTGTACTTCTGCCGATCGGAACCTATTCGGTCGCCGCGGAGGCGAACGGCTTCAAAAAAGCCATCACGAACGATGTGCAATTGCGTGTGAACGACAATCGGCGCATCGTATTTTCGATGGAGGTCGGGCAAATCGCCGACCAGATAACGGTGGAGGCCGCCGCCGTCAGCGTCAACACCGCGAGTGGCGCCACGTCCCAGCTTCTTGACGGCAAGGACATGATCCAACTGCCCGCCCGCGGCCGGAATGTACTGCCGTTCGCCCTGCTGATGCCCGGCGTTGTTTCCACGACTCCCTACGACCGCCGCGCCAACAACTCCGCGGTAAACGGCATACGGCCTACGCACAACGCCTGGCTGCTTGACGGCGGCTACAACATCGACACGGGCGGCAACTGGAGCACGCCGCTGGCGCCCAACATTGAGAGCGTCGCCGAGTTCCGCGCCATTCGCGGCAACTACTCGGCCGAGTTTGGCGTCGGCGGCGGTTCCCAGTTCAACGTTATCACGAAGGGTGGGACGAATGAACTCCATGGGTCGGCGTACTATTTTCATCGAAACGACAAGTTCAACGCCCGCAACTATTTCCTCCCCACGCGGCCGCCGTTCCGCGGGAACGATTATGGTTTCACCGTTGGCGGACCGGTGGTCATCCCGAAGGTTTACGATGGCCGCAACAAGACCTTCTTCTTCGCGCTTCTGGGATGGATCAAGGAGAGGCAGCAGCAGGAATTCTTTGGCATCGTACCGACAGTCGCCGCCCGCGGCGGCAACTTCAGCGGGGTTTCGCGAGTGATCTACGATCCGCTAACCGGTCAGCCGTTCCCGGGCAATGTCATCCCTTCGGCGCGGATCGATCGCAATGCGCTCGGTTACGCGAAGATGTATCCGGATCCGAATTTCTCCGATTCGGCGGGACGAAACTGGTTCTCGCTCCAGGGCCGCAAGGATGATACCGACGAGCAGAACTACAGGATCGATCACAATATCAACGACAAGCACCGGGTGATGTGGCGGTATACGCCGGAATTCCGGCTCAACAATTTCGCCACCTCGTCGGGCTTTGAATTTCTCCGGCAGCAGAACGAAACGCCGGCCCGCAACATGACGGCCAACTACAATGCGACGTTTACGCCCACGCTGATCATGGACTTCAACTGGGTGCGCAGCCACAATCGGATCAAGCAATTCCCGCCCGATCTGAGCGGCGCTAGGTGGGGCATCAACATTCCCCAGCTCTTCCCCGATAGCGAGAGTTCCTATCCTCTAGCCAGCCTGAACCTGACGGCCGTGCCCGATCGCGTCCCCACCATCTCGCTAACGGGCTACGCCGCGGTCGCTCCCGGCGCTCCCTGGAGCAACTACCAGACGATCTATGAGTTCCGCGACACCTTCACCTGGATCAAGGGCGCCCACACCATAAAAACCGGTTTCAATTATTCGTACGAGATCAAGTTCGAGCCAACCAACACCAACGTGTTTGGCGCGTTCAGTTTCGACGGACGCTTCACCCGCCAGCCGGGGGCGGCCAGCGGTGGCGACGCGTTCGCCGACCTGCTTCTCGGCAGTTCCTCTAACTACAACGAAACCGATACCGTCGCCTTTAACGACAACCGCCGCAACTCGTTCGAGACCTTTATCGACGACTCCTGGAAGGCCTCGCGCAAGCTGACGCTGAACTTCGGCTTGCGTTACTCCATCTTCCCGCCGGCTCATGAACCCGACGATCGGTTCCGCGTCTTTGTTCCGAGCCAGTACGACCCGGCCAAGGCAGTCACGTTGAATGCCGCTGGACAGATCCAGCGCGGGGTTGGCAATCGTTTCAATGGCCTGGTGGACCCCACGGCATACTGGAAATCGAGCAAAAAGAACTTCGCTCCCCGGTTTAGCTTTGCCTACGATCTGTTCGGCAATGGCCGCACGGCGGTCCGCGGCGGCTACGGCCTGTTCTATAGCCGCGAGATTCTCGGCGCGTTCATTCTGATGTCCGGTAACCCGCCCTTCTCCGAATTGCTGACGATCGATAACACCCAGCTCTCGAATCCCGGCGGCGGAAGCAGCCGGAATTTTGACCTTCCCATTACGCTCGGCTCCATCGACACGAATCAACTGACGCCCAAGACGCAGCAATGGAACATCAACGTTCAGCATGGCTTCGGTCAGAACGTGGTGCTCGAAGTGGGATACACGGGCACTCGCGGTGTCCACTTCATGCGCACGCAGGATCTGAACCAGCCGCTGCCCGATCCGCTGATCGCCCAAGGCCGGGTGAATGCCAACACCGTTCGCCCGTATAAAGGCTGGGCCGTCATCAACCACCGCGAACAGAGTTACGCTTCCAACTATCATGGGCTTCAACTTGGCTTGACTCGCAATTTCGCTAAGGGCCTGATGTTCCAAAGCGCCTATACCTGGTCAAAGGCCATCGATAACGCCGACTACACCGGCGGCATTTACGGCTTTTATCCGAACACCCGCGACGCCAGAGGCGAACGCGCCCGCGCCAGTTTCGACGCGAATCATAACTTCATTGGCAGCGCGGTCTGGGACGTGCCATTTTTGAAGGGCCGGAACGATCTGCTTGGCAAGACGCTTGGCGGCTGGCAAATCTCCAGCATCTACACCGTTCGCACGGGCCTGCCCATTAGTCCGGAACTTGGGCGCGACAACGCCGGCGTCGGATCGGCTACACGCCAGCGCCCCTTCGCAATGGGATCGCCGTTTCTTGGCCGCGACGAACGCTCCGTCACGCGATGGTTTAACGCTTCGGTATACTCCGAACCCGCGCTCGGCACCTTTTCGCCCGTCGGGCGGAATGTTCTTTCCGGGCCCGGTTGGAACCAGTTCGATGCAACCTTTATGAAGTACTTCCAACTGGCCGAGAAGGTCCGGCTTGAACTCCGGGCTGAAGCTTACAACCTGTTCAATCACACCCAGTTCTCCGGGGTTGGCACGACGTTCACCACTCCTTCCACCTTTGGGCGTGTGACGTCGGCTCGCGATCCGCGTAGCATGATGATTGGTGCGCGTCTTCAGTTCTAAGGCTGTTTTCCTGCCGCTGCTGGTGGGAGGCTTGGCCGCATCCCCTTGCCTCCCCTGCCATACCGCAATCGTGGAGCGATTCGCGAGTACGGGAATGGGCCGCTCAATCCAAGCCAAGCTGGCGCTACCGCCGGTCGAGTTCTACCATCGCCTATCGAATCGTCACTACACGATTCGGGATGGCTCCATTCGCCGGCATCAACTCGATTCCCGCGGCCTGGAAATCCAAATTGTCGAAAAGTCCATCGGATTCGGCATTGGTTCCGGCAATCATGCCGTTACCTTGGTTCACCGGTCGCCACTGGGTCCGCTGATCGAATTGCCGCTGAGTTGGTACCGCCAGTCCGGCTCCTATGGCATGTCGCCGGGATACGACGCCCCGGATCATTTCGACATGCGGCGTGAAATTTCGAGCGCGTGTTTGTTCTGCCACGCGGCCTATCCGCAGGCGGGCGCCAAACCGGAAATTCCTTCCAGTATCGACTGCGCGCGCTGCCATGGCGACACGAGGGCACACTTGGCCAGACCGCAGCGCGGGACAATTCTCAACCCATCCAAGCTCTCCGCCGCCCGCCAGCTCGACATTTGCTTGCAGTGCCACCTGCAAACTGTTTCGCAGGGCCTTTCCGACTCGATTCGCCGCCCTGGCCGTCCGGCGTTCTCCTTTCGCCCCGGAGAAGCGCTGAGCGCCTTCAAGCTCTTCTTCGACCGCGCCGATCCGCCGGAGCAGCGATTCGAAGTCAACCACGCCGGCTACCGGCTGCTGCAATCAAACTGCTTCAAGTCTTCGAACAGCCGCATGACTTGCACCACATGCCACGATCCGCATACGGCCCAAGTGCGCAACGCCTGTCAGGATTGCCATAGCTCCAGCCACGCTCAGGCCGCGAATACGAACTGTACGGGCTGCCATATGCCGAGCCGCCGCCCCACGGACGCCATTCACGTCACCATGACGGATCACTGGATCCAACGCCGTCCCGCCTTCAAAAATCCGGAGCGAGAGATCCACACGCCTTACGGCGGTCCGGTCGTTCCGTTCTACACAGAGTCCGACAGTCTGACGCTCGCGATTGCGAACATCGGCGGGCTGACAGCGCAAGTGCCGGAGCTCTACCGCGCACATCTGCGCCGCGACCCCAACGACGTAGCGACACTTGCCGCACTCGGCAATGCGCTGTTTCGTCTCGGCCGTCGTGGAGAGGCCGTTGCGGTCCTCGATAAGATGTTGCGTCTCGATCCCAATCATGTTGGCGCATTGAACACGCTCGCCGTCGCACACGCCGCTCAAGGCATATACGGCAAGGCCCTGACCCTGCTGGATCGCGCGCGGCAAACGCACCCCGATCATTCCCTTACCTGGGTCAACCTCGGTGTGACATACAACGCGATGGGCCGCCGTGAGGAGGCAGTTCAGTCGTTTCGCGAAGCCATTCGGCTTCAACCCGATTTCGCCGAAGCCCGTTCCAGGTTGGCCACCCTGCTGGCTACGGGCCGACCTTAGCGCGGCTGGGTTCTTCTGGGTTCCGGTTGTTTGTTTTCAATAGCTTCTGGGACCCTCCGCTGGTGGGGCGTTTTTGTCGCGCCGCTGATTGCGGCTGGGTTTTTCTGGGTTCCCGTTGTTTGTTTTCAACAACTTCTGGGACCATCCGCTGGTGGGGCGTTTTTGTGGCGCCCCTGATAGCGGCTGGGTTTTCCTGGGTTCCGCTTGTTTGTTTTCAACAACTTCTGGGACCATCCGCTGGTGGGGCGTTGTTGTGGCGCCCCTGATTGCGGCTGGGTTTTCCTGGGTTCCGGTTGTTTGTTTTCAATAGCTTCTGGGACCCTCCGCTGGTGGGGCGTTTTTGTCGCGCCCCTGATTGCGACTGGGTTTTCCTGGGTTCAATTCCCTAGGCCCGCCGAGAGTTTTCGTTTCGGCGGTTAGCGGGACGCCGTGCCCAGATAACTTCCCTCGATTTGATTTTAGCGCGAGGGTCAACGGGAACCGCTTTTGAGAAAACGGCAAGTTGTTGATTGTAAAGGAGAAAATATTTTTGGATGTATCCGCACTGGCGAAGATTGCCCAGCATGATCAGCCCCACCAGACCTCACCGGGCGCGAGGTGCTTCCTGGCGACGTCGGGATTAATTTCGACGCCGAAGCCTGGCTTGTCCTGAATGGTGAGGTAGCCGTCCTTAATGATGGGTCCTTCGTGGATGACGAGATCCTGCCACCAGTCGATGTATTTCGCGAGTTCGTGGATGCGGAAGTCGCGCATGGAGGCGGCGGCGTGGCAGGAGGCGATGGTACCGATGGGGCTCGCCGGATTGTGGGCGGCGGTCGCGATGAAGGAATTTTCGGCCAAGTCGTGAATGCGTTTGGATTCGAGCAGGCCGCCGGACTTCGGTATGTCGAGGTGGACGTAATCGCAGCCCTGCATGTCGATGAGGCGGCGGAATTCGTTGCGGGTGTATAGATTTTCCCCGGTGCAAATGGGCACGTTGACGGCATGGGTGACGCGGGCCATGGCATCGACATTGCCGGGCGGGACGGGATCTTCGAGCCACATCGGCTTCGATCCTTCGATGGCCTGCGCCATCCTGATAGCATCGCGGACGTCATACTTCCAGTGGGCTTCGACGCCGAAATCGATATCGGGGCCGAGCGAATCGCGGACGGTTTCCATGGCCTTGCCGATGCGGCGGAGATCTTGATTGGTGAGGCCGCGAGTGTAGCGATCATGGCCGGGTTCCTTGTACTCCGGGTCGGCCTTCGGCGGAATGCCGTCACCCTGAAATTTGAAGGCCGTCCAGCCGAATTTCTCGGCTTTGGCTTCGGCCACCTGGTCGCGCCAAGCGGACATATCCTCCACTTTATCGACGGTCTGCATGGTGCGGTAGAAGCGAACGCGATCGCGGAAGCGGCCGCCGAGAAGGTTGCAGCTTGGCGTTTCCAGGATGCGGCCGGCGAGATCCCACAGGGCAATTTCAATACCGCTGGCGGCGGTGACCGTGATGCCGCTCTGGGATCCCGCGCCGGCTGTCCGCATCAACATTTTTTGATAGAGCTTGTCTACGTTAAGCGGATCTTCTCCGATGATGTGCTCCTTCAACAGGCGAAGGACGATGTCTTTGACGCCGACGCCCCAGTAAGCTTCGCCGATGCCGGAGATGCCGGCGTCGGTTTCGATTTTGATGAGGTTCCAGTCCCAGGTGCCGCGGACGACCATGCACTTGACCTCGGTGATTTTGATCTTGCCTTTATGGGCCGCGGCGAGGGTGGTAAACGCGCCGGCGCCGGTGAGGAATGTGCGTCGCTTCATGGTTAGAGATTTCCTTGCTTTAGTCGATCACTTAAGTATTCGGAGGCGCGCATCGAGCGCGAGACGATGGTCATCCTCGGGTTTCGCCGTCCGCCGGTGACGACGCCGACGCCGACGGAGAGGCGCTTGCCAAGCCGGAGATTGCGAACTTACCCACGGAAGACATTGGGCCGAGAATATCACACGCCGGGAATTTATCCGCTTTGACGGCGACGCGGCGGCGCGGTAGGATCGGTCACATGAAAATGAGCCGTCGACAATTGAGTGGCGCGCTGGCGCTGGCAGCGCAGGCGCAGACCGCACGTCCGAATATTCTGTTGATCCTCTCCGACGATCACACGGCGGAATTCATGGGCTGCTACGGTAACCCGACGATCCACACGCCGAACCTGGACCGCTTCGCGAGCGAGGGCATGCGGTTCACGCGGTTCTTCTGCGCGGCGTCGCAGTGCGTGCCGTCGCGCACGGCATATTTGACGGGGCGCAGTCCGGTAGCCGCGCGCATGGGCCGGTTTACCAGTCCCCTGCCCCCGGACGTGGTCACGCTGCCGGAATTGTTACGGTCACAGGCCGGCTATTTCACGGGAGTTTGCCGGCGGCAGTTTCACTTGGACGGGGCGCCCGGGCCCAATAGCCGCGCCGTTTACGAGAAGAATAACTTGCAGACGTTTGCCGGCCGGGTCGATTATTTGGACCGCGCCTCGCCGCGCGCGATGACCGAAAAACGGGTCAACGAGTTCTTCGATAAACGTCCGGCCGACAAGCCTTTCTTCCTGTGGGTTAATTTCGACGATCCGCATTTTCCGTGGGATAACGTTCCCAACGGCATCGACGCGAAGAAGCTGCGGGTGCCGGCATTTCTGCCCGACCTGCCGGGCGTGCGCGAGGATCTGCGCCGATACTACGACGAAGTGCAGCGCATGGACGGGGAGTTTCAACTGGTGCTGGATACGGTACGGAAGCGGGCCGGGCTGGACAACACGATCGTGCTGTTCGCCGGTGACAACGGGTTTCCATTTCCGCATGGAAAAGGGACGCTGTACGATCCGGGTTTAAATGTGCCGTTCATTATGCGCTGGCCGGGGAAGGTGAAAGCCGGCAGTGTTTGCGACGATCTGATTTCCGGTGAAGACTATACGCCAACGATGCTGCAGGCGGCGGGCGTAAAGCCAGTGAAAGAGATGTCGGGCGTTAGTTTTCTGAGCCGGGCTTTGGGCTTAACGCACACGCCGCGGAAACATGTGTTCGGGCAGCGCGTCACGCATGGCAGCCGGCCGTATGGAGAAAGCACGACGACGCATAAGTTCGATCTGTCGCGCATGGTCCGATCGGCGCGCTACAAGCTGATCTACAACTGCACGCCGCAGCAGACGTATTCGCCGGTGGATAGCTACAACGAGGCGAGTTGGAAAGAAATGTCGGATGAGAACGCATGGGGGCGGCTGGCGCCGAAATTTAGCCGCGCCTATTTCCCGCACGCCCGCCCGGTGATTGAACTTTACGACCTGGAGAGGGACCCGGCGGAGATGGAGAATCTGGCGGGGAGAGCGGACTTGGCGGCGGTGGAACGCGAGTTGAAACTGGCCCTGCAGGAGAAGATGATTCTCGATTACGACTACCTGCCTTTGCCATTGACGCCGTAGAAGGGACCCTATGACCCGGCGAACGTTCATGCAGCTTTCGACGGCGGCGCTGGCGCAACAAGCGCGGCCGAACGTGCTGTTTATCGCGGTGGACGATCTGGATTGCCGCATCGGCTGCTACGGCGACGCGATCGCGAAGACGCCGAATCTGGATGCGTTGGCGGCTCGCGGCGTGCGGTTCGACCGCGCCTATTGCCAGTACCCGTTATGCAATCCGACGCGATCGTCGGTGCTTTCGGGCCGCTATCCGACGAGCACGGGCGTGTTGGACAACAACACGTTTTTGATCCTGGGCGAGGGTCAGGCGACGCTGCCGTTTTATTTCGAACGCCATGGCTACGCGATGGCGGCGTTCGGTAAAATTTGGCACGCGATCAATCGCGGATTTCCAAAAGGCGAGGCGAAAGGACCGGCGGCGTGGTTCACGCCCGATCAACGCGCGGCCCAGCGGAAGGCGGAGCCGGACTATTGGGATCGGGTCCATTCGCCCCACCGCAACATTCGGCCGGCGGATCCGGCGACGTTCGCGTGGGCCAATGTAATTGGGCCTTTGGCTGAAGGGGACGAAGGGCTTGACGCGAAAATCGCGGGGCAGGCGGAGACGGAATTGGACAAGATGGCGGCAGGCGGAAAGCCATTTTTCCTGGCGGTGGGATTCCATAAACCTCACGTCCCGTTGCAAGCGCCGAAGAAATATTTCGAGATGTACGAAGTGGCTGAAATGCCGTTGCCGCCTGATTTCGACACAGAGCCCCGGCAGTTGCCGGGCATGCCGCGCGATGAGTTCCGGCAGAATATCGACCTGTATGCAGGGCGGTCATTTACAGCGTTGGAAGCGCGCGAGGCCATGCGCGCCTACTACGCGTGCATCAGCTACACGGATGCGCAGGTGGGGCGCGTGCTGGCAAAGCTGCGGAATTTGGGATTGGAGAAGAACACGATCGTGGTGTTGTGGGGCGACCACGGTTGGCACTTGAGCGAGAAAGGGATGTGGGCGAAGGGCACGCTGTTCGAAGTGTCGTCCCGTGGGCCGCTGCTGATCGCCGATCCGCGGAAACGGACGGCGGGGCAGATATCGCGCCGCGTGGTGCAATACCTGGACATGTATCCGACGCTGGTGGATTTGTGTGGATTGCCGAAGACGGAATGGACCGAGGGGACGCCTTTGACACCGTTGCTGGAGAACCCGCAAGCGCCGTGGGATCGGCCCGCTTATACCGTACAAACGCGCAACTGGGCGATTGGCCGCAGCGTGCGCGATGAGCATTGGCGTTATACGGAGTGGGACGAAGGACGGAGGGGAGCGGCGCTGTTCGACCATGATCGCGACCCGCATGAAACGCGAAACGTCGCCGCGGATCCACGAAACGCCGACACCGTCATGCGCTTGAAGAAGTCGCTCCGCGAAGGACCAATCAAGTGACACGCCGCGAATGGCTGGCCGCCGGGGTGTCGGCGGCGGGGCCACTCACCGGCCTCCGCCATCTGTTGCCCGCAGCGACACACGATCGGTTCCTGATCAAGGCTTCTTTTTATCGGCCGTTGCGGAAGGCGCCGGAACTGCGCGTGGGCTCGCGGCGCGTGGCGGGACAGCCCACGGATACCGAAGGCCAGTTCTGGCAATTCGATGTGCCAGGGCTGCGTCCGGACACAGCTTACGCGCTGCGGCTTGATGGATCCGAACCGTGGATGCTGCGGACATTCGCTCCGCCGGACGCGACGGTGGAGCGGTTCCGGCTGTTGGTATTTACATGCGCCGGGGGCCACGACGCGCAACGCATCGAAGGATCGAACGATCCATATTGGGTGAGCATTCCGGCGCGCCGTAGGCTGTTCAATCGGGCGCTGCGCGAGAAGCCGGACGCCATGATCGCCATCGGCGACCACGTCTACTGGGATCTGCGCTTCGGCCGCGCCACAGGGCGGCTGCCACTCGGCCAGCAACCATGGGCGCGCGCCTTGATGGGCGGAGATTTCGACCGCGATATTCCGGTGTTGGGTACGCGCAACGAGCCAATCCTGAAGCATGTGGCGGACCGGCAGATCGCCGAGTTGTACGGGACTTTATTCCGGTCGACGCCCGTCCATTTTATCCAGGACGATCACGATTATTTCGAGAACGACGAAGCGATCGCCAGCGGCATCTCATTCCCGCCGGACGACTTTATGACGCGTCTGGCGCGGGCCACTCAGCACCTCTATTTCCCGGAGCATTTGCCGAACGCCGATCGTCCGGCGGGCCTGCCCGGCGCGAGCGCGGGTGACCGCGCTTTAGGCCTCAGCGAATGCTACGGCACGTTGCGCGCCGGTAATCTGGCGGAGTTGACGCTGTACGATTGCCGGCGCTTTCAAACGCTGCGCGGTCCGCATGCGCTTTTGATACCGGAGAATGTCGAGGACTGGCTCCAGCGCCGCATGAAGAGTTCGCCGGCGCGACATGTCGTCAATGTCCCCTCGATGCCCATTGGCTGGAGCGCCGGGAAATGGGGCGAATGGTATCCGGATGCGCTCGATGATAACGGCCGGCTGGGCGTGGCGAAGCCGAAGTATTTCTGGCAGGAAGGCTGGCGTTCGCAGCATGACCGGCTGTTGACGGCAAGTTCGGAATCCGATCGGCTGGCCCTGTTTCTGAGCGGCGATTTGCATGCGTTGGCGCATGGCGCCATCGCGCGCAGCGGCCGCGTCGACCTGCGGCGCAATCCGGTTCACAGCGTGTTGACCGGTCCCGTTTCAACCGGCCCGCGCGGCTGGCCGTCCGCCGCTCGCGGCACGCCGCCACTAATTGCGACAGATCTGGAAGTGAAGGAGACGCTGGCGCCGCTGGAGAACAACGGGTTTACGATGATCGATTTCACGCGCGACAAAATGGAGTTTCGGCAGTACGGATGGAAGCTCGGGAGGCCGGAGGATGAGATCGACCGGCTCGAGCCGATCCACCGCTTTACGTTGGCGCGTTAGTCGTAATATTCCAGCCCCAAATGAGTGATCAGTTCCTCGCCGCGCATCCAGCGCAGCATGTTCTTCAGCTTCATCAGTTGGATGAACACGTCGTGTTCGGGATAAAGCCCGGGCGCGGTCATCGGCGCTTTGAAGTAGAAGCTCAGCCACTCCTGGACGCCCTTCATGCCGGCGCGCTGGGCGAGGTCGAGAAACAGCACAAGATCGAGCACGAGGGGCGCGGCGAGGATGGAATCGCGGCAGAGGAAATCAATCTTAATCTGCATTGGATAGCCGAGCCAGCCGAAGATATCGATGTTGTCCCAGCCTTCTTTCTGGTCTCCACGCGGCGGATAGTAGTTTATTTTTACCGAGTGGAACAAGTCCTTGTAGAGTTCGGGATACAGGTTGGGCTGCAGGATCTGATCCAGCACGCTGAGCTTGGTTTCTTCCTTCGATTTAAACGACCCAGGATCTTCCAGCACCTCTCCGTCACGGTTGCCGAGGATGTTCGTGGAAAACCAGCCATTGCAGCCCAGCATGCGCGCTTTCAGGCCCGGCGCGATCAGGGTCTTCATATACGTTTGCCCGGTTTTGAAATCCTTGCCGCATACGGGCAGATTATGATCGCGGGCTAGCGTGAGCAGCGCGGGAACATCGTGCGTAAGGTTCGGGGCGCCATTCGCGACTGGCACGCCGGACATCAGCGCGGCGTAGGCATAGACTTGGCTGGGAGCGATATCCGGATCGTTTTTTGTCAGCCCGTGTTCAAAGGCGGCCAGGGTATGATGGACCTTCGCGGGCCTGTGAAACACCTCGGTGGAGCCGCACCAGATCATGACCAGCCGGTCGGCGCCGCTAGACTTCTTGAACGTCTTCATGTCGTCCATCAGCGCTTCGGCCTTGTCCTTCAAGGATCCCTTCGTCTTCACGTTCGGGCCGTCGATCCGCTTGACGTAGTTCTTGTCGAAGACAGCCTTCATCGGTTTGATCTTCCGCAATCCCGGCTTCACACTTCGCAACAACTCGGGCTCCAACACGCGGGCGTTAACCGCCGCTTCGTAAGCGTTGTCCTCGAAGATGTCCCAGCCGCCAAATACGAGTTGATTCAGGCCCGCCAGCGGCACGAACTCCTTGATCTTCGGAACCCGGTTATCGGTTCGCTTCCCGAGCCTCACGGTGCCCAACTGCGTCAGTGAGCCGATAGGCTCACCCAGCCCTTTTTTCACCGCCTCGACACCCGCCATGAAGGTGGTGGCGACCGCGCCCATACCGGGCGTCAGGATGCCGAGTTTGCCTTTTGCCGGGAGTATTTTCATTGGCATAGATACTTCTCAGGTTAGAAACGTCCAGGAAGATCGGTCAATGAACCGCGCTAATAATTTTCTACGCCAATATAGATCATATATGTAATATCATTTTTATAAAATGATATTACATGTTACATAGGAGCCTCGCACTTCCCCTCCACCGCGCCGTTCAACTCGGTACGCCCGTGTTGTTGCAGGGGCCGCGATCATCCGGCAAGACCACACTGCTCCAACGGGAGTTCCCCGCTCACACCTATGTCGCTCTCGACAATGCCGGCGACCGGGCGCGCGCCAGAGAGGACCCCTCCGGCTTCATCGCGCGGTTGCGCGGGCCGGCGATCATCGACGATCTGCACCGCGCGCCTCAGTTGGCCGACCATCTGGCGCGCTCCGGCTTTTCCAGCCCACTCATACTAGTCAGTTCCAGGCGTGTGAAGCTGCCCTTCGAAACTTTCGAGCTTTATCCGCCCACCAGGGCGGAACTCGAACGGCGCCCGCCGCTACCATTGGAAATGTTGGGGCGATTCGCCGCCGCGGCCGTTCAGTCGACGGGGCCAGCCGCCAGATGGCCAACCCGGCGCGGCTTTATGGAAAGCGACGTGCGCGACCTCGTAAACGTGCATGACCTGGACCGGTTTGAATTATTCCTGCGCGTAGCGCAATCGCAAAGTGGACACCTTTTGGACCAGCAGGCGCTCGCCAATCGATGCGCCATCTCCCATCGAACGGTCGTGCGTTGGCTCGAAGTCCTGGACTTGTGTTTTCTGACTCTCCGTTTACGGCCAGCGGACCTGGACTTTGGCCGGCGTCTGGTCCGCGGTCCGAAGCTGCATTTCCTGGATAGCGAGTCGTTTGAAAGCCAGGTAGTCTCGGAGATCTATCGAAACGCGCATCACGCCGGGAATGCTCCGGATTTGCGTTACTGGCGCGATTCCAATGGGTTCGAGATCCCGCTGATCGTACAAAATGTGATGCCAGTGGCAATCGCCGCGACGCCCACTCCAGAAGTGGTAACGCGGCTGCGACGGTGGATGGAACTGGCTCGAACTACACAGGCAGGCCTGATTGGACGATCGGTGGCCCCCGCAAGGAGTGGCGGGGTCGTACGCTACTCCATCGAACAACTGTGACCGGTGTTGGCGGACTGACGGCGGGTTCCGCCGGAAACGAGCGGGAGCGAGGACGGAAAAGGCGGTTCCAGCCGGGTCAGCCGCGAGTCGGCAAGATCACAATGGATAGATAATGGTGGCGGTGCGGAGCATGTTGAGCCATATGGATCGTGGGGACGCCACCGGCGCTGCAATTGTACTTTAACCGAGTTGTGATGTATTTGCCAAACGCGGCCGCTAGGCTGAAGAGAGATTCTCGATTTATGATGAAATCGCGCAAAACGGACTCGGTCGCGGCTTGGGGGTGCGGGAGAGTTCGTGGTTGGTTGGGGGCCGCGACCGGCCTTTGCGCTTATGAAGGAGTTATCAAAACGTGCGAATAACCGCGGGATTATTTCTATTAACGGCGCTAACGCTGCCGGCGCAATTCGATAATGCGGTGATTCTCGGGACGATCCGGGACGCCAAGGGAGGCGCGGTCGCCGGCGCCGTGATTACGGCGCGGAACAAGCAGACGGGTATTTCGGCCACCGGCAAGACGGGGGAGGAGGGGAATTATTTGTTTCCGGCGCTGCGTATCGGGAGCTACCGCATAACGGCGGAACAGGCGGGATTCGCGAACGCGGTGGCCGAGGAGGTGAATCTAACGGTCAATGCCCGGCAGCGCGTGGACCTGACGCTGCAAGTGAGTTCGGTCACCGAAACCGTAAACGTGGTGGCGGTGACGCCGCTGTTGGAGACCGATAGTTCGTCGAAGGGGCAAGTAATTCAGGCGCGGCAGATTGTGTCGTTCCCGGTGCTGGGGCGTACTTATTCGAGCTTTGCGTTGTTGAGCCCAGGCGTGCGGGAATCGAACTCATCGAATTCGGGTTCGGTGGCGTTCCGGCGGGAGGGCGCCTACAACGTGAATGGGCTGCGGAGCGTCTTCAACAATTTCGTTTTGGATGGCGTGGACAACAACTTCTACGGCACCACGAATCAAGGATTTTCGAATCAGGCCGTGCAGCCGTCACCGGATTCGGTTGCGGAATTCCGCATGATGGTGAATGCGTATTCGGCTGAATTCGGGCGGACGGGGGGCGCGGTGATGAACGTGGCTTCGAAATCGGGAACGAACGAATTTCACGGTTCGGCTTGGAGTTTTCTGCAGAACAACAGGCTGAACGCGACCGGGTTCTTCAAACCGGTGGATGGGCAAAAGCCGCAGAATAACCGCAATCAGTACGGATTTGTGTTCGGCGGCCCGATCGTGAAAAACCGCACGTTTTTCTTCGCCGACTACGAAGGCAGCCGGTGGCGGATATCGCCGTTTGCCTTGAGCTCGCTGCCGAACGCGCAGATGCGGCAGGGTATTTTGCCGGTGGACATTCGCGTGCCGGTGACTTACACCGCCTCGACCGGGCAGACCATCGCGGCGGGGACCGTGATCCCGGCCGGACAGCCCGTGCCGATGACGAGGTTGGCGCGATTCACGATGGACACGCTGCCGCAGCCGAACCGGCCGGCGCCGGCGTTGGCGGTGGGAAACCTTGGGATTGCCAACAATTTCGGTAATTTTGACCGGAATGCGTTGGACGACGACAAGGGCGCGGTGAAACTCGATCATCAATTCCGGTCGAGCGTCCAAAGCTTTTTCCGGTATGCGCAGCGGCGGCAGAACATCGTCGCACCGGCCTTGATTCCGGGCGCGGCCGGGGGCAATAATCTCGGCAACCTGGACACATTCAATCAGGCCGGGACGATGGGAGTGACGTGGACGAAATCGGCGACGGAAGTGGTGGATTTCCGATTCTCCGTTTCGCGGCTGGGGATGGACCGGACGCCCGCGTCGGTGGGCGGGCCATCGATGCGGGAGGTGTTCGGCATTACCGGCCTGCCCGAAGGCGACAAGGTACGGGGCGGAATTACGCCGCAGGACATTGTGGGATTTCCGCGGTATGGGCGGCAATCGACGAATCCGCAGGCGCAGTTCCCGACGACGGTGAACCTGCGCGGCACGTACGCGAAGCTGGCCGGTAGCCACAGCGTGAAGACGGGTTATGAGTGGTTGGGCTTGAATATCCTGGTGGATGACACGAATCCGTTGTATGGGATCGACGCGTTCGGGGGCGCCTATTCGCGGCCCGCGGCGGGCGTTCCGGCGGGAGTGAACAACTCGTGGTATCACCTGGCGGATTTCTTCGCCGGGGCGCGAAGCTCCTATCAGTTAGCCACCCAAGTGGAGGCGAAGGTACGGCAGCGCGGCAACTTCTTCTTTGTGCAGGACGACTGGAAAGCGACACGGAAACTGACGCTGAATATGGGCCTGCGGTATGACCTGATGACGCCGGTATTCGACGCCGATAACAAGCTATCCAATTTCGACCCAACGACGAACCAGATTGTGTTGGCGACGGACGACGACCGCAGCTTACAAAGGCAGCCGAAGAACACGTTTGCGCCGCGGCTTGGCGCCGCGTATCAGTTGGACGGCAAGACCGTCATCCGCGGCGGGTACGGGCTGGGTTGGAACTTTTGGAACCGCATGGCGTCAGCCGAATTGATGAATACCAACGCCCCGTTCGTGACGCGTTTTTCGACGACGAACAGCCCGGCGAACCTCGGCAACCTATGCGTGGGGAACGCCTTCACCAACTGCTTCCGGACGCGGGAGCAAGGCTATCCGGTGACACCTCCGAGCAATGTGATTCTCCACATCGACCGCGAGACGCCGTGGGGATACGTGCAAAACTGGCACTTCACGGTGCAGCGCACGTTGTTTCAGAACACGCTGCTTGACGTCGCTTATGTAGGCAACAAGGGTTCACGGCTGCCGATTCTGGGCGACCTGAACCAGGCGCGGCCGATTACGGCGGACGAGCTTTCGCGAGGATTGACGACGCTGGGCACGCTACTCGCCCGGCGGCCGTTCCAGGGTTTCAACAACATCACGGCGGTGCAGCCGACCGGATTTTCCAACTACCATGCGATGCAATTGAAGTTTGAACATCGTGGCCGGGACCTGACGCTGTTGAGCTCGTTCACGTGGGCGAAGGCGATTGACAATGTCGGCCAGGTGCTGGATACACCGAATGGCGGAAGCCCAAATCCGCAGGATATTCGCAATCCGCAAAACGACAAAGGAGCGTCGAGCTTCGACCAGCGATTCAATTCGACGACCTCTTTTGTGTACCAGATGCCGTTCGGAACGGGACGCAAGTTCGGCAAGAGTATGCCAGGGGCGCTGGACGCGGTGTTGGGCGGATGGGAAGCGTCGGCGATTGTGAGCCTGTTGAGCGGGCAGCCGCTGAACTTACGTTATCCGGATGCGGCGGGGATTCTTTCCGATGGCCAGCCGGACTTCCTTGGTAACGTAGCGCTGCGGCCGAATTATGTGGGCGGCGATATTTTGTCGAACACGGGTACGGACCGGCACCTGGGTTATTTCAACCGGACGGTGCTGGCGGTTCCAGCCGTGACGTCGCCATTCGGCACTCTTGGACGGAACGTCGTGTACGGGTTCCCGCTACGCCAAACCAACCTGGTGCTGGCGAAGAGTTTCCGGTTGCCGACGATCAATGAGGGCGCGCGGCTGACATTCCGCAGTGAGTTCTACAATTTGTTCAACCAGACGAACTTCGCGGCTCCGGACGTGAACTTCGCCAGCGCGACTTTTGGCCGCGTAAGTTCGACATTCGATCCACGGTTCGTTCAGTTGGCGCTGAAGTTGAGTTTCTGACGCCGATCACGTCTGGTCGAGCACGCCTTCGAGTGTATCGGCGGCGACAAGCTTTTTCGCGTATCGAGCGACGGGGGAATACTTCGCCTGGCCTAAACGTTCGTCCGCACACTTGGGCGGTTCATCGAATTTCGTTTCGAGTTGTTTCCGGATAAGGATTTTGTTCCTGGGAACGATTAGAACCGCTACAGGAAATAAAAAGAGCGATTCCCTCGGTTTCGATTGTCATTGAAACGTCGAGTGGAATCGCCCTTTTCCGCTGTGGCGGCCGTCCGAGTTACGGGAGAACGACCGTGTCGATCACGTGGATGACGCCGTTGGTGCAGGCAATGTCCGCCTTGGTGACCTTGGCCTTATCCACCATCAGCGTACCGCCGGCTACTTTCAGCATGAGTTCCTTGCCGTTGACGGTCTTGGCGGCCTTTAGCTTCATGGCCTGCTTCGCCATCACGTTGCCGGGGACAACATGATAGGTGAGAATGGCGGTCAACTTCGCCTTGTTTTCGGGCATAAGTAGAGATTCCACCGTGCCGGCTGGCAACTTGGCGAAAGCGTCGTCGGTGGGTGCGAAAACAGTGAAAGGACCGGTTCCTTTCAAGGTGTCGATGAGGCCGGCGGCCTGGAGGGCGGCGGCGAGAGTTTTGAACGAGCCGGCGGCGACAGCGGTATCGACAATGTCGTGCTTGGCGCCATCGGAGCCCGGAGCGGCGAAGGCGGAGGTAGCCGCCAACAGTCCGGCGAAGAGGGACAAAAGGGTTTTGCGATTCACGTACGATCTCCTGATCAATCTGATATGAGTTGACCTCCGCCACGCTGTAACGAGGCATCTCCGGTTCACTCGCTGATACAGATGCACCGGTGGCGCATAGGAGTTATTGATTGCATTTTGGGGATAGAATGTTGGTGAGGACAATTGGTATACCGGTTTTTCGGGGTGGGTCTCCTGTTACTTTCGTCCGTGTTACCGGCCGAAGTAGACCGTAAACGCGTTCGCGTGGGCGGAGGATATAGTGTTCCGTGGGCCTATCTCGGGCCGGATGGGACGCCGACGGGTTTCTATGTGGAAGTGATGAAGGAGGCGGCGCGCCGGGAGGGGCTGGCATTTGAGGCGGTATTCCGAAAAGACGGTCCGGAGAGGGCGCTGCGAAGCGGGGAAATCGACCTATGGTCGGCCGCCGCGCCAACGGCGGAGCGGCGGAAGACGCTCCATTTTTCGCAGCCGTGGTGGTCGCAGGACCACTACTTCGGAGTGTTGGCGTCCGGGCCAGTTTACGGGCTGAACGATTTGGCGGGACGGACGGTGGTGCATGGGACGTCACCGCCATTCACGACGGATTTGCGGGAAGCTCTGCCGGGAGCGGTGTTGCAACCGATGGCCGACCTGAGATCCCGTTTCACGGCCGTATGCGAAGGGGAAGCGGATGCGGTGCTGTTTTACCATGAG
Source organism: Bryobacteraceae bacterium (assembly GCA_046155405.1). GTDB lineage: Bacteria > Acidobacteriota > Terriglobia > Bryobacterales > Bryobacteraceae. The sequence continues at coordinate 76,102 of JBJXFL010000037.1, read as the reverse complement.
ACGTCGTTGTTCGCGGTGACGGGCTCCAATGAGATGGCCGAATGCCGGGAGCGGGGGTTGCGGCTGATTCCGTTGGGGCGGCCGGTGATGGAGATCTCCGTCGCCGCGCTGTTGGAGAATCGGGCTTTGGCGGAACGATTCCGGGGACGGATCGGTGAGATGACGCGAGACTCGACACTGGCAAGGCTAGCCTCATTTCCGCTGACCGGGAACGAGAATCTGAACAAGATGCTGCAGGCGCAACAGACCCAGCACCGGCAGCGGCAACTGGAGATCTCGGTAGGTTTTCTAGCGCTGGTGTTGGTACTGGGCGGCGCGGCGCACGTGCGGTTGCGGCGGGCCAACCAGCGAACCGGTAACGCGTTGGAGGCGGCCGAGAAAGCGCTGCGGGCGAAGAGTGAGTTTCTGGCGATGATGAGCCATGAGATTCGGACGCCGATGACAGCGGTGGTGGGGTATATGGACATGTTGATGGGGACCCCGCTACGGCATGACCAAAGGCGTTTCGCGACGGAAGTGACACAGGCGACGGAGGCGCTGTTGACTTTGGTGACGACGTTGCTGGGATACGCGCGGCCGGAGCGGGCGGCGATTCCGGAAGACGAGACGCTGAACCCGGCGGCGGTGATGGACGACTGCGTGGCGGCCGTGCAGTTAGAGGCGGAGGAGAAGGGCTTGGCGCTGACGGTGGAAGTGGACCGGAGCGTGCCGCGACGGCTGCGAGGGGACGCCGTGCGACTGCGGCAGGCGGTGTTGAACCTGCTGAACAACGCGGTGAAGTTTACTCCGCGCGGATGGGTGCGGGTGTGGGTGAGCTACGGCGAAGGGGCGTTGACTTGCGTGGTGAGCGATAGCGGCGAAGGGATTCCCGAAGACCGGCGAACGATGATTTTCGAACCTTTCACGCAGTTGGATTCGACCGATAAACGGCGCTATGGAGGAGTAGGGTTAGGGTTGGCGGTGGTGGCCGATATTTGCCGGCAATTGAACGGTGAGGTGCGAGTGGACGGGGAGGCGGGCGGCGGAGCGAAGTTCACGCTGCGAATTCCGTACGGGACGTTGGAGGGAGAACCCAGTTGGCTGCCGGCAGGCGCGGAAGGGACGGCTGCGGTGTTGGCGACGGAGGGGACGGCGGTGGAAATTTTCGACAGCTATCTGCGGTGGTCGGGGATGGATGTGGAGCGGTTTTCGACTTGGGATGGAATGAATGAATGGGCGGCGCCGGAGCGTGGACGGGTGCTGTGCTTTGTCGCGGGCGAGGCGTTCGGGACGGCGGTGCCGCCGTGGCGAAACGACCGGACGACGATGGTGCTAATGGGGAGCATGGGCTATCTGCGCGAGGTGAGCGAAGAGCGAAAAGAAGCTTACGACGACGTGTTGCCGATGCCGGCGGCGGCCCGTTCGGTGCGCGAGATATTGTATCCGGCGGCGACGCGTTCCGTTCGGGAGCGGGTACCGGTGCGGCGGCATGTGCTGGTAGTGGACGACAACGCGGTGAACCGGCGGGTGCTGACGGCGTTGTTGGAAAAACTGGGCTGCCGCGTGGATACGGCGAAGAACGGGCGAGAGGCGGTGGAGGCGTCGATGCGGGAGCCGTATGCGGCGATTCTGATGGACTGCCAGATGCCGGTGATGAATGGGTACGAGGCGACGGCGGAGATTCGTAGGCATCCGTTGAGCGGCGGGGATGTGCCGATCTGCGGGGTGAGCGCGTCGCTGGACGCTGAGACTCGGAAGCGGTGCGAGGCGAGCGGAATGACGGAATATATGCCTAAGCCGGTGACACTGGGTATGTTGCAGGATTTGCTGACGCGAGTGACGGCGCGGCAGATTATCGTGGAGAATCTGCAGGACGGGGGGTGAGGGCGGGCAGTTATTATGGAAGGACAATGGCGCAGGCCGAATTGAGATCGATTGTCCGGCGGGTGGCCATAAAGGACTTTCGAAGTATCGCGGTTTGCGATGTGAGGCTGGAACCCCTGGTATTTTTGGTTGGACCGAATGGCGGCGGCAAGAGCAACTTCCTGGATGCGTTACGATTCGTCGCCGGCAGCCTTCGCGTGACTGTCGAGCAGGCGCTTCGAGACCGGGGCGGCATTCAGGAGGTGCGGCGCCGATCGGAAGGGCACCCCAACCACATGCAGATCTATTTGGAGGGGGAGTTCGAGAGGGACACCGTCTTCAAATATGGGTTTGAGATCGGTGCGAGAACCGGTGGCGTGTTCAATGTACGAGATGAGATTTGCCACCTGTTCGGGCCCGGAGCGGGAAACAAGGACCTCCACTATGAAGTGACCGATGGCCGCGTGATGCGGAGTACATTCCCCACTCCGCCCGCTGTTTCCGAAGAGCGATTGTATTTGACAAACGTTTCGGGTTTTCCGTTGTTTCAGAAATTGTACGCGCTACTATCCGGATTGGGTTTCTACAATTTAAATCCGCAGAGAATTCGTGAACTGCAATCGCCAGACGCCGGGGACTATCTGTCCAGGGACGGCGGGAATCTGGCGGCCGTGGTGCGGAACCTTACGAAACACAATCCAGAGCGCAGAGAACGGATACTCGAGTATCTTAAGCGGATTGTCCCTGGCCTCGACACTGTCCGGGCGAAGAGCTTGGGACCCATGGAGACGTTGGAGTTTGAAGAAAAGTCCGCGCACACTGGCAGAAGCCGGAAGTTCCTTGCGGCAAATATGTCGGATGGAACGTTGAGGGCGGTGGGTGTGCTCGCCGCGCTTTTTCAATCCGCGCATGGAAGCGGGTTGCTACCACTGATTGCAGTGGAGGAGCCGGAAATGGCTCTTCACCCAGCGGCGGCCGGCGTGTTATTCGACGCTCTCCAGGAAGCGTCATTTTACCGCCAAGTGCTAGTGACCAGCCATAGTCCAGATCTTCTTGACCGGCTCGAGGTCTCTCCGGATTCGCTGCTTGCGGTGCTCAGCGAAGACGGGCGGAGCCTTATTGCGCCGATTGAGCCTGGAGAACGCGAGGTTTTGTCGAGCCAACTACGAACCGCTGGAGAACTTTTGCGGGTAAACCAGCTTCGCCCCGATCTGGATGGAATCCCGAAGAGTGTTGATTTGCAACTTCGTCTGTTTGCGGAAAAATAGCCTTACCTCGAGTCGTTTCAATGGTGACGGCCCTTGCGGTTCGCAAGGCTGTGGCGTGTTTGCGATGGGATGTTCAGGGCGATCAGGGCTGGCGCGTAAGAGTCCGGGCGCTCACGTCGCGGTTGATGTCGAGCCACGCGACGTCGGCGTTCGAGTCTTCGAAGCGCTTGGCGCCGGCCGCGAGAATGGCCGCGTCGGGCACCTTGACGAGCGGCGTGTAGCGGGGGTGGTGGGCGTCCTTGTAAGGATCGTTGCGGGCCGCGTTGTAGCAGCAGATCATCGACCAGCGCGGATTTTCCGACTCGTTGCGGTTCGATTTATGAAGAAGATTGGGATGGAAGAAGAGGGCGTCGCCGGGCTGCATTTCGACGTGGACCAACGGGAGACGCTGGAGGATGGCTTCGACGCGCTCACTGTCGGCGCCGGCTTGGTCGCCGGTCAGCACGTGATCGATACGGCCGAGTTCGTGCGAACCGGGAATGACTTGAAGGCAGCCGTTTTCCTTCGTTGCGGGATCGACGGCGATGAAGACGCTGGTCAGCAGCGGGGCGAGCACGCCGTTCCGATACCAGTAGCCGTAGTCCTGGTGCCAAGTCCAGGCGCCGCCCACGCGGGCGTCTTTCATGATCATCTTCGAGTGATAGTGATAGACCTCGCCATGCAGGATGCTTTCGGCGGCGTTGACGATGGATTCGCAGCGGGCGAACATGCCGTAGATCGAGTCGCCAGGGTGGTTCCAGAGGGAGAGCCGCACCTGGCCGCCTTCGCCGTCGCCGCGAGAGAATGCGTGGTCGTCGAGGGCGCGGTCTTCCTTGGCGGCGCGTCTTAGGAGCGCGGTTTCCTCTGGTGTGAAGAAGCCGTTCGCAAGGACGCAGCCGTCGCGATTGTAGGCTTCGAGTTGGTTGGGCGTGAGAGGGCCGTTCGCCATGTATGTCGACGATGATACAGTGCTTGGCTATGCGGCTGGTACGGATTGGAATGATAGGCTCGGGCTTTGTGGCGGAGTTTTACATGCAGGGTCTGGCGAATGTGAATGGGCACACGGTTTCGGCGTGCTATTCGCGGGAGATGTCGAAGGCGGAGGCGTTCGCGCGGCGGTGGGGGATCGCTTCGTTTTCCGCCGATCTGGACTCATTTTTGGAGCGGGACGATATCGACCTGTTCGTGATCGCGCTGCCGAATGAGGCGCATTTGCCGGTATCGCTGACGCTATCCCGTCTTGGACGAAATCAGGTCTGTACGAAGCCGCTGGGCCGCAACCGCGAGGAAGCGAAGCGGATGTGGGAGGCGGCCGTTCTTTCGGGCGCTCTGCATGGGTATGCGGAAACGGAGGTGTTCGCGCCGTGCGTGGTAAAAGCGCGGGAGACCATCGCGGCAGGCAGGATCGGGCGGGTTCTGTGGGTTCGTTCGCGCGAGTCGCACAGCGGTCCGCATTCGGCGCATTTCTGGGATGTGGCCAAGACCGGCGGCGGGGCGATGAACGACCTGGGCTGCCACTGCATCGCCGCCGCGCGGTACTTTTTTGGTAAGGATGATCGCATTACCAGGGTAATGGCGTGGGGTGCGCGGATGGTTCATCACGACAAGACCGCGGGTGAGGACAATGCGTTGCTGGTGCTGCAGTTCGCGAGCGGGGGAATTGGGCATTGTGAGCTCTCGTGGACGACGAAGGGAGGTCTTGATTTGCGGAATGAAGTGCATGGGTCGGAGGGGTCGCTCTTCACCGATGTGACGCGGGGGACGCCGTTGGCGTCCTTTACACTGCGCGGGGCGGGGTACGTGGTGGAGAAGGCGGATGTCGATTTTGGATGGACGCGGCCGCTACCGGAGGAGGCGTTTGCATATGGGTATCAGGCGGAGATGCGGCACTTTGTGGAGTGTGTGCGGGATAGGGTGAAAGCGCGGGAGGACTATTACGACGGGTATATCGTGAACTGCGTGCTGGATGCGGGTTATGAGTCGATGCGGGAGGGGAAGTGGGTGGAGGTGACCTTCTAAATCACCTCCGGCAAACCATTTCTAGAACCGGACCCGCAAGCGGAACTCAATCTGTCGCGGATCGAACGTCGACATACCCCACGTGCCGAAGCTATCGTTCTGCACCATGCCGGGGCGAATTCCTTGGGCGTTCTGGGCCGGAGTAACGTTGGTGAACGTAGCGCCCGTACCGGCGTTCATTACCGGCCGGAACTGCGTGTTGTTGAACAGATTCGACGCCTCGGCGGAAATCTGCATCTGCACGCGCTCATGGATCGGAATTTCCTTTTGGAGGCTCATGTTCGCGTTCCAGCGGCCATTTCCGCGGACATCGCCATAGCGGATATCCGACGTTCCCCACCAGTAAACATCGGGAACGATAGAGCCATTGGGCAGCGTCACGGTCCGGCCGGAGAAAGCGTCCACGTTGTACTTCAGAAAACAATAGCGGCAGACAACGATCTGACGCCCGGTAGGCAGCGCTACGGTGCGGTCGGCCGGACTGGCGCCGGTATACCAGCGCTGTAAATCCGCGGGAACCTCAATGGGGACGCCGGAGACGCGGTCAGCCCGGCCCGTGATGGAGCCGGACGCACCGGTGAACCCCTGCTGCGGCTGGCCGGACTGCGCTATGAGAGTCCCGCCTACATTCCACCCGCCGAGAACGCCATTCAACAAACCATTGGCAAGATCGAAGCGCTTTCCCTTGCCGATGGGCGGTTGCCAGACCCAAGTGGCGACGACGCGGTGCGGAATATCGTTCGGCGAGATGCTGTAACTGTTGGACAGGTTGCGCCGATCGATGGTGCCCGGCGAGGTCCCGGCGTTCTCCGCGTAGTTGTTGCCCTGGGCTTCGCCGAACCAATTCTCAATGGTCCTTGACCACGTGTAATGCACGGTGAACAGAAGGCCATTGGAGAAGTTCTTCTGTAGTTGAGTCATGAAGGCGTTGTAAGTGTAGTAACCGCCTGGCGAACCCAGTAGGCTGTTGGGATGGAGGGCAAAAGGAAGAACGGTGTTGCGGACGGGGACGGTGGGATTGCCGAAGACGCCGTTAAACGGGAGGCGCGCGCCGGTGGCCGGTTGGAAGGGGTTGGCGACTTGCGCATTGGCGGGATTGGTGCCGTTATTGGCGATGTAGCCGGAACGCCATTGTTGGAGCAGAACGTCCGGCAGATCCTGATCGCTATTCACGTTCCATCGGCCGAGCTGCAGATGATAGCCGCGGGCACCGGAGTAGCCGACTTGCGCGAGCCAATCGCGGCCCAGTTTGCGCTCAATGAAAAGGTTCCACTGGAGAATCTTTCCGTTGCGCATTCCGTCGTAATCGAAGCGCGGTTCGTTGTTGCCATCGCCGTAGTATTGGGGCGCGTTGCGATTGGATCCGATGGCGGGAATGAGCTGGGTGACCCGGTTGAAAGGCGCGACGAGCGCCGCGGCGGGAGTGGGACCGAACCATGCGGCAGTGGGGTCATTGGTACGGTCGACAAAATTCTGCGCGCCGAAGTAATAGGGACCGCCGAAATAGCCGGTGTTCGAGGGGATGTAAGTGACGCCGAATCCGGAACGGATAACCCAACTGTCTGTAACGCGATAGGCCATGCCAACGCGAGGGCCGAAGTTGTCCTTGGGCGTCCGGTAGAGATTGCGGCCAACGCCGTCGCTGCCGGGAAACATGAAGTTGCCGCGCGACCCGAAAGGATTCGTCCCATTGTAGGAGAAGCTGGAAACGCGGTTATACCGCTCGCTGGGACCGGGCTGCAGGTCATAGCGCAAACCGAGATTCACGGTAAGGCGGCTGGTGGCCCGCCAATCGCTTTGGCTATAGACAGCGCCGTATTTGGCGGACAAGGCGAGCAGGACGGCATTCTCACCCGCCTGTATGTCGCCGCCGCCGAGCAGGGCCGTGGCAAGGCCGGAGCCGGACCGCTCGGCGGTAACGGCGTCCACGTTCTGCCCCTGGGCTTGAATGATATTGCCCGACGTCAGGTTACTTCCGGAGCGAAACCAGAAAGAGCCGCGGGCGTCGGAATAATTGGAAAGATAGTTGCGGAACTCGCCGCCGAACTTGTGAGTCCAACGGCCGGCGGTTTTGGTGACTGACCCGACGAGGTTCCAGTTTGTCTGCCGCTCGATTTTGGCCAGGTACCCGGTGTTATTAAGCGCGGAAATCTGACTCCACCCGCCGCTGGCGGCGCCGTACTCGGGGTAGGCCCCTTGCAATCCGGGGGCGCCCAGGAAAGCGGTGGGGACGCCGTATTTCCCGTAGTCGAGATCGTCGTAAGTGGCGGAGCGATTCTCGGCGGCGACACGGGTCAAGCCGACGCGGAAGTCCATTACCGTGGTGGGATTAATAAGCCATGTATCGCCCACGGAGCCATAGTAATTTCTATCGCCGTTGACTTGTCCGATGAAGCCGCCCTGCGTTGTAAAGGCGCGGGTCCCTTCGCCCCAGCCGTTGGGCGAATTAATGGAGCCGAGATTGGAGCCGAACGTGCCGTAGAGCGAATGGCTGGAAAGGCGGTGATCGACGCGTGTATTAATCGCATTGCGCTCAAATGAGCGAGTCATGCGATTGTAGAAATTGTTGACTCCGCGCGGGTCGTCCGGCGTACGATTCGGGAGCGGATACTCATTCAACAGCGCCTGATATTGGCGATTGATCTGACTGGCGGGGATGATACCATTCGGGAAAATGTTGCGGCGCCATTGACCGGAAGCGCCGGCGACGGGCGTTACGTTGAAAGCGTCAAAAACTTGAACAGGGACGAAACTGGCCCCCACCTGGGCGACCGTCTGGGAGAAGTTGCCGGCCCGTTCCAGAGCCGTTGGCACGGTGCGGAAATAGTCCAGCGCCTGCTTGAATTGGAACCCCTCATAGCTGCTGAAAAAGAAGGTTTTGTTCCGGCCATTATAAATTCCGGGGATGACGATAGGACCGCCGAACGTCGCCGAGTAGCCCTGCTGCTTAAAGGGCAGACGCGGCACGAAGATTTGATTCGCGTTGTTCTCAAAACGATTCGCGTTCAGCGCTTCATTGCGAAGGCGGAACTGGCCGGAGCCATGGAATTCATTCGTACCGCTTTTGGTGGTAATGAGTACGGTACCCTGGCTGCGGCCATACTCGGCCGACATGTTGTTGATGGTCGTCTTCACTTCCTGAACGCCTTCGGTGTTGGGCATCACGGCCACTTCATTCCACGCCGACGCCTGAATGGAAACGCCGTCGAGCTGGACGTCGTTGCCGAACGCCTGGCCGCCATTAATCTGGAAGTTGGAGAATGTGCGGCGGCCCTCGGTGCCGATTCCGAAACTCTGGGCCGATTGGGTGTCGTTCATGGCCGCGCGGGCCACGACGCCCTGAGTGAGAACGGCATAGTTCAGCGGATTGTTATTTATGTTGGGGACGGATTTAATCACCTGTTCGGAGACGGAATTTGTCACGCGGCTGGACTCGGTCTGCATTTCAACGACCGAGGCGACCACGGAGATCGACGACTCCACCGCGCCGACTTCGAGCTGAATGTCCACGCGGGCGGTCTGGGCCGTGGTGAGATTGATGCCCGTCTGCGTGGACGCGCGAAAACCGGATTTCTTCGCGGTGACCGAGTAGTTTCCAAACTGAAGGTAAGGGGCGACGAATTCGCCGGATTCGGAGGTTTTGCTATTGAAGGCGGCGTTGGTATTGATTTCGCGGATAACAACTTCGACACCGGGAACGGCGGCGCCGGAGGGGTCGGTGACTTTCCCAACGATCGTGCCGGAGCGGATTTGCGCAACGGCCGCGGCGGCCAGAAGAATGGCTAGGCCAGTAGCTAGACGGGATGGCATGGGTGCACTCCTGAGGGCGAACTGATGTTTCCCTGGCGCCGTGGACAGGGGACTCACATACGATGATCGCAGATCGCTACAGATTTATTACTTCAACTTGAGCGGCACGCTGGCGGCGGTTTCTTCCCATTCAAGCTGGAGCTTATTGGGGGAAAGCGTCATTTTGTAGCTCTCGACTGGGGGCACTTTGGAGAGCGTCATCTTCGTGCGGCCAAGGTCCATTCCGGGTTGATAGGTTAAGCCCCACTGCCCGGTCTGCTTGTTCACGATGAGGGTCCAGGCGTTGGCCTCGGGGAGGACGAAGAGGGTATAGTCGCCGGCGGGAACGGTTAGGTCTCCGAGTACGATATCGGCGTCCGTGTGGAGGGCGGTAGCCTCATTCGCGCCGGCGCGCCAGACCTTGCCGAAGGGGACGAGATCGCCGAAGATCTTGCGGTTCTTCATGGAAGGGGACGAGTACTTGATGGTGACGTTCTTGCCGTTGAGTGCGACCGTCGTTTCCATTGGCGGGCTGGGGCGTTGTTTCTTCTGGGCTTGGCCGGAAAGGAGCGTGGCGGCGAGGAGGAATATGGTAAGGGTTCGCATTTGCTTTCTATTATGGCTGTTCGGGATCTCGTTCGGCGAGTTCGAAGGGAACGTTCGCGTAGATTTCCTTGAGCGGGATCGTCAAGTTGAGGCTAGGAATTTCGAGGATGGCGTCCTCGCCCTGGAAGCGGGTCAACTCCCATTGGCCGCCGGGCAAGGGGCGGAGACGATCGACGCAATAGCTCTCCTGTTCGACCAGGATGAATTCGTCAAGCGAAGGAATTTGGCGGTAGAACAAGGACTTGCCGATGCGGTCGTCGCGGCGGGTGGAGGGGGCGAGGACTTCGAATAGCACTTTGGGGTTGGTAGCCGTCATTCCATGGGCAAAGTCGATGGGCTCACAAACGATAGCTAAATCGGGGTAGGTACAAAAGTCCGAGGCCTGGACGAGAATGCGGAGGTTGGAGGAGTATGTCCGGCAACGCGTACCGGCAAGGCGACGTACGAGCGACGCCGTGAGGTTCGCTTGAATAACTGAGTGAGCGGGCGAGGCTTTTTCCATCGCAAAGACGTACCCGCGGCCGTATTCAAACTTGGAACCGGTTTGGAGTTCAAGCGCGATGTACTCTTCAAAGGTCAAATGAAGCCCTGATAGCGTCGCCACGGTTTGTACCTCCTTAAGGCTGTTCGGTGTCTCGTTCGGCGAGGTCGAAGGGGACGTTCGCGTAGATTTGCTTGAGTGGGATGGTGATGTTGACGCTGGCGAGTTCGAGGAGGGCGTCTTCGCCTTTGTACCGAGTGAGTTCCCATTGACCGTCGGGCAGACGGCGGTGGCGATTAATGGAGTAGCTGACCTGCTCGACCAGCACATATTCCTCGAGCGAGGGAATGTTGCGGTAGTGTTCGAACTTGGCGACCAAGTCGTAGTGGCGGGTGGAGGGCGACAGAACTTCGAAAACTACCTTGGGATTACTGGCCGATTGATTCTTATCCAAGGTAAGCGGTCCGCAGACAATTGACACATCCGGATAGGTGTACAGATCGGAAGCCCAGATGTGGACTCGAAGTTCAGAGACTAAGGCCTGACAGGGGGTCCCGTCGAGCCGGTTTCCCAGGTGACGAACCAGATTAGACTGAATCACGATGTGAGCGGCTGATGCGCCACTCATGCCATAGACTTGGCCCTGACAGTACTCTAGCTTCGTGCCGAGTTGCCGTTCCAGCGCGACGTACTCTTCAAACGTCAAATACAGGGTTGGTTGAGTCGCCATCGCCCCATGATACCGCTAGCTAAGCAACGTCTCGAGCTTCGACCCAGGCACGACAATGGTCTCGCTCCGCTCCGGTCCCAGTGAAACGCAGCCGACCTCGATTCCCGTCTTTTCCTCCAGGAAATCAAGGTATTTACGAGCCGCGACCGGTAGCGCGCCGAGCGACGTCAGCCCGCGCGTGGAGCTATGCCAGCCGGGGACATTTTCATACACTGCTTCAATGGATTCAAGCTCGCGATTCGTGGCCGGCATCTCCACCGTCAGCCGGCCGTTCACTTTGTACCCGACGCAAACGGGAATCGTTTCAAGCTCGTCGAGAACGTCAAGCTTAGTAATAATCAAGCTGTCGAAACCGTTGACGGCGGTGGTGTACCTCAGCAGCGGCACATCGAACCAGCCGCAGCGGCGGGGGCGTCCGGTAACCGCGCCGAACTCCTTACCTGCGGCGCGGATACGCTCGCCCATTTCGGTGTGATCTTCGGTGGGGAAAGGCCCGCCGCCGACGCGGGTGATGTAGGCTTTCGAAACGCCGATGACGCCATCGATGCGCGTGGGTGGAACGCCGGCGCCCGTGCACGCTCCGCCGGCGGCCGCGCTGGAGGAAGTCACGAACGGGTAGGTTCCGTGATCGATGTCCAGCATCGTCCCCTGCGCGCCTTCGAACAGCACGGGTTTACCCGCGTTCATCGCGTCGCGGAGCATAATCGCGGTGTCGCGCACCATGGGGCGCACGCGTTCCGCGAAGACTTCATACTGTTGGCGAAGCGCATCGACGTCGAGATCCCACGGGATGCCGAAGGCCTCGGCGACGGTCATCTTATCTTCGACGAGGACGTCAAAAAGCGCGCGGAAATTATCGGTGTCGATCAGGTCGGCGATGCGGATGCCGCGGCGGCTGATCTTGTCCTCATAACAGGGGCCGATGCCGCGGGACGTGGTCCCGATCGCGGTACGGCCTTTACGCGCCTCGCTCATCTTTTCCACGATCCGGTGCATGGGGAAAATTACATGAGCCCGGTTGGAAATAGCCAACTGCTTTTCCACCACGATGCCGAGATTGTCAAGCATCGCGATTTCTTCAAGCAACGCGCCCGGGTCGATTACGACGCCGTTGCCGATCACCGCTTGCACGCCGGGGCGGAGGATGCCGCTCGGGATCAGCTTGAGCACATACTTCTGTGCCCCAATAAAGACGGTATGGCCGGCGTTATGGCCTCCCTGATAGCGGACAACGTAGTCGAATTTCTCCGAAAAGAGATCGACCATCTTTCCCTTGCCTTCGTCGCCCCACTGGGCGCCCAACACAATAAGATTGCTCATGGACAGACCAAACTTTTGATTTTAGCGCGTCAGGCGGTCCAGCGTGGCCATGGCCGGTTCCATCCAGCCGCTCGCCCAGTGGTGGGTCCGTTTTTCGGTGTTGGCGTATTCGTGGGCGATGCCCAGCACGGTCATCTTCTCATGCGCGCCGGCGACCTCGGATTGGAAACTGCCGTAGCCGGAAATGGCTATTTTCAACTGGCGGGAGTGAGCGTGTTTTTCAAGCAGCGTGGCGATGTGATAACCGGCGAAGTTTTCGGACGTGCCGTAGATTTCGCCGGAACCGTATTTTCCGGGAGCGTCGAGCAGCAGTGGCGCGTCCCACGCCGCGGCGGCCGCAAATTTCGCCGGGTGACGAAGAATAAGAGTCATCGCGCCGTTGCCCGATTTGCTGAAACCAAGCAGCAGAATCTTGCCGGAAATGCGGGGAAGGACGTCGTTCAAAAGATAAGTTTCCTGGGCGATTTTGGGGTTAGTGGGGTGGTCGGCATACCAGGGCAGATGGGAAAACGAGGGCGCGGCGACGGTGACGTTGTACCGCTCGACCCAGTTGAGCCGCAGCGCTTCGTAGAAGCCGTCGCCCCATTGCCCGCTGATATTCGCGGTGACCGGCAGGATGAGAACCGTGCGGCTGGACTTGCTCTTGGGACGGACGACGCGAAGGAAGTTAGCCGTGGCCTGGTGGCGGGATTCGATGGTCTCGATTTCGCAGGAGACTGGGGCGAAAGCGAGTTCCAGAAGGCCGCGTCTGGTCATAACGGAAACCTCGATGGTATCCTTTATTTCAATGCAGTTGTGCGACATTTATCAGGGGCTTGGCGACCAGGCGTTCCGGGATCTGCTGAAGGCGATTTCGCTGGGCAAGCTTCGTACCTACCAATTATTTGAACGCTTGAAGGTCCGGTTGCGGCTGAACAAATTAAACACGGAATCGCTGGCGAAATCCGCGTCCCGGCAGTGGGACCGCATTGTGATTGAACGCGACGATGAGTTTGCGATGGAGCTGGGTCAGGCGGTGCTGGTGTGTCATATGGACCTGGTCGTCGATGTGCTCGACCATCTGGGGATTCCGCACCAGGAAGGTTTCTTTGAGAAAGACGCCGAGGTGTCACAATTCCTGACGGACGATTGGCAGCGGCGGGCGTGGGACGCGTACCGCGACAAGCATCCGCGCGCCGTGCTGGCGTTTTATCTGAACCACCTGGCGGTGGAGATGACTAAAGAGCCGGTGCTGTTTAACCCCTTGGCAGCGGCGGCGAAATGACGCCGGCGCAGGAACTGCACGAAGCGATTCGCATTGGCGATGAAGTGCGAGTCAACGCGCTGATCGACGCCGATCCGGCGCTGGTGCATGGCGGCGGCGCGTCGGGAATGGCGCCATTGTTGCTGGCGATCTACACGAAGCGGCCGCTGATGGCGAAGCTGTTGTTGGGGCGGGGCGCGCAATTGGACGTGTTCGCGGCGGCGGCGATGGGCGAGACGGCGGTCTGCGGAAAGTTCGTGGAGGCCGACCCTCGACTGCTGGGAATGGCGAGCTCCGATGGTTGGACGCCGCTGCATCTGGCGTGCTTCTTTGGACATTTGGAAACGGCGGAGATGCTGTTGCGGATGGGCGCGAATGTGAAGGTGCGGTCCGCGAACGCGATGAACAACACGCCGTTGCACGCAGCGGCGGCGAGCCGGAACCAGGATATTTGCGCGCTGCTGTTATCGCACGGCGCGGAGGTGGGCGCGACGCAGCAGGCCGAGTACACCGCGCTTCATACGGCGGCGGCGAATGGAGATGTCGAGGTCGTCCGGCTGCTGTTGGCGCATGAGGCCAACCCGGCGGCGAAGAGCGAGAAGGGCGAGACGCCGCTCGATATGGCCAGGCAGCGGGGCCATGCGCCAGTCGCGGATTTACTCGAAAGAACGGCCCGATGATGGAAGAGAATTTGGAGGCGTTGGCCGCCTCGGCCAAGGCCCGGATTGAGTCCGCCAGGACGGTGGACGAATTGGAAGCTGTCCGCGTCGACGTGCTGGGGCGGAAGGGCGCGTTGACCGCCGTGTCGAAAGACATGGGCAAGCTGACGCAGGAGCAAAGGGCGGCGGTGGGTAAGTTGTTGAACGCGGCCAGGCACGCGCTCGAAGCGGCTTTCGACGCGAAGAAAGCGGCTTTCGACGGCGCTGCGCTCGCCGCGCGGTTGGACAGTGAATGGGTGGACCTAACCGTTCCGGCGCCAGCGCCAGGGGCGGGTTCGCTGCATCCGTTGACGCAGCTACAGGCCGAGATCGAGAACCTGTTTGTGTCGCTGGGATTTGCGGTGTTGGACGGGCCGGAAGTGGAATCGGACGAGCATAACTTCGACGCGCTGAACATTCCGGCGGACCATCCGGCGCGGGACATGCAGGACACGTTCTGGCTCGATGGCGGGTGGCTGCTGCGTACCCACACCTCTCCCGTGCAGGTGCGGGGGCTGCGGAAATTGGGGCCGCCGCTGCGCATGATCGCGCCCGGGCGCGTGTTCCGGAATGAGGAAGTGGACGCCTCGCACGAGCACACTTTCTATCAGCTCGAAGGCATGATGGTTGACCGGGACGTCAGCGTCGCGCACCTGCTCTATTACATGAAAACGCTGCTGTCGGCGATCTTCAAGCGCGAAGTGACCGTGCGGCTGCGGCCGGGGTATTTTCCGTTCGTCGAACCGGGATTTGAATTGGACATACAATGCCTGATCTGCGGCGGAACGGGTTGCCCGGTATGCAAGCGGAGCGGTTGGGTGGAGCTGTTGCCGTGCGGGCTGGTGCATCCGAATGTGCTGCGGAAATCGGGGATCGATCCGGAGGAGTATGGCGGATTCGCCTTCGGATTGGGACTGACGCGGCTGGTGATGATGCGCTATGCGATCGACGACATACGGCAGTTGCAGGGCGGCGATTTGCGCTTCCTGCGGCAGTTCTAGCGAGGGACGATGAAGTTTTCCTACAACTGGATACAAGAGCTTCTTAACGGCCTGGATGCCGCGCCGGAAGAGCTTGGCCGGCTGATCACGCTGAAGACCGCGGAGTGCGAAGGGGTGGCGCCATACGGGGAGATGCTGCGCGACGTGTGCGCGGCCCGCGTATTAACCGCGGAGAAAATGGAAGGCACGCACCTCACGCTCACGACCGTCGACACCGGGCGCTACGGCGTGAAGCAAGTGATTTGCGGAGCGCCGAATTGCCGCGCGGGAATGCTGACGGCCTATTGGCCGTTGGGGCGGAAAACCGTGCGCGGTATGGAGAGCGATGGGATGCTGGCGAGCGCGGCGGAACTCGGCATCAGCCGCGATGGCAACGGAATTTTAGATCTCACCGGAGCGCTGCCTGGGACGCCGCTGGCCGATATGCGGCCGGACACGATTATCGAGATTGACAACAAGTCTCTGACGCACCGTCCGGACCTGTGGGGTCACTACGGCATGGCGCGGGAGGTGTCGGCGATTACCGGGCGGCCGTTGCGCGATCCCGTTGACTTGAGTTTGATTCCCGATGTTGCCGGACCAATGAAAGTGGATGTGCGGGACTTTGAATTGTGCCCGCGGTATTCGTGCCTTGTATTTGAAAACGCGACTGTGGAGCCTTCGCCGTTGTGGCTGCAGTACCGGTTGGAATCGGTGGGGTTGAACCCCATCAACAACATTGTTGACGTCACCAATTGGGTGATGGCGGAGCTGGCGCAGCCCATGCACGCCTTCGATCTGGACAGGCTTCAGGGCGATACGATCATTGTTCGCGCGGCGGCGGAGGGCGAGCGGTGCGAGGCGCTGAACGGCAACACTTATACGCTCGACCCTTCCCAACTGGTGATCGCCGATGCGGCGGGGCCGGTGGCGTTGGCCGGTGTGATCGGCGGCGGGCCGAGCGCGATCTCGAAGTCGACGACGGGCCTGTTGCTGGAGAGCGCGAATTTCCACGCGGCTTCCGTTCGGAAAACTTCCGGTAAGTTGAAGCTGCGGACCGACGCCTCCATGCGTTTTGAGAAATCGCAGGACCCGGTGAACACGGTGCGCGGTTTGGCGCGTGCCGTGTCCTTGTTGAAAATTGTCAGCCCGGGAATCCGGCTGGTGGGCGGATTGTCCGATGCCTGGAGGCAAGCCCCTGCGCCCGCTCCCATTGAGTTCACTCACGAGTGGATGCAAAGGAAGCTGGGGCGGGCGGTTCCGGAAGAAGAGATCGCGGGTATCCTGCTGCGGCTCGACTTTGGGGTAGCCCGCTCGAATGGCGTATTCAAAATCACGGTACCGAGTTGGCGCGCGACGAAGGACATCTCAATCAAGGACGATCTGGTGGAGGAAGTGGGCCGCATGATCGGTTATGCTTCCATTCCGCCCGTGGTGCCCAGCGTCCCCAGCCGTGTGCCTCCGCTGGAGCCGGACCGGTTGTTCCAGCGCCATGTTCGCGGAGTGTTGACGGCGCAGGGGTTCACCGAGGTCTACAACTATTCGTTCGTCAGCGAGGCGCAGGCGGCGAAGGTCCACTTGCCGATTTCCGATCACATTCAAGTATTGAATCCAATCGCCGCGGGCCAGGAGTTGCTACGAACCAGCCTGCTGCCGAACATTCTTAAGAACATTGAACTGAACCGTCATAACTTCGAGAACTTTCGATTGTTCGAGATAGGCCGTGAGATTCATAAGCGAACCGGTTCGCTGCCGGACGAGATTCCAAGCTGCGCGATTGTGCTCTACGCCAAGGATGGCGACGGAAAGCCCGGGTTGTTCGAATTGAAGCGGGTGGCCGCCGTGTTGATGCCCGGCGTGGAAGCGCGGCCGGCGGAGGCGCGTCCATTCGAACATCCGCACCGGGCAGCCACTATCTGGTGGCAGGGCGTTGAGTTAGGCCGGCTGTTTGAGTTCCATCCGTCCACCGTGGAAACGGGGCGGGCGCAGGTGTTGTACTTGAACTTGAAAACGATTTTGGCCGCCCAGCCCGGCGTTGTTACGTACACGCCGCTGCGACGATTCCCAACGTCGGATTTCGACATCACGGTCGCGGTTTCGCTACGGACTCTGACATCCGATGTGCTGGCAAGGATCAACGCCGTGGCCGTGCCGAACCTGGTGGATGTCGCCTATCTCTACGAATACGCGGACGATGCCAAAGGCGTCAGAAGCATAACGTTCCGCTTCACGCTTGGGTCGGCGGACCGGACGCTGACGAGTGACGAGATTGCGTCGGCACAGGAAAAGCTACGGGCGGCGTTGCGGTAATCCACCACGTAAATTTTTGCAAGGATTCCCGGCCGGCCGAAATATCCCCAGTGCAGCCAGGAACCCTTTGCCCGTTCCCGGCGTCCAATCCAACATTCCAGACGCGTGATGCGGAGCGCGCGTCGCCACCTAAGGAGAACGTCATGCGCGTTCATAGCATTCGTGTGTTTGCGGCCGTACTAATTGCCGCGTCTCTCTCTGCCGCTCCCGATCCTTCCCAGGCATCGGTCGCTAGCGGAATCAAATGGCTCGCCTCCACCCAAGGCCCCGACGGCGGTTGGGGACAGGACGGCGGCGCCACCTCCCATGGGCGCCAGGGCCAGCGGCAGGAAGCTAATGGTAACGATGTCGCCAACACCGCCTCCGCCGTCCTTGCGCTCCTCCACGCCGGCCATTCTCCCACGACCGGCGAACACCGCTCGGGGGTCCGCCGCGGCGTCGAATTTCTCCTTGCAAACGTGGAAAAAAGCAGGGAGGAGGGCTTGGCTATAACAGAAATCGAGGGCACCCAGATTCAGCGCAAACTGGGACCGTACATCGATACCTTCCTCACCTCCATGCTTCTCTCGGAACTCGATGGCCAGATGGGCGATCACGTTCTCAACCGCCGCGTCCGCGCCAGTTTGGAGAAATGCGTCCGCAAAATTGAAGGCGCGCAGTTGAAGGACGGGAGCTGGAATCACTCCGGCGGCTGGGCGCCAATTCTCGGCACCTCCATGGCGTCGCGGAGCCTCTATCAGGCCAAGGATAAAGGCGTGAAAGTGACTGCAATGGCCATGGATCGCGTCGAGGTTTACACCCAAGCCAATGCCCGCCAGATTGTCGCCAACGCCGGGACCGGAGGCGGCGTCGGGTCCGGGTCCGGTGGCGGCAGTTACCGCGCGGGCGGCGTTGTCGGCGGTGTCTTGGGCGGCATCCCCGGAGGCGTTGCGGGGGGCGTCGTAGGCGGCATCGCCGGAGGGCGTCCTCTCTCCGTCTCCACCGCCGGAGCCGGAGTTGCATTGTACGACCGCGCCCAGACTTTGGAACAGCTAAGCCGCACCCCGGCCGACCGCGAAAAGAACGCCCAAGCCATCAAAACCATCGCCAATGAAATGGCGCGGCCGGAGGTCGTTGCCGGCTTCGGCTCCATGGGCGGCGAAGAGTATTTTAGCTATCTCAATGTCTCCGACAGCCTCCGCCGCGTCGGTGGCGAGCGCTGGCGCAAGTGGAACTCGGAAATCAAAACCAAGCTGGTCAAACTTCAAAACGGTGATGGCACTTGGGCCGGGCACCACTGCATCACCGGCCGCGTCGCCGTCACCAGCGCCGCCATTCTCACCCTCACCGCCGACCGCCAGCCGGCGCCCGCTATCGTCAGCCAAAAGCGATGAATCGCCGTACGTTCCTGGGCGCGATCGCGTGTGCACGGGCGGACCTCTCCGCCCGTGCCCTGCAGCGCGGCGCCAACTATCTTTGGAGCCGCCAAAGCGCCGGCGGGGGATGGCACAGCAATACGTACGGTCTGCTCCGTTCCGGACATTCTCTTACACCCCTCGTGCTCCTCGCGCTCACCGGTATCCGCAAAGAGCGCCGCGCCGTCCGCGCGCTCGCGTTCATCACCCGCGCCGTCAATAGCGATGGCGCCCTGGGCCTCACCGATGACGATTATCCCTGCTACGCCACCGCCCTCGGCCTCCGCGCCATCGTGCAAATGGAAGGCCGGAGCCATCCGCTCGTTCCTCGTATGGTTGCCTGGCTCAAGTGTCAGCAAATGTCTCCGCATAATGGCTGGACGGCGGACCATCCCGCCTTCGGGGCCTGGGGCCTCGGCGGCCTTCAACCGCTCACCGCCCCGCACTGCGGCCACATTGACCTCTCCATGACCCGTCACGTTCTGGAAGCGTTGGCCGACGCCGGCGTGCCCCCAACGGACCAGGCGATGGTCGACGCCCTGGTCTTCGTTCGCCGCTGCCGTAATACCGACGGCGGTTTCTTTTTTTCCACGGTCGAAACCGGAGCCAACAAAGCCGGCGAATCCGCAAGTGGGTTCGAAGGCTATGGCACTGCCACCGCCGATGGCATCCTCTCCCTGATCGCCGCCGGCGATCCCGGCGTCGCGCCATCCCTCGCCTGGCTTCGCAGCCATGATCATCCGGAACTTCCCCAGGGCTTTCCATCCGCGGCCCGCCTCCGTTACGCCGAGGGCCTCCGCTACTATTACGCCGATGCCGCCACCCGCGCCTTCCACGCCGCCGGCCACCAACGGTCCGTGCCCTTCGCCGCCGCTCTGCATAGATCCCAACGCCGCGACGGAAGCTGGGCCAACGCCGAACCGCTCGTCAAGGAGGACGACCCGCTGATCGCGACAGCCTTCGCCATATCCGCCTGTAACTATTCACGGCGGGCGGAATCTAATATAGAGAAAAGGAAAGAAACAAATGATATTTCGCAATAGAACGGTTCTCGCCGGGATTGTAGCTTTGGGATTGGCCTCCGTCGGCTTCGGCCAGCAATCCGCCAAGGAAGACATTAAGGACGCAGGCAAAGCCACCAAGGACGCCGCCGTTAAAACCGGACGCGCTACGAAGAAGGTCGCCAAGAAGACCGCCGAAGTTACAGTTGACGGCGCCGAGAAGACCGGCAAGGCGATCGGCCGCGGCACCAAGAAGGTTGTCAACAAGAGCGCCAACGCCGTCGAGAAGGGCGCCGACAAAGTCGCCGATAAGACCAAACCTAACTAGGCCGTTCATCTACGTAACTCGCCGGAACATTCCGGGTGGATCGGTGACATCTGCGGAAGATCTTCCGGTTCTTCTCCGGTCCGGTAATGTGCGGTAGTTACCTTGCGCAGCGATGGAAGCGGGATAGCCGGGTCTATCCCGCGATCCATTGGCGTCACCTGGAAAGACTGCGTGATCTATGTTGTGCATTGCGTCCGGAATGCGCTTCAAGCCGGGGCGTTTAACAAAGGGCGAAGTGGAGGAAAACGTTCACGGCGCTGGAACGCCCGGAGATGGCCCCATGCTCGTTCCAGTCGATTGTATCGTCGAAAGCCGTCCGTTCACTCGGTAGCCGAACGTTGACTGAAGCCGCCGGGGTCATCAACAACGAATAGACGGCGTCCATGCTGCAATCCGGCGAAACTCGAGCCGAACGAGTCATTGAAGCACAGGTAGAAGAAGTTGCGGGACATCATTCACATCTTTCAGAATGAGCCTGACGCCAACAAGTCGCGGCGGCAATGGAAAGAAACAAGAAGGCGGCCTTTGGCCGGAGTACCGCCACTAACCGATTCCGCATGTTGACTGGACGCGACTGCCAAATGCCGTACGAGTTCACCTTCAATAGCGACTCAAGGATCGGTCCATTACAGTAGGCGATATGATGCGGCTGACGAACTGGATCGGAACTAACCGGAAATTCCGAACGGCGCCTTTCAGTCACGGTCTTGACCGCGAGCCTGCCCCGCGGTTAGCGGCTCACACGTCGCGTCGAATCGGCGATGTCAGGAACCGGGATGTGCTCCAATTTGTACTGGTACGCCTTAATTAAATGGTCCAAACTAGGGCAGTCCAGTTACTTCAAAATTTATATTTCCCGCCAAATCAACCACTTACGAAAATTCGCCCTTGATTGTCCGTTTTCGGCCGGTAGTATAAGAACTAAGAGATACGGACTCTCCCGCCTGGTAACTGGCCGCTTTCGGCCAGACTATCGCTGGGTTCAAACGAACCCAACATTTTTGTCCGCAACCGATTGAAAACAAACCAAACGGCCTGAAAATAATATTTTTGTTTGCCGCCTATATAATGAGTGAAATGATTCGGCTGATCATGTTCGTGATGGCGGCGGGCGCTGCATTCGCCTCGTGGGAAGACGTCCGGAGCTTGGCGGAGAATCACAAGATTGAGATTGTGGTTCGGAAGGGAGAGCCCGCGCGGGGCTCCTTCGTTTCGGCGAGCGAGACGGCGGTAACCGTTCGCGAGAAAACCGGGGAGCGCTCGATTGCGCGCGCCGATATTCGACGCGTCCGCGTGGCCGATCCATCGCGACGCGCCCGGAACGGGTTGATCGCGGCCGCCATTGGCGCGGGTATTGGATTCGCCATCGGATTTGCGGTGTGTCCGCAGTGCGAGAGCGAAGGCGCGGGCGCCAAGTATACCGGTCCGCTCACCGCCGCCGGAGCGGGACTGGGTGCGGCGGCGGGACTACTCCCGGCGCCGCGCCGCACAATTTATAAGGCAAAGTAGGGTTACCGTCGGCTAAGCTTCTGCGGCTCCGCCGTTAACGAGAGGGCCATGGACGCCCAGGCGGTGCCGGCCGCCGAAATCCATTGATCGTGCGCGTATGGGAAACCGCTATCGAAGTAGGGTTGGACCCAGATGGAGCGCGTCTTTACATGCCAGGAGCCGTCGGCGGCTTGGGTGTTCAGCAGGAAATCGACACCCTTCTGGTAATGCCCTGCCGTGACGGGCATCTTGCCGGCGACGTTCAGCGCATAGAGGGCCTGGCCGGTGGCATAGGCGTCGGCGCCCATGGATGGCATCTGGCTCCATCCGCCTTCCGGGAGTTGAGTGGCGGCGAGGGCGCGGGAGGCGTTCGCGATGGCAGCGGGCGCGGCGTTGGACCAGTGCAGCGCAAGCAGATGAAACGCGCGTTCCTGTGTAGTTGCCGCATCGGCCTTTTCGAGCCAGTCGGCCGCGCGGGCGAGCCGGGCCGCAGTGTCGGCCTTGCCCGCCGGCGGGGTGAAAGTTTTCAGCGAATAGACGGCGAGAGCGGTGGCTTGGAACGTGCCGGAGTTCATCGGCGGCCGACGGCCTTCGGGGTTGCTCCAGTAGCCTTCCGGGGTCTGCATCAGCTTCAGATAATGCACGGTGGCGTCGGTGTAGGCGTCGGCGGGTTGATGGTTCATGCCGCGATCGACCATCTCCCAGCCGATGCTGGCAACGCCGACCGCACCGAGATCCATGATGCGTTCCGGGGTAACGCCGGTCATGGCGACGGGCAGTTGTGGAATTTCGCGAGGGGCGGGGATGCCGCGGTCGCGGGCGAGGCCCGCGGCGGCGGAGGGCAGATCCTGCGCATGGCAGGAGTTGCAGCCGGCCGTGCGAATGAAGGTGTGACTCTGCTTTTCGAGCAAAGTAAGGGCTTGCTGGACCGCGGCCGGGATGGCGCGGCGCTTGCCGGGTTCTGCGGCGGCGACGCCAGCTTGCTTGCGCTCTTCAGCGGAAACGCCGAGTAGTCGGGCCACTTCGGTATCGCCGCGTTTGGCGGCCAGGGTGCGTGGTGTTTCACCTTCGCCCGTGCAGTTGACATCGGCGCCTTTGGCAAGCAGCATTTTCACGATGGCCGCGTTTCTGGATTCCGACGCGGCGGCGTACATAAGCGGCGAATAACCGCGATCATCGCTGATATTGACCTTGGCGCCTTTGGCGAGAAGGAGTTTGACTGACTCTTCGATGCCGGCCGTGGCGGCATTGGCGAGAGCTGTTTCGTTCTTTTTGGTGGCGGCGTTGACGTCGGCCCCGGCTTCGATCAGCAACTCGACCGCGCGCGGATTGCGGCTATTGGTGGCCGCCATCAGGGCGTTGCCGCCGGTGCCGCTGCGGGCGTGGAGATCGGCTTTCTTGGCCAGCAGCAGGCGCATCGCATCGACATCGCCGCGGCCGGCGGCGTTCATCAGCGGGGTCTGTCCGTTCGCGGTGGCAAGGTTGGGATCGGCGCCTGTATCGAGGAGAAGGCGGAGCAGCCCATTGCCGTTTGCGATCGACGCGGCCTGATAGACGATGGAGCGGCCGTCGGCTTGACGAGCGTTCTTATCGGCGCCGGCATCGAGCAGGAAACGGACCTTGGCTTCGTCGTGGATAGCCCAGTGGAGCGGCGTGGAGCCGCGGCGATTGACGGCGTTGACGGCGGCGCCATTCGCGAGGAGCGACTTCATGATGGCGAGATTGCCGAAGGCCGCGGCGTGATGGAGCGGCGTGGAGCCACCGGCGTCCGCGGCGGTGGCGAGCGCCGGAGTGATTGCTTTTTCCACCCCGCGCGTATCGGCGTTACGGATGGCGGCGATGAGGGCGGCGAGTTTGGGGTCGATGGGTTTGGGCGGGGCTTCGTCCTTGATTTCAATGCGGAAGTCGACACCCTGGTCGATCCAGGCGCGGAGAAGCCCGATTTCTTCGGTCGAAAGGGGTCCCGTGGGCGGCATCTGCATGCCACCATCGCCGCTCACAATGCGGCGGATCAACTTGCTGTCGGCGCTCTTGCCGGCGATCATAACAGGGCCGTAGTCGCCGCCGCGCATCGCGTTTTGGCGCTTGTCGAGACGGAGTCCGGACTGCTGGACATCCTCGCCGTGACAGGAATGGCACTTTTGCGCGAGGATCGGCTTGACGTGTTTTTCATAGTCGATTTTGATCGATGCGGCCGGCGGGAGCGCCGGTTGGGCGGCAAGCGGCACACAGATAGCGAACAGGAAAAGCGTCAGGCGCATTGGATCCTCCGTAAGTTGAATAGCTACTATTAATTCGGGGATTGGGCACAAAGTCAAGCGTCTCCGGCCATCAGGTCGATTGGCTAAGATTTCGGTTGCGCCTGCCGAAACGTACATTAGGACCTTTAATGACCGCCAAGATCCGAATGCTAATCGGAGTCGGCTGCCTGTTGGCTGCCGCCGCCGGTGTGGCTATAGTTCGAATGGGCAGCTACCATCCGCCGGACCGCCCGTTGCGGGTGGGAACGTGGTCGGGCCCGCCGTTTGAGATTATTAGACCGGACGGCACCGTAACCGGGTTAGGGACGGATGTCGTGAATGAAGCGGCACGGCGGTTGGGGATACGGCTCGCGTGGGTGAGTCCGAAGAAGGGGCCGGAGGAGTTGCTGCCAGGCGGGGCATTGGACCTGTGGGGTTCCATGTCGGTCACGCCAAAGCGTCAGGGAATGTTCTTTCTCACCCGGCCTTGGGCGGAGAGCTATTTCGGGCTAGTGTCGCTGGCGGCCGATCCCCCCGCGCCTCAAACCGTGATTGGAGTGATGAGCGCTCCGGTACCGCAGTTAATGATCCGGAAGGCGCGGCCGGAAGCGGCTGTAAAGACGTATCCCAACAGGATGCAACTGTTCGATGCGCTTTGCCGGGGCGAAGTGTTGCACGTTTTCATGGATCAGCGCTCGTTCGTTTCGCAATCGATGACGCGGAGTCCGGCGTGCCGCGGAGCGTCCTTCACGGTGCAGTTTCTACCGAATACGCGGCTGGATATCGCCACCGGGGCGGCTCCGGGTTATGAAGTGCATGCCAGGGCGCTTCGCAATGAAATCGACCGGATGGCCGTGGATGGGACACTGGGAAAGATTGCGGCCAACTATGCGGTTGGGTTGGGCAGCACGGATTGGCTGCTGAAATTGAGCCAGGCCGAAAGAGTCCAGGAGACTTTATGGTTGGGCATCGGACTGGCGTTGCTGGCGGCGGTGTTTACCGCGTGGCAGGTGAGGCGCGTGCGGGCCTCCCGGCTCGAGGCCGAACGCGCCAACCGGGCGAAGACCGAGTTCCTCGCGACGATGAGCCATGAGATTCGGACGCCGATGAATGGCGTGATTGGACTGACCAATTTGCTGCTCGAATCCGGCTTGGACCCGGACCAGCGGGAAATGGGCGAATCGATCCACAACTCGGCGCAGGCTCTGATGGGAATCCTGAATGACATTCTTGATTTTTCGAAGATTGAATCCGGCGGGCTCACCTTGGAAACGGTCCCGGTCGATCTCGTCTCGCTGACGCGCCAGGTGGTGGATTCGTTTGCGGGGACGGCGTCGGAGAAAGGGCTGGACGTGACGGGGGAGGCGGCCGACACAATCCCGCGGTGGGTGATCGGCGATCCGGGGCGGCTCCGCCAGATTCTAACGAACCTGCTTGGCAACGCAATCAAATTCACCGAGCGGGGGAGCGTTCGAGTGCGGTGGGAAGTGGCTGATCGCGACGGCGCGCGGTTTGTTCTGCGCGCCTCGGTAACCGATACGGGCGTGGGGATACCGGCTCACAAGACAGAACTGATCTTTGAGCGATTCCGGCAGGCGGATACGTCGACGACTCGCCGGTTCGGGGGCACCGGGTTGGGACTGGCGATCTCCAAATTGCTGGTGGAAGCGATGGATGGAAAGATCGGCGTGCGAAGTGCGGAGCGGACCGGGTCGACGTTCTGGTTTGAACTGCCGCTCCTGTTGGGACAAGAGCCGGCCGAAGCCGAGACGCCGCGGTCCGCGCTGGAACCGATCTATTTCGTCCGTCCGCCGAAAGTGTTAGTGGTGGAGGACAACGCGGTGAACCGAAAGGTGGCCGAACGTACCCTGGCGCGGCTGGGCTGCGCGGTTTCGTTGGCGGGCAATGGATTGGAGGCGTTGGCCCGTATGGCCGATGGCGAATTCGACATGGTGTTCATGGACTGCCTGATGCCGGATATGGATGGGTACGACGCGACGATGGAGATCCGGAGGCGGGAGGTGCCGGGCACCCGCACGCCGATTATTGCGATGACGGCGAGTGTCTTGGAAGAAGAACGGCAGCGGTGCGCGGAGTGCGGCATGGACGATTTTCTATCCAAGCCGTGGCGGCCGGAGCAATTGCGGGAAACCGTGCTGCGCTGGTGTCCGGCGGCGGCGCTAGCGACCGTATCGTGCGACGCCGGACCAGACTAACTGCACCAGATCTCGCGGGAAAGCCGCTGGAATGGAAGAATCGGCAAGATAACGGGCGTAAAAAGCGCCGACGAGTAGATTGATGGCGGCATCCAAGCTCACGCCGCGACGAAGCTCGCCGTTCTTCTTGGCGCGTTCGAGGATCACCCGGAGCATCCGGCAGCGCGGCGTTACGAGACGTTCGCGGAACAGGACGAGCAACTCCGGCGTATGGGCTTCTTCGGCGAGGACCGTGCCGATGAGCGACATGCCGTTTGGGCGCATCAGGGAGCGGCAAAAGTTTTCGAGCGTGGCGGCCAGGTCGCCGGGAGTGGATCCGGTGTCGACTGGCGGCTCGGCCAACTGGACGGTGCGGAGAGCGGCGGTAGCGAGGTCGGCTTTGCCCGGCCAGCGGCGGTAGATGGTGGGCTTGCTCACGCCCGCGTCAACGGCGATCGAATCGAGCGACATGCGGCTGTAACCTTCCGCGGCGAGATGCCTTAGAGTCACATCGAGAATGCGGCGTTCGGTTTCCGGATCGCGGGGACGGCCGGGCGCGTTTTTCTTTATCTTCTTTTTTGCATCCACACAACCATCTTGACAATCCATAACGATACGATACAGTATCGTAACTAAAGGAAAGGAGCCGTTATGAAAATTGGAGTCATAGGTTCGGGAAATGTAGGCGGGACGTTGGGCTCGCGGTGGCGGCGGCGGGGCATTCGGTGATCTTCGCATCACGGAATCCGCAATCGGCGGAGATGCGCGAGTTGGCCGCGCAGGCTGAAGGAGGAGCCAGAGCGGCGGCCCCGGCGGAAGCCGCCGCGGAGAGCGACGTGGTGCTGCTGGCAACGCCATGGCCGGCGGCGCGAGATGCGATTGGCGCCTTGGGGCCGTTGGCGGCCAAAGTGGTGATCGATGCGACGAATCCGCTGTTGCCGCGCCTGGACGGGTTGGAATGCGGCACGACCACGTCGGCGGCCGAACAGGTGGCGGCGTGGGCGCCGGGCGCGCGCGTAGTAAAGGCGTTCAACACCGTGGGCGCCAACATTATGGCGGACCCGGCGTTTGGCGGCGCAAAGGCCGTGCTGTTCTATTGCGGTGACGACGCGGCGGCGAAGGCGCAAGTTCATTCGCTTGCGGCCGGCATCGGTTTCGACGCGCGGGATGCGGGACCGCTAACGCAGGCGCCCCTGTTGGAGCCGTTCGCGCTGCTCTGGATTTCATTGGCACTGGTGCACGGATACGGGCGCGGGATTGGATTTCAGCTTTTGGAGAGGGTGGAAAAATGAGCTTGAAAGATTCGAACGCGGTCAATCCGCGGGCTCCGAAGCGCGTGGCGATGGTGATTGCAAATCCGGCGGTTTCTACCGTGACGGGCTGGCCGGTGGGGTTCTGGTGGAGCGAACTGACCCATCCGTATCTTGTCTTCACGGAGGCCGGCTACGAGGTGGAGATCTTCAGCCCGGACGGCGGCCAGTGCCAGGCGGACGCGATGAGCGATCCACGCGACCTGAGCGGCTACTCCGCGAGCGACCTCATCAGCATGGGTTTCATCGCAACGCCGAAGTTGGCCGCATTGGTCGAGTCGACCGGTAAAGTTTCCGATATCGACGTGGCGAAGTTTGACGCGATTATTGTCGCGGGCGGGTAGACTCCGATGTTCAACTTCGAGGGCGCGACGGCTCTGCACCACAAGTTCGCCGCATTTTACGAAGCCGGGAAAGTGGCCGCCGCGCTCTGCCATGGCGTCGCGATTCTGCGCTATGCGCGGCTGGGGAACGGCGACCTCCTGGCTTCGGGAAAAGCGGTAACTGGGTTTGCCAATGTGGAGGAGGACTTTGCCGACAATGCCGTTTGGGGCATGGGCCTGTTGCCGCGGGACAAGCCTGTAGTGCCGTGGCGGATTGAGAATGCCATGAAGCAAGCCGGGGCGAACTATATCCAAGCGGGGCTGTGGCGCGCGTTTGCGTATCGCGACGGCAACCTGATCACCGGACAGCAGAACTTCTCCGGGGTGGAGACTGCGGAATTAGTGGTCCGCGCCTTGGGCGGTTAGGGGCGACTACTGGAAAATCGCCAACCGCTCGGCGTACTCCCGCACATCCGCGGGCCATTCGCTAATGGTCGCCGCCATCCGCTCCCGGTCGCCCGCATAAAGCGCCCGCGTCGCCTCTTCGTATCCCGGGTAATTCCCGGCCATCGCCGTCATAAACCGTCCAGCCGCCTCCCGGCCGCGCCGTTCCCGGTCGCCGGGGGAATTTCGGGCCTGTTCAACCAGCCGTCGGAGCGCCGCCGACGCGCCATTCGGCTGCTGTTCCAGCCATTCCCAGTGCCGCGGAAGTAACGAAACCTCGCGCGAGGTCACACCCAACTTCGGCCGCCCCGGACCCACCCGCGCCGGCTCCCGCAGGTTGAAATCCACCTGCTGCCCTGTATCGTCATCGAAATACAACACCCCGGCCTCTCCGTTCTCCGCCACCCACTCCTTCACGCGAGGCAACAACTCCGCCAACGGCCCGGCCGCGATCAGGCGATGCCCGCAAAACGCTGTATAAGTCATGAAGTAATATTACCCGGATAATATCATCAAGTCAATACTACCCGGGTAAAATCAGTGCGATACTGCTCCACCGCCTCCGGAATCACCGTGACGCCCAAACCCGCCCCAGTCGGCACGGCAACCATCCCATCCGCCCCCAACCCAATCTTCTCCACGATAACCGCGTCGCGAAACGGGCTCTCAGTCTGGTCGAGCTCAAACATCGGCGGCGGCGCCGCCAGCGCCTCCGTAATCGGCGCGCAAGTCGCCATCCAATGAAGGATTGCCGCAGTCCGGACCGCCGTTCCCCAGTTATGCGGGACCACTCGGATGTCATTCAACCAGCAGGAATGCATCAGCCGCCGCGCGCCGGTCAGCCCGATGATCTCCACCTCCGGCTGCACGATATCCACCAGTCGCGGTTGCACGTAGTCCCTCGATAGCCGGTCCACATCGAACGTCTCTCCGCCCGCCAATGGAATCCGCAACGCTTCCCGCATTCTTCGATACCCGGCGAAGTTGTCGGCCAACACCGGCTCTTCAAACCAAGCCAGATCGAACGGCTCCAATCGCCGCCCCAACGCGATCGCCGTCGCCGCGTCGTACGCGCAATTGGCGTCCACCGCTAGTCCGATTTCCGGCCCGATCGCCTCCCGTACCGCCGCCACATTCCGGACATCCACCGCCGGACCGTAGCCGACTTTCATCTTCACCGTCCGGAATCCGCGCCGCTTCCAATCCAGCGCTTCGTCCGCCAGTCCCCGCGCCAAGTCCGGCCAGTCCTTCCGGTACAGAGCCGTACAATACGGCTCCACTCGGTCACGCCAAACTTGCCCGAACAACCGCGAAACCGGCTCCCCCAACGCCTTTCCCATCAGATCCCACAACGCTGTATCCAACCCCCCGCACACCGGCCCAGTGGCTCGCGCCTGCTTCGCCGCAGCCGGCCGCAGCGAGTCGTAAATCGCTTCCGCCTCGAAGGGCGAACGGCCAATCACCCGCTCCGGATGCGCCAGCAGCGCATCCCCGCCGAAAAAGCCGTCGCCCCATCCCGTCAACCCGGCGTCGGTCCGCACCTCCACCAGCGTCGCCGTCCTTCGCGAGGTCCAGTTGAGAGACCAACCAAAACGCTCGCGCAACGGTGCGTCTAAGGTGTGAATTCGCACTTCCGTAATCCGGATCGAGGGGAATGGCATTTGCTCATGATTGCATTCCCCTCACCGGCGTGATATTCCTACGGACACCGTCGGTCTTTATGAACACCATCACTTGTCCCCTCCTTTGGCTTGCCGCCGCTTCCACTCTTGCCGCCCAAGTCTCCTCGGGAACGATTTCCGGTACAACCATCGACCCCGCCGGAGCCATTGTCGCCGGCGCCAAAATAACTCTTCGCAACCTCGCCAACGGGGAAGTCCGCGAACTCACCAGCGGTGATCGGGGTGACTTTAACCTGGCGTTCCTCCGTGTCGGCGACTACTCGCTCACCGCGTCCGCGGCTGGCTTCAAGACGAAATCGATATCGCCTCTCACCGTCCGCGTCGATCAAACCGTCACGCTCTCCATTGGGCTCGAATTGGGTGCGATCACGGAATCCATCCAAGTCGACGCGACCACCCCGCTGCTCGATAGCGCCACTTCTTCCGTTGGACAGGTGATCGAGAACAAGAAGATCGTCGAACTGCCCCTGAATGGTCGAAATGCGTTCGCGCTGGGCCTGCTTGCGGGCAACACCATACCGATGAGCGGAATGGGCACCAACCTCCCCTTTGTCGCCGGCGGCGGCCGCTTCTCCACCAACGACGTAATGCTCGACGGTATCGACAACAACACGTCGGTGAACAGCAACGCCATCGGTCGAAACGGCATCAACTACACCCCCAGCGTCGACGCCGTTCAGGAGTTCAAAGTAAAAACGAACAACTACAGCGCCGAGTTTGGCCGCTCGGCCGGCGCCATCATCTCGGCTACGGTCAAAAGTGGCGGCAATGACTTCCACGGCAGCGCCTGGAATTTCCTTCGCAACGAAAAGCTGGACGCCAACAACTTCTTCTCCAACGCCGGAGGCGTCAAGCGGCAGCCCTTCAAGCAGAATCAATACGGCTTCACCGCCAGCGGACCGGTGATCGTTCCTAAACTTTATAGCGGTAAGAATCGAACGTTCTTCTTCGTCGATTATGAAGCGCTGCGACGCCGTACCACCGCCAGTTCCAACATCCTCGACATCCCGCCGGAAGACTATCGCCAAGGCAATTTCTCCAGCTACCGGGCCGCCATTTACGACCCGCGCGCGCGCCGCGCCGGTCCCAACGGCCAGGTGATTTCGACGCCGCTGCCTAACAACATCATCCCGGGTTCTCTTATCAACCCGGGAACTGCCGCCGTTCTCGGCTTGATTCCGAAGCCGAATTTCGGCGCGGCCGGCGCCGACTCGCGGAACTACCTGCGGATCGCCTCCAGACCCTTCAATAACGACCAGTACGACATCAAGATCGACCAACGCGTCGGTGAAAAAAATACCCTCTTCGGCCGTTACTCCCGCAGCAAGGCCAACGATCCGAGCCCCGGGAATTTCGATGGATTTATCGGCGGCGGCGGCGCCAACATTCGCAATGCCATCAATTCCGTTCTGAACGACACCCATATCTTCTCGCCTTCCATCGTGAATGAGTTCCGCGCCGGTTACACCCGCCAAAACGGCAGCTTCGCCGGCTTCGGTCCGTTGGGCGTGGACTTTGCGCGGCAAAACAACATCGCCCTGTTCCCGTTCCCGCTCCAGAGCTTCCCCAGCATCGCCTTTAACTTCTCCGGACAGATCAACACCCAAAGCCAGTTCACCGGTATCGGCGGCGGCGACCCCAACGTCAATATTGAGAACACCTATCAGCTTTCCGACAACGTCTCCATCATGCGCGGCAAGCATTCCATCAAGGTCGGCATCGACGCTCGCCGCTACCTCTACGACGTCATCCGCGGCGGCGGCCAATACATCTTCGGATCCATTTTCAGTTCTTCGAGCGATGCGCCCGGTTCAGGCGCGCCCCTCGCCGACTTCCTGTTCGGCTTTCCTTCCGGCACCCAAGGTTCGCAGCTTCTCGATTGGTCGCGCCAGCGCGATACTTACGTCGGCGGTTACTTCCAGGACGACTGGAAAGTGTCGCGAAAGCTGACCCTGAACGTCGGCCTTCGTTACGAGCTATATACGCAGCCGATCGATGCGCGCGATCGCGGGGGCCTGTTCAACGTCCGCACCGGACAAATGACTTTGCCGGGCAAGGATGGCTTCTCGCGCGCGATCGTCAACGGGGACCACAACAACTGGGCGCCCCGCTTCGGCTTCGCCTTCGCCGCCACGCCGAAATTCACCGTTCGCAGCGGCTTCGGCGTGTTCTTCTCCCGCCGTGAAATGAATCAGGAAGTCACACAATTTGGCGGCAATACCCCCAACACTCCCAACATCGTGTTTCCTCCCGTCAGCGCAACCGGCACCATTACGCCGCCCGTTACCATTGCCACTCCACTCGTCGTGTTGTCGAGCGATCCGACCCTCTCCAGCTTCACGCCGACCCGGCCACTGGCGACGCTGATCCGCACCGCCGATTTTGAGAACAGTTCGAACCCGTACGCTTACCAATGGAACTTCAGCCTGCAGTACGAAATGACGCGCAATACCGTCCTGGAATTGGCCTATTCCGGATTGAAGGGAGATAGGCTCGTCAGCCGCGTGAACCTGAATCAGATTCCCTGGGACTTTGCCGTCAGAGGCCTGAACCAGCAGATTCATCGTAAGTTCCCGCACGTAAATAACGCGGTTGGATTGGACTCGGCCATGGGTAGATCCACTTACAACTCCATGTTAGTGCGTCTGGAGAAACGAATGAGCAATGGCTTCAACCTGCTGGCCAACTACACATGGTCTAAGAACCTGGAAATAAATGGAACGGGCGGCTCGAGCGCTTTTGCGCAGAACGGCGGCACCACATTCCCGGTCGACTCCTGGAATCAGAAGAACGAGAAAGCCGTGGGCTCGCTCGACGTGCCGCATGTCTTTGTCGCCAGTTTCGGATATGAACTGCCATTTGGGCGGGGCAAGGCGTGGCTCAGCGGCAGTGGTCCGCTGACCTATCTCTTCGGCGGCTGGCAATTGAATGGAATTTTCTACCGGCGCAGCGGTTTCACCACCGATATCCGCACGTCGCGCATTCCGGCCGCGAACCAGTTGTTCGCCACCATTAATGTGCCCGACACGGTGGCGGGACAATCCATTCTGGTCTCCAATCCCGGTGTCGATCAGTGGTTTAACCCGGCCGCGTTCGCAATTCCAGGCACGGTTACCAGTTCCACTGGGGTGCCTTTAACGCGATTCGGCACCGCCCAGCGCCGCATCGGCCGCGGACCGCGCGCGACAAATCTGGACTTTTCCATCTTCAAGAATTTCGCGCTCTTCGAACGAATGAACTTGCAGTTCCGCGCCGAGGCGTTCAATCTCTCGAACACCCCGGCGTTCTTCCTGCCCGGCGCCACCAGCACCGCCCTCACCATCGGTAACGCCAATTTCGGCAAACTGACCGGTTCGTCCGCCACGGGCCGCCAACTCCAACTCGGATTGAAGCTGATATTCTGACCTGCATTGGGGCGGCTTCATTTCTTTTTCCAAACGCTAGCGTACTTCTTGCGATATTTAACGTCTTCTTCCGCCTCGATCAATGCCAGAGCCGTCCGCCGGATCATTTCATCCTTTACTTCGTCATAGAGCTTCCCCAAAACCACGACGATGTCATATCGGATCAAAGTACAGTTCTTTTCCACGATGCATTCCTCGAAGCGGCGGGCCAGACCCTCAACGAGTTTCTTCCGCAGTTCCTTATCCGCCACGCCAATTTTCCAGAGTGACTGTAGGCAGTGTCTGGCGGTGACGAACCGCTCGTCCTTCGTCACCGCCAGTAACGCCGCAAGATCCCCGTGCATCCTTCCCTTTGGATCGCTTTTAGCCAGGTTGCAAAGCACCTGGGCGGCGATCGCTCTTCGGCGGTTATCCTTGTCCTGCAAGGTCGCCGCCATCTCGTCCCAGACGTCATACGCCCAGTCAACGGGTTGCGCGGTCTCGGCAATGAAATAGATAAACGATTTATCTTGGCGTTCTTTGTTTTCCGATCGAAGGTTTTCCAACGCAGCCTGTATATTTTCGTTCATCGCTACTTTCGGGATATTCTATCGAATTTGCACCGCCGTGGAATTATTGTAACGACCGCGGCCGCCATGTTTATGGCAACCCGAACTCACCGCCGGCCCGCTAACCAATTATGTGCAATGAGCGGCCGGTATCGCTTGTGCATCGTCAAGTGTCGCGTCTTTTTCAGCCTTGAACATGGGTCGTATCGCGCACCTGCACGCGCGCGATACCTCGTTGGTTCTCGTGTCGCGTGCACCGCAGGCTCAGATCAAGCCCTTCAAAAAAAGCATGTGCCGGGCTGCACCCCGGTTCTCGTCATTTGGCGGCGACTTCAATTTCGACTTCGATGCTACGAGTGGCGAGGACGAGGACTCATCCAATGGATGGCCTCAAACGCAGCCATATGAGTGGTGGAGTCACCACGACAAAAATGGCCCGCCGCCCGCGGCATCGGGTGGGTGCTGCCATTGAGGGCGTAAAAGCCGGTGTTAACACTTCAATCAATATTTTTTACTGAAAACAAAACACTTGCGAGCCAATTCACCCTCAAAACCCCAAAACCGGTTGACACACGTGCTACAGTGAAGTTGAGGGGATCTATCTGCGCTTGCAGTTAGCTCCCCTCACTGCATTGGTGCGGCTCGCCGCGATAGCCGATTCGCTATCGCGAAAGCGCCCGCGCCTCGCCTCGAAAACGAATTCGAGCGCACAGGACGTTCCGGCCCGGCCGGAGCGAGTCCGTCGTGCGCGTATTCGTCCAGAGGTACCGCGATTCCGATCTTGGGTCCGCCCATCGTCGGCGATCCGGAAGTGTTCTTTGACAATTGAATATCAATAAGGCCAACGGCGCCCCATCGCCTACCCGAAGTGTGTCCGCATTTCGGGTAGCCGGGCCGAGGGGTGACGGACAAAGCT
The DNA here is from genome assembly GCA_046155405.1 of Bryobacteraceae bacterium. Taxonomy (GTDB): domain Bacteria; phylum Acidobacteriota; class Terriglobia; order Bryobacterales; family Bryobacteraceae. The sequence goes on along the minus strand of JBJXFL010000037.1, from coordinate 41,564 downwards.
GAGAATACCGCAAAATGATGGGAATCTCCCAATATTTGTTGATTACAAAGGACTTACTCACCGGAACCTCCCAAGAAACAACCCCCGGAAACCCATGGGAAACCCAGGATAACCCGGATTGACCCAAATTAACCCGAATCCGGCTAGACGTCCAATCGTAAAAACGTCTCCATCCGCGACTCATCCAGAAATGGTTCCGCCAGGGGGTGGCGCATTCATACCCGCTGACCGGCTGCGCGAATCCGGCGGCTGCGCGTAGACGAGCGTTACGTTCGCAAAGCCCTCATTTTCGCTAGGCGCCTGCAAGCGTTCCGCCATCGCGCGAATGGCGGCGGCGGGAACTTTGCGATCCCGCTGCTCGTTCCGGCTTACGCACACGTCAACGGACACGTCGAAGAACACCGCTTCACAGATGCAGCCCATATGTTCCGCGATTTTCACGAAGGGCCGGCGGTGTTTCCGCGTCAGGTTTGTCGCGTCCACATACGTCACTGGCGCGCCGAGGGTAATGCGCAATCGGACGAACTCCCGCATCAGGCGGAAGACCACGCCGTGTATCGATTGGTCCGCCGCGTCGTCGCGGAGCCAGCGCCGCAGTTCATCGGATGAAATCGCCACACCGCCCCGCTCGGCCACCCAAGTCGATTTACCGCTTGCGGGCAAACCCACTAACACCACCACTCGCTGATCAGGCAACGGTAAATCGCTCCGCGGCCAGCATCCGCGCGGCAACTTTGCGTTGCAGGCCGATTCGATCCACCGGCTCATACTTCGTGAAGCGGCGCAGCGCGGCCATCTGGGTCCGCAGTGTATCGCCTTCGGCGCACGCCGCCAGCACCGTCCGGCCGGAAACCGCCACCACGTCCATGGCATCGCGCAGCCACACATCCAATAGCGCACTCACCACTTCCGGCTCGCCCATCTTCTTTGCGCGGAGCACGGCCGATTCCATGGCGAAAGCATTCATGGCCATGTCGCACAACGCCGCCAGAATCTCCTGTTGCTGTTCCAATTCCGCCATGTACTTCTGGTAGGCGACGCCAAGCGCGAGTAGCGTGGCCTTCTTCGCCGCCGTCGGCAGATCATAGGCCGCCGGCCCGGAGAGCAGTTCGCCTTGCAGTTTCTGCACGGCCGGTACCAGGGCCAATTGGCCGCGCTGGGCGCGCTTTAAAATCATGCCCGTCGCCAGCATCCGGTTGATCTCGCTGGTGCCTTCGAAGATGCGGTTGATGCGCGAGTCGCGGTAGGCGCGCTCGACCAAATAATCCTGGTGATAGCCGTAGCCGCCGTGGATCTGCACACCTTCATCCACCACGTAATCAAGCGCTTCCGACGCGAACACTTTGATGAAAGAACACTCGGCGGCGAACTCTTCGACGGCCTTCAATAGCACCTGCGACGCATCGGACTGCGCCCAACTCCACTCCGTCAACTTGCTTTGAATCAACCCGGTAATGCGCACGCTCATCGACTCGGTGACGAAGATCCGCGCGGCCATCTCCGCGATCTTCTGTTGAATCATCCCGAACTCGGCGATGGGCTTGCCGAACGCCACCCGCTGCTTCGCGTATTTGGCCGAAACCTGCAACACGTTCTTCATGCCGCCAGTCGCGAATGGCCCCAACTTCAAGCGGCCGAGATTCAGAATATTAAACGCGATAATGTGTCCGCGGCCGATCTCGCCGAGCACGTTTTCGACCGGCACTTTGACGTTGTCAAGATAAACAGGCGTGGTGGACGAACCCTTGATGCCCATCTTCTTTTCTTCCGCGCCGGGCTTCACTCCCGGGTAGGCGCGCTCGACCAGAAATGCCGTGAACTTCTCACCGCCGACCTTGGCGAACACCGTGTAGAGATCCGCGTGGCCGCCATTGGTGATCCACATCTTCTGGCCGTTGAGGACGTAGTGGGTACCGTCCTCGGAGAGATCCGCGCGAGTCTTCGCAGCCAACGCGTCGGAGCCGGCGTGCGGCTCGCTTAGGCAGTACGCGCCGACGAGTTCCGCCGACGCCAGGCGCGGCAGATATTTCTTCTTTTGCTCCGGCGTGCCGAACAACAGCAGCGGCATTGTGCCGATGCCCGAATGCGCACCGTGCCAGCCGGCGTAGGAGCCGTCCTTGGCGAGGCTCTCGGCCACGATCAGCATCGATATGAGATCCATCTCCATGCCGCCGTACTCCTCGGGCACGCTGACGGCCGTTAGCCCGAGTTCCGCCGATTTACGCAAGATCGAGACGGCGACGCCGGGCTCCTGGTGCTGGATACGCTCCAGGTTCGGGGCCACTTCGCGGGTGAAAAATTCCTCCGTGGTGCGCGCTATGGCGCGGTGCTCATCGTTGTAGTCTTCCGGCGTGAATACGTCGGCCGGCGTGTAATTCTCGATCAGAAACGATCCGCCAATAGCCATGAAAAGTCTCCTCTACATCCGTTCGAAAATGCCGGCCGCGCCCTGGCCGCCGCCGACGCACATGGTCACCATGCCGTACCGATGCTGACCGCGCTCCATTTCGCGCAAAATCGTCGCCGTCAATTTCGCGCCCGTGCAGCCCAGCGGATGACCCATCGCGACCGCGCCGCCATTGACGTTTACCCGATTCAGATCCAGCCCAGCTTCGCGGATCACCGCCAGCGCCTGCACGGCGAACGCTTCGTTCAATTCGATGACGCCGATTTGGTCCAGCGTCAACCCGGCCAACCGCAGCGCCTTCGGAATCGCGACTTTCGGCCCAATACCCATCACTTCGGGCGGTACGCCGCCAACGGCGAAGCTCACGAAACGGGCTTTCGGCTTAAGGCCAAGTTCCCGCGCTTTGGACAAAGACATGACCAATGCGGCGGAAGCGCCATCGCTCGTCTGCGACGAGTTACCCGCCGTCACCGAGCCTTTGGCGTGAAACACCGGCTTCAACTTGGCGAGCGCGTCGGCGGTGGTATCGGCGCGCGGACCTTCGTCTTTTGCGACCGTCGCCATCTTCGTCACGGCCTTGCCGTTTACCACCGTTGTGGCCGACGACTCCACGGGGATCAGTTCATCGTCAAACTTGCCGGCGGCCTGCGCGGCCAGTGCGTTCCGATGAGAACGCAAAGAGAATGCGTCCTGCTCTTCGCGCGAGATACCGTACTGCTTTTGCAGGTTCTCCGCCGTGAGGCCCATGTTGATGTACAGCTCAGGGCGGTTGTCGACAAACCATGGATTGGGCGCGAAGCGCGTGGAGCCGAATGGCAACATGCTCATACTTTCCGCGCCGCCGGCGATAACGATCTCCGCTCCGCCGGAACGGATTTTCTCCGCCGCCATGGCGATGGCCTGCAATCCCGAGCTGCAAAAGCGATTGATCGTAACGGCCGGGACAGAGTCCGGAAGGCCCGCGCGGAGCGCGGCGATACGCGCGACGTTCTGCCCGCTTTCGGCCTCCGGCGTGGCGCAGCCCAGAATCACGTCCTCAATCATGGCGGGGTCGACAGCCGGATAACGGGCCAGCAAACCGCGAATGGCGATGGCGCCTAAATCGTCCGGGCGTACCGTCCGCAACGCGCCCCGCGGCGCTTTGCCGACGGGCGTGCGCACGCAATCTATAATCACTGCTTCCTGCATTTCGTCCCCCTAGTTCCGAAGCGGCTTCCCGGACTTCAACATATGCGCCATCCGCGCTTGCGTGCGCTCGTCGCCGCACAGGCTTAGGAAGGCCTCGCGCTCCAAGTCCAGTAAATACTGCTCTGACACCAGTTGCTCTCCACTCAGGTTACCGCCGCACAAGACATGCGCGAGTTTACCGGCGATTATCAAATCGTAGTCCGTGATGTAGCCGCCCTGATGTCCGAGCCACGCGCCCTGCTTCAAGAGCGCCACGCCGCTCGATCCCGCCACTTTCACATCGTTGCGCGGCGAGGCGGGCCGATAGCCCTGGGCGAGCGAGATGGCCGCGGCCTTCGCGTCTCCAATGAGCCGTTCGCCATTCATCGATATGCCGGCGCCGACGTCGAGGAATCCGAGCTTGCACGCCTCATCGGCACTGGCGGACACCTTGGCGTAGCCGATCGTATCGAACACCGTCTTCGGGCTGCCATGGCGCAAGATCATCTCCTTACAACCGCCGCCGCCGGGAATAAGGCCCACTCCCACTTCCACCAATCCCGCGTACAACTCCGCCGACACCTGCACGCGCGGGCCGTGCAGAATTATCTCGCAACCGCCGCCGAGCGCCTTGCCATGCGCGGCCACAACCACGGGCGCCGGTGCATACTTGATCGACATAATGGCTTGTTGGAAACGATTGATAGCGATGTCTAGATCTTCAAACTCGCCGTCTTGCGCGAGCATCAGCACCATCATTAGATTGGCTCCGGCGCTGAACAACTCGCCCTGGTTGCCGATGACGATGGCCTGAAAACCTTTTTTGCATTCTTCGTAGGCGGCCTGTATCAGACTCATCTGGTCTTCGCCCAGCGAGTTCATTTTGCTGTGGAATTCCACGCAAAGCACGCCGTCGCCCAGATCGACCAACGAGCAACCGGTGTTTTGCTTGACGATACCGCCGGCGCGCTTCAGATCGGGTAGCGAGATGACGCCCGGCCGTTCCTCCAACCGCGCGTAATGGCCAGTGCCGAGATCGAAATAATCCGTCCGCGGCTGGCGGTTTTCGTCGGCCGGGCGGTAGAAGCTTTTCGCGCCGTGGGCCAGCATGGTGACGATGGACGCGGGGAGCGCGAGGCCATCGGCTTCCATGCGGCGCGCCGTTTCGGTGAAGCCCAACGCGTCCCAAATCTCAAACGGCCCGAAAGTGTGCGCGTAACCCCAGCGCATGGCGCGATCAATTTCGATAATGCGATCCGAGATCTCGGGCACGCGCTCCGCCGAGTAGAGCATCGAGTCGCGCAGCAGCTTCCAGAGGAATGTACCGGCTTTGTCCGGGGAGGCGACCAGCGCGCGGAGCCGCGCCGGAAGATCTTCGATGAGTTTGGCCTGCTCCACGGACGCGAACTTCGGCTTGGCGGCCGGGTGATACTCGAACGTTTTCCAATCGAGCGCGTGAATTTCCTTGGCCGGACCGACGCGTTTGAAGAAGCCCTGGCCGGTCTTGTCGCCGAGCCAGTTGCGCTTCATCAGCTCTTCCAATACCGGATGCGCCAGGAACCGGTCGCGCCACGGATCGTTGGGCACCATGTTGTACAGGTTGCCGCCGACGTGGAACCAGATGTCGACGCCAACGATATCGATCAAGCGGAATGAGGCGCTGTTCGGAAGGCCGATTAACGAGCCGGTGAGGGCGTCAACCTCTTCCACCGTGAAGTCGTCTTCCAAGGCATATTTGAACGTCGTGGACCCCCACAAAGAGCCTATTCTGTTAGCGATGAAGTTGGGCGTGTCCTTGCAGAGCACCACGCCCTTGCCCAGACGGCGATCGAGGAAATCGCTAACGCCGGCGAGCAGGGCCGGCTCCGTGGCGGGACCTGGAATGACTTCACACAGATGCAGATAGCGAGGCGGATTGAAAAAGTGCGTGCCCAGGAACCGCTTTTGGAACTCCGGGGAAAAGCCATCGACAATGAGCGCGAGCGGAATACCGCTGGTGTTTGTGGAGACAATGGAACCGGGGCGGCGGACTTTGTCAACGCTCGCCCAGAGGCTCCGTTTGACGTCCAGCTTTTCGGTCACGGCTTCGATGATCCAGTCGCAATCCGCCAGTTTGTCGAGATCGTCTTCAAAGTTGCCCGGGGTTACGAGAGGAGGCAGCGCGTCCGTGAAGAAGCCGCCGGGGCGGCCTTTCCAGGCGGTTTCCAGGCCCTTCTTCGCGGCCGCGTTGCGATCGGGTACACCCGGCACGACGATATCGAGAAGCAACGCGGGAATCCCGGCGTTGGCGAAATGCGCGGCGATTCTCGACCCCATGGTGCCCGCGCCCAGCACCGCTACCCGGCGGATAGAAATCATTCCAAAAGAAGTGTAACAAGCCGCCGGAATTCGTGCCGGGAGTATGATTGTCGAATCTATGACTATCCGCCCGATTTCCGCATTACTATTTGCCGGTTTGGCATTCGGCGAGTCGATTCCCGTCGCCGGCTTGAAGCAACCCGTCGAGATTCTGGTCGACAAGTGGGGCGTGCCGCACATCTATGCGCGCAATGCCGCCGACGCGTTCTTCGCGCAGGGCTTCAACGTGGCGCGGGAGCGGCTGTTTCAAATCGACTTGTGGCGGCGGCGCGGACTGGGAAGAACGGCGGAGGTGATGGGACCAAAGTATGTGGAGCAGGACCGCGCGGCGCGGCTGTTTCTATATCGGGCGCCGATAGAAAACGAGTGGAACGCGTATGGGCCGGATGCGCGGAAGATCACGGAGTCGTTCGTGGCGGGGATTAACGCTTATGTCGATTGGCTGGCGGCAAATCCGGAGCAAACGCCCGTGGAGTTCAAGGTGCTTGGGTATGGGCCGTCGAAGTGGGAGGCGTCCGAAGTCGTCCGCATCCGCAGCCATGGGTTGACGCGCAACGCGACCAGCGAAGTGGCGCGGGCGAAGACTATTTGCGCGACCGATCCCGTGAAGGGTCCGGGGTACGACCAAGCGCGCTTTGGGCTGCAACCGGCGTGGGAGACGAAGTTGCCGGACGGGCTGGACCCGTGTTTGCCCGCCGATGTTTTGAAGGTGTTTACGCTGGCGACTCAGGCGACACCGTTCGCCAAACCGAACGCGGATTCGAATGACGACGGGAGCAACAACTGGGCCATTGCGCCATCGAAATCGGCGACGGGCCGGGCGATTCTGGCGGGCGATCCGCACCGGGCCTACAGTACGCCCAGCTTGCGCTACATAGCTCACGTCAGTGCGCCGGGGCTCGACATTATCGGCGCGGGCGAGCCTGCGGTCCCCGGGATTTCGATGGGCCATAACGGCACGATTGCGTTTGGGCTGACGATCTTTCCAATCGATCAGGAGGACCTTTACGTCTATGAGTTGAATCCGGCGGACCCGCACCAGTATCGCTACAAGGGCGGGTGGGAGGCGTTGCGCTTGATTGAGGAACCGGTGGCGGTAAAGGGCGCGGCGGCGGTGATGGCGGAGTTGGCATTCACGCGGCATGGACCCGTGATTTATACGGACGCGGCGCGGCGGCGCGCGTACGCCATTCGCACCTGCTGGATGGAGCCGGGCATGTCGCCGTATTTCGCCAGTATCGCCTATATGCGCGCGCGCAATTTCGCGGAATTTCAACGCGGCCGGTTCCGCGGCGGCGCGCCGACGTTGAACTATGTCTATGCCGACACGAAGGGCAACATCGGCTGGAGCCCGGGCGGAATGACGCCGATACGTCCGAACTGGGATGGGCTGCTGCCGGTGCCGGGCGACGGGCGGTTTGAGTGGGCTGGATTTTTGCGTCCCGACCAGTTCCCTTCGGCCTATAACCCATCCGGCGGGTACATTTCGACATCGAACGAAATGAACATGCCGGACGGATATCCGTATAAGGAACGGAAGTTGGGGTTTGAGTGGACGAATGATTCGCGGCACCGGCGGATTGACGAAGTATTACGCAAGCTGCCGAAAGTATCGTTGGCGGATTCGATGAAGCTGCAGACGGATTTGACGTCGGTAGCGGCGCGGCGGGCGGTGGCGCTGCTGGCGGGGTTGACAACGGACGATTTGAAGACGCGCGCGGCGTTGGCGATGTTGCGCGGATGGGATGCGGTGGAACGCGCGGAGTCGGCGCAGGCGGCCCTGTTTGAAGTATGGTGGAGGCGGCATTTAGGACCGGCGTTTTTGGCGGCGGCGCTGCCGGCGAAGGCGGCCGGGGCGATTACCACGCCGGATGCGGCGGTGATGCTCGATGCGCTGGAGGGCAAGTCGGCGCGGTTCAAGGTGGACGCGCGGGCGTTGCTGTTAGCGACTCTGGGGCCGGCTTATTTGGAATGGGAACGCCTTGGGGAGCCGCAGTGGGGCAAACTGCACCAATCGCTGCCGGGCCATCCGCTGCGGGATTTTGTGAACGCGGAATGGCGCGCGAAGTTGCAGCCGGGGCCGTTTCCAGCGCCCGGCGGGCCATATTCGCCGAGCCAATCCATGTACACCGGGAGTAGCTTTCAATTGACCAACGGCCCGTCGTTTCGGATGGTGCTGGATGTGGGGAGTTGGGATGAATCGCGGGCCGTGAACTATCCGGGACAGTCGGGCCGTTGGGATGATCCGCATTATCGGGACTTGACCGGACACTGGCTGCGAGGCGAGTATTTTCCTCTGCTTTACACGCGGGCGGCGGTGGAGAAAGCCACCGAACGGCGAATCGTTTTGGAGCCTCGGTAGGTACATGGACGAGGGGATACTGCTGGTCGTGCGCGCCGCGGAGTTTGCCGCGCGGGCGCACGGGCGGCACCGGCGGAAGGACGTGGACCAGACGCCATACATCAATCATCTGACGCATGTGGCGCTGCTGCTGGCGGAGGCGGGTTGCGACGCGAACCTCATCGCGGCCGGGTATTTGCACGACACGATTGAAGACGTGAAAGTGTCGTATGAAACGCTGGTTGCGCATTTCGGGCGGGATATCGCGGACTTGGTTCTCGCCGTAACCGATGACAAAACGCTCCGTTGGCGGCGCCGGAAGCAGGCGCAAATCGATCGCGCGGCGGAGACCTCCCCGCGCGTGGCCGCGTTGAAAATCGCCGACAAGGTTAGCAACCTCTGTTCCCTGCGCGACACGCCGCCGCATGGCTGGGGTCTCGAGGAGATCACGAACTATGTGGAGTGGGCGCACCGCGTGGTAAGCCGGCTGCCGTCGCCGAATGCGATATTGCTGGCGAATTACGAGGCGATCCGCGCGGAATTGCTTGGAAGGATTGGCGGAAGCCAGTGGGAGTCGAACCCACCGTGACGCATACGCGCCACACGCCGGTTTTGAAGACCAGGCCCAGCACGGGCCAAGATTGGCGTCCGGATTGAGGCCGCCCTTGAACACCACAACCCGGCGCATAGCCACCACGGCCCGAGCTGTGAGCGGGCACGGCGGCGCAACCTGACACCCATTGAGTCACATCCCAGGATAGGCCCGAAGCTCTTTCATGAGAGCGACGTCGTCAACAATGCGAATTCCGTGTTGGCGGCAAACATCGAGCACAAGGGGGTGTGAGAAAGCGTTATCCCGTGTGCACAAAACATCGACTCCGCCCATGATGGCAGTCTGCAAAATCGGATCGTCGTCCGGGTCGCTCAGTATGGCGGGCGGTGGATGCATCAGTTCAACGACCAGCGCGGCGTCTTCGAGATACGCAAGATAGTTCCCGATGCTTTCCCGCGATAAAGGCCAACGTCGCTGAACGTGTGGATAGCTGAGAACTTGCTGTATCTCATCAAGCAAGTAGGGGGACACAACCAGCGTATTCGGTCCCGAAACAACGGTCAGAAGCAGTTCACGCGCCAGTCCCCGCGGTGAGGTTCGGGGATTGGCGCGGACGAGGACGTTTGTATCAAGAACAACCTTCACGAACGCCAGATTCGGCGGGGCCGGACATTAGTAAGCGCCTCTTCAAGAGCCGCTTCCATCTCCTCAAGCGTGGTTTCCAGACGGGTCTGAGAGGCCATTTCGTCCAGATGCCGTTCTAGCTGAACTACAGCCCGGCGATGCCGGCGTTGCAGGGCACGTTCGACAATATGGGCGAGATAGCGTTCGGTCGGCATCTGTGCCGCCCGCGCCTGGGAAGCCAGTGCGGCGGCATTATCATCCGACAGATCGATGGTCACGTTCATTGGAAAAACCCTCACTAACTATTTGAGTTTAGTTCCTTTGGCTTCCATATTGAGTTTATCAGGCGGCCACTGCTGGCTCTCGCCGGACGACCTGTCGTTTCGGAGGGTTCTCGATGTGGGGAGTTGGGATGAATCGCGGGCGGTGGGGAAAGTGACGGCGAGTCGCGGTGGTTTCGACTATGCTAGGCGGTTTCCCGCGGCGTTATACTCCGGTATGCGCGCTACATTGCTGTTCCTACTATTTGCCTCTTTTGGGGAGTTGCGGGCGGAGGTTTATTACCGCACGTTTTTCAATAAGCATCCGGTGAAGCAGCGGATCCGGACCGGAGAGGTGGTTGCCACCAAGACTTTGGATTCGAGCGGGAAGGACTGGGAAAGCAAGGAAGTGACGAGCGGACCGAATCCGTTGACGGGTCCATTTTATGTGGAGGGCGCGGAGCCGGGGGATGGTCTCGTTATCAAGTTTCATAAGGTGCGGTTGAATCGGGATTGGGGGTATTCGAGCTATCGGCTGGCGCTGTTTGCGATGACACCGGAGTATATCGAGAAGGCGTATCCGCCGAATTACAAGATGGATGTGGTGCGAAAGGGGTTCGCGCATTACGTGCCTTGGGATCTGGACCGGGCAAAGGGGGTGGTGCGGCTGCGGGAGCCGGGGAGCAAGGCGATTTTCATGGAGTTTCCGGCGAAGCCGATGCTGGGGTGCGTCGGCGTGGCGGCGCCGGGGGATTGGGCGCCGACCTCGAGTCCATCGGGTTCATACGGCGGGAACCTGGACTATAACCGGATTGGGGAAGGGGCGACGGTGATTCTGCCGGTGTATCATCCGGGCGCGTTATTGTTTCTGGGCGATGGGCATGCGCTGCAGGGCGATGGGGAGCCGACGGGCAATGGCGTGGAGACTTCGATGGACGTGGAGTTTTCAGTGACGGTGCGGAAGGGAGCGAAGTTGACCGGACCGCGGGTAGAGACCGCGGACGCAATTATTAGCATCGGGTCGCAGCCGGAGTTTCAAAGTTCATTAGACCGCGCGTTGGAGATGGCGACGACCGATATGGTGCAGTATTTGATGGCGGATTATGGATTGGAAGAGTGGGCGGCACATTTGTTGATAGCCTTTCAGGGGAAGTATGAAGTGGTGACGGCGAGGGGGTCGATGGCGTTGTTGATTCCCCGGTCGGCGATGCGGAAGAGGTAGGTTTATGGGGAAGCTGCCGGTTTTTTTGGCGCTGGCTGGGGCCGGTTGGGGATATGACCTAGTTGTTTACGGCGGCACGGCGGGAGGCGTGATGACCGCTGTCGCCGGGGCGCGGCATGGATTGTCGACGGTGTTGTTGGAGCCGGGGCAGCATGTAGGGGGGATGGTGACGGGGGGATTGTCGGGTACCGATGTCGGCAAGATTGAAGTGATTGGCGGCATGGCGCTGGAGTTTTATTGGCGCGCGGGGCGGCACTACCAAATGGACCGGCATCTGCAGCAATTGGCATGGATGCCGGAGCCGGGCGCGGGTGAACAGGTGATGCGGGCGATGCTGGCGGATGCGAAGGTGACTTTGTTATTGGGGCATCGGCTGGCGGAGGCCGGCGGGGTTGTAAAGCGGGGCGCCCGGATTTCCGAAGTAGTGATGGAGAATGGGGCGCGGTTCGCGGGAAAGGTATTTGCCGATTGCAGTTATGAGGGCGACCTGATGGCGCGGACGGGCGTGAGTTACACGTATGGGCGGGAGGGTACGGCGCAATATGGAGAGTCATTGGCGGGTGTGCGGGCACATACGGCGAGCCATCAGTTCGCGGTGAACATTCCCGCCCGCGATGAGCAGGGGAAGTTACTGCCCGAGATTTCTCCGGAGCCCCGGGGAGAACCGGGAAGCGGGGATAAGCGGATTCAGGCTTATAACTTCCGGGTGATTGCGACGACGGTGGCGGCTAACCGGGTACCCTGGCCAAAACCGGCGGGATACGACTCGAAGCGGTACGAGTTACTGGCGCGGTATTTGACGGCGATGACGAAGTATATGGGCCGGCCGTTGACATTTAACGAAGTTAGCCTGATGCGTATTATTCCGAACGGCAAGGCGGATTTGAATAATCGCGGCGGATTTTCGACCGACTACATTGGAAAGAATTATGCATATCCGGAGGGGAGTTATGCGGTGCGGGCGCGGATATGGAAGGACCATATCGACTACCAGCAGGGATTTTACCACTTCCTGGCGAATGACCCGAAAGTGCCGGATTCCTTGCGGAAAGAAGTTGGGGAGTGGGGATTGGCGAAGGATGAGTTTGGAGACACGGGGCATTGGCCGAATCAGTTGTATGTTCGAGAGGCGCGGCGGATGGTTGGCGAGTTTGTAGCGACGCAGAAGGACTTGCAGACCGACCGGACCAAGACGGATGTCATTGGAATGGGGAGCTATAACTCCGATTCGCACAACGTGCAACGGCACGTTAGTCCGGAAGGGATAGTGCTGAACGAGGGGAACGTGGAGGTGCCGGTGCAACCGTATCAGATTCCGTACCGGGTGCTGACGCCGAAGGCCTCGGAGGCGGAGAACCTGTTAGTTCCGGTGTGTTTTTCGGCGAGCCATGTCGCCTATTCGAGCTTACGAATGGAGCCGCAGTATATGATTTTGGGACACGCGGCGGGAGTGGCGGCTTCTATTGCGGTTCGAAAGGGAGTTAGCGTTCAGACGGTGCCGGTGACGGAGCTGCAGGAGACGTTGTTGGCGGAGGGCGGGGTGTTTGAGTTGGGGATTGAGTTTCAGATGCGGGCGTTGGCGCGGATCCGGGAACGGTTCCAGCCTGTTCGACCGAGGACGGGGCTGGCGCCTTGGGCGCGGCCGGAGACGAAATAGGAGATTCCATGCGCCGACGACTCTTGCTGGCTTCTTCGCTGGGTGTTTTTGGCTCGGACTGGCCGCAGTTTCGGGGGCCGGGACGGATGGGACTTTCCGCTGAAAAAGGCCTGTTAAAGGAGTGGCCGAAGGCGGGGCCGAAATTGCTGTGGCAGCAGCAGGCGATCGGCGACGGCTATGGGACGGTGGCGGTGGCGGGACGGTTTTTGTATGCCGTGAGCAATAACGGGATGGACGACGAATTTGCACAGGCGCTGGCGGTGGCCGATGGCTCAGCGGTTTGGGCCGCGCGGATTGGGGGCGTCGGGAACCCGAATCAGCAGCCCCCGTATCCGATGGCGCGTTCAACACCGTCGTTGGACGGAGATAAGGTGTACGTGTTTTCCTCAGACGGGGATTTGGCTTGTTTGCGCGCGGCGACGGGGGAAGTGGTGTGGCGCAAGAACGTACGGGCGGATTTTTCGGGCGTGCCAGGCACCTGGGGATATGCGGAGTCGCCGTTAGTGGACGGAGACGTGTTGGTGGTAACGCCGGGCGGCGCGGCGGCGACGATGGCGGCGTTGAACAAGACGACCGGCGCGGCGATCTGGAAGTCGGCGGTGCCGGGCGGGGACAAGGCGGCGTACTCGTCGGTGATCGTTGCGCAGGCGGCCGGGCGGCGGCAGTATGTGCAGTTCTTGGACAAGGGCGTGGTGGGCGTCGACGCGAAGACAGGGCAGTTTTTGTGGCGGTATACGGGGACGGCGGGCGGGCCGGCGAATATTGCGTCGCCGATTACGAAGGGTAACTATGTGTACAGTTCGAACGCTCGGCGGTTCAATGGCGGGCTGGTGCAGTTGACGGCCGTCGCCGGTGGAGTGGCGGCGGAGCAGGTGTATTTGGGCCGCGATATGCCGAATACGCTGGGCGGGCAAGTACTTGTGGGGGATGTGCTCTACGGGACGAATCAGCAGGGACCGGTGGCGGCGGATTTTGCGACGGGGAAGATTCACTGGCAGGAGGCGGCATTTGGGCCGGGGGCGGTTTTGCACGCCGAGGACCGGCTGTATTTTCACGCGGAGAATGGGGAAGTGGCGCTGGTGGAGGCGACGGTGGAGGGGTATCGGGAGCGGGGGCGATTCACGCCGCCGAATCCGCCGAAGCGGAGGGATTCGCGGGAGCGGGCGTGGACGTATCCGGCGGTGGCGAATGGGCGGCTGTACATTCGGGATTTGGGGTGTCTGTGGTGTTTTGACGTGAAGGCGACCTGACGCGAAAGGCGTATCCGCCACAGAATTTCGCCGCGTATTCACTACGCTTGTCACCAAAATGCCGCACGTTACGCTGTATGAGATGTTGAGTAACGCTCGTTCGGCACGCCGAAGCGTGCGTTAGTTTGGAAGGAGGATGTGTGGCCGATAATTGTACGAGAGTTAAGCGAGTGGTGCGGGCGTGGGCCGGGGTTCCGGCCGAAGTGCCGATTAGCACCGCGCGGGTCCTTTCTAATCTGTGGATCGAATTCGGACCGAGTCTGCCGTACTGTGACGCCGCCGTCGCGGATCTGATCGGCCGTATTGTCGAAGAGTTTACGGAATTGAAGATTCGACTGAAGTCCACCGACTTCTGTCCGCCGGAATCCGCCGCGATCCGAACGGTGGGCGACCTTTGCAACGCCGTCACCGAGACGGAGCCCAAGTGAAGATAATATTGTTATCGGCGGCTGTGGCCGCGAGCCTTTCGGCACAAACGAAAATGCTGGTCGAGAACTACGTTCTCTACGACCGTTCCCATCTCGCTATAACGATTGAATTGAAACCGGACCCTCCGATGGCGAAAATGCTCAAGGGGTCCATCTCGGTTTCGTGTATGGACGGGCCGCACGGGACCGTCGAATTCCTACAGACCCCCGACCAGCTATGGTTTGAGATTCGCAACTTGAGTCCCCCATTGCCTAAAGACTCCGATTGCCAGGCCACCGTTAACACCGAGCCTTGGGCTGACGGCATAACGGCCTCCCAGCAGACTGGAACACTCAAATTCACGACGAAGCCTCAACTGGAAATCGAGAAGGAAACCGTGAAAGGGCGCTTCGGTCTGCGGATGAAACTCAAAGGTAACTATCCGATCGACATGCGGAAATCCGCCGACTACGAAGTGTATGAGGCGACGCTGAAAAGAGATGAAACAGCTAAGGCTTGCACGGATCCGCTGTTCACCTGCACTAGAGTGCCCGATACGCGATTGTTTGACTTACAGGGCAAAGAGACTCCGCTTCCGCCGGATCGGGTGGGGCGTGTCGCCGTCTATTTCGTTGGCGATCGGCTCACCCGCTCAAACCCTGTCCTGTTCGTTCAAAACATTGTCAGTACGCTGGACGAAGAACTGATACTCAAGGAGCCCAAGACCTATGAGTTTCCCTCCGCGCCTAAAGGCAAGGAGCAAGCCTACGCCTTCATCTCCGTCACCCACCAGGCTGGACCCAGAGCGAAACCGGGCACCGCGCTCGACGCTAAATTCAACCCGCTGCTTTTCCGCGCGAAGCGCTTCGTTCATGGTCCCGACGTCAAGGCCGATCTGATTTGGAACACCGTTCCCAACATAAAGAGCAATGACCTGATTACCGCCGGTTGGCGGGCGGAACGCTTCGTACGGTTTCTTCCCAACAAAACGGAAGGCACGGACGAGCCCCTGCTGCCGGGCTTGCGCCTTGTGCCGGCCCTATACTTTGAAACCAATCGCCTGAGGACCCAGCAGAACTTCGTCGCGGCCGCCAACGCCACATTGTATTTCCGCGGCATGTACAATCCACAGGCGATTCGTACGCGCCGGGCCTATCTGGCGGCCGTTCAGGCTGCGGGTAACAGACCTATCCCGCCGGAAGCTGTTCCTATCTCCACTTGGGGCTGGTCGTGGAGTTTCGAGCCCGGATTCGAGAGCGGCCGCGCATTGAAAGACATAGTTGCCAAGGCGTCGGATAGGTCGGGCTCCATTACCGTCCCGAGCTATGGCATCTTCCGTACGAAGATGCGAACCAACCTATCGCTCGAGTATCGTAGGATCGCGCTGGAATCATCCGCTGAATTCCGATATCTCGCCATGGACGAAAATGTATTTCGCGAGACCTCTATCAGCGTCGTTGGCGCCGATGGCCGCCCCGCCCGGCGCACCGTGCTCAGTGTCGAGCGAATGAACGGCGTCAAGCCCGCGTTCGACATAAAACTACGGTTTCGAATCGATCCGCTTGGCCACTACACGATCGAAACCGGATTCAAAAACGGAGCCCTTCCGCCGGGCTTCATCTATGCGAACTTCTACCGTACCGGGCTGGTCGTTCAATACTAAAGCGAGGCGGCCTATTGGGCTTTCACGATGACTGCCGGCACAGCGGCGTCGCGGACCAGTTTATTGAAAGCCGTCAGGCCGGTTTTCATGAGGTTGTCGAGGCGGCGGAGGTGGCCGTTGACTTTGGTGGCGAGGTCTTCGAAGACCTGGTTGGATTGGGCGGTCGGCGCCGAATCCGAACTCTGCACGACACCCAGGAGCGCGGCCAATTTGTTGTTGAGCTTGATGGGATAGTTGAGCGGATCCTGACCGCTTTGATTCTTGGTCTGATATAACTCTTGCTCGACTTCGGTCAGTTCCTTCGAGAGTTTCTTTCCGGCTTCGATGACTCTGGCGGCGTCCTGCAGGGCGGCTGACCTGGTTACGAGATCGTCGATTTGCTTGCGAACGTCGCGGATCTGGATGACGGCGTCGTTGGCCTGAGTGACTTTGTCGCGAATCTGAATGGATAGGTCGAATTGCTTTTGAAGATCCGGGACGGAGCCGCCCATGCGGGGGTCTTTCCGAATGACAAACGGCTGCGCGGACGACTTGCCGTCGACGGTGAGTTTGACGGTATATGCGCCGGGAACGGCAATAGGCCCGCGGGAATTGGCGGCCCAATAGATCATGCCCGGGAAGTTGGTGGAATCGGGGTAGCGCATATCCCAGACAAAGCGATTGAGCCCGGCCGCGGCTGGCACGCGGGCGGGAGCGCCGGGGGCTTCTTCGTCATCGGCTGGACGAGGAGCGGCGGTCGACGTTTCCGGAGTTTTGCTGGAGAATTTACGGATTTCCTTGCCAGCGGCGTCAAGGAACTCGATCGCGGCATCGCCCTGCGGCTTGTTCTTCAGGAGGTAATTGACGACGACGCCGTTGGGGGGATTCTGTCCGACCGCGCCGCCCGCGGTCGCGGCCCGGCGGCCGCCGGGGCCGGCGTAGCGGTAGGCGGGTTTGGGAGCGAATAAGTGCGCGTCGGAGGCGCGAATGGCGTCAGTAAGCTGGTGGAGGATGGGGAGGTCGTCGAAGACCCAGAACGAACGGCCCTGGGTGGCGACGATCAGGTCGTTTTCGCGCTTATGAAAGACCATATCGGTAATGGGTACGACGGGCAAATTCAACTGGAACTGTTGCCAGGTATCGCCGTCGTCGAGTGAAAGATAAATGCCGGTTTCGGCCCCGGCGAAGAGGAGACCCTTGCGGTTGGGATCTTCGCGAACGACCCGGGTGAAAGCGTTGCCCTGAATGCCGGTGACGATCAACTTCCACGTTTTGCCATAGTCGGTGGTGCGATACAGATACGGGCGGTGATCGTCGCTCTTGTAGGCGGTGGCGGCGACGTAGGCTTTAGCGGGATCGTGGGGCGACGCTTCAATGGAGTTGATCTGGATCCATTCAGGCATGATGTCCTTGCCCGGTGTGACGTTACTCCAATTCCTGCCGCCGTCGCGAGTGACGTGGACGAGGCCGTCATCGCTGCCAGTCCAGATGAGACCTTTGGCGAGGCGCGATTCGTCGATGGTGAAGATGGTGCAGTAGTATTCGACGCCGGTGTTGTCCTTGGTGATGGGGCCACCGGAAGAGCCTTGTTTGGACTTATCATTACGCGTCAGATCCGGGCTGATGGCTTCCCAGCTTTGGCCTTCGTCGGTGGAGCGGAAGACCATGTTGCCGCCGGTGTACAGGACGTTTGGATCGTGGTGCGAAAAGAGAAGCGGGAAGTTCCACTGGAAGCGATACTTCATGGCTTCGGCGCCGGCGCCCATGGGGTTATCGGGCCAAACGTTGACGGTACGTATCTGGCCGGAGCGGTGATCGTAGCGGGTGAGCAGACCGCCATAGGAACCGGCGTAGACGATATTCAGATTTTTGGGATCCGGGGCGATCCAGCCGCTTTCGCCACCGCCGACGTCGTGCCATTCATTTTCGGTGATGGCGCCGCGGTTGCCTCGGGATTTGACTTTCAGGGTGGAGTTGTCCTGCTGCGCGCCGTAGATGCCGTAGGGGAAATCATTGTCGACGGTGACGCGATAATACTGGGCGGTGGGCTGATTCATGATGGACGACCAGGAGCGGCCGGCGTTGTCGCTAACGTTGGCGCCGCCGTCGTTGCCTTCAATCATGCGGCTGGCGTTGTTGGGGGCAATCCAGAGATCGTGATTGTCGCCATGAGGGGTGGGGATGGCGACGTAAGTCTTGCCACCGTCGTCGGAGCGGTGGAAGTTTACGTTGAGGACGTAGACGGTGTCGAGTTTGGCCGGGTCGGCGTAGATACGAGAGTAGTACCAGGCACGCTGGCGGAGCATACGCTGTTCGTTGACGCGGGTCCACGTTTTCCCGCCGTTGTTGGAGCGGAAGACGCCGCCGTCTTCAGCCTCAATGATGGCCCAGACGAGTTCCGGATTGACGGGCGAAACGGCCACGCCGATTTTGCCTTGCGCGCCTTTGGCGGGACCGCCGGAGTTGCGGCCGATCTCGGCCCAGGTTTCGCCGGCGTCGGTGGACTTGAATAGGCCGCTGCCGGGGCCGCCGGACTCCATGCTGTACGGGGTGCGGACGACCTGCCAGAAGCCGGCGTACATGGTGTTGGGATTTGCGGGATCGAGTATGAGATCGACGCAGCCCGCTTTGTCGCCTCGGGTGAAGGACTGTTTCCAGGTTTTGCCGCCGTCGACGGACTTGAAGACGCCGCGTTCGGCGTTGGGTCCGGACATGTGGCCGAGGGCGCAGACGTAGACGATGCCGGCGTCCCTGGGATGGACGCGGACGCGGCCGATTTGGCGGGTATCGGCGAGTCCGATGTGCTTCCAGGTGCGACCGGCGTCGATGGATTTGTAGACGCCATCGCCATGAGAGGCGTTGCCGCGAATGGCTTGTTCACCCGTGCCGGCGTAGATGACGTTCGGGTCGGACTCGGCGACGGCAAGGGCGCCGACGGAGCCGGTTTTGAAGAAGCCGTCGGAGATGGGCGACCAAGTGTGGCCGGAATCGGTGGTTTTCCAGACGCCGCCTCCGGTGGCTCCGAAGTAGTAGGTGGAGGGCTGCGTTGGACTACCGGCGACGGCGGTGACGCGGCCACCGCGATAGGGGCCGATGCCGCGATATTTCAGATCCTTGAGGAGCTTGGCGTCGTCATTGGCGGCGAAGAGAGCGGCGGCGGCGAGGACCGGGAGGAAGCGCATACTTCCTCGGAGTTTAGCGCTGTTTAGCCGCGAAGAAGGCGGCGGAGTATTTTGCCGGAGGGCGATTTGGGGATTTGGGCGACGAATTCCCATTGCCGGATTTTCTTGTGCGGGGCAACGCGGGCGTTAATGAAAACCGCGAGGCCGGCGGCTGTAATTTCGGAACGGAGGACGACGAAGGCCTTGGGGATTTCGCCGGCTTCTTCGTCGGGGACGCCGATGACGGCGGCGTCGGCGACGGCGGGGTGGCTGACGAGTAGCGCTTCAAGTTCGGCGGGCGGAACCTGCATGCCTTTGTACTTAATGAGCTCTTTCATGCGGTCGACAATGCGGATCCAGCCGTTCTCGTCGATTTCGGCGACATCGCCGGTGCGGAGCCAGCCGCCGGGCAGAAGCATTTCCGCGGTCTCATTCGGCCTGTTGAGGTAGCCCTTCATGATTTGCGGACCGCGAACCAAGAGTTCACCGTCCACCAGCTTTACTTCACAGCCGGGGACGGGCATGCCGACACTGTCCGGTTGGGGCGGGGTTTGGTCCCTGGGGGTGATGGATATAATGCAACTCGTTTCGGTCATGCCATACCCTTGACGAACCGGGGCGCCGAGACGTTGGCCGCAGGCCTGGGCCAGCGCGGCGCCGAGCGGGGCGGCGCCGACGACGATGTTGCGTACGGACGAGAAATCGTAGCGATCGACAGCGGGGGATTTGGCGAGGGCGAGGACGACGGGCGGAACGAGATAGAGGCGCGTGATGCGATGCGTTTCGACGGCGTTGAGGAAGCCTTCAAAATCGAAGCGAGTCATGACAATGAGCGTGGAGCCCTGGCGGAGTCCGGAGTTCAGGATCACTTGCTGGCCGTAGATGTGAAAGAAAGGGAGGAAGGCGATGGTAACGTCGTCGTAGCCGGTTCCTTCAACTTCGATGGTCTGGCAGCAGGCGGCGACCATGTTGCGGTGGGTGAGCATGACGCCTTTGGCCGAGCCGGTGGTGCCGCTCGAGTAGGGGAGGGCGGCGAGATCTTCGTGGGGATCGTGATCGATGGCGGGCGGGCGGCCGTTGGGTTCGAGGAGCGCGGAGAATGGCAGCGCGCCAGGGGCTTCGCCGAAGACGAAGACTTCTTTTATGTTGGCCTCAGCGGCGGCGGCGAGGGCTTTGTCGAGGAATTCGGGGACGGTGAGGAGGCGGGTGGCTCCGCTATCGATGAGTTGCCTGGTCAGCTCTTCGCGGGTGTAGAGCGGGTTGGCGGGAGTGGGCACGCCGCCGGCCATTTGAATGCCGTAGTAGGCGATGGGGAATTCGGGAAGGTTGGGCGCGTAGATGCAGAAGGTTTCGCCCTTTCGCATGCCGCGGGCGGCCAAGTTGGCGGCGACATTTTGGACGCCTTGGCGGAGATGGGCGTAAGTGACGGCGCGCCCGGTGGAGGCGTCGATAAAAGCGGGTTTGTGGCGGTAGCGGGGCCAGTGCTCCATTACGTAATGGGGAAGAGTTAGAGCGGGAATTTGCATACGACAGTATTACCGGGCGCGAACACGTAAGCCGTTTGTTTGCAGCGCTTCTATTGGTCTGTTCCAACTGCTACTTTGGTTTGTTCCTTGGTTTGTTTCCGGCGTCCGCCGAGGAATTGTCGATTTAAGGCGGCAGGCGTTTGGGGGCGGCCTTGCGATACCGCTCTTTCCAGAAGGTTTCGCGGGCGGGCTCGATTTGCGCCAGCAAAATGTAGGCCTGTTCCAGCAGGGGTTCAATTTTGATCGCCTCCAGGGCTTCCCGTTTGGCATCTTCATTCTTGCCGGCGGAGGCAAGCGCGGCGGCGTATTGCAAACGGCGCAGGGAGTTGGCCGGTTCGTCTTCCACGGCGCGTTTCAGCCACGGTAACGCCAGGTCGGGAGTCTTCTGCCGGAGGTATTGCAGCCCGGCGGCGAGCGATACGGCGCCGTCCTTGTGGCCTTCGCCGACCGCGTCGTTCAACAGCCGCAGTCCTTCGCGGAGGCGCTTCAAGCTGCGCGTGCGTTCGGTATTGTTCAGGTATGCGAGCGCGAGGTTGCGATTGCGGAGATTGGGGGCGGGTTCGCGCCAGGCGCGAAGAAGTTCGCCGCGATCGAGAAATTTTTCCTCGCTCTTCTTCGTGCGGATCCAGTGATCGGTGCGGGATGCGTGGCTGCCGTCGTAGGGACGCTGCCTGGGCATGTGGCAGCGTACGCAATCGTCGCCCGCTTTGCGCCGGTGGGTCTCGGCCGGTTCCCCGGCGTGGCATTGCACGCATTTGTCGCGGTACCACGCGGACCTTTCCTTCTCGGCGGGTTCGCGATGGGAATCGTGACACGTGCCGCACCAGAGTTTGCCCTTCGACTCAACGGCGCAGCGGCTGGCGGCCAGTTCCTCGCCGTGGCTCTGCGCTCTGAGGATGGTGTCCGCGGCATTCTTTTTGGCTACGTAAATTGAGAACACTTCCTCCATGTCCATACCGGGGCGGTAGTCGGCGAACCGCTTTCCGGGATTCAGGACTCGAGCTTCGCCGGACAGATGGCAGGATTCGCAGACGGCGTCGCGGCCGTTAGGGGGAAGATTGGCGGGGTTGACGATGTTGCCGCGCTGGCCCAGGGCGAGGTGCGGCGCCGGGTCGCCGTGACAGCGGTCGCACCCAATGGCGGGTTCGGGAATCGGCGGGTCGTCATAGCGGTTGCGAGTACCGGCTATGGGCGCGACGCGGCCCGCATGGCATTGGAGGCAGTCGGACTGCAGGGGGCGGTAGAAGGACGGATTGGTATCGATCACGAAGCCGGGCGCCATGTCCCAGATCAGACGATTGGCGTACCAGGCAAGCGGCGATTGAAAAAGTGAGTCGCCAATCCGGACGATGTAGTTCTTGACCTCCTTGCCGGAACCGATCGCCCATTGCACTTCGTAGGGCTCGACGGCGCCCTTCGTTTCCATCCAGTGGGTCATCGTTGATTTCTGCCATACAACGCCCATCCGGCGGCCCGAAAAATCGTGGAGCCACTGTCGCTGGAATTGCACTTCGGCTCGGGGTTTTCCGATGCTGCGAGACTTCCCCGTCCGCAAATACGAGTCCACGATAGACTGGTGGCAGGTGACGCACCGGGAGTCCGCCCAGAGGGTTGCGGCGGCCAGCAGGAAGTACACGCGGAGCATCACTGGTATTAGACAACGGATGCGGCAGGGACGCCAATTATGGTATTCTCTATCGAGAAGAGGGAGATTCGAAGTGCTGCAAGATCCAAACCTCATAACACGCCAGGCGGTGGAGGCCGATTTCGATGCGACGGTGCGCGAGGACATCGAAAGGTTCCGCGCGGCGGCGACCGGCTTCATGGCCGGGGAGTTGACCGACGACGAATTTAGAGCGCAACGTCTGCGGCGCGGCGTTTATTCACAGCGGCAGCCCGGCGTGCACATGATTCGCACCAAGATCCCGGGCGGGATATTGACCGCGGATCAAATGGACAATCTCGCGGAAATATCGGAGACGTTCGCCGAAAACAAGGGGCATCTGACGACCCGGCAGAACATGCAGTATCACTTCATCCCGCTACCGCAAGTGGCGGATCTGCTGCACAAATTGGCCGAAGCGCGCCTGACCACGCGGGAAGCATGCTACAACACGGTGCGCAATGTGACGGCGAGCCCGCTTTCCGGTCTGCTGGCCGATGAAGTTTTCGACGTGCAGCCGTACGTGCGGGCCGTTTCGCTGGCGTTTTTGCATAACGAATTGACCGACAGCCTGCCGCGCAAATTTAAGATCGCATTCTTCAGCGGCGGTAAGCGGGACGATATGGCGTTGGCCATTCACGACGTGGGCGCGACGGCGGTGATTCGCGACGGCCAACGGGGATTCCGGATCGTAATCGGCGGCGGATTGGGTCCCATGCCGAATGAGGCGGCGCTGCTGGACGAGTTCCTGCCGGAAGAGATGCTGGTGCCGCGGATTGAGGCGGTGATCATGCTGTTCAGCCAGCATGGGAACCGGAAGAATCGTAATAAAGCGCGGCTGAAATTTGTGCTGCGCGAGCGCGGCTTCGATTGGGTGAAGCAGACGGTGGAGGAGAACTACGCGGAGATTCTGGCCAAGGGCGGAACCCGTACGCCGGAGATTGTACCGGAGAATTTTGGCGGGTATCGAAGCGTGGAGCCGCCGCTCGGCGACGGCGGACAACTGCCTATTTTGGGCGCGACGCCAGCGGATCCGGAGTTTGACCGGTGGCTGGAATCAAACGTTCGCGAACAGAAACAGACGGGATACGCGATCGTCACCATTCGGGTGCCGCAAGGCAATTTGACGGCCTCGCAGATGCGCGGTCTGGCCCAGCTTTCACGCGTCGCCGGCGATTCGATCGTGCGCGTGGATATAGACCAGAACCTGCACTTGGCGTTCATTCCGGTGTACAATTTGCGGCGCGTTTTCGCGGCGTTGCGGGTGCAGGATCTGGCGTCGGCGGGGGCGGGAGAACTGGTGGATACGGTGTCCTGTCCGGGCGCGTATTCGTGCAATCTGGCGTTGACCAAGTCGATGAACCTGGCCGCGGCGATGAGCGAAGCGTTGGCCGACTACACCGATAAACAGGTGCGAGGCTTGTCGGTAAAGATTTCCGGCTGCCCGAATTCCTGCGGACAGCATTGGATCGGCAGCCTGGGTTTCTACGGCAATTCGCGAAAGGTGGAAGGGAAGGAAGTGCCCTACTATCTGTTTATGCTCGGCGGCGGTTACGACCGCGAGGGCATGCTGCGTTTCGGCCTTTCGATTTCGAGTTTGCCGGCGAAACTGGCCCCGGTGGCGGCGCGCCGCGTGCTGGACCACTTCATCGCAAATCGAGTGGAAGGCGAATTGTTCCGCGAATACGTGCTGCGGCACAAAGTGGAGTTTTTCAAGTCGATGGTAGCGGACCTGGCGAAGCCGGCCCACTACGACGCCGAATGGTTTATGGACTGGGGCGACGAGCAGACTTTCAGCCTGCAACTCGGCCGCGGCGAGTGCGCGAGCTAGCGTTCACGCGCGGTGGGCGATATTATAGTGAATGGAAGGCATTTTGGTTCGAGCGGGAGTAACTCAGTGGTAGAGTCTCAGCCTTCCAAGCTGTTGGTCGCCGGTTCGATCCCGGTCTCCCGCTCCATATTTTCAACAACTTAGAGAAATCCAATTTCGCGCCGTTACTGCGTTTACTGCGTTAACGCCAGATCCGTACGTTTCACGTCCCCCACAACCTCGAACTCTAGCTTTCGCACGGCCTCGATTTTTTGCTCGAGATCGCTGATCGCATAGACTCCAAGACTGACACCCAAACCGTGTCCGCGCTGGTCCGCCGACACCTTGTCGTCGATGTTGGCTTTGCGCGAAAGGCTGGCGTTGGTTCTGCGGAATACCTGAAAGTTGACCCATCCCAAACCGACCGTCTCCAGTCGCGGTTTGAACTCGCGCTTCCAAAGATTGTCCATTCGTAGTGGCGTCGTTCCGGTCTCTGACGGAAATAGAAATGCGTCCAAAGAGCGGTCGCTCAGGAAACTATTCCAGATTGCTACCTCGCCCATGGTCCCTGGTGAGAGCGCCACGCGGCGTGTAGTATTCTTACCCTTCCTGCCTTTCGGAGTATCGAGCTTGCCGCCGTAAATCCGCTGATCGATCAGAACCTGGTTAGGTCCAATCTTGCCCAGCCGGATAGCGAGAATCTCGCCCGGACGCATTCCGTCGAATACCGCCATACGGAACATGAGCCGTGGACGAAGATCAAGGACACCAAGCGCGAGACGAACCTCGTCGCCGGACATCACGCGCTTCATTTCGGCCTGCTTACAGGCCGGCGTGAATAGCGCCTCCGCCGGATTGAACGGAACGACCCCATCGCTAACCGCCATGCGGAAAATCGCGTTGAGGTGCCACCGCAAATGTCCCACGACGCTCGCGCCAAGGCGTTCGGCCAAGCCTCCCAAGAAGCGCTGCATCTGCTCACGAGTGATTACCTTCATCGGTTGTTGACCGAACTCGGGTATCAGATAGCGCAGGATGTCTGACTCGGATGTTGACCTTGTCGACTCCTTCCACCGACTGCGTGCGACCGGCAAAAAGCTGTCCTCGACGTACTGTTTGAAGCAGAATGCGGCCACCGAATAACGACCGGCTTCCGCATTGACAGGTTGAAGGATTTGGGCGAGCATGACTTCAGCTTGCCCCTTGTTGATTTCCGCACACGGACCGAGCACTCGTGTTCGCGGTGCCCCGTCCTCTCGCCATTGTGCAACCCAGACTTTGACTCGTCCGTGTTTGCGGGCGCGGATACTGCCCTTCTGAAATCGCTTTCGACGCATAGAATCTCCTAGTTCCTGCGTTCGTGGCGATGCATCCCGACATGCCTCGATACTAGCATTGAATTTTGTTGGCTTCCATCCACTGATCGAGCCATTCGCGACGCACCAGTTTTCGGCGACCCATTGCAAAATGAGTGAGCCGGGGCAGTCCCTCCACGTGTCCATTGATGACGTTAGCGACGTGCGCCTTTGAGCAGCGGAGAATCTGCGCGACCTCTTTGAGCGTCAGGATCGGCGGTAAGTTTCGTTCGCCGGGTGCCGAGAGAGACCGGTCAGGGGCTGTGGATGCTGCTGGCATGCGGATCGGCGCCGGTCGTGGGAGATGAAGTCTCATGCCTTTTTCTAAACCCATTCTTTGATTTCTCCAAACGAGTTGCCGCTGCCAATCGCTAAACTCGCCGTATACTGCTGCTTGAAGCTTGCGCGGAAGGGCTCGAGATCCGATTTGAGGAATCAAACGGTAGGACTCACCTCAACAACGTGCATCGGAATTAATCGATTGGTCAATGTGGGGGAGCTTCTGAAGAAAGTATCGCCAGCATATACCTGCAAACCATTGGCATCGCAGGCGCGGTCAATGTGGACAAAACGTGGCGACTCCAATCGGGAGAATCTATTAGTTTCAAATCAGGGGTGCCCTCGGAGATAGCAAGTGATGGGTGCGTGAGAATAGTGGCTGGCTCTGAGCTCGAGATCGCATGCGGCAAGGTTTTCATTCGAATCAAGGGAGACGGTACAATCTCTATTCGTGGATTGCGACTACCCGTAATTTACGAAGATCGTGAGGGATAGTTGAGCGAAGAGATGCGGGAACCACGAAAACCTATCCAGAAGCCCATGCTAAGGTGGCTCAGAAACCTGTTCGGGGTCGATCGTACTCTCCGGGAGATTCCCCGGCAGGACATAGAGATGCACCCCCTCCCCAGCCCGGAAGGACAGGTACACATCGCTCTTCACCACAAGGGTAAGGCCTATGAGCCATCAGAAGTTGAGACGCAATTCTTTCGAAAGAAATACCGACCACCTTTGGCACAAGTGGTCGTTCGGGGGAAGCGGACCCCAGGCGAGATGACCCCGCTTCAGAAAGTCGCTATGGCCTTTGCGTTTCCCTTATTTTTCGGCAGGGCGGTCCTCGACCCGAAGGGGGCAGCACTACCGGAGTGGACCGGTCAATTGCCACCCGAGATGGCTAACGATCCCACGATAAGACGACAATTCGCCTTGCATGGGCAGTGGCGGCGGCGGTATTCGGGCGACCGCCACAGCCCTCTTCCCCGCTTGCGGTACATGGCCCTTTCCCCCACGTCATCAGGGGTCGTGCCGTCGTACGGGCTGCTGGGCGAGTTGAATGCCTACGCGGTCCCACGTCTGACTGGCTATTGCGCCGCCACTCCGATTGCGGGTCGTAACGAAATCTCCTTGGTCTTTCGCGGTCTCCCCGGTGAACCAAACCCGCTTTACCGTTTCGTGACCGAACCTCAAAAAGCTGACCATCTCTTGGATGGCATGTCGCGGGATCTCCGAAGCCTCGTTACACCCGCAGTTGTCGCCGCCGTCCCGCCGGGAAACGAATTTAGTTTGGTTCTTCCCTACGACGACGTACAGGTCCCCAGCGAGCGGGTTTTCGACATGAGGTTACCCACGGCGCGAGGTTGGATGGTTGATTTCTTTCGAAACCCGCCTCCCGCCGAGACAGATGAAGATCTAGCCCACGGAGAATGGCTGAAGATCATCGCCGAAATGTATGAGGTGGACCTGCGGCGAATCGAAGGGTGGCGGCAGTTGTTGCCCATCGTCTGTGGCAACAGCCAAGGAGGGAACGCCATGACCGACGTGTTCGCCGCGTTCCTCCGCCGGATGGGGTGTACAGGTATCATTTACCCCTCGGCCCGTTCCGACCACGGCGTCCTCTGGGAAGACGGCCATCTGAAGGAGCATTGGGGCTGGCACTTTGTGGACTACACTGGATCTCCGATCCCGACTCGTTTATCTCCCGAATACGAGCAGCCACTGTTACCCCTCCAAGGGGTTTACCACATGGCTGACATTAAGCAAGGCCGGTTCGCGGGCTCGTTGGCAGTTGTCGGTGGGTCATTATACACGAGGCTTTACTTGCAGATGCAGTTCGACCTTTACGCGCTTAGTCGAGTGGCATCCCCGACAGATTATCAAGACGGGCACCTGTGTATGCGGAGCTATTGCTGGTACCGTCGCGATTACTGTGCGCCGTTTGATGCGGTAATCTGTGATTCCTGCGCAACCCCGTTTTCATTTCGCGAGGTCGGGCCGCTTCGCCGGTGCCCCTCCTGCCGTTTCGGCGGGGCACTAGTTGACTTGGCTTATGTCTCACAAGTTATCGTCCCATATCTTACGCAATTAGGCCCGGTTGGCTAGATTTCTCTGATATGCATGCCCCGAGAACTACGCCCAGAAGTCGAGCCTGCTCTAACCAGGAAACAGCGATTTTCGGCCTTGTTTTTAAGCACGATAAAATACATTTGCAGGTTTAAGAGTGCAGCTGCTAATGACGGAGGGCTTCGCTACTGCGGAGCCGCATACGATAACAGATCACATTTCTGCGGGCAACTTGGGCTCAGCATGTCTGGCTCAGCATGTCAGTACGGCCTACCGTTGGGGGCCGGGTTGCCAATTCGAGACGTCTCATCTCAGCCATGAAGAGTGTCGGACTGGGACCATGACGATAGACTGTTATGGTCGCAATCCGGCACTCCTCTTAGTTCAGACGGGAATTCCTCTGCGGTCGCCCGGTGGTCATGACTGTGGTTCTCGCAAACCTCGAAGTTGCTGATAAATTTGGAGGTTGCCTCCCTTCTTTCGATTCCGATGGTCGCCATTCCTCGGTGGTCCTGACGGCGGCTTTCGTGGTCGTGAGATCCTCCCAAAACTGCATCACCTTGCAAGGCTCGCATTATTCTCAGGCGACCGTCGGGCTCTAAGGTAGCTGTGAACCCAGTTCAGTTGCTATCTGCACGGGTGTCCGTGCAGACATTAACTGAACAAAACCCAAGGTGTCAGGGACGGCGGATTATCTCGAAAGCCGACGTCGGCGGACTCCATCACCGGTACGAGCGCCGCGCCGCATAAAGGCATCTTCGGCGCTATTCCATCCGCTTTGGCTGTACCCTTGCGCCGCCCTAATGACCGTCACTTAGGCCGCGCCCGTGAGCCTATTGGCATCGCGGAAAGAGCATTGTCAGCCGACGACGCGGCGCGAGTAAAGTCCAAAGGCTCTCCCTCAAAGACCCCCAAAGGCCGTGGATCCCGCTCGATCAGACTTCAAGATGAGGTTTCCGAGAACGACAGACGATTTGACCAGGATCCGCGGATGCTCTCGCGGCGCGGCGGGCGCGGGACGCGGATAGAATTTCGACTACCAAATCAGCTTGAAGCCGAGCTGCATCTGGCGGGGATAATTGGAAGCGGGGGCGCTGACAGCCGCCTTGATGAGCGAGCCAAACTGTACGCTCTCCGGATTGTTGTTGAACTGCTGGGAGACGACGAAGAACGAATTGGCGAGGTTGAAACACTCGGCCCGGAACTGCACGGAGAGCCGCTCCGTGAAGCGCGTGGTCTTGTTCAACGACGCATCCGCCATGGCTACCGACTGGAGCCGGATGCGGCCGTCGTAAGTCGGGTGGTAGCGGGGATTGAAGCGGGGAACAATCAGCCAGTTGGCTTCGGTGCAACCAGCATCCAGGCTGAAGGGCTGCATCGTGATTGTATTATTCTCATTCCAGCGCTGTACACAGGGCTTGACCGCTTGGATGGTCGACCCGGTCCAATCGTTGTGGAGCTTGGCGTCCTTGAGGTAGATCACATTGGTGGGGAGCGTCCAGGGGCGGCCATTGCT
Source organism: Bryobacteraceae bacterium (assembly GCA_046155405.1). Lineage (GTDB taxonomy): Bacteria > Acidobacteriota > Terriglobia > Bryobacterales > Bryobacteraceae. Next base: position 12,307 of record JBJXFL010000037.1, on the reverse strand, counting down.
ATAGGACACGATGGTTGTTGCCTGCCAGCCGGAGATGAGGCGGCTACGCCAGCCGGAAACAGAACGGAAGAAGCGCTGGCCGCGGCCGAAAGGGAGCTGGGCTATCATGCTGGCGGTGAAGCGGTGGGGCTTATCGAGCGCGGTGAGTCCCTGCTGCATGACGAGGTTCTGGGGGTCGAGGAAGCCGTTGCGGGCCATGTTCTTGGAGAACGTATAGTTCACGTTGAGGTTTATGCCGGAACGGTTCCGCCAGGTGAAAAGAGACTGCACGGCGTTATACCAGCTGAGTCCGTCGTTGCGGCCGAGTTCGGTGATGGCGCCGAACTGGGGGAAAGGGCGAAGAGTGTTGGACAGGGCGATGGTGCCGTTGGTGGCGTAGGTTGTTCCCGCAAAAGCAGGGATGGAGCGGAAGGGATTTTGCTGGGGCGCGTCGCAGAGGCCGGGGTTGCCGCCCTTCATGAGGTTGCAGCCATCGCGGAAACCGGCGTCCTCCACCTCGTTGTAGACTCGGGTCCCCTGCTGGTCATAGCCGCGGCTGCCGACGTAGGTGATTTCAAAGCGGGAGCGGGTGGTGACCAGACGCTGAATGGAGAACGAGAACTGATCGATATAGGGGAGCCGGAAGTCGGAGTTCATGAAGCTGAAGGCGCGGCCGGCAAAGGTAGTCAGACCGGCTGAGGCGCCCGGGGGGGTGAGGACGATGGGGAAGGGGTCGGCGATTTTGTTGGGGATGCCGGTGCGGGAGGCATCGTTGGAGGAGACGAGGGCGGTGGAGTTGGAGAAGCCAAACGTCTGTTGGAAGTCATTATTGGGGTTGAGGTAGTACCGGCCCCAACCGCCGCGAATGACGGTCTTGCGGTTCCAGGAGTACGCGGCGCCGATGCGAGGCTGGAAGGTTTTCCGGAAGAGGCTGGTAGCGGTGCGGGGGGCGCCGTCGACACCGGCGAAGCGGAGGCCACCGCGTAGGGTAGGGAAGTCCGGGAAAGATTCTCGATCGATCAGGGCGTTAATGGGGCTAGTGGCGGACTCGTCAAAGCCGCGGTTCATGCGGTTGAAGCGTTCATTGGGGGCGAAGTTGAAGTCCATGCGGAGGCCGGAGTTGATGGTGAGTTTGGGGAGGACTTTCCAATCGTGCTGGACCCAGGGGGCGAGGTAGCGGTACATGAAGATGGGGGCGACAGGGTAATTGGCTGTTCCGGAGGTAGGGGTGCCGAGGAGCCAACTGGAGAGGGAGTCTCCGGAGAGGGCGTCGGCGCGATTGAAGACCTGTTGGGTGAAGGCGGCATTCTGATTGAGGCGGAAGACGTCACCGGAGTTCTGTGTGGAGTATTGGATCCAGCGCATGTCGAAGCCGGCCTTGAGCGTTTTGGAGCCGGAGACGCGGGTGAAGGTGGGATGGGTGGTGAAGGTATTGGTGGTGTTGGAGGAGAAGCCGCGGCCGAGCTGGATGTAGCCGTCGAGGACGTAGATGCCGAAGCCGAACTTGGCACCGAGCTTCTGGGGGAGATCCTTTGGGAAGCCGAGTTCAGTCATGTCGAAGGCCAGGTTGGTATCGCTGCGGGAGCCTTCCACATAGCGGCTGAAGGAGCTGCGGATGTTGAAGATGGTTTGCGGGGAGAGAGTGGAGACCCAGTCGATGACGTAGGCGTCGTTGATGCGTTTGAGGGGGAACTGGCCGTTTTCGCCGGGGCCGGAGACACCGTTGGCGGAGCGCCGTTCGGTACGGTCGTTGGAGGCGTGGCGGAAGAACATGCGATGGCGGGAGCCGAGGTTGTGGTCGAACTTGAGGACGAGGTTGTAGAAGTCATCGGTGGCGGGGTTGGTACCGCCGGAGAGGAAGTAGTTGGCGCTGGCGTAGTCGGCGCCGGCGGTACGGACATTGGGGGTGGGGAAGAAGGAGGCGATTTTACGGGCGATGGGGTTGATACGGTCCTGCGGGATGACGTTGGAGGGGAAGGGGCTGCGAGTCCAGACGTTGTTGACGAGACCGCCGGAGAGGGGATCGTAGATGGTGATGCGCCGGTTGCGGGCATCGACCAGTTTAGAAAAGTCACCGTTCTTCATTTCGGGTTCGGGGACGGAGAGGACGAGCGGCTGCGGGGTGCCTTCCCGGTAACCTTCGTAATTGAAGAGGAAGAAGGTTTTGTCGTGGCCATTGTAGATTTTGGGAAGATAGACGGGGCCATCGAGTTGGACGCCGTACTGATCGAGGTAGTGGCCGTCCTTGGGAGCGCCGCGGGCGTTGTTCTGGAAGGAATTGGCATCGAGCCAGTTGCGGCGGAGGAATTCGTAGGCCGTGCCATGGATTCGGTTGGAGCCGCTTTTAAGGACGACGTTGACGGTGCCGCCGCCGGAGCGGCCGTATTGGGCGTCGTAGGAGTTGGTTTGGATTTTGAACTCCTGGACGGAGTCAACCGGGGGGACGTAGGCGAGGTTGTTGCCGCCAGCCTGAGCATTGTTGGGGGCGCCGTCGAGAAGGAACTCGGTATTGCGATTGGTGCCGTTGATGCCCCATTCGGCGATGGCGCCGTTGTCAAAAGGGCGCTGGTAGGCGAGGGAGCCGTTGAAATCGACACCGGGGACCAGGGCGGCGAGCATGAAGGGGTTACGGCCATTGAGCGGGTATTCCTTGATGGCTTTTTCGTCGACGACGCCGCCACGGTCGGCGGAAGAATCGTCGAGAAGTTCGGCTTCGGCGGTGACGGTGACTTCCTGGGAAGTGGCCCCGAGTTCGAGGGAAAAGGAGAGGGTAGCGGTTTGATTGACGCTGAGCTCGAAGCCGGTCCTGGTGGCCTTCTTGAAGCCGGGGGCTTCGACCGTGGCGGAGTAAGTACCGGGCTGGAGGAAGAGGATGGTGAAGTTACCCTGTACGTCCGTGCGGGTGGAGAAGGCGGCGTTGGTGCCGAGGTTTTTGACGGTCACGGGTGCGTCAAGGATAGGAGCGCCGGAAGGGTCAAGGACGCGGCCGTTGAGCGTGGCGCGGAACTCCTGCGGGTACAACAGAGCGCAGGTTAACAAGATCCCTGTTATGAACTTCATTAAAAGTAACGTATCAGAGTGCGGGGCAGCGCTCAAGGGATTGGGGGGGCGAGCGCAGACATTGCGGCAGGAAAAAGGAGTTCCGATTGTGGTTCTCGCAAACCTCGAAGTTGCTGATAAATTGGGGGTTGCCTTCCTTCTTTGGATGCTCGCCTTTCTTGGTGGCACTGGCGGCGGCTTTCTTGGCGTTCTTTCGCCATCGATTTGCCGTTCGTGAGCGAGACGAAACGCGAAGATGATCTCGGTCGCCCGGGCACCTATTCGGCATACGGATACGGCACCGCGTCCGGAAACGTCGCCGGGATGAATTCGTCGTTCAGAATCACGCCCGGCACCTTCATCAACTCCGACAGCCGCATTTCAATCCAATTCCAGGCGCCTTCGTCCTCGCTGCCGATGTGCAGACATTAACTGAACACAACCCCAGGCGTGAGGGCCGGCAGGCTGTATCGACTTGGGAGGTTGCGGACTTCATCATTTTCGCTAGCGACGTGCCGCACAAAGGAACCTTCCACTCGGCTCAATCCGCTTAGGCCTGTACTTCGAGCGGACCTACAGGCGATGCGGCGAGAGGCCTTGTCAGCCGACGACGCGGGGTGAGTGAAGTCCAAAGACGGTCTCTCAAGAACCAACAGAGTCTGAGGATCCCCGCCCGATCACACCTCGCTCACGATGAGGTTTCCGAGGACGACAATCATCGCCAGGATGAACTGTGGCATGGTCAGAGCCTTGGCGGGCCGCTCCACTCTCAAGGCTTCGGTGATCAAATCCAGAAAGCCGAGTTTCTCCAGCATCGTGGCGACCGGGAGGAGTCCGCCGTAGGCCGTCAGATTCCGGCCTTCAAAGTCATACGGGGTGGAAGCCTTGATTTTATTGAGTTCCGCGAGGTCACGCCAACCCCTTGTCTGGCGGGCCTGGAAACGCTACCCTGTATTCTGTTCTTCACCATTTGGATGGCTCGTGGGAATCGGCTCTCGAAGCAACGAACTTCGTGAACCTCACTGTTTTATCGCAGGATTCTCAGGGGATCCAAGTGGGCGGCGCGATTCGCCAAGCTGGCCGGCGCGTTGGCGCGGTGCATAATCCAGGTCGAAGGAAACTCTAAAATGTTGCTTCTTCGTTTTTTGGCCCTCTGCTCGCTTTCCCTCCTTCCGATGCTCGCCCAGGAGTCCCGCGGCTCGCTGAACGGCGTCATTACAGATTCCACGGGCGCCGTTGTTAGTGGGGCCCCCGTAAGGCTGCTCAATGCCGGTACCGGGGTCGCTTTCGCCACCGCCACCAACGACGCCGGGCAGTACCGGTTTCTCTTTCTCAACCCGGGAAACTACACCCTGAGCGTGGAAGTACCCGGCTTTCACAGGTTCGAACGCACCAATATCGTGCTGCAGGTAGCGCAAGTAGCTGCGGTCGACGTCAGCCTGCAAGTCGGAGCGCAGACGGAAACCATCAGCGTGACTGGCGCCCCGCCGCTGCTCGACACCGACAACGCCGACCGTGGCGTGGTGGTCAACCAGATCAGCATTTCCGAGCTTCCGTTGAACAACCGCACCCCGATCATGCTGTCGGCGCTGTCGCCGGGCGTGCTCCATTCGGGATCCTCGCAGCACCTGGTGCCATATGCCAATTCCGGGCTCGGGTCCTGGTCCATCAACGGCTCCACGCCGCGGAACGTGGAATTCCTCATGGATGGCGCTCCCAACAACATGATCTACGGCGGCAACAATTCCATCTCCTACGTGCCCTCCACGGAAACCGTGGAAGAGTTCAAGATTCAGACGGGTTCTTACGACGCGCAGTATGGCCGCAGCGGCGGCGGCGTCATCAGCGTCGTGTCCAAGAGCGGCACCAACCAGATGCACGGATCGGTGTACGAGTACATGAAGCGGACCTTCCTGAACGCGAACACTTTTTCCAACAACTCGCAGGGAACACCGCGCACCGGTTCCACGCTGGATCAGAATGGATTCGCCGTTGGCGGTCCGGTGGCCATCCCCAAGCTGTACAACGGGCGGGACAAGACGTTTTTCTTTTTCGGTTGGGAACGCTTCGGCTACACCCAACAGTTCCCCTCCGAGTCGTTCGCATCGGTCCCCACGCTGGATCAACGGCGCGGGGACTTCTCGCGCACCTTCGACAACGCGAACCGGCTGATCACTATTTACGATCCGCTCACCGGGCGGCTGGAAAACAACACATGGGTGCGCACCCCGTTCACGGGCAACCTGATTCCAGGAAATCGAATTGATCCATCTGCGGCCAAGATTGCCGCCTTGTACCCTGACCCGAATGCCACCACGCCGGGCTCCCCGGCCTGGCAGAATAACTACTTCCGCGCCAACAATACGGGCCGCTTCGACTACAACAACTACAGCCTGCGGCTGGATCACATGGTCTCCTCTAAACACCGCGTCTACGGCCGCTGGTCGTATTTTCCGGAGTATGAGTACCGGGTGATCAATGCGCTGCCCGGGCTGGCCGGCGACCTGCGGGCCGGCGACAAGATCTCCAACAACGGTGTCATCGATTGGGTTTCGTCCCTCACGCCCACGACGGTCTTCAATCTGCGCGCCTCGTTCAACCGGTGGGTCGAGAACAAAGACCCTTCCCGCTATCCGGGCGGCAACCAGGGCTGGACCAATGCGACACAAATCGGCTGGCCCGCCGCTTTAGTCAACCAGCTTCCGGACCCCAGCCGGGTGCCGCGCATTGAGCCGGAGCTGTACGGTCCGATGGGGACCGCCTCCGGCCAGACCAATTTCGAGCCAACCAACACGCTGAGCATTCACCCCAACATTGCGCTGATTCGCGGACGGCATACCATCAAAGCCGGGCTGGATTTCCGCCTGGTGCGATACGCCCGCCAAGTGTCCGCCAGCGCTGGCGCGAGGCTTAGCTTCGATCGCGGATTTACACGGCGCGACTACCTGAACCAGGACACCCTGAGCGGCAACGCCATCGCTTCCATGATGCTCGGCTATGCCTCCGATGGCATCATCGACAACAACGTCAAGCCGCTCTGGCAGTGGATGTACTACGCGCCCTGGGTGCAGGACGACATCCGCGTCACTCGCAAACTGACGCTGAACTTTGGTCTGCGGTGGGATCTCAATACGCCGCCGACGGAGCGATTTGACCGCATGAACCGCGGCTTCTTCGCCGATCAGGTGAACCCCATCTCCAGCCGCATCGATCAGACTGCGTTCCCCGGTTACAAGGTGAACGGCGGTATCGGCTTCGCCGGACAGAACGGACTGTCGCGGACCCCTTACGAAACCGACTTTGCGACCGTGCAACCGCGCGCCGGTGCGGCCTACCGGATCGACGACAAGACCGTGGTGCGCGGCGGGTATGGTTTGTACTTCCTGAACCCGACCTCGGTGGGACGCAACTTCGGGTTCTCCATCACCACGCCATTCGTCTCCACGCTGGATGCGGGCCGCACGCCGGCCACGCGCTTGTCCGATCCTTTCCCCAACGGGGTGGTGCAACCAGCAGGCGCCGCGGGAGGCATGGGAACCCTGCTTGGACAAGGACCTACCTTCGCCAGCACGCAAGGACGGGTGCCACATGTGCATTCGTTCTCCTTCGGTTTCCAGCGGCAACTTCCGGGCCAGGTGGTGGTGGACGCCGCTTTTGTCGGATCCCGCACCAACGCCTTGCGCACGTCCAGGCCCTTCAACGAGCTTTCGCTGCAGTCCCTGGCGCTGGGCGATTCCACCAGGGGCGGGGACCCCAATTTCCTGAATCAGCGCATCCCGAATCCGTTTTCGAACCTGCTCCCCGGCACTTCACTGAATGCGTCCACCATTCCACGCCAGCAACTTCTGCGGCCCTATCCTCAGTTCACTGCCTTTAACGTTGAGGATCTTGGCGATGGCCGGGTCTGGTATAACTCATTCCAACTTTCCGTGCAGAAACGCTACACGCATGGGCTTACCTTGACCAGCGCTCTGACGCTGTCCAAGAACATTGAGGCGCTGACCTATCTCAATGGGCAGGACTCCGCGCCCACGCGCTCGCTGGCCGCTTTTGACCGCTCCTACCGAGTTGTGCTGGCGCCGATTTACGAGTTGCCTTTCGGGCCGGGACGGCGGTTCCTCGGCGCCAAAAACTGGTTCAACCAGTATGTGGCTGGGGGATGGCAAGTGGTAGCGTCCACTATCTTCCAATCGGGCGAGCCGATGCAGATGCCGACTAACACGTATCTTCTGCGGGACCCGCGCCTGGAGAACGCCACCTACGACCGTCTTTTTAACACCGGCTATATCGATGTGGACGGCCGGGTCCGGAACAGCTTGCCTGGTGAGGAGCCGGCTTGGCAGATCCGCCCGCCCTTCACGCTCCGGACGACACCGCTGCGGCATGGGAATCTGCGCAACCGCTGGGCTACTATCGCCGATATTTCGCTGGCCAAGACCATTCCGCTATATGAGCGTTTCAAACTGCAGATCCGCGCCGAGGCATTCAACGCCTTCAATAAGGCGGTTTTTTCCCAACAGCCCAACCTGACAGTGACCTCGCCCAACTTCGGGAAAATCTTCCCCAACAACGGGCAGACCAATGAGCCGCGCGTGGTGCAACTGGGCGCGCGGATGACGTTCTAAAGCTTCGAATCACGCGGCCGGCTAACTCTCTTCCGGCCGCGCCTCCGAATCTGAAAACAAGATAGTATTGCTCATTACAACATGCTTTATCTATTGCTCCTGCTGACTACAGCTCTCAGCCACGCGGCTATCGTGACGGCCAACCTCTCGGGGGTGCGTCCGGGCCCGGTGTCAGTTACCGTCTCCGGGGAGACGCTTACTGTTCGATGGCCGGACGAGGCCTCCCGCACGTGGAGAGCGGAGTTCTCCCTGGACCCGGAGAAGCCCCTCATCACCCAGGTGGCCCTTGACGAAAAGGCCGTGATCAGAAACGCGAGACCCCAGTATTGGGTCAGTACCGGAAAGCGACGTGGACGGGCGGGCTTCGATGAGTTCTTCGACTTTCCCGGCAATGATCCCAACGGAACCAGGCGCTTTGAAGGCGCGTTCAAAGCAACCGCGGTGAAAGTTCGCACGGCCGGCGACCGCGTGGAGGTACTCTTTGATGGGCTTAAAATGGGGATCTTCACCGGCGGGGTCGCCTATACGTTCTATCCCGGAAGCCGGCTGATCCGGCAGGACGCGGTTGCCTCCACCGGGGAGCCGTTGACCGCTTATCTCTATGATGCCGGGATCAAGCTGGCGGCGCCCGCGGCGTACGTGCGCGCGGGCAGGCGGGAAGTCGTATCGCCGATCCAGTACTACGATACCGAGGGCAGGCTCCGCACAGAGATGACCGATGGGCCCGACCGCCGCATTGAACGGGTCCGCTATCGCGCTTTGGCAGCCAAAATGAATGCCGGCAGCGTGGTGGTTTTTCCTCCGCCTCACACCTACATCGCTCCGCGCGATTACACGACCAACGCGGGCTACGTTTGGCACCATGGATGGGCCGGGCGGGGAGGAACAGGTGAGCTCGGGCTCGGCATACGGCAGCCCAATGACGACGGAGCCGGACAGTACTACCCGTGGCTAAACGCGCCTCCCGATTCCATGCAGCGGATGGGAATGTTCCTGATCGTCTCTGATCGCGAGGGCGAGGCCGCTCTTGATGACGTGCTGCAGTTCACCAACCGCGACCGCTTTCGCGCGCTACCCGGATATAAGACGGTTACCTCGCACTGGCATTGGGGATACACCGTTCAAGCGCTCGGGCGGAATGAAAGCTGGGAGCCTCCTTTCCGGCAGGTGCTGCTGGACATGGGGATCGATTCGGCGATCACTTCCGATTTCCATGGCGATGGGCATCCGCAGGATCTGACCGATGTCCGATTGGAGGAACTCGAAGCCTATTACCGGATGTGCCGCAAGCAGTCCGATTCGAGGTTTTTGCTGATTCCATCCGAAGAGGGCAGCACCCACCTGGGCGGCCACTGGTCCATTTTCTTCCCGCACAAAGTCCTCTGGTTCATGGAGAAAGGATCGCCCGGTCCGCTGGTGCGCCAGCACCCGAAATACGGCACGGTCTATCACGCAGGTTCCCCCGCCGACATCATCGAAATGGTGCGGAAAGAGAATGGCATCCTGTATCAGACCCATCCGAGGACCAAGAGTTCGTACGAGTATCCGGACAAGGTGCGGCACACCGATTACTTCCTGGATTCGCACTACACAGGGGCGGGATGGAAGGCCATGCCGGCCGATCCGTCCTCGTTGCGCCAGGGTGTCCGCGCGCTCAAACTGCTGGATGACATGAACAACTGGGGCCTTACCAAACGGCTGATGGCCGAGACCGACATGTTCTACATCGATTCCACCTCCGAGCTTTACTCGCACATGAATGCCAACTACGTCCGCATTCCGGAATTGCCGAATTTCGACCAATACGGACAGCTTATGGACGTGATGAGGCGGGGCGAATACTTCATTACGATGGGCGAAGTACTGCTGCCCGAGGTCTCTATTTCCACTTCCGATGCCTCAGCGGTTACAGCAAGAGTAAAGGCGCAGTGGACATTTCCCCTCGCATTCGGAGAGATCGTGTGGGGCAACGGCAGCGAGACGTTTACGCAAACATTTCCGCTGGAACAGACGCGCCCGTTCGGCAGCGCCACCTTTGAATGGAAAACGGACGCCAAGGATTGGAAATGGGCGCGGATCGCACTGTGGGATGTTGCCGGCAACGGAGCGTTCGTGAATCCTATCCGCCGCTGAACTGGGAGGCGTGCAGCGTCGCATGACCGCAATCAAGCACAAGTAAGCGCAAAATTGATATGGTGTACAGCGGCAACAGGGCATACGTTGCCATCTGGCGGAAACGACTCAGCCAGAACACTTTGCGGTTAGCAATGGGGTGGAAACACGAAACGCGAATGTCCTTGGCTTGGCGCGTATTCCTTTGGGAAACTTGTTTTTTCTTCCGTGATAACGAGAACCATATCGAGCCACGAATTGAGCTCCGGGTTGCGGCGGCTTAAGTCCTCTCCCTTCGAAGACCAGGAGGCTCGAGGCTACGGGCATGCCTTGAACGAGATTTGCCAGCAGCCTGAGTTGTGGATCACCACCGCGAAACAAGTCTCGGAACCCCTGGTGCAGTTGGCAGGCAGCGTCCTCGCGGCCAGGGGGATTGTACTAACAGGATCCGGCAGCTCCCACTATGTGGGCGAGTCAATCTCCTATGCGATGCAAGAGGGGCGAAATTGCCGACGAGGGCGAGGCCCAGCGGGGACTTGATCCTGTTCGCGGAGGGAGGGCTGCTGCCTCAGCGGCCCCTGCTGCTTGTGTCGCGGGCACGGTCCGGCGATAGTCCGTGTATCGGCTCAGCGTGATTATGAGGATCAGCGCCGAACGTAAGGGAAGCGTTCCGCCATTCGGGCTGGGGATTTGCAAGGCATGGGTGTCTATCGATCCGATGGTCCCAGTCTGCACGCGGCTCGTGGTCGCTGTGGGCGTGACCGGGAAACGCTCGGAATTAACTGGTGCAGGAGCCCAATGACGGGCGCGGACTTGTCTCGGGTGGTGAGCGTCGCCGGATTTCCAAATGCCGATGCGCCGCATCAAGGCTGAACTTCGGCTAGGGCTAGGTGCCAGATCGTAACGCCGATCCGTTTCCCTCCGATTTCATTTGATCCAAAACAGAATCAGCTCGATGCCATTTGTTTTTAACGATTTAGCAAAGCGGTGGTTTAGTTGCTATACATCCGCGCATAAATAAAGGGACATAGTCGATATCCTGTGCGATACTCGCCATAGGAGGAGAGGCGATGCTTCCTCGGATCCTGCGTTTGCACCCGAAGACCCATGCCAAGCTAGTCCGTCTGAGCAAGGAGGCGGAACGTGAGGGAGCCTACCGTGTAGCCAAGCGGCTGCAGGCGGTGTTCCTGAACGCGGAGGGCCGTACTAGCGGCGAGTTGGCGGACATTCTGAAGGCGCCAAGGTCCAAGGTGTCGGAGTGGTTGGCGCAGTATCAGACATGTGGGTTGGACGGACTTTTGGAGGGATACCGTTCGGGACGGCCACCGTTATTGACGGCCGAGCAGCGTACCCAACTCGGCGACATTCTCGATAGTGGTCCGGTGGCGTACGGATTGGATACCGGGATTTGGACTTCCCCGATGCTGGCCTGGGTGATCGAGGAGGAGTTTAATGTCACCTACCATCCGGGGCACGTGCGCAAACTGCTGCACACGATGGGATTTTCCGTGCAGCGGCCCCGGCGTGTACTGGCTCGTGCCGATGCGGCGGCGCAGGATCGCTGGCACCGGCGTACGTACCCCAATCTAAAAAAAAAGCCCGCGCGCAAGGCTGGGCGTTGATCTTCACTGACGAAGCCAGCTTCCGACAGGACTCAACGATGCATGCCACCTGGAGCCGGATCGGTCATCCTCCGGAAGTGCCGGTCACCGGAGCACGCAAAAGCGTGAAGATTCTGGGCGCCATAGAATTGTTGCGCACTTGTTTCCATTACAGACAGGACGCCGGCTTCAACGCCATTACGTACCTCGCGTTCCTCGAACAACTGGCGCGCCACTACCGGCGCCGCGGGGCAATCCTGATCCAAGATAACGCCTCCTACCATAAGGATGCCGAAGTCTGGAAGTGGTTCAGTTCCAATCGTCACTGGCTGGAAGTGCATCAACTACCGCCCTATTCGCCCGAGTTCAATCCTACCGAACGACTCTGGCAACATACCCGGAAAACTGGGACTCACAACCGCTACTTCGCCAATGAGACCGAACTGATCGGAACACTTTCGAGGGTCTTCGGCGAAATGCAATCCCATCCGGAACTGATCCGAGCTTATCTGCTCCCTTTTTGTTGATCATCATGTCCCTTTATTTATGCGCACCTGTATATCTGCACGGATGTCCGTGCAGACACTAACTAAACAAAACCTAAGACGGGAGGTGTTACCCTTTGTCCTTTTGCTGCGACACAACCGGAGAAAGCAAGCGGGGACAGGATTTTGTTCTACTTCACCAGACTGGCGGCCCAGTTTTCGATGACGACCATGGGCGGGCGGGCGGTTGCCCGCCTTCGGGTTCCAAGACAAGAAAGCGGCGACCGTCGCGGGCGGGCTGGTAACCGAAATGTGACAGGCGGAAGAGCGGCTCCGATCGCTGTGGTCCGCAAAAATTCCGTCCGAGCCCGCAAGGGCAGGCCGGTAACGTTTCGTAACGTGCGATCCTGGGCAATCCATGTCGAGTTCCGTGAGCTTCCCCGCCGTTGTACACTGCCTGCGGACC
>JBJXFL010000036.1:0-33987 GCA_046155405.1 Bryobacteraceae bacterium | reverse complement strand
GCAATTCTGCTTCAGCGCCTCGGCCTACACATGCCTTCTTCTCTTCCCAAACACAATTTGTAGTGAAGACTTTTGAGGCTCCGTGCTGCAAAGACAGGTACTTATTCTTCAAACTGCGGAAGTTGGGCTAGTTGTGGGGCTCTCGCTCTTTCACGTTGGACTGGCCTACATTCACACTCGGGACTCGGGTAGAGGAGACTAGACCAAAAGGAGGTTTATGGCTATTGCCGATCTGAATCGACGCGCTTTCTCCCAATTGCCGACTGGCTCCCTGATACGCACGCAGAGCATGTTTAACCACGAGTTGATTGCCGGGCCGCTCGTCCAGGGCCGTCAAATCGTCGCCCACAGCGAACCAGGTATTGGTGTTCACTTTGAGTACATAGACAGCGCTGCCGGGCGCTATTCGTTTGCCGAAGTCGTTCTACCACACGACAACAGGCACGGGGCGCGAACGTGGAATTCAATCGCGGGCCAGCAGGGTAGACCGTGGGCGGTGTCAGACAACTGTCAGCACCGCGCTCGTGAAGCGTATTTTGGTAAACCCGAAAGTCCAACCGTAAGCGGCTTGCTGTTCGTCGGTGCTACTGCCGCGTTTCTGATGTGGGCGAGGGATCGCAACTAGGCGACCCTTCCAATCCGCAACGCCGATAAGAATTCCTGCAAGTCGGCCCGATCCGGCGTCCAGTTTGCGCGATGCCAATACTGGCGCGCCGGTCACGATGCCGAAGCGCTGGCGCAGGAATTGCGGGACGGTCAATCGCCCTGACTTCACCGTGACCCGCGCGGCATCCACTTCGCTGAGCTTCCATAATTCGGCGGCAACGATGCTCAGCACTTCGCCCCAGGTATAGCAGCCGTTGTCGAGATCGGTCTGGCCGATCTTGCCCCTATGGATGTAGAGGTCCGTCAACTCACGTTGCGCCGCGATTTTCTGGGAAGCCCGCACCTGGGCTTGGACGGCGCTCACTCGCGTCATCGTATTCATTTTGAACTCCACGTAAGCGGCCAAGGATGGCCATTTGAATCATCATGCCGATGGGCGTCTGAAGCGCATCTCCAGCCGTCCGAAAAAGTTCTTGCGAGAGCGCCCGCCAAGCGGCAGCGTTGGCGCGTCCATATTATTGTTCCATCTGGGCGTGAATGCGGTCCGCGATACGCAGCGCCTCATTGCCCAGCACCGTCTGTACCTGCATCCGTATTCACGCCAGAATCACCCTGCCAAACCTCTAACGCGCGTTCGCCGACCGCCTACATTGCGCCGAAGTGGGCCAACCGGTGCTGCGTAAGCCACTGATCCATCCGCGACCAATGCAGAGATCCGGGCGGGCATCTTCACCGTGACGCGGCGCGCCGGAACACCCGGCTTTTTCAGTTGCTTCGCCATGGTTACTCCTCCGAACCCGCCAGCGGGATGCCGTCTTTATCGAGCTTCACCGTAGCCAAGCCACGGCTGATCCGCGCCTTGCTGGCTTGGCCGATATGACCGGATAGCCGCGTATGCGCCACGCCCGCTTACTTCTGCATGTCGAGCATTTTGGCCAAAAGCGCGTCCGCGTCCAACCACTCTGGCGGCTCCACCAATTCGAGCAACGATTGGTTAGTGAACGCCCGCCGGTCCTGCGCGTGACGTGGACCACGAAAAATGTACGGCCCTTGGATGCCCTGAAGCCGAAAGGTCAATGATAGTTTTGCAAGAACACAGCGATAGTTTTCTTATATCTCGCGAGCTGGAGCGGCTGATATAGTCATCGCCTAATCACCGCGTTTGAGGTGAAAATGTTCGCGGAACGCAGCCCGGAAGGGATATCCGTTAGGAGAATATCGTGAAAAACAATAAACTTCGAATCATTGCGGCCTGCATGCTTTTCAGCGCGGCTCTACCCGCGCTGGCACAGCAGGATCAGGGGCAAATCGCCGGCACCGTGCTGGACGCGAGTCAGGCCACGGTCACCGGAGCGCGCGTGACCGCGACTGGCGTGCAGGGAGTGTCGCGCTCGGTCGATACCGGTGAAAATGGCTCCTACGTTTTGACGAATCTCCCGGTGGGTCTTTATGAGGTGAGTGTCCAGGCGCCGGGGTTTAAGCGGTTCGTCCAAACGGGCGTGAAAGTGGACGTAGCGGCAAGGAGCACCGTGGACGTGAGTCTTGATCTGGGCGCCGTCAGCGAGTCGGTCACCGTCGAAGCCACCGGCGTACAGTTAGCACAGGAAACAGCGCAGATCGGACGCGTGGTGGAGGCCCGCCAAATCACGGATCTGGCCTTGAATGGGCGAAATCCCATCAATCTGGCGCTCTTGAAGGCTGGCGTGGTCGGCGGAAACTTTAATAACTTCAACCCGAACAACCTGCATGAAAGCTTCTCGATCAACGGCGGACGGCGCAACGGAAATAACATCACGATTGACGGCGTGAACGCCATGCGTACGCGCGGGGACTTTACCGGGTCGGCCCAAGTGGGCCTGTTAAATGTGGACACTATTCAGGAAGTGCAACTGCTGACGTCGACCTACCCGGCCGAGTATGGCCGGGCCATGGACGGCCAATTGCGGTTCGTAACCAAGAGCGGGACCAAGGACTTTCATGGCACAGGCTGGTGGTTCTTCCGGAACTCGGCCTTGGATGCCAACAGTTGGACCAGGAACCAGAGTCCGGTTCGGGACGATTACCGCCGCGCGGCGCCGTTCCGTTTCAATCAGCCGGGCTATGCGATCGGCGGGCCGGTCTACATACCGGGCAAATTCAATACAAACAAAGAGAAGCTGTTCATTTTCGGTTCCCAGGAGCGGCTGATATGGCGCCGGGAACAAACCGTAACCGCCACCGTGCCGAGCGACGCCATGCGCGCCGGTAACTTCGCCGAACTGTTGAACCCGGCCAATGCTTTCTTCCGCCGCACGCGCGTCGTCAACGATCCGCTGGCCAACAACGTACCATTTGCGGGGAACATGATTCCCTCCAACCGGTTGAGCCCCAACGGCGCCGGCGTCCTAAACGCGTATCCCTCGCCAACGCCGGGTTTCCTGCAGGGAACCGACAACTGGATCAAGACGCTGCCCAATCCGCGCGAAAGCAGGAAAGATACGTTCCGTGTGGATTACTATGCGGGGAAACACCGGATCAACTTTACCGGCAATAACTATCTCCACTATGAAGACGCGCCGATTACCTCCGGCCTCGACCGCTCCAATTCCCGCTGGGACCGGCCGAATATGACCGGCGCATTGAACGTGACGAGCACGTTGTCGCCGACGATCATCACCGACTTCACCGTCACCGCGGCCAATGATGTGGTCTACATAGGGATCTATGACAATGAAGGAGTGCCGCGCTATCTGCGCGGTCAGTACGGCCTGAACTTTCCTTACATCGTGCCCGGCGTGAAGCGGATTCAGGAACGGATTCCCCGCGGATTGATCAACGGCTTTGCCACGCTGGACGGCTCGTCGCGGCCCGTAAGCTCTTCGGGGCCCATGTACATGGCGTCGGGCAACATGACCTGGGTGAAAGGCTCGGCCCACACGCTTAAATTTGGCGGATGGTTATCGCACGACCAGCAAAACAACAACGATCAGAGCGGCGCGCAGCAGAACGGCGAGTTCAACTTTCTGGACACCGGTCATCCGTTAACGTCCGGGCTCGCCGTGGCCAACGCGGCCCTCGGCTATTTCGACGTCTATACCGAACAGGGGCCGGCGGCTTACACGCTGCTGCGAAGTAACTCCCTGGAGGCTTACGTCCAGGACACGTGGCGCGCTTCGAAAAAGCTCACGATCGAAATGGGAATTCGTTATTCGCGGCATCAGCCCTGGTACGCGAAGTGGAACGACATCGCGAATTTCGACGCCCGTTTCTTCGATCCCGCGAAGCGGGCCGTGGTTGACCCCAGCGGCGGCTATATCGTTTCGGGCGATCCGTACAATGGCGTGGTGCTGCCCGGAAACGGCTTCCCCGATTCCGCCCGGGGAAGGGCGAATGGCGCGACCTTGCCCAACGTCGAAAGGTTGTTCCACGGCTTGCCGCGCGGCTTTGCCGACACCTATAACAACGCGTTCGCGCCGCGCCTCGGCCTGGCCTATCGCGTGGGAGCTAAGACGGTGATCCGGGCGGGCGGCGGCGTCTTCCATCACCGGCAGATGCACAACCAGGGGTCGCTGTTCCGGAATGCGCCGAACCAGATTCAGGTGCAGGTGTTCAACGGTGAAGTGGACCGCCCAGGGGGCGCCACGCGCCGTGATTTTCCGTTCTATATTCGTGGCGTCGACCTGCGATTCAAGTACCCGACGGCGTACAGCTATAGTTTTTCCGTCCAGCGGGAATTGCCGGGGTCTTTGCTTGCGGAGGTCGCCTATGTCGGTAAGTCGGCGACCAACCAGGAGCGGACGCGGAACGTCAATCAGATGGTGGCCGGCACGCTGCAAGCGAATCCGGGGCGCAACGCAAATGCGCTGCGGCCTTACCACGGGCTCGGGCAAGTGGACGTGACCACGCGGGACGGGCACAGCAACTACCAGTCGGCGCAGTTCAGCCTGGACCGGAGATTCCGCGCGGGACTCAGCTTCGGTCTGTCGTATACCTTCTCGAAGAGCATCAGCGACACCCTCACTCCTTTTGACGCCTACCGCAATGTACGGTCGCTGGACGACCTGGACCGGCCGCATCTCTTGAACCTCAACTACATCTACGAACTGCCCTTCTTCCGAAGCAAACAGGGTTGGCAGGCCAAGGTGCTCCGCGGATGGCAGTTGTCCGGCGTGGTGTTCTTCCGGTCAGGCTCGCTCCTGTCGGTAGTGGATGGCGTCGATGTCGCCGGTGTGGGCCAGGGCAGCGGCAATCAGCCGTGGGACGTCACCGGCAGTCTGGATGTGGCCGAACGCGGGCTCGGTCTAAGGTGGTTCAACACTGCGGCTTTCACCGTCCCCAGAGCCGGCACGTTTGGGAACTCCGGGTTGAACATCATCCGCGGACCGCGCTTCCAGAACTGGGACGTTGCCCTGTTCAAGGGCATTCCCATCAGTGAGCGAATTCGTACCGAACTGCGTTTCGAGGTCTTCAACTTCCCCAATCACCCGCTGATGAGCAATCCGGCGGTTAGCCCGCGCGCCGGCAATTTTGGAATCATCACCTCCAAAAGCGGCGAGCGGAACGTACAATTGGGTTGGAAGATTAATTTTTAGAAACCCGGGGGCATCATGGGTCGAATCGGATTCCTGGCGGCTGTAGTCGCCGCGGTTCTGGCGGGGGCCGCACCGGAAGACGCCGTCTTCCGCGACAAAATCGAGCCAATCCTCAAGGCGAACTGCGCCGGGTGCCATACCGGCCCTCAGGCACAGGCCGGCCTATCGGTGGCGAACCTCTCCGATCTGTTGAAGGGCGGCAAGCGAGGCCCGGCGATTAGCCCCGGTCAGTCGAGCCAGAGTCTTCTCGTGCAGTTTGTCAAAGGCGAAAAGAACCCCCGCATGCCGGTCGGCGGCAAGCCGCTGCCGGATGAAGTGGTGACGGCATTGGCCGCCGCCATCGATTCGATGAAGGTGCTGGACCAGGTGGCGACAGCCAAGGATTATGCCACTTGGGTCTTCTCCCCGCCGGTAGCGCCAAAGGTTCCGGCGCCGCGCCAGGCCGGGTGGACGAAGAACCCGATTGATGCCTTCGTGCTGGCGAAGCTTGAGGAGAAAGGCTTCTCGCCGGCGCCGCCAGCGTCGAAGCGATCCCTGCTGCGTCGCGTCTACTTCGATCTTGTCGGACTGCCGCCTACCGCGGAGGAAGCCCGCGCATTCCTGGATGACACGGCGCCTGATGCTTACGAGAAACTGATCGACAGGCTGCTCCAGGACCGCCGCTATGGCGAGCGCTGGGCTCGCCACTGGCTCGACCTGGTCCGCTTTGCCGAAAGCGACGGCTTCGCCATTGATGGCGAGCGTCCGACTGCCTGGCGTTATCGCGACTACGTGATCCGCGCCTTCAATAATGACAAGCCCTATGATGTTTTCGTCCAGGAGCAACTGGCCGGCGACGAAATGCAGCGCCGCCCTGCCATGCGCGGCGGGCAGATCGAGAACGAGGGGATTCTGGCCTTGGGTTTTTTGCGTATGGGCCCCTGGGAGCGCGATGCCAATTTCGACGCTCAACTCCGCCTCGATTGGTTGAATGAGATGGCCGGCACGACCACCCAGGCCTTTCTCGGCCTGACGGTGGGTTGCGCGCGTTGTCACGATCACAAGTACGACCCCATTCCGCAAAAGGACTTCTACCGAATCCAGGCCTTCTTCGCCTCCACGCGGATCGACGAGCGGCCCATGCCGCACCTCGAGTCCGAAGGACGGCTGGTGATGCGGCAGACCGTGCGCCGGCTCGAAGACGAACTGGAAACGGTGAATGAGCGCCTGCGGACGTTCGAAAAAGAGCTGCGCGCGAAACTGGTGGCGTCGAAAAAAACAGACGACAAGAAACAGCCCGAAGCCGATAATCTACAGCGCGTCCTCGCCGATAAGGACAATCAGGTTTTCACGGCCGACGAGAGGAAGCTGCACAAGGACACTGCGGAACGCGTGCAGAAGATTAACCTCGAAATGGCCCGCTACCAGCCCATCGCCTACAGCGTGAACGAAGTGGCGCCGCCCGCCGTCATGGAAATTGATCCGACTCATGTGTTGGCGGGCGGAGAGCGCTCCGCGAAGGGCGAACTAGTGGAGCCGGGATTTCCGAAACGCATCACCGGCAACAGCGAGCCCGCGAAAATCGAATACGCTGGACGCTACCGCTCCGGACGACGGCGCGCGCTCGCCGAGTGGATCGCGAGTCCGGCAAATCCCCTGACGGCGCGCGTGATGGTGAATCGGATCTGGCAGCACCACTTTGGCGCTGGCCTCGTGCGAACGCCGTCCGACTTCGGCATGAACGGCGACCGGCCGTCTCATCCGGAACTGCTCGACTGGCTGGCCACCCAGTTCGTCGATAAAAAGTGGAGCGTCAAGGCGATGCACCGGCTGATGCTTACCTCGAACACCTATCGCCAGTCCACCGGCCATCCCGACGCGAAGCGGATTGCCGAGAGTGATCCGGACAATCGGCTCTTGTCGCGGATGAACTGGGTGCGCCTCGAATCGGAAGTGCTGCGGGACTCCATCCTAGCGCTTAGCGGAAGCCTGAATCGCGAGGCCGGTGGACCGGGCATGTTCTTCAGTGTGAAGGACGAGGTGGCTCAGGGTTTCCAGATGTTCAAGTGGTATCCGTCGGACGAGAAGGCGCAACTCCGGCGTTCTATCTACGCATTTCAGCGGCGGTCGCTTTCGATGCCGCTGATGGAAGTCTTCGACGCGGCGAACATGAGTGAGAGTTGCTCCCGGCGGAGCGTGACTACGGTGGCGCCGCAGGCGCTCACGTTGCTTAACGGGGAATTGACGGCGGTGGAATCCGGGCGTTTCGCCGCCCGCGTGATTGAGTTGGCGGGTGCGGATCCGGTAAGGCAGATCGGCAAGGCGTTCGCGCTTGCCCTGTTGCGGGAACCGGGTGACGCAGAGCTAAAAAAGGCCCGCACGCTGTACGAAGGCCGCAGTCCCGAACAGGCGCTCACGCGGCTCGGGACGGTGCTCTTTAATCTGAACGAGTTTATCTACCTGGAGTAACCTGCATGAACCAAGAATGGAATCGCCGGCATTTTCTTTATCGCAGTCTGGTGGGCGCGGGCGGCTTGGCGCTGATGCACTTTCTGAATGCGGACCTGCGGGCGGCCGCCTCGACGAATCCGCTGGCTCCCAAGACGCCCCATCATCCGGCCAAGGCCAAGTCCTGCATCTTTCTGACGATGCTCGGCGGGGTGGCGCAGATGGATACCTTCGATCCGAAGCCGGCGCTCGAGAAGTTCGACAACACCGTTCTCGACTGGAGCAACGAGAAGCGCACGGATCAGCCGGATCTCTACGCCAAGCCGCGGCTGATTCTTAAGAGCCCCTGGAAGTTCGCCAAATACGGGCAGTGCGGCATGGACGTCTCGGAACTGTTCCCGCATCTGGCTACCTGCGTCGATGACATGACGTTTGTGAAGACGATCACCGGCGAGAATGGCAACCACCCCGCGGCGACATTCCTGATGAACACCGGACTGGTGTTACCGGGCCGGCCGTCTGTCGGCGCCTGGGTGGGCTACGGATTGGGAACCGAGAATCAGAATCTGCCTGGTTTCGTCGTGCTGCCCGATTACCGCGCGCTTCCCTTCAGTGGATCGCAACAGTGGGGTGCCGGATTTCTACCGGCCAGCTATCAGGGGACGATGATGCAGTGGAAGGGCGATCCCATCAACGATCTGCGTCCCGCCGGCGGCGTAAGTGAGAAGGATATGCAGGATCAGATGGCGCTCCTTCGCGACTACAACCATGCCTATCTCGACGGCAACTTCACGAACCCGGAATTGCAGGGCCGCATCGACGCCTATGAGCTCGCTTTCCGCATGCAAAGCGAGGTGCCCGGAGTGCTGAATCTAGCCAAGGAGAATGAAGCCACCCGGAAGATGTACGGGATTGATGACGAGGTCACACGGTCGTTCGGTACACGCTGTCTGATGGCCCGGCAACTGGTGGAGAAGGGCACGCGTTTCGTGCAGCTCTATACGCCCAGCCAATCCTGGGACAGCCACACCGACATTCTAAAAGGACATGCCAAGAATGCCAAAGAAGTGGACCTGCCAATCGCCGGTTTGATTCAGGACTTGAAGCGGCGCAATCTGCTTGACTCGACGCTGATCGTTTGGATGGGCGAGTTCGGCCGGACGCCGGATCACCCGGCGGATCTGCGCGACAAGGCGGGGCGCGATCACAATACGAAGGCCATGACGATGTTCTTCGCCGGCGGCGGCGCGAAGCCCGGGGTCACCGTCGGCACAACCGATGAACTCGGCTGGAGAGCCGTTGAGAAGGTCTACAAGATGCGGGACGTGCACGCCACCATTCTGCACTTGATGGGTCTTAACGATATGCGGTTGATGCACTACCATGCCGGCCGCAATATGCGCTTGACCGACACCGGGGGCGAAGTGATTCGGGATGCGGTCGCGTAGCCGGGATCCCACCCACAGACGTTAAGAAAAGCCCAACTGGCAGGACTTCGCGAATCGCCTCTCCGTTCAACGGGGGATTCCGGAGAGAGTGGCTGGCACTTCTCCGCGAACGGCGTTGCCAGTCCACGCGCCACGCACAAGGTCGCGCGACACCATCTTTTGGGAGTTTAAATGCGTCCACAGTGGGCGTCGAGTACGTCTTTCGTTGACAACATTCCGCACGGGCCTGCGCACTTTTGCCACATCTCAGTCGACGAACGGATTCACGATTTGCACGCCAGCGTTCCTGAAATCAGAACCGTTTCGCGTAGCGACGGTCAGACCGTGGACGACCGCGGTGGCCGCAATCAGGCTATCCTTAATCGGCATGGCTTTCCCGGTTGTGCGAAGACGCGCCAACAGTTCCGCCCATTTCAAACCCGTGTCCGTGTCCCAGGGCAGACAGTGAATACGCTTGACCCCTTCGTCGAACCAGCGTTCCAGAGAGCTCCGCTTCTTGCCCTTGGGAAGGATAAGTATCCCGAATCGCAGTTCACCGAGAATCACGGGATCGACGGCGATGTCTCGCTGATGGGCGCGAAGCCACACGACAACACGCGAATCGGGCATTGGCTTAGTCGGCTCGCTCAAAACGTTGGCGTCGACCAGGAACTTCACAGCGAATCCGTAGACTCAGAGTCGATGGGTACGAAGAAGTCTGGATGCGGGCAGGCGAGCAGCCAGTCGATGACCCCATCGTTTCGCGGAGCCGTACGCCGGACGAGTCGATAGTCTCCGCGATCGAGACGCTCTACGTCGAACTCCTGCCCCGGTTCGATACGATCTATCCGCCGGAATTCCGCCGGCAGCACGATTTGGCCTTTGGAGGAGACGCTAGTCTTCATGAACGTAAGATACTGCCTTACATCCATTGCTGTCAAGGACAGGGTCAACACTGAAAAGGGGGCGTTGGAAGAGGGGGTGGCGACCGGACGCGTATAAGCACGTGAAGCTCAAGGGTATTCGCCTGAATCCTCTCCATTAACTTGGTGCCTCACCCGCGAGCGGTACTCCCCAAGTTGTTGCCGCTCTTGACCGCGAACCTGCCCCGCGGTTAGCGGCTCAGAACGACGTTTCAGTCGAGGCTTTCGCGACCAAATACAGGAAGCGAGCCTTCCCGACACTTGCCACCTCACCCGCGAGCGGCAGCACTCAGGTTTCTCCGGCCCTAGATCCAATACTGTTCAGTTAGCCTCGGCAAGTGCGGGACACTGGCCTAACCTCCCTCGTCCAGTGGCAGCGCTTTCCCTACGTGTCCGATACGACAATCCAGCCAGGTGGATTCGTGGATCTGTTAGTGCTAAGAGCGACCGCACAGCACCGGCCGTGTAGGATGCTCCTCCCCCCCCCGCGCTCAGTTGATAGCAAATGGAATGAGTGGAACGCCGCCCCTTTAAAACTGCCTCTAATCCGCTCCGACGATGTCTACCTGCTCGGCGGAGACGATTCATTCTGGCGGTACATCGTGTTCGAACATGAGACCGCAATCGAATAGCTGACTGGCGACTGAAAAGTCAGGGTACGCGAGCCAATACGACCAGACATCGATCACTTCGCGAACAAAGTTAGGCATGTCACGCACCAGACTGAGCCAGGGGTTGGCTGCCTCAAATGCACGATCGCCAGGCACAGCCAACGTTAGCAGAGTCGGTTTTCCGTATGATGCGAGCAGTTCCTTTCCTTCATCTCCAAGCAGACGGGAGGCGGCGCGCTGATCAAATTCGGAACCGTGCGTGAGATAGTGATTGAAGCCTCTAACTAGACCTGCACGGGAAAGGGTTGCGTGTGTCTGACCGTGTCGTTTCCCTTCGCGCTCGTGCTCGCCTAGTTTCTGGATTACGGATTCGAGGTTGCCCGCCGCTTCTTGCCACCGCCGATGCTGCTTTAGCTTGCGACAGAGATGTTCC
The DNA here is from genome assembly GCA_046155405.1 of Bryobacteraceae bacterium. GTDB lineage: Bacteria > Acidobacteriota > Terriglobia > Bryobacterales > Bryobacteraceae. The sequence goes on along the minus strand of JBJXFL010000036.1, from coordinate 22,989 downwards.
TTGCGGGCACCCGGCACGAGAGCCAGTAGGCCCCTCGTCCTGATATCGCCGATTTCAGGTTCCTCAAGGCGCGAACCATGATAAGCAGTAACCGTCTGTGATCGAATCCACTCAGTCACGGCCGCCACGAGCGCGGCTTTTTCGGAACAAACATCAGAAAGAAGAACATCGCGAGCGTCCTCAATGTATTTTGGACGTAGCTGCAGAATTATCTTACCTGCGGTCGGTGGCACCAGTCCACGCACGTGTGCGGACAGAGACGGTCCCCAGTCTGTGATTTTGTCAAAATCGAACAAGCTCATCTCTCTTCAAAGTCAACGCTCGGTCAGTGTATTGATCGTAGTTTCGTTCAGCATTCCCGCGGCACCTACGCGATGCCCGTCTTTGCCGTCGGCCCGTGAAAGGATCTCCTCGTATGTCTCATCCGAGTGATGCAGCCTGACCATGAAACGATCACAATTGCGCCAAGTCGTCGGAACTGCGTGGCCGAGACCGCTGTCAGAAACAGGATAGCACTGTGCTTTGGGTTGATTGCCCGGCATCTTCAGTTAAAGTCGTTTAACAATTGGGCGATCAATAGCTCGGATCGTTCCGAGCGGCTGGAAATAGACGTACTGAATTTATGTCGACACCTAGGCACTTTGGCTAGTATCTGGCGGATCAACGACGGTCGCCGATCTTGGTTCGCAAGCGTTCACGTTGATAGGCGTCGGAATCGCCATCATTCGAATCCTAGCAGTCAGGGAACCGGAGGCTTATCTGCGTGTCACTTCAACTCCGCCATTGCTTCGGCCATCTGGCTGCAAAACGCCGTACCTTGACAAATGAGGACGCCGGTCCGCCGCGATACCCATCCACGAAAGTTTAGCGACCGCTCTCGAACTGCCGATTGCAACTGCGACGCATTGCTGCGAGGACGACTCACTAAATGAACTATATTGGCTCTAGCCCGCGTACCCTCCCCGCGCTTAGCGGCATAGAAAGCTTCCGCGCTCGCGGCAAAGCTCTCTATTGGTGTTCGCCCTGTAATTCGTTTCTGATGTCTAAGCGGCGCGAATGTGATTCCGGTATTCCCGCGGCGTCATCCCGACAAATCGCCGGAAAACAACCCCGAAGTAACTCTGATCGGAGAAGCCCACTTCCTGGCTGATAGCGGCGATGGTCAGACCGGTGCTGGCGATCAAGTGTTGAGCCCTGGATATGCGAAATCTGTTGAGATGGGACACGAAGGCGCCGCCGGTTACCGCGCGGAAGAATCGCATGAAATGGGACTTACTCATGTGCAACAGGCCGGCCGCCTGTTCGACCGTGATGTTCTCCACATAGTGTCGATCGACGTAGTGGAACAGGGGTTGCAGGCGCTCCAGATCGCGGTTTTTTCGCTCAATGGCATCGGTGGTCGTCCGGTTGCCGGCGTAATAGTTCATGAGGAGAATCAGAATCATCTTCAGATACGTCTTCATGGCAAGCTGCGCGTGGGAATAGCGGGAGATCTTTTCCTGATGGATGCGCTGGAATAGGCTGTGTATCTGGGCCGGGATGCCGGTGTCCATGGGGATGGCGTGCGGGAAATCCTGGTTCTGTATTTCGAACGGGATCAGATACTCGGCGCTCTCGCCGTTTAAGTCGTCCCCCAGAATCAGGCTGCGGTCGAAATAGAGAACGACGGCCCGAACCGAGGGAGTAAGGTACTCGTGAATGCCGTGATAGAGATGGCTGCCGATGACGAATAGATCGCCTTGATTGACGATGATGTCGCGATTCTGAACCCGATAGACGGCCGAGCCGGACTTCATATAGAGGAGTTCGAAATAGTCGTGGCGGCGCAGGGTAACCGAGGCGGGGGTGCGCAGACGGAGGAATCTGACATCCATCGGAAACGAAGGATCCAAGGGGCAGATGTGGATACCCGAGGCCGTTACGCTGGGTTCGATGACGTGAGCGGCATTTTCCATTGAATCAGAGCAGAAGTTGACATGGCTTCCCATCCATCGCGAACGACGCCAATGGTATCGTTATAGCCACTGTCTGTCAATATATGCGCGATAATGGAGCGAACAGGTATGATGACTTGGCGATCAACGGCTGCCCGGCGGCGGGTATTTCCGATCGGCGTCATCAAGCACCAGGACCCAGTCGGTGGATTCGCCTGGGGCGGGCGGTTCGAATTCGCGTTGGCCGGAGTTAGGGAACGTGCCGATGGAGGTGGCTTCTCCGGTGCGGGGATCGAACCACCAGGCGGTGACTTTGGAGCCGGAAATCTTGTTCAAATGCACGGAAAAACGGCGTCCAGCGGGTACATAAATCAGGGCATAGGAGCCGTTTGTGTCGCGAGTGGCGGAGAAACGGTAGCGGCCCGCGCCGGGAACGGCGGTGGGGACGGCGCTGGCGGCAATAACGGAGTCATCCGGGATGCGGGTGAGGAAAGGACGGGATTGAAGAAGCCGACGGGCGTGCTGCATTTGAATGGCGCCGGGCTGCTGCATGGCTTCGTGCCACGGCATGAGGGGGTTGTTGATTGGTTTGCGAGCGGGGGTCCACATTTGCCACACGGAGTGGTGGCCGTAGGTGTGGCCGAAAGCGCCGGTAAAAAGGTTCCAATAGAGTGTGCGGCGAACGTCGGCGGCGATGGAGTGGCCGAGTTCGGGAGCGCGGAAGGAGACGGGGTGGTCTTCGTAAATGGGCTCGCCGTCGATGACGGGTTTAACGGGGGTACGGCCGTAGTCGAAGGCGGTTTTGTCGTAACGGCCGGTGAACTCGGCGGAGTGTCCGTTTTGACGCATATTGAACTGCAGCCAAGGCTCGGAGTGGAAAGGTTCGGCGGAGCCGGAGCCGCCATTGGGATGGTAGGTGATGAGGTGCGTTCCGGCGTCTCCTTTCTTGAGACCGGCCGCTATGGCGCTAAGGATTTGACGATGGACGGCGGTTTCGACGGGACGGTCGCCACCGAGAATCCAGATGATTCCGGCGTCCCGATAGCGGCGGCCGAGCCATTCGCCATAGGCCTCGGCGTTCTGGGGCGTGAAGATTTCCGGGGAGCGGCCGCGGGCGTTCCACTTATCCCCCCAAGTGGGGAGGAAGCCGACGTACAGGCCGAGCGAATTCGCTTTGCAGACGATGAAATCGACGTGGTCCCAGTAGTCGTTCGCGGGGCCTTCCTTGACGTCCGGGTGCAGGGGATCGTTATTGAGGAGGGGGCGATGGCCGTAAGGATTGGGATCGTTGAGCCCGTCCAATTCGGCGAGAGCCACGGCTTGGATGACGGTGAAGCCGTTCCGCGCGCGGTTTTCGAGATAGCGGGAAGCGTCCTCGCGATTCAGACGGTGGAAGAGTTCCCAGGCGGTGTCGCCGAGATAGAAGAACGGCTTGTTTTCGACGGTAACGAGGAAGCGTTGGTGGTCGCTAACGCGCAGATTGGGCAACTGGGCCGCGAGAATGCCGGAAGATAAAAGGATGAGCGGAAGCATAGAGGATTCTATTCCTCTTCGGGCGTTGTCCGATAGGAGGATAACGCTGTCGATTCTTGCAAAAGTAGCATTGGCGGCGGTGTTGCAGGCGCAACCGGCGACCGTGCAGTTCGTGGCTGTTCCGGCCGCGCGGAGCGGCATTGTGTGGCGGCATGAGAACGCAAAATCGGCGGAGCGGCATTTGCCGGAAACAGTGGGCGCCGGAGTGGCGGTCTTCGACTACAACGGCGACGGATGGATGGACCTGTATTTCGTCAACAGCGGGACGGCGGACTTTTTCCTGCCAAAAACGGCGTTGCGGAATGCGCTATATCGGAACAACAAGGACGGTACGTTCACCGATGTGACGGCGGCGGCGGGAGTGAGTGGGAGCGGTTTCGGGATGGGCGCGGCGGCTGCCGATTACGACGGTGATGGCGACATGGATCTGCTGGTGACGCAGTATGGGCGGGATGTTTTGTACCGCAACAACGGGGACGGGACTTTTCGCGATGTGACGGCGGCGGCGGGCATTACAGGCAGCGGCTGGCATACGTCGGCGGTGTGGTTCGACTATGACCGCGACGGGAAACTGGACCTGTTTGTGGCCAGTTATGTGGAGTACCGGAAGGAGCTGGTGAAGTATTGCTGGGACGAGGCGCTGCAAGTCAGCGCCTATTGCGTGCCGCGGATGTTTGCGCCGGCGCGCAGCCGGCTGTTTCGCAACATGGGGGATGGGACGTTTGGCGACGTTAGCGAAGCGACGGGCATTGCGGCCTACGCGGGGAAGGCATTTGGCGCGGTCGCCACCGACATCAACAATGACGGGTGGCTGGACCTGTTCGTCGCCAGCGATATGGCTCCGAATGCGTTATTCCTGAACCGCCAGGGCCGCCTGTTTGAAGAGATAGGCTTGCATGCGGGAGTGGCGTACAGCGATGGCGGCGAACCCAGGTCCGGCATGGGCGTGGACGCGGCCGACTACGACGGCGACGGGTGGCAGGACCTGTTTGTCGCCAATATCGACCAGCAGTATTTCGCCCTCTATCGCAACCAGCGCGACCTGACGTTTCAAGAAGTACCCGGCGAGGTACGGCGCGATACGCGGCTGTTAAGCGGGTGGGGGCTGAAGTTCTTCGACTACGATAACGACGGAGATCCCGACCTGCTGCTGGCGAATGGACATCCCGACGACATGATCGCCAAGCGGATGCCGGGTGTGACTTATGAGGAGCCGCTGCTGCTGTTTGCCAACCGGGGAGGCGTGTTTGCCAATGTGGGCAGCGGCGAGGTGTTCAAGCGGCGTTGGAATGCGCGGGGAATGGCGGTGGGCGACTTGGATAACGATGGCGATTTGGACGTGATTGTTCAAGTGAATGGCGGCGCGCCGCTGCTGCTGCGTAATGAGGGCGGGAACCGTTCGAACTGGGCGGGAGTGCGGGTAAACGGGGCGGCCGGGGCGGCCATCGAATGGACCGTCGGCGGGAAGACGCGAAAACGGCGGCGAACGGCGGGCGGGAGCTTCCTTTCCTCTCACGATCCGCGAGAGATCCTGGGACTGGGGACCGGGGCGGCGCCGGTGCGTATACGAATTCTCTGGCCGTCGGGAAAAGTGACCGAGTTCGCGGGCAAAACCGGTGAATACATGGACGCGGCGGAACCGGGAAAATGATAGTTTTACAAGAAATCAATGATAGGTTTCTACTATTACGGGAGAAGCACAACTGATATAGTCATCACCTAAGTACTTCGTTCCAAAGTACACAAGGGAGTCTTCCATGCAGAAATTCCGCACCGTTCCGGCGCTTGTTCTCTTCTTTGCCGCGAGCGTATTGGCTATCGGGCAGACGATCACCGGTACCATAACCGGCACCGTAACAGATTCGAGCGGGGGCGCGATCGCTAACGCTTCGGCGACGCTGACGAACGAGGGGACCGCGGAAATCCGTTCCATAAAGACCAATGAAAGCGGCGATTTCGTGTTTAACGCCGTGGTGCCGGGGTCTTACACGGTGCGGGTGGAGCAGGACGGGTTTAAGACGCTGGAGCGGACCGGACTGGTGCTGACGGCGACGCAAAGGCTGGCCGTGGGAGCGCTGCAACTCACGGTCGGGGCGGTGTCGGAACGGGTAACGGTGGAGGCGGCGGGCGCGACGGTGCAGACGGCGAGCAGTGGGAATTCGGCTGAACTATCGGGAAAGCAACTGAACCTGCTGGTGACTCGCGGAAGGGATGTCATCTCACTGCTTCGCGTGCTGCCGGGAGTGGCCGGGGGCACGGACGAGAACGCATTGGGGGGCACCTTCGGTACCAACACGCCGAACATCAATGGCCAACGAATCGCCATGAACACGATGTCGGCCGATGGGCAGTCCGGCAATGACGCCGACGGCGTGGGCGGGTTCAATGGGATGACCAGCCTGGACGCGATCGCCGAAGTGAAGGTGTTGCTGAATACGTATCAGGCCGAGTATGGGCGCAACGCCGGCGCGAGTATCAATCTGGTGACCAAATCCGGGAGCAAGGAGTTTCACGGCAGCGCGTACTGGTATGTCCGCAATGAGGCGTTCAACGCGAATGACTTTTTCAACAACCGGAACAGCCAGGCGCGTCCCCTATACCGCTACAACACATTTGGAGGCACCATCGGCGGACCGGTGTATATCCCCGGCAAATTTAACACTAATCGCGACAAGCTCTTCTTCTTTTACTCGCGGGAAGACTGGCGGATTCAGGAACCGCGCAACGTGCGAAGGGTGACGATGCCAACGGCGTTGGAGCGGCAGGGCAACTTTTCGCAAACGCTGGACGTGAGCGGCCGCCTGATCCCGATCACGGATCCGTCCACCGGACAGCCGTTCCCCGGCAACATCATTCCTTCCAACCGCGTTAGCGCCAACGGACAGGCCATGCTGAACCTCTTTCCCCAGCCGAATTTCCTGGACCGGGGCCTTTCGGGCGGTAACTACAATTATCAGTTTCAGGAAATAACCGATCATCCGAAGAAACTGAACACGTTAAAGGGCGACTACAACATCACACCGAACGACCGTATCTCCGCGCGTTACACATCGTGGTGGGCGGACCGCCGGGGTTATGAAGGGCTGGCGGCGTTCAACTCCAATTGGGATCAACTCTATCACCACTATCTGTTCAAGACCGATCAGATACAGACGAGTTATACGAAGGTCATTCGCCCCAATATCATTAATGAGGCGCAGTTCGGCTACCGGAAGCTGGGGGAGATCGGGGACGCGACCTCCGCGGATGCGTTTGACCGGGTGACCAGATCCAAGGTGGGATTGGGCGGGCTGGGCCAGTTGTATCCGGACGGCAACCCATTGGGGATTATTCCGCAGGCCAACTTCGGCGGCGTGCCATCGGCCGCGAATATCGCCTATGACGGCCGCCTGCCGATCGACGCGAAGGATTGGCGGTGGAACTACAGCAACAATTTAAGCTGGATCCACGGCGCGCATTCGTTGAAGTTCGGCATGTCCGGCGAGTATCAAATGAATAGTGAAGGGCCGCGATCAAACTTCGGCGGCAACTTTGCCTTTGACCGGAATGTCAATAATCCGTTGGACTCGAACTACGCGTACTCTAACGCGATACTGGGAAATTACTCCACTTACACGGAGAGCAGCACGCGTACTACCGGTCTGGCGCGTCAGGCGATATTCGAGTGGTTCGCCCAGGATTCCTGGAAGGCGACGCGGCGGCTGACGATCGATTATGGGATCCGGTTCACATGGTTTACGCCATGGCGGGTGACCGACGGGAAAGCGGCGGCGCTGGCGTTGGAGCGGTATGACCGCAGCAAGGCGCCGCAATTTGTGCAGCCGGTGCTGCAGAACGGAGTGCGGGTTGGATTGAACCCGGTCACCGGCGCGATCCTTCCTGCGGTCGCGATCGGGTCGTTTGCGCCGGGAACGGGCGACCCGGCGAATGGCATGGTGGTGTCCGGAACCGATGTCCTGCCTTCCGGATTCGCCAACCGCGGCTGGGAGACCGGCCCGCGGATGGGATTTGCGTACGATGTATTCGGCAATGGAAAAACGGCGGTGCGCGGCGGATTCGGCGTTAGTAAACAAGCGGTTCCCAGCGCGGGCTCTTACCTCTGGACCACGCGGACCAATCCGCCGGTCCAGTTCAATCCGCAGATTTTCTACGGTAACGTCGACTCGTTGAAGAATTCCGCGGGGATTCTATTTCCGAGTAGCGTGAGCGCCTTGGAGCGCGACCCCAAAGCCGGAACGGTAATGAGTTATTCCCTTGCGGTCCAGCAGGACCTGGGATGGAAGACCGTCCTGGACGTGTCGTATTCCGGCAATCGTTCCCAGCACTTGCAGCAGACTCGGGAGCTGAACACAATTCCGTATGGGGCGCGATTCCTGGCTCAAAATGGCGATTCGTCGGCGCCCGGCCGGCCCCTTCCCGATAACTTCTTCCGGCCCTATCCGGGATTTGGGAACGTTACCTACATTGAGAACTCAGGTTACGGAAACTACAATGCCCTGCAAACGTCGCTGAACCGGCGGATGAGTTCGCGGCTGCAATTTGGCGTGTCCTACACGTGGTCGAAGGCGATGGATTTGACGAGCGGAGACAATGGCGTGTTGCCCCTGTACCGGCCGTATCGTGTTTGGAACTATGGAAAGTCCAGCTATGACCAGACTCATGTCATGGTGCTCAATTATTTGTGGGATCTTCCAAAGGCCAGCGCCCGGTGGAACAATGCGGCCGCGCGAACCGCCTTGGACAATTGGCAACTATCGGGGATTGTAACGATGGCCAGCGGGACCCCGCGCGATGTTGGCTATTCCACCGTGGATGGCGCCGACATTACCGGCGGCGGCGACGGTGCTCGTATCAACGTGACCGGTAAGGCCGTGCTGCCGAAGAGCGAGCGGACTTTTGACCGATTCTTCAATACGGGCGTGTTTGCGCGGCCGGCCCGCGGCGACTTCGGCAACGCGCCGAAGGATATCTTCCGCGGTCCGGGAATTAACAATTGGGACATTTCCCTATTTAAGAAATTCCCCCTGAAGAATGAGGCGCGTTTTATCCAGTTCCGCTGGGAATTCTACAATGCGTTTAATCACACGCAGTTCAATGGCGTGGATAATGGCGCGCGATTTGACCTGCAGGGCAGCCAGGTGAACGCCCAGTTTGGCCGATTCACATCGAGCCGGACCCCACGGGTGATGCAGGGAGCGTTAAACTTTACGTTCTGATGAAGATCCTTCTGGCGATCGCGGCGATGTCGGCGGTGCTCTGGCCCGCCGACCCGTTGCGGGAGCGTCTGGAGGCGGGACTTCGGGCGCAGCAGGCCGGCGATTTGCCTGCCGCGATAACCATCTACCGGGAAGTCTTGGCAAGGAGCCCGCGGACGACGGCGGCACGCCATTTGTTGGGCGTATGCGAACTGCAAAGCGGCAATCTGGCGGAAGGGCTGCGGCAGTTGGAGACCGTGCGGCGCGAGGATCCGGCGAACCGGCAGGCGGTATACACGCTGGTTTCAACGTATGTCGCAACCGGGGCGTTGGACGAGGCGCAACGGGTCCTGGGATCGACGCTGCGGGGCGACAGGAGCGCGGAGGCCCATTTCATGCGGGGGTCATACGCGATGGCGCGCGCCGATTATGCGGCGGCGATCGGGGAACTGCAAGCGGCGCGGCGATTGGGACCCCAGTTGCCCGGCGTGCGGTCGATGCTGGGCGTCACCTACTGCTTCGCGAACCGGCTGGATGAGGCGATTCCGATGTTGGAGTCGGCGCTTAAGGAGAATCCGCGGGACGGGAATGCGGCGGCTTTTCTGGGGTGGCTGTATAAAGAGCGGGACCGGAGCGCGGAGGCTACGGCGCTGTTGAAGCAAACGGTGCAAGCGCGGCCGGAGGACAAAGGGGCGCTGTTCCTGCTGGCCCAGTTGACGCAAGCGCGAGGAGGCGCGGCGGAGGCGGTGGAGATGTTGGAAAGAGTGGTGGCTATGGACGAGGGCCATCGCGGGGCGCATGTGTTGCTGGCGCGGCTGTATCGGCAGTTGGGACGGCTGGAGGATGCCGAGCGGGAGCGCGCGATTGTGGCGCGCCTACAGGCGGAGTTGCAGGCGGCGCAGCCAGGCGCCCATTGAGGCTAACCCAAGCGGCGGCGGAAATAGGAAGCCATTAGTGCGCCGGAGGCGTTCTGAACAGTTCCGAAGACCACGCTGGCGAGGGCGGCGGGGCCGCTATGCAGAACGTCGTAGGCCAGGCCCGCCGCCAGGCCGCCGTTGCGAATTCCCACCTGCATGGCCATGGTGGCGGCGTCCCGTTTATCGCAACCGCTGGCGCGGGCGCCGGTGTAGCCGACACCGTAGCCGATGAAATTATGGAGCAGTTCGACAACGATCAGAGTTAAACCGATGGATAGCAGGGCTTCGCGGGAGTTGGCGGTGATGATGGCGTTCACCAGGCATGTCGCCGTGATGACAAGACGAGGGAGCCAGCGATCCACCAGCGCTTTCCGGTTTCGGAGCAGGCGTTCACAAATCAACCCGGCGATAACGGGAACGACGACGATGCGAAGAATCGATACGGCCAGTGCGCCAAATTCGACCGGGACATTCCGTTGGGCCAGCAGCCGCATCAGAGCGGGCGTTACGAGCGGCGCGAGGAGAGTGGAGATGGTGGTCATGGCGACCGACAGGGCCATGTTGCCGCCCGCGAAGAACGTCATCACGTTGGACGAGTTACCCGCGCACACGGAGCCGACCAGCACGACACCGGCGGACACTTCGGCGGGCAGTTGAAACAGCATCGCCAAGCCAGCCGCGACGAAGGGCATGACCAGATATTGCAGTCCGATTCCGAGCGCGATGGGTTTCGGCGCGACGATGACTTGGCGGAGGCCGGTCAGGCTGACGCGGGTACCCATGGCGAACATAATGACCTGCAGTAGCGGCACGACCAGCGTTTTGAGTTCGAGCGAGCCCCAGCGCACGAAAGGGGCCGGAACGAGGAGAGCCAATCCGGCGGTCGCCAATAGGGCCAGGGTGAATGTGACGCCGGGGGGCATCGAACTATTCGGCCGTGCGCCGGGCCATGGCGTCTTCCAGAATCCGGTACCGTTCGTTGGCGCGGGTGAGGTGGTCCAGCATGGCGCGTTCGGCTTCGTCTACGTCGTGGGCGGCGATAGCGGTCAGGAGGCGCTGGTGCTCGGCCAGGGTGATGAACTCCGAGCCGGGCAGGCGGAGGAGATCCCGGCGAAAGTTGAAGAGCCAATCGAGCATCGCTTCACTCAGAATGACGCAGACGGTATTGCCGGTGATGGCGGCGATGGCGGTGTGGAAGGCCATGTCGCGCTTCACGAATTCGGGGACGTTGTCCAGCGACGCGCGCTGGCTCTCCAGGGCTTGCTCGAGGCGTTGGATGTCGGCGCCGGTGGCGATTCGGGCCGCGGTCTTCACCATGCCGACTTCGAACAGAATGCGCGCTTCCTTCAGGTGTTCGAGCGTGGTGGGAGAGGTCTGGAGCAGATGGAGCATCGTCTGACCGATGCGGTCAAACATGTTGCGGGTGTCGGGCACGGCGACGCGGGCGCGTTCGCCGTGGTTGATTTCAATCAAACCGGCGGTGCCAAGCGACTGCAAGGCTTCACGGACGGCGGGCCGGCCGACGGCGAAGCGATCCATCAGATCGCGTTCAGAGGGGAGACGGTCGCCGGGTTGGAATTCGCCGCTACGGATCATGGTGAGCAATCGATCCCGGACTTCATCCGCGAGTTTTCGACGAACAATGGGCTGTGGGTGCATGATAACCGGTATTGTGGTACTATAAGTATACCATCTCAATAATGAATAAAATATTCGCTCGGTATGAAGTTGAGACCGCGTTTCCTCTGGAAGAGGCGATTGCGGTGATGGCTGGCGAGCAATCGAGCGGCACGTTTTTGCAGGTCCCGGGGGAGACGGCGGAGTTGAAGGAGAGAAGCGGGGCGCGGGTGGAGTGGATTCGAGAGACGGGGACGGTGGCGGGACCGTCGCTGCCAGGGGCGCGGGCACCGAAGGGAGCAGGTGCGCCGATGTGGCGGCGGGCGGAGACAATGCTTTCGTGGCCGGTTGGCAACATGGGGCCGAGCCTGCCCAATCTAATGGCGACAGTGGCGGGTAACCTGTTCGAGTTGCAACAGTTTTCGGCGCTGCGACTGGTGGAGTTGACGTTACCGGACGAGTTCCGCGACGCCTATTGGGGTCCCCAATTTGGAGTGGCGGGAACGCGGCGGTTGACCGGGGTAACGGACCGGCCGCTGATCGGAACGATAGTGAAACCGAGCGTTGGGATGTCGCCGGAGGAGACGGCGGCGCTGGTGGAACAGATGGTGGAAGGCGGGATCGACTTCATAAAAGACGATGAATTGCAGGCGGATGGACCGCATTGCCCTTTTGCCCGCCGGGTGGATGCCGTAATGCGGGTGATACGGAATCATGCCGACCGGAGCGGGAAACAAGTGATGTACGCGTTCAATGTGACCGGGGAAATCGACCAGATGTTGGAGAGGCATGACTTGGTGGAGCGTGCCGGGGGGACGTGCGTTATGGTGAGCCTGAACAGCGTCGGGCTTCCGGGACTGGCCCATTTGCGGCGGCATAGCCGGCTGGCGATCCACGCGCACCGGAACGGCTGGGGACTATTTCAACGGTCGCCTCACATCGGGATGGGATATTTGGCGTACCAGAAGTTTTGGCGGCTGGCGGGGGCCGATCATATGCATGTGAACGGGCTGCGGAACAAGTTCTGCGAGCCGGATGAGTCGGTCCTGGCGTCGGCGCGGGAATGCCTGACGCCGATGTTTGCGGGGGAGGGCCGGGGCTGTGAAGCGATGCCGGTATTTTCGTCCGGGCAGACGGTCCGGCAGGTTCCGGATACCTGGAGCGGGTTGGGGAGCGCGGATTTGATTTATGCGGCGGGCGGCGGGCTGATGGCGCACCCGGGCGGGGTGGCGGCCGGCGTGCGTGCGATGCGGCAAGCGTGGGACGCGGCAATGAATGGGGTTAGCCTGGAAGCGCAGGCGGCTAGCCACGGGGAACTGCGGCAGGCGCTGGAGAAGTATTCCGAATGAGCGATCTCCGGCTGACGTATTACGGGGACGATTTCACGGGATCGACCGACGTAATGGAAGCGTTGTCCGTCAACGGGTTGCCGACGGTGCTGTTTTTGCGGCCGCCAACGGTGGCTGATTTGGTCCGTTTCCCGGAGTGCAAGGCGGTGGGGGTGGCCGGGGTGAGCCGCAGCGAAACGCCGGAATGGATGGATGAGCATTTGCCCCCTGTTTTCATGGCGTTACGGGAACTCGGCGCGCCTATTTGCCACTACAAAGTGTGCTCGACGTTCGATAGTTCGCCTGTTCGCGGGAGCATTGGGAGGGCCGTGGAATTGGGGCGGCGAGTGATGGGGAACGCCGTGGTACCGATGGTGGTAGGAGCGCCTGTGCTGCGGCGTTATGTGGTTTTTGGGAATCTGTTCGCGACGGTGGATGGGGAAAGCTACCGGATTGACCGTCATCCGACGATGTCGCGGCACCCGGTCACCCCGATGGAGGAGGGGGATCTGCGGCGCCATTTGGGCATGCAGACCGCGCTTTCATTGGGTTTGGTGGACATTTTGGCGCTGCAGGCGGGGCGAGGATTGGAGCGATTTCGGGAGGAGCGCGCGTCTATTGTGTTGTTTGACACCTTGGATGAGGTGAGTTTGCGGGAGGCCGGGCGGGCGATTTGGGAGTCCCGTGGGGATGCGCCGATGTTCGTGGCGGGTTCATCGGGGGTGGAGTATGCGCTGCTCGAATGGTGGCGGTCGCAGGGTCTATTGCCAATTAAACCAACGACTTACGAGGCTGGAGCGGTGGACCGGGTGCTCGTGGTGTCGGGGAGTTGCTCGCCGGTGACGGGCCAGCAGATACGCTGGGCGTTGCGAAACGGTTTTGTGGATGTGGCGGTGGATCCGGCGCGGTTGGTTTCCGATGCGGCGGAGTTCGATAGAGTGTTGCAAATGGGGGAGTTAGCGCTTTCAAGTGGGCAGAGCCCGGTGATTTACACTGCGGCCGGTCCTTCCGATGTTGTCGAGACGGGCGGTGGAAATGCGATTGGGGCGCGGTTGGGGGCGTTGGCGGGTACCCTTGCGCGACGGAGCGGAGTAAGGCGGATCGTAATCGCGGGTGGCGATACGTCGGGTCATGCGGGGCGGGAATTGGGGATTGAAGCACTCACTTTCAAACGATCGTTTTACCCAGGATCACCGTTGTGCCGCATTTGGTGCACGGAAACTGGCATAAACGGCACCGAAATTATGCTCAAAGGCGGCCAAGTCGGGGCGGAGATGCTGTTCGGAGAGGTTTTGGCCGGCCAGCCGGGAACTACGTGATGTACTCATCACACCACTTGTGATAAATTAGGGGGAAGAAAAGAATGACACAGACAATTGCACTTTTCGGCGCCGGCGGGAAGATGGGATGCCGGATCACGGACAACCTGAAAAATAGCGACTACCGGATGGCGTACGTGGAGGTGAGTCCGGCCGGGGTGGAGCGGTTGGCGGAGCGGGGGTTGCGGGTGACGGCGCAGGAGGAAGCGCTGCGGGAGGCGGACGTGGCGATTTTGGCGCTGCCCGATGCGTTGATCGGGAAGGTCGCGCCGGGGATCGTTCCCGGACTGAAGCCGGGGGCGATGGTGATCTGCCTGGACCCAGCGGCGCCACACGGCGGCGAGCTTCCCGAGCGGGCCGATATCGCGTACTTCATCACGCATCCGTGCCATCCGCCGGTGATCCACACCGAGACGGAGGAAGAAGCGCAGATGGACTTTTTCGGCGCGATCAAGGCCAGGCAGCATATTGTTTGCGCCTTGATGCAGGGGACGGAGGCCGATTATTCTATCGGGGAAGAATTAGCGCGGCGGATGTTCGCGCCGGTGATGAATGCGTACCGGGTGACGGTGGAGCAGATGGCGATTTTAGAGCCGGCGTTGTCGGAAACGGTGACGGCGACGTGCATGACGGTGATTCGGGAAGCGATCGACGAGGCGGTGAAGCGGGGGGTCCCCGAAGAGGCGGCGCGGGAGTTCATACTAGGGCATATAAAGGTGAATATCGGGATTCTTTTCGGCTATATCAGCTCGCCGTTTTCGGACGGGGCGCTGATGGCGATCGAACGTGGAAAGAAGAAGCTCTTCCAACCGGATTGGGCCAGCGTTTTTGAGCCGGAAAACGTGATGGCGGAGATTAAGGCGATCACGGCGCGGCGGTAATTCGTTATGGGTGCGTCGTCGATACTTCGGTTGCTGGTTTTTGGTGCTGTGGCTTGGGGCGCGGATGCCGACGCAGTCGCAATATTGCGGGCGAATTGCGCCCAGTGCCATACGAAGGGGTTGGCGATGTCGGGGCTGGACCTGACGAGCCGCGAGGCCGCTATGAAAGGCGGCGCGCGGGGCGCGGCGTTGGTGGCGGGGAAGGCGGCGGAGAGCAAGTTGATTGAGGCGGTGGAGCGGAAGGGTAAGTTGGCGATGCCGCCGGCCAAGGCGCTGAGCGAGGGCGATGTGGCGGTGTTGCGGCGGTGGATTGACGACGGAGCGAAATGGCCGGAAGCAACTCAGGGGGCGGTTTCGACTTGGTGGGCTTTTCAGAAAGTAGTACGGCCGCCGGTATCGAAGTCGATTGACGAATACATTTTGGAGCGACTGCGAGCGGATGGGCTCGCGCCGGGCTCGCGGGCCGGCACAGCGGTGTTGGCGCGGCGGGCTTATTTAGATTTATGGGGGCTGCCGCCCACGATGGAGCAGGTGCGGGAGTTTACGGAAGACCAGTCGGCGGACGCCTGGCCGAAGCTGATCGATAAGCTATTGACGTCGCCGCACTATGGGGAAAAGTGGGGGCGACATTGGCTGGATTTGGTACGGTACTCGGACACGGCGGGGTCTGAGATCGACGCGTATATTCCGGATGCGTGGCGGTATCGGGACTGGGTGGTGAAGTCATTCAACGAAGACAAGCCGTATGACCGTTTCATACGCGAACAGATTGCCGGCGATGAGTTGTATCCGGAGAACGCGGTGGCGCATTCGGGAACGGGACTTTATTGTGTGGGACCGAATCGTGACTCACTGCCGGATCAGGCCGATATTAACCGCGAGGAGACGTTGACTGATTTTGTCGACACGACTTCCGCCGTGTTCCTGGGGCTGACGGCCGGTTGCGCGCGTTGCCACGACCACAAGTTCGACCCGATTTCCCAGGAAGATTATTATCGGGTACGGGCAATTTTCGCGCCCGCGGTGAAGACGAAGGTGGCGCTGGACCGGCTGACATCGCTAGGTTTTGACATTGCCGAAAACGTCCGCGAGTGGAGATTGCGGGAGTTGGGGGAGCAGATCCGGGCGGCACAGGCGAGGTGCAAGGAAAAGATCCGGAAGCCGAACGCGGACGACGAGATTCGGGCTTGCATGTCGCCGGAGGAAACGGCGGCGCTGCAATCGGTGGAGAAAGCACTGGTGCGGATGTATGCCGATTACCGCGCGAAGCCCTTTGCCTGCGGGATCGCCGATTCGTGGAATGTGGCGCCGCGGACATTTCTGCCCTCGCGTGGAGCGAGGGCGGAGCAGGAAGTGCAGCCGGGGTTCTTCGCGGTTTTGGGCGGCGGCGAAGTCCCGCCTCCGGCGGAGAAGAGAGAGTCGACGGGGCCGATTCCGCTGATGCCGACGACGGGACGGCGGGCGGCGCTGGCTAAATGGATCAGCGATCCGGCGAACCCGCTAACGGCGCGGGTGATGGTGAATCGGGTATGGCAGTATCACTTTGGGCGGGGATTGGTGGCGACGCCGAGCGACTTCGGCACGCGCAGCGGAAAACCGACGCATCCGGAATTATTGGATTCGTTGGCGGCCCAATTTGTGAACAAGGGATGGTCGATTAAACACTTGCACCGGACGATCATGAATTCCGCCGTTTATCAGCGGGCGGCGGTGCCGTCGAAAGCGGCGGCGGAGCGGGATCCGGCGAACTTGCTGCTATCGCATTTTTCGCGGCGGCGACTGAATGCGGACGAAGTTCACGACGCGGTTTTGCTGGCGACCGGAGCGCTGAATTTGAAGCTTGGCGGGCGGCCGGTGGTGCCGCCGCTGACGGTGGAGGAAACGGCGTCGTTCTCGCAACGGCCGGACTCCGCCTGGGTGCTGACCGCGGACAAGTCGGAGCATACGCGGCGAAGCCTGTACATGATTCAGAAGCGGACGTTCCGGATGCCGATGATGGAAGTGTTCGACACGCCGGATTCGATGCTGACTTGCGCGCGACGGGAGTCAAGCACGACGGCGCCGCAATCGCTGACGCTGTTAAACGGGGCATTGACGATGGAACGTTCGCGGGATTTGGCGGCGAAGTTGGGCGCGCAGTATCCGGTGGACGACGCGGCCTTGATTGGCGGCGCCTGGAGGCGGATACTGACTCGTGAGCCTACTTCGGCCGAGGTGAGCCGGGCGGTTGCGTTTCTGGCCACCCAGAGTAAGAACACCGGTGGACGTACGGAGGCGTTGGTGGAGTTGATCCGAGCCCTTTTGAATGTGAACGAGTTTCTATATGTCGATTAAATCACGCCGCAGTTTACTAGCGTCCGCCGGACGCGGATTTGGGGCGATTGCCGCGTCTTCGTTGTTGCCGGCATCGTATGGGGCGGCGAGTCCGCTGGCGCCCAAGAAGCCGCATGAACCGGCACGGGCGAAGGCGGTGATTTATCTGTATATGCACGGCGGCGTGAGCCATGTGGACACGTGGGACCCGAAGCCCGAGTTGACGCGCCTGTCGGGTCAGACGCTGCCGGCGAGCTTCGTGAAGGGGCTGAAGACGAGCCGGATCGACTTCACGAAAGCATTGGCGAGGGGCAATGCGTGGCCGTTTCAAAAGCGGGGACAATCGGGGCTGGAGATTTCCGACCTGTTTCCGCGTATGGCGGGGCATGCGGACGAGTTGGCGCTGGTTCGGTCGTGTCATGGGGACGCATTCGATCATGCGCCGGCGATGTATTTGCATGCGACGGGTTCGCAGTTTCCGGGGCGGCCGAGTTTGGGGTCGTGGGTAACGTATGGGCTTGGTTCGGAGAATCAGAATTTGCCGGCATTCGTGGTGATGACGGATGGGGCGATGAAGTGCGGGCCGCAGGGCTATGGCGCGGGCTTCCTGCCGGCGGTGTATCAGGGGACGACGTTCCGCGGCGGGAAGAGTCCGGTGCTTGATTTGGCGAATCCGGAAGGGATTAGCAATCGGACGCAGCGGGCGACGCTGGATTTGGTGGGGGATTTGGACCGGGCCCATTTGGCCGAGCGCCCCTATGACAGCGATTTGGAGGCGCGGCTACAGTCTTATGAGTTGGCGTTTCGCATGCAGGCGGAGGCGCCGGAGGCGGTTGACATCAGCAACGAAACGGAAGCCACGAAGCGGATATATGGAATTGGGGAGGGACTTTCGGACGGTTTTGGGAGGAAGTGTTTGCTGGCACGGCGGTTGGTTGAACGGGGCGTGCGGTTCATTCATCTGTATGCCGGGACGCATTTGGGCGACGATTGGGACGGCGCGCATAGCGATTTGACGGGGTCGCATACGAAGATGGCGGCAAAGACGGATAAGCCGATCGCGGGTTTGTTGCAGGACTTGCGGGCGCGGGGGCTGGCCGATTCGACGCTGGTGATTTGGGGGAGTGAGTTTGGCCGGACGCCTTTGGCGGAAGGGCGCAACGGGCGCGATCATCACCCCTATGCTTTCAGCATGTGGTTTTCAGGAGCGGGGGTGAAGGGCGGGCGAGTGCTGGGTTCGACCGATGAGTTTGGATTGCGGCCGGTATTGAATCCGGTTGTTTCGCATGATACGAACGCCACTATTTTGCGGATGATGGGGATGGATCACGTGAAGCTCACGTATTTTTATCAGGGCCGGGATATGCGGCTGACGGATGTGGATGGGGAGAATGAATATACGCGGTTTCTGGTGGGCGGGTGAGTGTGGCGAGCGGGATTGGGCGCATTGTCCCGCTGTGGCGAGGGTTGCCGGCATGCGCGGCGGAGCGGCGGTATTTCGCGGGGGACAGGTATGTAGGGTTCGGCTGTAGGTACGGAGGAAAGCCAATCCATCCGCAAGCGCGTAGGGAGAGCAGAGGGGCATTTCCGGAGGAAGGAAATCGCCGGTTGGGAAGGATTCGCGGTATCGCTGAGCGCGGTCCAGGATTTCGGGCTTGCCGTGCCCGGCAGGAGCGATAGTCTCGCTCTATCCGATATCCGCGACCCTTGTAAGCTCTACCGGCGGAGGGTGTCCCTGCGCCTGAAAGAAAGCTAGCGCCGCGGCGTAATTGGTGTCAAAAAGGCGACTTTCCTTCAGGCAATCGACTAGATTATATTGATGCAATAGGGCGCGCACATTGGGCATGAGACGGCTGGCGGCCCAAACAATCTCGTGCGCCTTCAAGAAATCAAGCACTTCCTCCAGTGCCTCCGCCCCGGACGTATCAATGTCACTGATGGCCGATGCATCCAGCACGAACCATTTGATTTTTGGCTGCGCCGTTTCGATCAGGCGTTCCACTTCTTCACGGAAAGCGTTGGCGTTAGCGAAGAACAACGGCGCGCCGAACCGATAGATCATCAATCCTGGGACGGTCTGCACGGTTTCGTCGCGAGACGCCATGAAGAAGCTGCGGCGGCCTGGAATTTGCCCCAGAATCGCCATAGAAGGATTCGCCGCTCGCCGCACAACTTCGACGGTCGTGAGCACGAACGCAATCACCACACCGATGAGTGGGCCGAGAATCAGTACGCTGAACAAACAGATGAGCGCGATCCAGAACTCGGAGCGGCGCATATCGAATAGCTCGCGCAACTGCTTGACGTCAATCAAACTCAGCACAGCGCTGCTGACAATGCCGGCAAGGGCGGCAATCGGCAGCAGCGCTAGTATGCCGGTGAAGAACAGAAGTGCAACCGCCACCACTCCAGCGGCAACCAAACTCGGAATTTGACTCCGCGAGCCGGAGTCCCACATCGCCGCCGTGCGAGAGGCGCTTACACCCAGAACAAATCCCCCCGTGAACCCGGCCGCAATGTTCGACGCGCCGAAGGCGAACATTTCGTCATCGCCTTTGAAGCGCGTGCCGCCTTGCCGGGCATACATCCTTCCTAACACCAATGCGTCCGGTAGCGATACGACACACAACGCCAGAGCGCCGGGGATCAGTTTGAGATAGTCGGACAGGGATACTTGCGGAACGGTGAGTGTCGGCAGACCTGAGGGCACTTCACCCAACACGCTCACGCCGTTCGCGCTCAGCCCGAACACGGCAACCACGATAGTTGCGATCACCAACGCAATCAATGCACCCGGCAGACGCGGGGCGTATCGCTTCAACAGACGAATGATGACGATAGTGCCCGCGCCGACGAGCAATTGAAAAACACTAAGCCGTGGAATCTTCGCGATCATCTCCACGACCTTGGCCAACCAACCCTCCGCCTCGGTTGCAATTCCCATCATCTTAACGATCTGGCCGGTGAGTACCTCGACGCCCAACCCGGCGATGAAGCCGAGGATGACCGGGCGCGACAGAAAATTCACCAGGAAGCCGAGCTTGAAGATCCAGAAGACAAAGAACACGGATGCGCACACCAGCGTCTGCGCGTACGCAAGTTCAAGGTAGCGCGGATCGTTCCGCGCGGCGAGGGGGGCCAGTAGGGATGCTATCAACGCCGCATTGGCCGTATCTGGGCTGGCGACCAGATGGCGAGACGAACTAAACAACGAGAAGACGACTAACGGCAGGATCGCGGCGTACAACCCGGCCGTCGGCGGCAGTCCGGCAATCTGAGCGTAGCCAATGTTGAGAGGAATCATCAGAGCGGCCAGCGTGATACCGCTTAGTATCTCCGCCGGAAGGTCGCTCGCACCAACTCCGCGCAGGCCTCGAAGCATACTTACGCTGAAACGGCTAGTTGAGTTGTGGGTTTGCCGTTGACGTATCATTGGCGCCCAACGTCAATGTTACAGCCCGTGGCGATCTGTAGTGACTGAGCGCCGACAGTCATCACAATAGTGAGCAGCCGGATTGTCGCTAAGTGCCAGACTTTATGTACGACCATCCCGCCTCCTGCTTGCGCACCACCTCCGCGACGCCGGAGTCAACTGTTCCGGCTTCGGGCAGCAGATCCTCCTTTTTTACCAGCATGCGCCGCATTGTGTTTTCGCAAGCGACAAAGCGCGCCTGGCTTTTCGCGATCGAGGCGATTCTCTCTTTCAGGCCGGTATTTGTCTTTTTCAGGAGGCCCAGCCCTTTGCCGTGCGCAACGACCTCGATCTCGGTAGATTCTTTCCCGAAGGACTTCCGCAAATTTTCCACATTGTTCAGGATCGCCTCCCATTGTCCTTCCCCGTCCGTCGTCACTTCAAACACAACACGATGCATTTTCTTCTCCTCGGCCCAGCCTGCCGTTTGCGGATATATCTCCATTGTCGCGGCACCGACAAGCAGTAACCGGCGCCTGGTGGACGTTTTCCGTTTCATCTCTCGTGTCCATGATTGAGCGGTGCCCGTCGAAAGCCGCCTTCCAAGCCAAAGTTTTTGAAGAGGCCGATGCCGAGGAAAAATCGCGGGGGCCGGCCACAGTCGTTCATGGCTTTTCCTTTCTCGTCGCTACTTCGACTAGTGGCATTCCGTGTTGTCGCGCGGCGACCGCCTTGACCCGGTGGACGCCTCCATGCTCATCATAGGCGATGTGGCGGGTCGCCCACGGGTATCAAGGGGTGAAAGAGGTAGACCCCGCGAGAGATTAAGGCATGAAGACGATAACACTCCTGCAGATGAATGATACGCACGGCTATCTGGAACCGCATTCTGAATTGTTTTGGGAAGGCGGCGGGGAGGAGTATCGCGCCGCCGGCGGCTATGCCAGGATCAGCGCTCTGTTCAAGAAGGTCAGGGAGGAGCGCGGCGGGGCGGTTATCGCTCTCGATAACGGCGATACGTTACATGGCACCTATACGGCGGTGCATTCAAGGGGAGAAGCTTTCATCGAGCCGCTTAATCTACTGAAGCTCGACGCCTGGACCGCGCACTGGGATTTCGCTTATGGCGTCGATCAACTGCGTAACCTGGCGGCTCGCCTCGATCATCCGCTGCTCGCCATCAATTGTTACCGCAAGGACACAGGCGAGCTCGCTTATCCGCCGAGCGTGCTCCTGGAGCGTGGCGGCCTGCGCGTCGGCATTATTGGAATCGCGGCCACCATCATTGACAAGACAATGCCAAAGCATTTTAGCGAGGGGCTGCGCTTCACGCTTGGAAACGAGGAACTCCCCGGCCAAATCAGCGCGCTGCGCACGCAAGGCGCCGACCTGATTGTCGTGCTGTCGCACCTCGGCTTGCCACAGGACATGAATATCGCCGCAGAGGTGTCCGGCATCGATGTCCTGGTCAGCGGACACTCGCACAACAGGCTTTATGAACCCCTTCAAGTGAACGGCGCGGTTATTATGCAGTCCGGATGCCACGGCTCGTTCATAGGTCGCCTCGACCTCGACCTTGACGAGGGGCTTATCGCCGCCGTTCGGCACCGGCTCATCCGCATCGACGAGGCCATCGAGCCCGATGCCGAGATGCAGCGGGTGGTGGATAAGATCATGACACCGGACCGTCAAACGCTGTCGGCGATTATCGGTCGCACCGAAACCGCTCTCCATCGCAACACAATTCTTGAAGCGCCCATGGACAATCTGCTTCTGGAAGCGCTCGCGGAAGCCGCCGGCGCAAAGATCGCCTTTTCCAACGGCTGGCGGTATGGCGCGCCTATTCCGCCGGGACCCGTCACCCGAAATGATCTGTGGAACATAGTGCCTACGAATTCGCCGGTATCGCTCACCGAATTGACTGGGCGGGAAATCTGGGACATGCTAGAAGAAAACTTGGAGCACACGTTTGCCGCCGACCCCTATCGACAGATGGGCGGCTACGTGAAGCGGTGTTTTGGTCTGAACGTCTACATCAAGATTGAAAATCCGAATGGTGCGCGCATCCAGCAAATTTTCGCTGAAGGAGCGCCGCTCGACAAGAAGCGCCTGTATACGGCCGCCTTCGTCACAATGCAAGGGGTACCCAAGAAATACGGTCGCAATCGCCGCGACCTCGAAATACACGCCGTAGAGGCGCTTGAGAGTTATTTTGCAAAACACCCGAGCGTATCCATCGGGATCCGCGGTAGCGTGGTTGCCATCTAGTGGGAGTTTTGCGGTTTTAGTTCCTCCGTCTTAAGATTCTGCACGTTACTGGAAAGCCTTTTTTTACGATGTACTTGGCGGCGAATATCCATAAGGGTTTGGACGCACTTTTCGAGAGGCTCCAACTTTTCGGATTCAACCGTCTTTAGCCCAACTTCCGCAGTTTGAAGAATAAGTACCTGTCTTTGCAGCACGGAGCCTCAAAAGTCTTCACTACAAATTGTGTTTGGGAAGAGAAGAAGGCATGTGTAGGCCGAGGCGCTGAAGCAGAA
>JBJXFL010000035.1:0-3623 GCA_046155405.1 Bryobacteraceae bacterium | reverse complement strand
CGATCAAGCCGCCACTCAATCCCGGCAGCGCCGTCCATTGCGAGCCGTCCCAGATGTCCACCTGGTTGTTCGTCGCGCCGCCCGGCGGGGCAAACAACCCGCCGGTGTAGAGCCGGCCTTCATGATGACGTAGGCCGAAAACGATATTGGTGACACCCGGCCAGCCGAACTGAGTGTCCCAATGCTCATCGCCAGGAGCCGCGGTGAGGGGTGTTGCGGAGATAACGAGGGTGAGCCATGCGCCGCTGAGTATCGGCAGGATGGGTGCAAGCAAGCAGCGGGTCGTCGTCATAAGTGTGTATTTACGCTCCACCCGATCCTTCGTTGGGAACGTTCCTACTTGACCAAAGCTGTTGCGCAAAGTCAACCGCACAGGTCCTGGTCTGCGCGGATGTTATGCCGGCTTTTCCAACCACTCCCCGTAGGCGCGCGCTGATCTTCGTCTCGTTGCGCTCAAGGCATCTCCCTGACGCGGATGCGGCGGTATTCCATCTGACCGCGGTCGCCTTCGAGGCCGATGGGACCGGTGGCGGGAAGTTTCATCGCGGCTTCCAATACCTCGCCGTTGCAGAGGCTGTGGGCCACGCCGTCTTGGACGGTCACTTCGATTTCGTTCCAGTCGCCGGGCCGGTAGTTCTTGAGATTCTTGTAGGGGCCGGCGAGCAGGTAGTCGCGGCATTGCAGTTGCCGGCCGCGAATGAACACGCCGCTGTCGGCATTGGGCGTCGCGCGGAATTCCAGGCGCAGGACGAAATTCTTCGGGAAGTCCTGCGTGGTGTAAAGCTGCTGAATCTTCCGGCCCTCGGGTGGCGTGGTGACGATCAGTCGGCCATTCCTGGCAACGTATCGACCTTCCGGACTGGCAGCCTGCCCGTCGAAACTCACGGCGGTTTCGACGATGGGCCACGGCGGGGCGTTCTTGTCGCTCGCCTGCCATTTGCGGGCGGACTCCTTGTCCGCGTCCGACGTGGGCCGGAAACCCCATCCGGTCAAATTGCGTCCGTTGAAGAGGCTCACGAAGCCAGGCTCCGGCGTAAACTGATATAGCTCGGTTTCCAGAAACCCGAGCGTCGCCAGCACCGGACGCAACGCCGCGGTCCATTTGGCGTAGCCCGCGAGGTTCGGATGGAGCAGATCAGGAAACTCCGCCGGAATCGCATCGCCCTTGGCGTCGGCGAAGAGCGGCCAGGTTTCGACGAGCGTAACCTGCGCGTTGCCCTTCACGACCTCCGCATACAATTGATTCACCTTTTTGATCTTGGCGGCGGGCCGCTTCTTGGATTCGGAACTGGGGAACACCTGGCAGAGCACGATGGGCATCTTCCCCTCCTTCAGCGCGGCGAGGATGAGTTTCAAATTGGCGGCGATGATTTCGGGGTCGGCTTGTTCCTCGAGGTCGTTTGTTCCGATGAGCAACACCACCGCCTTCGGTTCCAGCGCGAGCACATCCTCCTTCAGACGGATGAGCACGCCGCGCGACGTATCGCCGCTGATGCCGCGATTGGCGATCTTCAAGCCAGGAAACCACGCGCTCAGATCCTCGCCCCAACCTTGCGTGATCGAATCACCGAGCAACACCACGGCATTGCGATCCTTCTCGACGCGCGCCGCCCATCGGGTGCGTCGCTCCTGCCACAACTTGCGAAACCAATCGGCCCGGCGAATCGGCCCCGCGCCGGGCAGGCCATCATCGGTGGCCGGGATTTGAAATTGGGCGGCCGGAGCGTTGTCCTGCGCAGACGGTGTGGTGACGCCGGTCAGCAAAAACAGCGCGATGAGGAGAAGGTAGAGAGTGGAACGGGATTTCATGCGCGCGATATTCGCAAACAAACGATTCGACGCAACCTTTCTCAGCGTCACGGCTGCCGAGCACAGGCAAGTGTGCTTGACCGGAGGACGCGGGCGGGCGGATAACTGCGCCATGAAATCCAGGTTGAAGCTGATCCTGCTGGCCGTGGCGTTGGCGATGTGCGCGCCGGCTCCGGCCAGTGGTCCCGTCGAAATCATTCCGCCGGAATTGCGCGGTGCGTCGCAGCCACAAGTTGCCGTATCCGCGAAGGGCGGGGTTTACGTGACGTTCGGACGGGACGGCACCTTCTATTGCGCGGCTTCGCTCGATGAGGGGCGCACCTTCAAACGCCCAGTGTTGGTGGGCAGCCTGGAGAAGGCCGCGCTGGGCAGGAGACGCGGGCCGCGCATAGCGGCCACGGAGCGAGGCGTGGTGGTGTCCGCCATTTCGCACGCGGACGGAAATCTGGTGGCGTGGTTCTCCCCGGACCAGGGCGCGACATGGTCGGCAGCGGCGCGGATCAATTCGGTGACGAACGCCGCGCGGGAGGGATTGCACGCGATGGCGGGCGACGGCAAGGAGACGGTTCACGCCGCCTGGCTGGATCTGCGCAGCGGCAAGACGGAACTCTGGGGCGCTGCTTCGCCGAACGGCGGACGCACCTGGGGCGAAAATCGTTTGATCTACAAGTCACCCGACGGGCACATCTGCGAATGTTGCCATCCGTCGCTGGCGGTGGATGAACGGGAGCGCGTGTGGGCGATGTGGCGCAACTGGCTGGCGGGCGCGCGGGATATGTATGCCAGTGTGAGCGAGGACGGAGGCCGGACGTTTTCGTCCGCGCGCAAGCTGGGTGATGGCACATGGACGCTCAAAGCGTGTCCGATGGATGGCGGTCAACTCGCGTTCAGCGCGGGCGGGGATTTGCTGACCGTGTGGCGGCGGGACAAGGCCATCGTCGCCGCAGGCGAGACCGGCGAGAGCAGATTGAGCGAGCAGGGCTTGCAACCCGTGGTGGGTGTGGGCGGCGGCACGGTGTTCCATCTCTGGCAGCGCGGGCCGCGGCTGATGATGAAGAAAGGTTCGGCGCAACCGGCGGTGCTGGCGGAGGACGGGGCGTTCCCGGCCATCACGTCCGCTTCGCCCGCGGCGACGCCGGTCGCGGTCTGGGAATCCACACGCGATGGCGCGAAGACAATCTTCGCGCAGAGGCTCGACTGATTCTTACGGATTGTGGCGACCGGACGTTCGCGTCCCGGTCGCCAGCCACCGCCAGTCCATCCCATTTCCCTGTCCGGATTTCACCCCGAATCTTTGGTTGACTAAGCCGCCGATTTGTTTCAGCGTCAGAACCGTCGGCGCGAAGAAACAGCGGTGTCGGTGTCAGAAAGACAGATGTCGGTTAACCACCAATAGCGACATTCAGAGCTACTGCCAGGGCAGCAACTCCCCACTCAGTTTTCAAGCGGCCAACGTGCATTGTTATGAATGAATCGCGTCTCTTCGTAGGAAACCTCCCCTACCAAACGATGGACAATGATCTGCAGGAGCATTTCGCCCCGGCCGGTGTTGTCAGTTCCGTCAACGTCATGCTGGACAAGTTTACCGGCAAATCCCGCGGCTTCGCCTTCGTGGAAATGTCCACCGTGGAAGAAGCCAACAAGGCCGTCGAGATGTTCCACAACAAGGAGTTTCAAGGGCGCGCCTTGACGGTGAACATCGCCCGGCCCCGTGAAGATCGTCCGCCCCGCAGCGGCGGCGGTGGTGGCGGTGGCGGCTATCGTGGTGACCGCGGGGATCGCGGCGACCGTGGCGGCCGTCGTTAGCCCCGGTA
>JBJXFL010000011.1:0-3091 GCA_046155405.1 Bryobacteraceae bacterium | reverse complement strand
TGAGAATCGCGCCTGTTCGCCACTTTCTTGATTCCTACGAGTCGCTGGTCACTTGGGCTGAACAATCAGTAGCGAAGAGTCAGGCTTGATCGCCGAACCCGGCGTAGCCAGGCCTCTGCCGGGCAATACCCAAATGCGGTACCTTCCAGATCGGCCCAAAATCCCTAATTCAAAGGCCTGGCCTCCCTGATAAGGGTAGACCACGTTTTCACCACGTTTGCCCACGTCTTTCGTTATTCGAAAGCCAGCGGCCAAAACACGCTTCCGAACGCCCTGCCAAACACCAGGCGACTCCGAAATCTCTGGTAAGCTATGGACGTAAGCGAACCCCTTCTCATAGCGCGAAGGGCGTTCGGCAGTGGCCTCACAGAGACGGAACTGCTCGTTAGGCACTTGGCAGACGTAGCGAAGCCCATCAAGCAAACGCGAGAGCTTTTCTTGATCGGATAAGCTCGGACCGCACGCCGAGCCGCCAAACACCACGACGATGATCCCGGCAATACAGCTTCTCATCGTGGAGGTTTGGGCAACGGAACAACATTCTTCCCGTGCTGGAGACGCAGAGGCATGCCCTTGTCCCTTCTGGCGGCATTTTCAAAGTCGAGAGACATTTGCACATCGTATGGCCCGCTGTATACTCGGTCGCGTGCATGAAACTTCGCGAACGCATGGCCAAGTTCATGAATAGCCACTAAGCCATGGTCCGTTCGGCCGGGAAGTCCGGTCGCCATCACCTCCGCCGGAAGCACAGCCGGCGCTTTGTCACTCAACAGCGCTGACAGGGTTCGATTGGGATTGCCTGGGTCTAGGAAAGTCGCTGCGGGATTGTCAGGTTTGAAAGGGCCAGCAGGCGATCCAGTTCCTTCGCGAACCAACTGCAGGGCTGCAACCTTATCGCTTCCAACAACCTGTCCCACTAGGCCGGCGGCCTTGCCCAGTTCCGAGAAGCTCCCTGCCTTTCCATCTTTGCCGTTGGCGTAGATCCCGACATAATATTTGCCGTCGACCTTATTCGCGTAGAGGTATTGGCCCTTCTTGTCGCCAGTGGCTTCCTGAAGGCGCTTGAGGAGTTCGTCCCGTTCCTTCTGATCTCCCGTCAACTCAATAGCCTCTCCAGTCGGGTCAACGAAGACGAGGGGGTTGTTCCGCGCGTATGCATAGAGATTCCAGCTCTGCGGATCTTCTGGATGCTGATCCGCAAACGGCGCGTCTGGACTCGTAAACCTCCCCTGAGCCGCCGACATATACCGCGCCCCAAAGTAATCGAGGCCAGGCGTCGAAGTCCCCGCCGTCTCCCCATCCCTCTGCTTCCCCGTGAACTCCGGTATCCCATTCGTCGCCGCGCCGGTGTAACAAGCCTCTCCGCTCCGCGGCACCTGCGCCCCAAACGGCGCGTAATCCATCCGCTGCTTGCAATCCCCGGCCCCATCCAATACCATTCGCGTCGAGCCCAGATGGTCCGTCACCAAATACTTCGTCGCCACCGCGTCCGCCGCGCCGCCGTACTCCGCCATCAACTCCCCGCCCGCCCCGTACACGTAGTAAACCGTCGGCGAGCCCCCCACTTCCCGCTTCACCCGCCTGCCCCCCGCGTCGTAAGTGTAAGTCGCCGATACGCCGCCGCCGGAAATCTGCGACACCCGCCCCTCGGCATCGTAACTCGCCGTCTGCGCCCCCGCCAGCAAATACTGCTGCAAATTCCCAGCCGCATCGTGCTGCGCGTCCTTGATCCGGTTCCTCACCCCCGTCCCGCTCGTGTTCAATTGATAACTCGCCGGGCCGTTCTGCGGCATCGCCGTCACCCCGGTGGAACTCGTCTGCCAAACGTTCCCAAAAGCGTCGAACCCGAACGTCTGGCTCTTCCCGGTCTCCGCGTAGCTCGTCACTCGGTTCGCTCCGTCGTACCCATAGTTCCGATCCACGCTCCCGGCCCCGATCGGTGACAGCTTCTCCGTGCGCAAGTTTCCGTTATTGTCGGTCCCTTGGTCCACCCACAACTCGGTTGGGCTGTCATAGTTCGCCGTGTTCGAATAGATCCAGTCCAGACCTAGCAACGTCTGGGCGCCTTTCTTCACGCGCAGCTTCTGCGCCTGCTGGCTGCTATTGTACTCCCAACTCTCCGTCCACTGGTTCGCGGTACTCAACCCGAACGTCGCCGCCGCCATCGCCCCCATCGGCTTGTAGCTCGCATTCTGCAGATAGTAGGCGCTGCCCGTGTCGCCATTCTTCACCGCTTTCACCCGATTCGCGCCGTTCACTTCGTAGCTCACCCAGCGCAACGACGGGTACTGAACTTTCTGCAGCGCCCCGCCCGCGGCGTAGACATACGAAAACGCCTTCGCCGTCAGCCCTTCCGTCGTCTGCTTGCTCGCCGTCACCCGGCCCAATCGGTCGATCGCTGTGTACTCGGTCCGCGAAATCAGCACCCCGCCGGAGTGGACCGCTTCATCCGTCACCGCGCCCACAGCAAAGTCGGTCCGGCTTGGAGAGGCGGCCACACAGGCGTCCGTCGCCAGATCGTACTTCTTCCCGTCGTAGCAGTAGCGCACGGCGGGCGTAACAGGAGTTGTCGCCGAGTAGTCCTTCTTCACTGGGCGGTTGAGACGATCGTAGGCGTAGGTTGTCACCACGCCCCGAGGGTCGGTCTTCGTCTTGAGTGTCCCATTCGGGAAATAGGTGTACGTCGTGGCACTGTCGGCCTCCGGGTTCGTCGCCGAGGTCAGGCGCCCCAGCGAACTATACAAGAAAGTTCGCGTCTGTGTCTTGGCGCTGCTGTAGCTGGTGCTGTCCGTTTGTGTTACCTCGGTAAGGCCGTCGA
This sequence comes from Bryobacteraceae bacterium, assembly GCA_046155405.1. Lineage (GTDB taxonomy): Bacteria > Acidobacteriota > Terriglobia > Bryobacterales > Bryobacteraceae. The sequence goes on along the minus strand of JBJXFL010000011.1, from coordinate 273 downwards.
GCACGGTATGTTTGTAACTTGCGGATGACGATCCGTCGGAGGCGGAAAGAACTCGCCCCAACGCATCCGCCGTCGTCGACGTCGCCTTGCCCGCCGCATCGGTTGCCGTCGTCGTGGCGCCGGGGTAGGAATAGGTCTCGGTCCCGGTCTGCGCATTCCGATGATGCCGATCAGTCAATCCGATCTCATGCCGATCAGATCGGAGCGTAGCGACGCAGGGCTTCCTCAGTGTGAGCTAGTGATCGGCATCCGTCAATAGTTTTGGCATTTTTT
>JBJXFL010000013.1:0-2801 GCA_046155405.1 Bryobacteraceae bacterium | reverse complement strand
GACGCCAATCATACCATCGCGCCACTCCGGCTCGACCGCGAGCAGCTCGTCCATATGCGGTATCAATAGGCCCGCCGCCATAGCTATGTCTTCCGCGTCCGCGTGTCCCTCGATCGCAATTTGAATTCCCCCGGCTTCGGGTAACCACGCGAGATCCACATTTAGGCCGCACAAGCCGATCAGAATACGGACAAGGCGCTCATGGTGAACGCCCCCCCGAAGGGTTACTCCGATTCGCAAATCCGGTTCACGCGTCACATGGATGTCTTCTATCGAATCAGGATTAACCGGCTCCAAGGAGAATATGATATCCGCGGCGCTGGCTTGCGGGTGAACAAACCGCTGTGCGTCCGGATAGCGGCGGTCCAGAGATTCATTGACTGCATCGGCCGAGTGTCCGCGCTCCAGCACATCCCGTCTCATCTTGTAGAATCTGCGGAGCGGCTCGGCCATATCAAGGTATAACTTGGCGTCGAACCGGCGCAGCAATGCCGGGATAGCTAAGGCGTGAAGGCCAGACACGAGTATTACGTCGTTCTTCCCAATTGCGGACGCCTTCTGGAATCGACCCGATTTGTGGTCGTAGTGGCGGGAATAGACCTCGTTTCCGTCCAGGAGCGACAGCACATCCCTGGAAAACGCCATCAAGTCGTTAGCTTGGGGATTCAAGTGAGTCATCGCCTTCCACATCGGCGCGTGCCGGTCCCAATTATGATAGTCGTCGCCGGAAATACTGGCGACCGAGCGCTCGCCAAACAAACCCGCGAGTGCACGCGCTAGGGTGTCTTTGCCCGAACCGGAATCACCGGCAATTGCAATCGCCAAGGGCCGCCTGCTCAGCCTGAAGTAGTCGTTTCTCTGAATGCCCTCCCGCATCATTCGAAGGGCTATCATTCCGCCAATCGCGGTTAAGACGGTGAGCCAGAGAGAATGGAGATGAACCATGGTCCGAGTTGTGGCGGGCAGCAGAGGATCCAGGAGCCGCCACTCGACACCTCTAACGTAGGCGCCAGACGAATTTGCAAGGTGAAATCCAATCAACAAAGCGGAATATGCGCTAACAAGCAAGATCGCCGGGCGTCCACCGGAGGCCTGATGCGCAACCAGAAACGGTACGGTCCAGAGAAACCAGCCGATCGAAGCGGGCGTAAGTAAGAGTACAAGAAAGAACGCGATGCCGAGGAATGCGTAGAGCAACGCAAAGCTCATTCGACCAATCCGCCAGGCGCCATAGAGCAATAGGAGATAAGTCAAAGGCAGGATGTAGACGAAGTGAAATTCCCCTATTGAGAGCGCCACCCGGTAGATCTTGTCAATCTCGGGGCTCCGCAGGACCATCTGCTGAACACCGTGCGAGAGCAGAAATGGACCTTGGACCAGAAGCGCGACGGCGGCGGCGGCGGCGGCGAACGGAATCACACCCGAGCCAATTCGTTTATTTCGTAAGAAATAGATAATCAAAAGCGGGACCGGGAGGATCATGCTTAATTTCGCCGAGATTGCGAAGCCGAGTCCCACGCCGGCGGCCGTAAATCGCCGCTGCTCGATCGCGTGCAGACAGGCAAGAAGAAAAAAGACGGGAACTAAGTCGGTCTGCCCGTGCCAATAACAGATATACAGAACGATTGGGGAGAGCCAGTATAAACCGACGACGCGCCTAACACTCTGGTGGAGCAGGCGGACCAACAAGGATAAACATCCGATATCCAGCGCTAGAATGGTCAATCCGAAAGCAGCGAGCGCGAAAAAGTCCATTCCGGCCCACTCGTCGATGGCTGCGCCCAGCAATACCGGCGGAAGATGGATAACATACATGACCGGACCATAAGGGAACGACATGGCGTCTCCGCCGGCCGCCAAATGGCTTGTCCACGGATCGATGGATGGATTATGCAACGCCGCCCGCAAGAAGGGGACGAACCACTTCAGTTGCACCGATGGCACAGCGAAGACCACCAAGATCAGCCGGATAAACAGGCCAATCCGGAACATCGGCTCACGCCAAAGCGACTTAAGTCCTAATTCCATCGCTCGGGAGTCTTTGTACAGACGGCATCAGCCTGAATGCCCAATTCGGCAAGGAGGAGCCGCATTGCGGCGATCTCCGCGGGATCGGTCCGGCCCTGTAACTCAGGGGAGACCAGGCAGAGCCTTAACCCCGACGCCTTCAACCGTTTTGCGTCGTCGCCCGACAACGGGAAGCGGGTGAAGCAGTCCACCCAGACCCAATCGATCATTCCGGCCAATCCGAGAGCGGTCTCAACGCTTTCAAATTCGGACACGCGGACCGCGCAGCGGCGCTCGCCGCTTCTCGCCGTTTTGACCAGAAACGGAAACGACTGATCCAGGAAGAAGAAGTCTTCGATACCGTGTTCCTTCATGAGAACGAGCAACCGGTCTTCCAGTCCTTCTTCCTTGACATTAAGGATCAACGTCTGATGCGCGTAGGCCGTCAGCCAGTCTTCGAATCGCTCGCCCTCGGTAAACGCGTCGTGGTGAATGATCAGATCCGAGCCGTAGCTTCTGATATCCACTTCCACACCGTATTCGTGATGAGTCGCGGCAAGGTCTGCCTTGGTGTTCCGCCGGTGCCGGATTATTTTCATCGCAAGCCTTTCAATTCCCGCCGCAATCGAAAGCTATACGCGGCAGTCCGTTTGACGAACTTCGCTTTCGCCTTCCAATTTACGTTCCAATGAGAAACCCCGTGCGCCCGTTCGCCGAATCGAACCGGGAATCGTTCGACCCGAAGCCCTTGCGACGCAGCCATGTAGTAGGCGTACAGATCCAGGGAAAAATCG
>JBJXFL010000091.1:0-6619 GCA_046155405.1 Bryobacteraceae bacterium | reverse complement strand
CCGCTCTTACTGATCGCAATCAAAATTGCCTTGTCTTCGGCCGAGCATTCAAATACAGGGGCGTGTCTGGGCATCTCCCAAACATTTTAATACATAAATGTAATATTGCAAGTAAGCACTAGTGCTGACCGGACTTCGGCGATTGTCATTTCGAGATCGACAAGGCGCTTTGACTACTCCAGATATTCGTCAAAAGCCAATATCTGCCCCGGCTTCGGCGGACCGTCCGTTTCGCCCAACGTAAAAACATACATCGCGCCAGATGCGCCAAAAGTGAACATCCCTTCGCAACCTTCTATCTCGTAGATCCATTGCGTACTGAACCCAAATGGCTTGACGCTGTCTGGTCGGCCAAAAGTAGATTCCGTGAGTTCTTTAGTCGCGGCCGGCCTTGACGCCCCGAACTTATGTTCACGGTTAAACGCCGTGAATGCAGATCTCATTTCTTCGCAAGTCTCCGGTCGAGCGGCAAACATGTGAATAGAGCCCAGGCCCATAGTTAATGCTAAAACCCCGACTAGCGGGGGCGCGCGCCCAATCAAGGCCATTTTTATTTCTACCAGCCACTTCATATTCCCTCCAGTTCGATTACCCGCCCCTACTTACGCCGCTTTCCGTCCCCGTGATAGCGTTTCAGGCTACCCTCACTTTGCCTCAGTTCCCAGCACGGCGGCACTATCTAAAATACTCCAGCGAGTACCAAGATAGGACCAAAACGATTATGAGGCGAGTCCATCAAGGCACGCTCGGCACCTCAGTGACTCACGCTCAGGATTCGGACGCTAACCCATTGATTCGATTAGCTAAACAAGTGGTGGCGGAGGTGGGACTTGAACCCACACGCACAGTGAAGTACGGCAGATTTTGAGTCTGCTGCGTCTGCCAATTCCGCCACTCCGCCACTTGTGCGAATAGCGTTCTTAGTATACCAAAGTGTAATGACTTCAGCCCGCCAATTGAGCCGCCGATTGCGCACCCGGGAGGTATCGGCGCTGGAAGTGCTGGACTCGCATCTGGACACGATTGCCCGCCGCAATCCGGAACTAAACGCGATTGTCACGTTCACGCCGGAACTGGCGCGGGCGCAGGCGCAACAGGCGGACCGTGCCGCCGCGCGCGGCGAGTTTCTTGGTCCATTGCACGGGATCCCGGTGGCATACAAGGATCTGCAGGAAACGCGCGGCATCCGCACGACGTTCGGCTCGCCGCTATTCGCCGACTACGTGCCGGACTTCGATACGGAGATCGTTCGCCGCATGAAAGCCGCCGGGGCGGTTTGCGTCGGCAAGACGAACACGCCGGAGTTTGGCGCCGGCTCGCAGACGTTCAATCCCGTTTTCGGCAAAACGCGCAATCTCTACGACACCTCCAAGACTTGCGGCGGATCGAGTGGCGGCGCAGCCGTGGCACTTGCGACCGGCATGATCGCGCTGGCCGATGGTTCCGATACCGGCGGCTCATTGCGCAATCCGGCGAGTTTCTGCGGCGTCACCGGCCTCCGGCCCACGCCGGGACTGGTGCCCATCGTGCCCAACCGTTGCCCGGGAAGTCCTCTCACCGTCAACGGACCGATGGCGCGCAACGCGGCCGACGCCGCGATGCTTCTGTCCGTGCTCGCCGGGGTGGACAATCCCCCGGAAATCGAGCGCAGCTTCACCGGAACGCGCATCGCGTGGCTCGGCGAAATCGACGGCATGCCGTTTCATCCGGTCGTGCGCGAAACCGTCGATAAAGCCCGCCGCCACTTCGAAACCATCGGTTGCCGCATCGACGACGCTCAGCCCGATTTTGAAGACGCCGACGAAGCCTTCCGCGTTCTCCGTGCCTTCGAGTTCCACACCAATCACGCTGACAAGCCCCGCGACAAAGTGAAGGAAACGGTCCTTCAGGAAATCGATCGCGGCGCGAAACTGACCCAGTCGGACATCGAAACCGCACACGCCAAACGCGACGCGCTTTGCAAACGAACCCAACTCTTTCAGGAAAACTACGAGTTCTTCGTTCTTCCCACGGTCCAGGTTCCGCCCTTCGATATCGAGCGGCCCTACGTCACCGAGATCAACGGCCGCCCCATGGCAACTTACATCGATTGGATGCGCAGTTGCTACTATATTTCCATCCTCGGCGTCCCCGCGCTCAGCGTTCCCGCCGGTCTCACCCCCGACGGCCTTCCGGTGGGCTTGCAGATCGTAGGCCGGGCCGGCGCGGACTGGTCCGTTCTCGCGCTTGGACACGCCTTCGAACAAGTCATACTAAGCTGACATGCCGCCAGACGCCGACGCCATCAACACGCAGACGCAGCGATCGAATCCCTCGCTCACCTCTTCGTCGTCGATCGACGAAGGACGTTTCCCGCCAGGCACGCTTCTAAATCAGCGCTACCGCATCGTCAGCATCGTCGGCCGCGGCGGCATGGGCGAAGTCTATCGCGCCAACGACCTTATTCTCGGTCAACCGGTGGCGTTGAAATTCCTCCCCGCGGAGATGGCCGACGACGAGCAGACGCTGAACCGCTTCCGTAACGAAGTCCGCGTCGCGCGCCAGGTTTCGCATCCGAACGTCTGCCGCGTTTACGATCTCGGCGAAGCCGAAGGACAGCCATATCTTTCCATGGAATATGTGGACGGTGAGGACCTGGCGACGCTGTTAAAGCGCATCGGCCGTCTGCCGCAGGACAAGGGCATCGAACTCGCGCGGCAACTCTGCGCCGGTCTGGCCGCGGCGCACGATAAGGGCGTTCTGCACCGCGATTTGAAACCGGCGAATATTCTATTGAACAGCCGCGGCCAGCTTGTTATCACGGATTTCGGCCTCGCCGGTCTGGCCGAACATGTCCAGACCGATGTCCGCTCCGGCACGCCCGCCTACATGGCGCCCGAGCAGTTGAGTGGCCTGGAAGTCACGCAAAAAAGCGATATCTACGCGCTGGGTCTGTTGTTGTATGAAATGTTCAGCGGCCGCCGCGCCCATCAGGCCGACACCCGCGCCGAGTTGCAGCGCATCAAAGACGATGGCTCCGCGCCGTCGCTTTCAAGCCTCGTCAAAGATCTCGACCCGGCGATTGAGCGCGTCATCGAGCGCTGCCTTGCGCCCGAACCGGCGCGGCGGCCGTCGAGCGCGCTGGCCGTTTCCGCCGCGCTCCCCGGCGGCGACCCGCTCGCCGCCGCGCTGGCGGCTGGGGAAACGCCTACGCCGGAGATGGTCGCCGCTTCCGGTGGCAGCGACGGCCTCCGCCCGCGCCATGCGCTGCTGCTGATTGCCGCCATTGTCGCGGGTTGGTTTGGTGTCGCGACGCTGAACGTCCAGGTCTCGCTGCTCGACAAAATCCCGTTCGACCAACCCACCGACGCCCTTGCGCAGAAAGCCAAGGAGATGATCGTTCAACTTGGCTATCCGGATAAACCCGCCGATATTATTTATGGTTTTAGCCGCGACGGTGACTATCAGGAACAGCTCAACAAAGCGTTCGGCGGCAAGGCCTGGGAACACCTGGCGCATACCCGCCCCTCGCTCGTTAACTTCTGGTATCGTTCCAGTCCTGAACCCTTGTGGCCGGCCAACGACCGCAGCGTCCATCCGACGGAATCCGATCCGCCAATGGCCACCGCCGGGATGATTCGACTCTATCTCGACCCGGAAGGCCGGCTCCGCTATTTCCTTGCGCTCCCCACGATGTCTGGACCAAGCCGGCCGGGTCCATACGATTGGAGTCAACTTTTCCGTCTTGCCGATCTCGACTCAACCATGTTCACTCCCACCGAACCGGAGCGCCTTCCCCTCGTCAGTTTCGATCAACGCGCCGCCTGGAAAGGCACCATCTCTCAACAGATTCCCCATGCCTTCCGTGTCGAGGCCGCCGCTTTCCGGGGCCTGCCGGTGTTCCTCGCCGTCTACATCGATTGGGGTAAATCGGCGGAGACGAGTGCCAAAAAGACGGGTCCCGACTGGAGCGGCCGCCTGGGGTTTCTGTTTCAGTTGAGCGGCTATGTATTTGCGGGCTGGCTCGCCTGGCGAAACTGGAAAGCGGGGCGCAGCGATCGCCACGGTGCGTGGCTCCTGGGCCTCCTGGTCGCAGTTTTCGCATTCATCGCCTGCTTACTGGAGGCGCACTACAACACAATTCAAAACATCAATCGCGCACTGACGAATTGGATGGCCTTCAGCATTTTTTCCGGTGTGCTGTTCGGCACCATGTATATGGCGCTGGAACCGCACGTCCGCCGGCGCTGGCCGGAGATGTTGGTTGCCTGGGCGCGCCTATTCTCGGGGCGATTCACCGATCCTCTGGTTGGCCGCCACATCTTGTTTGGCATCGCCGGAGGCATGGCAATCTCGTTGCTCGCCATGATCACCAATGTGGCGGAAAAGAATCTGCGCCTCGACCCCACGGACGGCTACCTGCAAGCCCTGACGGGCGTTCGCTTTCAATTCGCCGCCCTGGTTTCCCTGTTCGCCAACAGCCTCGGGAACGCCACTTACCTGGTCTTTCTGTTGCTCGGCCTACGCATGCTGTTACGCAATCAATGGCTGGCCCTGGTTGCCACCGCGTCCGTTTTTGCCACCATCGGCGCGATGAACTCGCCTATTCCCTGGTTTACATTCGGAATCTCGTTTCTGCTCGACGGTCTGCTGATTCTCTATCTGCTGCGTTTCGGACTCCTCGCGACGGTCGTCGTACTCGGTTGCCACTATCTGATGAGCCAGTTTTCTCCCGACCTGAATTTCGGCAACTGGTACGCCTCCTCCAACACGCTCTCGATCCTGTTCCTCGCCGCCCTCGCCCTCTACGGCTTCCGCATCGCAACCGCCGGTCAAAAAGTGTTGATCGATGACTTGGCATAAGCGAGTATCATGGAAGACAACTCGTATGAATCGCCGCCAAGCGCTCGCCTCACTCGCCGCGGGTTCGCTCAGCCTGCAAGCCCGCAAGATGAAGAATGTCGGCTGCCAGCTATACACGCTGCGCAGTGTAATCGACTCGCAACCAAAGGCCATCCTGGATCAACTGCGGGAAGCCGGCTACAACGAAGTGGAGGCCGTGCGCGGCAACCTGCCGAAGATTTGGGATGCATTGAAGGCGTCGAAGCTAAAGCCGGTGAGCCTGCATATCGACACACGCTTGTTCACCGCGGAGCAGGATAAGCTAAACGCGGCGCTCGATGACGCTAAAGCGAAGGGCTTCAAATACGTGGTGTGTCCGTACATCGCGCCAGCCGATCGCGGCGGCGTTGACGTCATTAAGAAGCTCGCCGATACTTTGAACAAAGCCGGCGCCAAATGCAAGGCCGCCGGCACGCAACTTTGCTATCACAATCATGCTTTTGAATTTGAGCCGGTGGCGGGCGGCAAGGGAAATTTGCTCGATGTGCTGATGGAATCCACCGACCCGGCGCTGGTCGGCCTGGAACTCGACATCATGTGGGCCGCCGTCGGCGGAGTGGACCCCATCACGGTGTTGACCAAATACAAGGGGCGCGTGCCTTTGATGCATGTGAAAGACCTCGGCCCCAACATCACCGTTCGCTATAACGAAAAGATACCGAAGGAAGCTTTCAAGGAAGCCGGCGCCGGTGTGCTAGAGTTGCCGAAGATTTTGAAGGCGGCCCATGAATCGGGTACGAAGCATTTCTTCGTTGAACAGGATCAGACATCGGGCGACCCGATGATTAGTCTGAAACAGAGCATCGCTTACCTAAAGAAGCTGGATCTGTAGGCGCTTTCCGCCGGACGAAATAATTTGGCGGCGATAGAGTATGTGGTGCGCCCGGACCGATTCGAACGGCCGACCCTCTGGTTCGAAGCCGCTAAGCAACCTACAATCAGTCACTTAGCAGGGGTCGCACTACTTGCGACCCTTTGCTATTCGCTGTTCGTTTTGTTTCGGTTAGCGGGGGAAAGGACATTCGATTGAGCTACAGCGAGCAACCCCGCTATGTACTGGGTCCGCACAAATTCCGGCACAGTTCAATCAATGCACTACCCTGGCTTTTCCCGCCTAGGTCCGAGCCTTGCCAACGTGGGTGCGTGCCTTTTTCATGGGTTTGGTACCATCCAATCCACAGCGCTATCTGGGACGGCGATCTCTATGCGCTCTCGCGCTGTCCCGACACGACCCAATGTTCCCAGCGCTTCACGGCTGGCCCATTCTGGCAGCACTGTATGGGCACAAGTAGCGGGAAGCCAAGGCCGTTCTTAAGACGGGGCAGGATGGGTATCACCAAGGGCTTCGCAGGGCTAGCGATCCTGAGGTCGAACTGACTCCAACTTCGCGCTAACTACTCGTACGTCGAACTTCTTCCCGGTTGTATCCAATATCCAGCCACGCATGTTTGAAATCGCGTACTTGATGGAATTGCCAACGCTTACCTGCGGTTTGCCGCGTTTATGCGCATCTCGTGCGGCTGTCGCTAATCCCCAATATGGAATCGCATACACAGCCTTTCCTTTTGTGTACGGCTCAAGTCGGTAACTGATTCCATCAGCACCCCGTACTGTAACGGGTCGCGATCTATTGCGCCAATCACGGCGGAATTCGTCTTGCTTGGCGCCGGGATTTATCGCGCTTGTCTCCCCCGTGCCGATCCTCTCAAAGCGGTCCTCGGCGTCAAGGGTCCGCTCC
>JBJXFL010000236.1:0-52921 GCA_046155405.1 Bryobacteraceae bacterium | reverse complement strand
CTTGGGGCATACGCTCCAATGAAAAAAGGGCCTTAACTGCGGCCGTGTTCTCTCGCAAGATACATCCCGCGCACCCCCGTCAGTCACAGATCGTTCAATCCGGCGCCGCCGGAGGCCCCGCTCAGCTACTGGACAGGGAGATACGTGCGGAACCGGTACGGTCCGGCCTGGAGCCCACCATTGGGGGCGTACGATAGGTCAACCATGGACTTTCGCCTTTCCCGCCATGCCGAATGGGAGATGACCCGCCGGGACATCCCGCTCACCTTGGTCCAGGCTGTAATGGACCACCCGGAACAAAGACTTGTCGACGAATCCGGCAACGGCCGTTCGATTTACCAGTCGCGCGTACGGTTCGAAGATGGGAAAATGTATTTGTTGCGAGTCGTGGTGGGCGAGGATGAACAGCCGCCCGTGATTATTACCGCTTACCGGACCACTAAGATTGACAAGTACTGGAGCGCCAAATGAAAGTAATATACGATCCTGAAGTGGATGTCCTCAGCGTCCTGTTCAGCGACTCGCCAGTCGCGGAAAGCGATCAGGATAAGCCCGGCTTCATCCTGGACTACGACGCCGGCGGCAACATGGTGGGATTCGAGATCCTTGAGGCTTCAAAGCGCATGGCGAATCCCATGTCGGTCGAATACGCCGTTACGACGCCGCTTCGCCGGCCGGCATGATGGTGCTGGATGGGCGGAATCGCCAGTTCAACGATCATGGGCATCGCCACTATCAATTATCGAGGTCAGTGATGATTCGAAACGAGACGGAGTATCAGGAGGCGTCGGCTCGTCTTGAAGAGGAACGAACCCGGATCGCCGATCATCGGGTAAGGCTCAAGGGAGCCGGTCTAAGCGACGAGGAGATCAAGCGCGTCACTGACCCTATGGAGTCGTTTTACCTTCAAATGCGGGAAGAAGTGGAAAGTTACGAGCGGCTGAAGCGCGGCGAGTTTGACGAGAAGAATGGCGCTCGCGTGGCGGTGTGAGGACCTTGAAAACCGCGACTTTGAACTCTTCCGTCATGTCCTGGGTGACGACGGCGGCGGCGATGACGCCGCGCTCATCGGAGAGGGCGACGAGGCGCTTACGTTTACCCGCTGAAATGCTCATGTCGTTGAGGGGAGCTCATAAAGCCGGGCGCCATTTGGCGAGGCGGCGGTGGTAGGTTTTGGCGCGGGCGACATCGCGGAAGATCTGGGTTTTCAGGGCTTCGGGCGACTCGAACTTCCGTTCGTCGCGGACGCGGCGATGGAGCTGGACCTCGATGTTGGCCGGGGGTTGGCCGTCGAATGGATCGAGCAGAAAGGTCTCGATGGATAGGCCGACCCCGTTGAAGGTGGGCCGGTGGCCGATGTTGGTGATGGAGTTCCAGGAGCGAATGGCGTCCAGGTCGCGGGTGCGGGTGATGTAGACGCCGTTGGGCGGGATAACTTCGCTGGTTGGGTCCATATTGAGTGTCGGGACGGTCTGTTTGGAGCCGATGCCGTGGCCTGGGATAATGGCGCCGATGAGCCCATAGGGACGGCCGAGGAGGCGGGTGGCCTTATCCATGCGGCCGGAGCCGATGGCTTCGCGAACGAGCGTGGAGGAAATGACGCCGTAGCGGGAGCGAATGGCGGGCTCAATGTGGGTGGAGAAGCCGAGTTCGAGGCCGAGTTCGGCTAGCAGGTGCATGTCGCCGGCGTGTTTATGGCCGAAGCGGAAGTTGTCGCCGACGACGATGGCCTTGGTGTTGAGAGCGCCGACGAGCATGTCGCGGACGAAGGAATCCGGGGAAACCTTGGCGAGTTCGGGGGTGAATGGGAGGATTAGCACCTTCTCGATACCGCAGGCGGTCATGACTTCGACGCGCTGCTGGAAGGACGTGATGCGTTGGGGGGCGCGGTCCGGAGCGACGATGCGGGCGGGATGGGGGTCAAAGGTGAGGGCGGCCGGGCGCCATTGGCGGGACTTGGCAAGGAGGGCGACCTCTTGAAAGAGGGCCTGGTGAGCGAGGTGGGTGCCATCGAAGTTTCCGATGGTGAGGGCGCAGGGGCCGAATTGGCCTTTGGCGGCGGCTAGCGAACGGAAGAGTTCCATTGGGGTTAGGCCTCCACGACGACGGTGAGGCCGTCATAGGCGAGGCGGACGTTATCGGGGAGCATGCTCTCGGTGCGCTGGTGGCCGAGGTCGTGGCAGATGTGGGTGAAGTAGGTCATACGAGGCCGCAGGGCTTCGACGATATTGAGCGACTGGGCGACTGTCGAGTGGGTGGGGTGGGGCTTGTAGCGGAGCGCGTCGAGGAAGAGGGTATCGAGGCCTTCGAGGAGGGGCATGGATTCGTCGGGGATGCGGCTGTGATCCGTTAGATAGGCCAGCTTGCCGATGCGGAAGCCGTAGACGGGCATGGACCCATGGAGGAGTGGGATGGGCACGATTCGTTCGTCATAGAGATCGAATGGCGCGCCATCGAGCGGGACGGTTTCGAGTTTGGGGCGGCTGGACTCGTTGCGTTCGTCGGAGAAGACGTATTGAAAGACGCGGCGGACGATTTCAAGGGTGGCGGGGCTGCCGTAGACGGGGATGGGTCCGGACTGGCGAAAGTTGAAGGGGCGGACGTCGTCGAGGCCGAGAATGTGGTCGGCGTGGCCGTGAGTGAGGAGGATGGCGTCGAGCTTGGGCATGCGGACGCGGAGGGCCTGGTAACGGAAGTCGGGGGTGGTGTCGATGACGATGTCGCGATGGTTGTAGCGGAGCCAGACGGAGGGACGGAGGCGGTTGTCGCGGGGGTCGGCGGAGGTGCAGACGTCGCAATTGCAACCGATGGAGGGGACGCCGACGCTGGTACCGGAGCCGAGGACGGTGAGGGCGATGAGGCTCACGCGTGGGCCTTGGCAGTAGTGACGGACATTTTCACTATTTTAGCTGGGGATTCGAGGTTCCGCTTTTTCGCAGGTTGGGCGGAGGCCTTTTGGAAAGCGCTGTATTCTTGTTGGCGTGGCTGTCCGGCGAAGTATCCGTTTGAAGTACGCGCTTCTCGCGGGGTTTCTGGCGCTATCGGCGGCGAATCCGCAGGCGGGGGCAAAGAGGCCGCGCTATAGGGATGTCGCGGACGCGTCGGTTTTTTCGTACGTGACCAATAACGGATTCACGGGCCGAAAGTACTTTCCGCAGCCGATGTGCGGCGGGGTGGCCGTTATCGACTTCGATAACGACGGATGGATGGACCTATTCTTTACGAACGGCGCGAGTTTTCCCGAGTTGAAGAAGACGAGCGCTTCGTTCCATAACGCTTTGCTTCGGAACCGGCGCGACGGCACATTCGAGGATGTCTCGCAGCGGTCCGGACTTACGGGCGAGACGCTGGGATATAGCTTCGGCGCGGCCGCCGGCGATTTCGACAACGATGGCTGGACGGACTTGTTTGTCGCCAACGCGGGGGCGAACACGCTCTATCGCAATAACGGCGATGGCACTTTTCGCGATGTGTCCGCGACGGCCGGACTTTCGAAGCCCGCCGGGATTTTGAGCGTCCAGGGAGCGTGGCTGGACTATGACCACGACGGCCGGCTGGATTTGGCGGTATCGAATTACACGCGATGGACGCCGGAGACCGACCGCCGCTGCGTGCGGGAAGACAAAGTGGAATTCTACTGCCATCCGAAGACTTATCCGGTCGTGCCCCACCGGCTTTACCGCAACGCGGGGGGCGGAAAGTTCGTGGACGTAAGCGACCAATCGGGCATGGGGGGCGAGCCGGGGAAAGGAATGGGCATCGGAGTGGCGGATGTGAACGGCGACGGATGGATGGACGTCTTCATCGCCAACGACACCGAACGGAATTTCCTGTTTGTGAATCAGAAAAACGGCTCATTTAAGGAACGGGGACTGTTACTAGGCGCCGCATACAACGACGACGCGGCGATGGTCTCGGCAATGGGCGCCGACTTGAAGGATTACAACAACGACGGCTGGCCCGATATCTTCTATAACGACTTGATGGGTCAGATCTGGGGACTATTCCGGAACGTGGGCGGACAGTCCTTCCGCTATGTATCTCCGGCCACGCGCATTGTCACCCTGAGCGAACCATATTCGGGGTGGGGCGGCGGATTTATCGACTACAACAACGACGGCTGGAAAGACCTGTTTTCGGCGAACGGCGACGTGGACAACCTGCGGGCGAACGCGGAGCAGCACGATACGATGTTCGAGAACGAGCAAGGCGGCAGGTTCGCCGATATATCGAAGGAATTGGGCGGCGATTTTCTACGTAATGGATACCAGCGCGGGGCGGCTTTCGCGGATTTGAATAACGACGGGTTCATGGACATTGTAGTGACTTCACTTGGCCGCAAGCCGCGCATTCTGCTTAATTCGGCCGATAACGGGTCCAATTGGCTTGTGGTGAAACTCCGGGGCCGAAGGTCGAACCGCGATGGGCTGGGAGCGGCGATCAAAGTGACAACGGCATCCGGACGCGTGCTTCATAACCACGCGACTACCAGCATCGGTTTCCTGTCATCGAGCGATCCGCGCGTGCATTTCGGGCTGGGCGCGGAGAATGCCGCCGTGTCGGTGGAGGTGCGCTGGCCGGGCGGCGCGGTGGAAATCAGGCGGAATGTGACGGTAAACAAGGTTTTATTTATTGAGGAGCCGGAGGTTCCGTAAAGGTTTCCGCCTGTGATATAGTCGTGGCCTCTCGAGGTGGAGAAGAATGAGAATTAGGATCGCAACAGCCGCTCTTTCGGCTACTCTGGCCGCCGCCCTGTACGCCCAGGAGTACCGGGGCAGAGTGCAAGGAACCGTTATCGATACGACGCAGGCGGCCATACCGGGCGCCACGGTAACTCTAGCCAACGTGAACACGAGCGTGGCGAGCACGCGCCAGACCGACGAACGCGGATCCTACTTGTTCGACCTTGTGCTGCCCGGCACCTATAGCGTGTCGGTGGACGCCCGAGGCTTCAATAAATTCGTTCAGACCAACGTTGTGCTGCAATCGCGCGCCGATGTGACCGTGGACGTCAGCTTGAAAGCGGGCGATGTCGTGGAAACAGTGACGGTGACGGGCCAGGCGAGTACGGTGCAATTCAATACGAGCAGACTGGAAGCCACCATCGACAAAGAACTGGTGAGCAACCTGCCGCAGATCGGGCGCAATCCGCTGCTGCTGGCGAGACTGGACCCATCCGTGGTGCAGAGCGACACGGCGCGGGAAGTGGAACCGTATATGACGTGGTCGGGAAACCGGCAGGAGATTGGCGGAGGCCGGAACTACTCGAACGACTTACAGATCGACGGCAGCCCGATCGGCATCGGGTATAAGACGAGCTACATGCCGTCACCGGACGCCGTGCAGGAAGTGAACGTGCAGCAGAACGCGGTGGACGCCGAATTTGGGCATAGCTCCGGCTCCGCGGTGAGCCTGGTGATGAAATCCGGAAGCAACGAATGGCACGGAAACGCGTTTTATCAAGGGCAGTATCCATGGGCGAACGCGTTGGAGAACCGGGTGTTCCGCACCATTAACAAGGGCCGCACGCATATATTCGGCGGAACATTCGGGAATCCGATCCTTAAAGGCAAGCTGTTCAATTTCTTCTCTTACGAGCAGTGGAAGAAAGCCGATCCAAACGATCTGCTGAACACATTGCCGACCGACCTTGAACGGGCCGGCAATTTCTCACAGTCGCTGAACGCGGTGGGGGGACTGCGGACCATCTACGACCCGTGGACGACGCAGACCTCGGCTGATGGCCGGACGGTGACCCGCATGCCGCTTCCGGGCAACATCATCCCGGCGTCAATGCAGGATCCGATCGCCACGAAGTACATGTCGAATCTCTGGAAGCCAAACCGTCCGGGCGACGGCCCGTATCGCATCAACAATTACTACGCGCCGATGCCGATCGAGTACGCCTATCACAATATTCTCGACAGGGTGGACTACGTTCACAGCGAGAAACTGCGGGTGTACGGCCGCTACAGCAAGCTCTGGACTCCGGTGACGACTTCGAATCCAACGGGTTCGGAGTTCTTCGTTTCGGACCGCGGAAGCCAGCGCGACGCCGCCTCCTATAGCGGGGACGCGGTCTACATGTTGAGCGCGCGCACGGTGCTGAACGTGAACGCCACCTATCATTCCTTCGTCGATTCTTCCCAGTTCGGCACGTCATACGCCGATGGCGGCGGATGGGCGAAAATCTGGCCGAACTCCAGTTTCTACAAGCCGGTGTTTGAGGATTCGCGTATTCCGGTATTGCTTCCGCGCATGTCGATTTTGGGCACAAACAATAGCGAATACTGGGT
The DNA here is from genome assembly GCA_046155405.1 of Bryobacteraceae bacterium. GTDB lineage: Bacteria > Acidobacteriota > Terriglobia > Bryobacterales > Bryobacteraceae. The sequence goes on along the minus strand of JBJXFL010000236.1, from coordinate 46,625 downwards.
AGCGATGGGACCTCGCGGCGGCGCATGGGACCAGCGGCCGGACGCCGACAGCGTGAGCGTGAAAGTCACGCAACAACGCGGGAAGCATTACTTGAAAATGGGCGCCGATACACGCGGCTCGCGCACTACAAGCCTGATTGTGAACAACAATCCCGGGTTCGGATTCCAGGCCGACGCGACGGCGGCGACCTTTGTGAATCCGAATCTTCGCGAATCGGGCGACGGCTACGCGACGTTCCTGCTGGGCGCGGTGCAAGGCGCGGGCGGCGGAGCGGATAGCTGGGACAGCGGATCGACCTCGATGACGGTGCAGACGCTGCCGACGGCGCAGAATCGCTTTTACGGAGCGTTCCTGAACGACGACTGGAAAGTGAGCCGGAAGCTGACACTAAACCTGGGTCTGCGCTATGAGTTCGAGACCGCGTACCAGGATCCGGACGACCGGGTGACCCGGCCGCTGGACTTGAGTTCCCCGATACCGGAGATGCAAGGCGCCACCGCGCCGCGGATGCCGGAGGAGGTGGCCCAGTTCTACAAGGGACCGACTATTTACAATGGAGCGTTCCAGTTCGCGGAGAGCGGCAACCGGGGACAGTGGAACCCCGGTAAAGGCGGCTTTTCACCGCGTGTGGGCATGGCCTATCGCGTGAACGATCTGACATCGCTGCGGGTGGGCTATGGCCGCTACCTGACGCCGTGGACCGGCGGTACGTTCAACATTTTCGATACTTACTACAATGGCTTCCGCAGCGTGACCGCGGCGTACCCCGCCGTGCAGGGCGTGCCGCAGATGCGGCTGCGCGACCCATTTCCCGCCGCCACTCCGGTGGTGCCCGCGTATCAAAAGACGCTGGGCCGCTACACCAGCCTGGGCGATTCCATCAACTATGTGGCGGGGAGCCGGCCGCGGAGCTACAGCGACCGGATTAATGTCTCCCTGCAACGTCAGTTACCGCAGGGAATGGTGCTGGACGTAACTTACTACGCGAACTTTACCAACCAGTTAGTGGGGGCGTATAACATTAATCAAGTGGATCCGCGCATCGCGTATCAGTATAAGGACGCGATCAACCGGTCGGTGCCGAATCCATTTTTTAATTACTTGACGGTGGATAAGTTTCCAGGAAACGCGCGTTATCAGCAGAATGTCGGCCTGACATCGTTGATGAGGCCGTATCCGCAGTACGGAAATCTCAACGTGATAGACGGTATTGAGGGCGGCGACTCGCGATACCATTCCTTACAGCTCCGGCTGAATCGAAGATTCGCGAATGGCTATTCCATGATGACGGGCTATAACTATAGCCGGCAGAAGGACCAGGCGTTCTATAACGACATTGCGAGCTTCGTGCAGGATTTCACATGGCAGGAGACGGATCGTCCGCGGCACAGACTGGTGATCGCGGGTACGTGGGAACTGCCGGCGGGGAAAGGGCGCGCAACGCTGAACCACCTACCGCGAGCGGTCGATATGATCGTTGGCGGCTGGGATATGACCGGGTTGTTTACGTGGAGATCGGGATTCTACGTGCGGTTTGGCGGATTGGAAGTTACCGGCGATCCGCGAGTGGAAAACCCGACGCCGGACCGGTGGTTCAACACGACCGCATTCAAGCAGCTTCCGAACTTCACGCCGCGGACCAATCCATGGCAGTACCCGGGACTAACGAACCCCGGACTGCTGGCGCTGGACGGTTCGCTGGTAAAGCGGCTGCCGATAACGGAGAAGTTCCGGTTCGAGTTGCGGGTTGACGTATTCAACGCGCTGAACAACCTGACGTGGGCGAATCCGAACACGAACGTTCAAAGCAGCCTCTTCGGGAAGAGCAACAATCAGTTGGCGAATACTTTCGGTCGGCGGTCGCAGCTCGGATTGCGCATCGAATTTTAGTTGGGCTCGTGTTTATGGCATTTTTGCCGGTACTTCTGTTCCTGGCCGCGATGGATTTGCGAGAAGCGGCGCGACTGGACGGCGAAGGCCGGTGCGATGAATCGGAGCCATTTTATGTGGGGGCGCTGGCGCAGGGCGCGCCAACGCCCGCGCTGCTGAATAACGCCGGGAATCATTACCTGATTTGCGGCAAGCCGGAGAGGGCTCGTTTGTATTTCGAGCGATTGGCGAAAGCCAATCCGTCGCACCCGAACGCGAATTTGCAACTGGCGCGGCTGGCGGTGCAGCAACGTCAGGGCGTGAGAGCGCTGTCATATTTGAATCGTTTGAAGAGCGCGGACCCCGCCGTTGGGTTGGTGCGCGCGGAGGCGATGCATTGGGCAGGCGACCGCGAAGGCTCTCTGGCGGCAATGAACGCGCTGGCAACGGGTGGCGACGATACCGTGTTGGCCGCGCTGGGAGCGGCGTTCGGGCGGTTGGGACATTACGGGCGGGCGGAGGAAATTTTCCATGTATTGGTGGTGAAGAACCCGGACGATTTCGACTTGCTGCTGCAACTCGGCCGGGCGGGCGCGCGGGCGGGTAATAGCGGACGTGCGCTGCGCTCTCTGGAAGCGGCGGTGCGGATGAAGCCCTCCGACCCCGACGCATTGCTGGAACTTGGTCTGGCGCACGCGGGGGCCAAAGACTATAGCCGCGCGGTATTCGTGCTGGCGCAGGCGGCGAAGCAGGCTCCGCCGCGTCCGGACATTTTATTGCCCTTGGCGCGGGCGGCCGAAGACGCGGGTTTTTATGGAGATTCGGCGATCGCTTACGACGAGTACGTGAAGTTGAAACCGCAGGATACGGCGGCGCGGCGGGACCGGGCGCGGGTACTCGGATATACGGGCGAGCGGTTGGAGGAGGGGCTGCGGGAAATGGCGGCTTACGTTAAGGAGCATCCGCGCGATCCGGTGGGCCATTACAATTTGGCGCAGTTCACGTGGCGTTTGGACCCGGCGGCGGCGTTGGCGCAGTTGGATGCGGCGCTGCGGCTGGACGCAAAATTCGTTCCGGCGAATGTGTCGCGGGCATGGCTGCTGCACCGGTTGGGCCGGAGCGGAGAAGCGATGCCGCACCTGGAAGCGGCTTTGCGGACTAGTCCGGATAACCTGCGGGCGCTGGACCTGCTGGGACTCGTACAGCTCTCGCTCGACCGGCCTTTAGAGGCCGAGAAGACTCTGCGCCGGGCACTCGCCGTGGGGCCGGACGATCCCGAAGTGCTGATGCATTTGGGCCGCGCATTGATGGCGCTGGGACGCGAGCCGGAAGCGGAGGAGTTTTTGTTGAAGCACCGGAAAGCGCGAACGCTTCGTCCGCGCGATCCGCGCAAGGAGCCGGGAATGATTGCGGCGGCGGCGCTTTCGGAATCGGAACGGGTGGAGAGGGAGATCGGACGGTTGCGGCGGCTGTCGGAATCGCGTCCGGACGATCCGGCGCTTCAACTTCACTTGGCGCTGTTGCTGTTGAGCGGGGACAAGCGGGAGCAGGCGGTGGCGGAGTTCGGGCGGTTGCTGCGGATGAACGCGGATTCGCGAATTTGGGAAGAGGCGGGACGGGCGCTGGTCCGGGCGGGACGGTATGAAGAGTCGAAGGAATTCCTGGAACGCGCGGCGGGGGAGCGTCCGCAGGCGCGGCTGGATCTAGCCACGGCGTTGTTGCACACGGCCGGCGCGGAGGCGGCGCTAAGCGCTCTGGAAGGCGCGCCGGATACCGACGACTTCCTGCTGCTTCGAGCGCGCATATTGGATGCGGCGGGACGGAAAGAAGAGGCGGGAAAGTTCCTGTTGGAAGGCGTGAATGGGAGGGCGATCCGGCCGGAGATGGCGGGGCAGGCGGCGATGCTGCTGGCGAAGTATGGACGCGAGAGACAGGCGGGGGAGTTGGCGGTCCGGATGATCGCAGCCGCTCCGGACGACGCCGGGCTGCGGTTGACCCACGCGATGCTTTTGGCGCTGATGGGCGACTTGGCTAGCGCGGAAAAACAGGTGAAGGAGATCGAGACGCGCTGGCCCGAATGGGACCGGGCGTATGTGTTGGACGGGTTGCTGCTGGAGAGCGGTGGGCGAAATTTGGAGGCGCTGCGAAAGCTGAAGATAGCCAAGGCGCTTGGCTCGACCGAGGCTGCGGTGCAGTGCGCTTTGGAGCGTCTATCGGGGGCGCGGCAAAGTGCGGGGTGCGCGTGTGTGGCGAAACTCCGCGACTATATTTTGGATTCCTGTAGCGGTACGGCGGGCCGTTAAGGCGTCGGGCGCGACTTGGCGCGGTAAACGGTTACCTGCCCGGCCGGGAAGGCGGCTCCCACACCGGCTCCGATGCCGGCGCCGATAGGGGTCCATAGCAACAAGAAGACCGGAGTTTCCCCTTCCTCGTGGTAAGTTCCGCCTTTGATTGCACCTATCGCCAAGCCGCCGGCGGCGCCGATGGCGAGCCCAAGCAGAGCATTCCGCTTACGATGGGAACCTTCCCGGTTTTTGACGCTGAAGACGTTCGCGCGTGGGATGGAAACGCGATCGTTACCCACCAGCAGGGAGATTGCGTCTTCGGAGACGGCGGCGAAATCGCCTGGAATCGACTTTAATTTCATGTCGACAACTTCGATCTTTTGGCCGGCGCGCAGGCGGCTAAGATTGTCCCACGAGTCATCCGGCGATTGGCCGAATGTGAGCAGCGGAGCTATCGCCAGGGTCAGAATTCGAGGGAATGTCAAGCGCTTGTGCAAGATGGATGTCCTTACCCGTGAATCCCGCTGAAGCTACGAGACATTCCCAACGAACTAAGTATAGAAGTATAAAAGGCCTAACGAGCGGGGTACAACCAGCCGGCCTGCGAAGTAGCCGGTTGAGCGCCTGCGGTGGTTAGGCCGATAGCGCACAGGGAACTATTCCCAGCGTCTGGTTAGATAGTGCGCGTTGCAGTCGGTGCGTTTCAAGAAAATTACCGGCTCCGCAACGGTGCGGGGGGAGCGATGGGATTCGGGTTCGCGTCGCGGAGTTGAATGGACAGTTCCGCTTTTTGGCGGGCCTTCGTTTCATCGCCCAGGCGGAAGTAGATACGGGACAGTTGTAACGGGACTCGGGCGTCTTTTGGCGCAGTGGCGGCGGCGCGTTCGAGTATCTGGATCGAACGGGGGGTGTCGCCGGATTCGGCCAGCGCGCGGCCGAGCGCCAACAGCGTCTCCGTGTCGTCCGGCATCTTCTCCGCCGCTTGGCTTAGCCAGGTTGCGGCCTGCGCGTAGTTTTCTTCCTTGAGGAAAACTTCGCCTAGGATATGGAGGGGTTCCGGGAAGGCAGGGTCCAATTCAATCGCGCGGCGAAGCGGCGATTTCGCCTCGTCATAGCGGCCGGCGAATTGAAGCTGGAAGCCGAGCCAGGCCAGCACTTGCGCCGAGTGTGGGAAGCGCTCGGCCGCCTTCGCCGCGAGCGCAAACGCGCCCGTGGAGTCGCCGGATGTTTGGCGCGCCTCTATTAATAACAGGTGGAGTTCCTCGTCGAACGGCGGGGTTTCGACCACTGGCAGTAGTAGCGCGGCGGCTTCGCGGAACTGGCGCGTTTCGACGTACTGCGCCGCCAATAACTTCCTGGCATCCCGATGGCCTGGGTTGCGTGTCACGGCTTGGCGGAGGTGGACGATCGCCGCTTTCGGCTCGTTCAAACGCACCAGCGCGGCGCCCAATAGAAACCGTACCTGAAACGATTGCGGGCGCAGGGCGACGGCTTTCTCCAGATAGCGACGGGCCTCCGCGAACTCGTCCCGCGAGTACGACAGAAAGCCCATTCCGGAAAGCGCTTCGAACTCTGTGGGATTTTTCCGCAAACTTTGCTCGAAAGCCGCTTGCGCTTCCACCGGCCGGTTCGCTTCCAAGTGTTGAACGCCCGCCGCTGCGAGTTCCGCAGCCGATTGCGCGCCCGCTGGAAATGCGAGCAGTAACAACGTCCAAGCTAACGTCATTGGGGCGCCGCGCCTTCGGTGGCCGTGAAGATCCGGTTGGCGTCCAAATCGCGCCACGTCTCCACATGTCCGCCCGTCCAAGTTACTTCCATCCGGTCGATCTTAGTCGAGGCACCCAATCCGAAATGAACTCGCGGATCGTTGCACGAGTAGTAGCCCGATTGACTGAGGACCACGCCAGTCTGCCAACGACCGCCGGCCTGTACCCGTACCTTGGCGCCAATGGCTCCGCGGTTCGATTTTGTACCGGTCAGCATCACCTTGAACCAGTGATTGGCGCTGCGATTCGTATTCTTTAGCAGCGACGGCGGCTCGTTCATATTCATGATGAGCAGGTCGATGTTGCCGTCGTTGTCGAAGTCCCCGCTGGCGGCGCCGCGGCTGGAGTGTTCGGCCCGTATATCGTGGCCCGATCGGGCGGATACATCTTCAAATTTACCGTTACCCAAATTCCAATACAGCAGGCGCGGATTGCGGAAGCGCTGCACGGTTTGCAGCCGGTCCACTTCGTTGAAAATATGCCCGGCGCTTAAGAATAGATCCGCCCATCCGTCGTTGTCGAAATCCGCAAATACGGCGCTCCAAAGGACGTATTGCGGATGGATGCCCAGGCCGGCGAACAGGGCGCGGTCCGTGTATCCGCTTTTGCCCAGGTTGCGATAGAGGTTGGGGTAATCGTCTGCAAAGTTGGTCTTGACGATGTCGAGCAAGCCATCGCCATCGTAGTCGCCCAGCGCCACTCCCATGCCCGCCTGTTCCAGGCCGTTTTCGTCGTAGGCGAGGCCGGTATAAGTGGCTCTTTCGGAGAATGTGCCATTGGCATTGTTGTGATAGAAAAGACTACGAGACGAGTCACTGGCAATGTATAAGTCGGGCCAGGCGTCGCCGTCCAGATCGGCGGCCAATACGCCGAGCGCGTAAGTCTTCAAGGGAACGCCGATTCCCGACGCGGCGGAGACGTCGGTGAAAGTATCGTCGCCGTTGTTGCGATATAGCAGATTACTCGCGAATGGCAGCCCGCGAGGTCCGCAGAAGACGGGTACGCCCAGCCAGAGGCAGTTGGGGTCCTTGCCGGGCAGAGGCGTGTTGGCTAGATCGAGCGTCAAGTAATTGGCGACGAACAAGTCCAGATCACCATCGCGGTCATAGTCGACGAAGCTGGCGCCGCTGCCCCAGCGCGGTCGGTCGCCGGCTACTCCGGCCTTGGGCGCGACATCGGCGAACGTGCCGTCGCCATTGTTACGGAAGAGCGCGTTGCGGCCCCAGTAGGTGACGAAGAGATCCGTGTGGCCGTCGTTATTGAAGTCGGCGGCGGCGACGCTTTGGCCCCATCCTACTTTTGGCGGGAGGGCTTTAGCGGTGACGTCGGCAAACGTGCCGTCGCGGTTGTTGCGATATAGGTGATTGGTGGGCTTGGGCGCTGGATCGAAGCGCGAGCCGTTGACGAGAAATACGTCCATCCAGCCGTCGTTGTCATAATCGAGAAAGGCGACGCCGGAGCCCATCGCTTCCAGGATGTACTTCCGTTTTTCGCCTCCCGCAATCCGCGGTGCGCGGAGTCCAGCCGCCGGCGCAACGTCGGCGAACGACACTGGAAATACACGGCCGGACGGCTTGGGGGCGGGCAACGCCGCCGCGCCGCGGCTGGCCATGCCTTGTCCAAAATGAGGTCGCGGCAGCAGGGCCGTCGCGAGGGCGGCAAGGATCCACCAAAGCCTTTTCTCTCGCGACTTTCGCACATATCCAGCTTAAGCCACGAACCCCCGCGGCGTTGTGATAGCATCCAGCCACTTAGGAGCCCGAATGAGAATCCGTGAACGTATTCTGCTGCTGACCATCTGCGCGATGCCGGTATTGGCGCAACTCGACAGAGGTTCGTTGACGGGGGAAGTGAAGGACCCCAGCGGGGGCGCCGTAGCAGGGGCCAAAGTCACCGCGACGCAACTCTCAACGAATACAGTTAGCGCCACGACAACGACGGATTCGGGCGACTACACGCTCCCGGCCCTGCCGATCGGCGCGTATCGCGTCACGGTGGAAGCGGCGGGCTTCAAGCGATCCGTGAACGCGAAGGTGGATGTCACATCAGGCAGCGTGTTGCGGCTGGATTTCTCGATCGAAATCGGCGCAGTGAGCGAATCCGTGCAGGTGCAGGCGCAGGCGACTTCGCTCGAAACGGAGTCGACGCGCGTGGCCACGAACCTTACGACGAAACTGATTGAGGATCTGCCGCTGGTGGTGGCGGGGCAGATCCGGAATGTTTTTAATCTGGCGCTAATCGCACCCGAGGTGAAAACCGGTAACGGCTATCGAATCGGCGGGGCGCAAGGCTCAGGATGGGAGATGAGCATGGATGGCACATCGCTGACCAGCGCGTCCACCGGGTACCAGACCGAGCGCGCGCCCATCAGTTCCGTGCCGGTGGACGCCATTGCCGAGTTCACCGTTGAAAGCGCCGGCATGAAGGCCGAATACGGCCGCGCGATGGGCCAGATCAGCTTCGTGACCAAAGCGGGCGGCAACCAGTTTCACGGCAACGCGTTCGAGTTTCTGCGCAACAACGCCACCGATTCGCGCGGCTTCTTCGCGCAGAGCGCGCCCGTCCTGAAGCAGAACGATTTCGGCTTCACTTTGGGCGGTCCCGTGGCGATCCCCAAGGTCTACGACGGCCGCAACAAGACCTTCTTCTTCGCCAGCTATGAGGGGTTCCGGAATCGCAGCGGGAACACGCCCAGCTTCAATACGATTCCGCTGCCGGAAATGTACGAAGGCGACTTCCGCAACTTCGAGCGCGTAGGCGCTAACGGTCAGACACAGATGATGCCCATTTACGATCCCGCCACCACCGTGCTGAACGCCGATGGCCGCACATACAGCCGCCAGCCATTTGCCAACAATACGATTCCCAAAGGGCGATATAGCTCCGTCGCCAGCAAATATATCGCGTTGCGCCCGGCGGAAATGGTTCCGAACGTACCCGGCTCCGGGATCAACCGCAATTACTTCCGCGACCGTGGAACCAACATCAGCCCCTGGAACAAATTCAGTGTTCGCGGCGACCACCAACTGAACTCGGCCAATCGATTCTCGTTCCTTTATATGAACGGAACCAAGGACGACGACTTTGGGGCGGACGGCCCTCCGGGACTGCCCATCCCCTTCAACGGCGGGTCTATTTGGTATCGCAAGAATGCGTCCGGGCGATTCTCGTGGGATCGCACGGTCAGCGCACGGATTTTGAACAGTCTTCGCGTAAATTACCAGCGCGAGGCGGGCGGCCTGACCACTATCAATTCGCTGGATCCGGATGCCAAATGGGCCGAGAGAATCGGGCTGAAAAATACGCCCGGGCCGGACCGCGCCCTGACCTCCATCACCATGGGCGGGTATACGGGTTGGAGCGGCTCGGCATGGGGATTCGACCGCGGCCGGGATCTGACGATTACGGACGACATTACCTTCGTCAAGGGCTCGCACACGTTCAAAAGCGGGTTCTTTTTTACGAAGGACGAATGGTGGGGCGGAGGCCAGCACCGGCCCAATGGAAGCTTCGACTTCGGTACCGGACCCACCGCCATCCCCGGCGACACTACCGGTTTTAATGGGAACGGATTCGCGTCTTTCCTGCTCGGCCAGGCCACGCAGTGGGGTCTGGAAACGCCGCGGGCCGTGATTCAGAGTTGGAAATATTTCGGCGGTTTCTTTCAGGACGATTGGCGAGTTACCAAAAGGCTGACCCTGAACCTGGGCCTGCGCTGGGAATACACCAGCCCTATCGGCGGCGGGGCGGTATTGAACGTCAAGGACTGGTCCGATTTCGGCAGCTACGGTAAAACGGAAGGATTCATGAATTTCGATCCGAGCGTTCCCAATCCCGTGGTGGGCGGCCTGCTGGGATCCACCGTTTATACCGGCAACTGCAAGGAGTGCAACGGGCAGGAACATCCGTTTGATTCGTATAAGAAAGCGTGGTCTCCGCGCGTCGGCCTGGCGTACCAGGTGAAGCCCGGGACCGTGATCCGCGCTTTCGGCGGGAAGGCTTACGGCGCCATCAAGACCACCGGCGGCAGCACGCACTTTCAAGGATTGATCTTGAACAGTAATTTCGGCACTGGTAATTTGCCGGCCTTCACCTACTTCAATATCGACGCGGGCCTTCCGGCGTGGACCGCGCCGCCGTTCCGCGGCCCGGCGACGGACCTGGGCGGCACGACCTATTTGTGGCAGAAGACGGATTCCGGCCGCCCGCCCGAGTTCTATAGCTGGAACCTGGACATTCAGAAGCAGTTGCCGAAGAACTTTGTCGCCAGCGCCGGCTATACCGGCACACGCGGCGTGCACCTTACTTCTTCCATCCTGAACATTAACCAGACGGATCCCAAATACTTCACGCAGTACGGGCGCGATCTGTTGTTGGCGAACATCACTTCGCCCGCCGCCGTGGCCGCCGGTCTCCGGCCGCCCTATGCGGGCTTCACCGGTACCGTTGCGCAAGCCCTGAAACCCTTCCCGCACTACGGAGACGTGGCTACCGGCGCCTCTTCGGTGGGCGAACGGACCGGCGATTCCAGCTATCACGCGATGATCGCGAAACTGGATAAGCGGTACAGTTCGGGACTGACCATTCTGACAAGCTATGTCTTCTCCAAGCTATTCTCCAATGCCGATACAGCCGTGGCGGGCAACCGCGATATCGTGGATCACTACAACCGCAAGCTGCAGAAGGGGTTGAGCTGGGACGACCAGACTCACGTCATTCGCCAGGCGTTCAGTTATGAGCTTCCCTTCGGCCGGGGCAAGCACTGGAACATGACCGGCGTGACCAACAAGGTGCTGGGCGACTGGAGCGTGGCCGGTTTCCTGGAGTACGGTTCCGGAACACCACTTTCGATCGGACCGGGTTTCAGCGCCATCCCCGGCGGTGCCGGGAACCGGGTTTTCATTAACTCCTACGAAGGTTGGCGGGGGCCAATCGCCGGCGAGAAGTTCGATCCTTTCAAGGATTCGTGGTGGGACGCGAGTAAGTTCCAGGTTGGACCGGACGGCAGGAAGTTGACCCAGGCGCAGCTAAACGCCGGGATGGGCAACGCAAGCAAGAACAATCCCAAGGCCCGCTCGCCGTGGAATCTCAATGAGAATCTATCGGTGGCGAAGAACGTCGACCTGACCGAAAAGGTGAAGTTCACGCTTCGTTTCGAGGCGTTCAATATCGCCAATCGCGTCCGCATGGGCGGACCGGATTCGACCATCACTTCGGCCAGTTTCGGAGTGATTCGCAGCCAAGTAAATGACCCGCGGAGGATGCAGCTTGGGGCGAAAATCGTGTTCTAACCGCGCCCCCCATCCACCACATAAAAAAAATCGATTTACTCCGGGCGGCATTGTGCTGCATACTGTTGTCGTAGCCTCAGTTGCGCGAACAAACGGGTTCCTGACTGACGACTGTCTCCCTTCCGGCTTTCCTGCACGGGCCCTGGAATGAAGACACAAGTGAAGAGGCCTGAGAGAGATTTCCAGGAACCCGTCTTCCACTGTTCGCGTTTGCCCTCGTACCCCGCAAACATTTAGTTCGGCCCGCCTGTCCGGGCTTCTATTTCGTTACCAAGGGAGTACGCTAGCCGTGCGAAAAGTGTATCTTGTGGGCGCGGGTCCGGGCGACCCGGGCTTGCTGACGTGCAAAGCCTATCAATTGCTGGGGATCGCCGAAGTTGTGATCTACGATCGGCTGGTGAGCGCCGAGGTTTTAGCCGTCGCAAACCCGAACGCACTTTTTATTTTCGCGGGGAAACTTCAGGGTGAGCAGGAACGGATTCAGGCGGAAATTCACGCGCTGCTGCTGCTTCACGCGGCGGAAAACAAGACCGTCATTCGCCTGAAAGGCGGCGATCCGATGGTCTTCGGACGGGGCGCCGAAGAATGGTCATTCCTGGTCAAACACGGCATCGATGTCGAGATTGTTCCCGGCATCTCATCCGCTCTCGCGGTCCCCGCGCTCTCCGGCATTCCAGTGACACTCCGCGGTGTCGCCACCAGTTTCGCGGTGATTGCCGGCCACCGCCGGAACCTGAAGCCGCAGGAGTGGTCCCGCTACCTGATGGTCGACACGCTGGTCCTGCTGATGGCTGTCGAGAATCGGGCCGCCATTGCGGCGAACCTTATTCGCGCGGGCCGCAATCGCGAAGAACCTGTCGCATTTATTGAGCGCGGCGCTACCGATCGCCAGCGCATCATCACCTCCACGCTTAGCGAAGTGGCTCGCGGCCAGACGGAAGTCGAATCTCCGGCCGTCTGCGTGATTGGCCAGGTAGTCCGAATGCGCCGTCATCTGCGCCGGCTGGTGGATGAAACGACTGCCGCGCCGCTCCGCGCGAACGCTGGAATGTATGCCGGCAACTGAACTCCCATTGCTCGGCCGGACGGATCTGCTCTCCGTCTCCCCCGCATCCGCGCGTGTCGGGTTGACTCCGAACCGGCTGCCGGAACCCGGCGAACAATATGGCTTTCACTTCGACGTCGAAAAATGCATCGGGTGCAAATGCTGCGTCGTCGCCTGCAACGAACAAAACGGCAACCCGGCCGAAATCAACTGGCGGCGGGTGGGTGAAATCGAAGGCGGCGTGTTCCCGCTGGCGCAGCGCTGGCACCTTTCCATGGGCTGCAACCACTGTATGGAGCCTTCCTGCATGTTGGGCTGCCCGGTGGAAGCGTATACCAAGGATTCGCTCACCGGCATTGTCGATCACGATCCGGATATTTGCATCGGGTGTCAGTACTGCACCTGGAATTGCAGCTACGGCGTGCCGCAGTTCAATCCCGAACGCGGCGTCGTGGGCAAGTGCGACATGTGCCATTCGCGACTCACCGCCGGCGCGCAACCAGCTTGCGTAAACGCCTGCCCTTCCGGCGCCATCGCGATTGAAATCGTGGATATCGCCGCTTGGCGGCTGAGCCCCGAACGCGGCAACGCTCCGGGTCTGCCATCGGTCACCGACAGCCTTTCGACCACGCGCATTACGATGCCGGAGAAAGCCGCCGAACTCTTCAACGCCATCAGCCGCGTGGACAGCGAGCGCGTTCAACCCGAACATGCCCACGCCTCGCTTGTCTTTCTGCTTGTACTCATTCAGATGGCCGCGGGCGCCATGGGCGCTATCGCCGTCGCCGGAAGCGGCGCGGCCTGGCTTGCCGCCGGAATCGCGATGCTCGCGCTGGCCGCCGCGCCGATGCACCTGGGGCGGCCCATTCATGCGCACAGAGCCTGGCGCGGATGGAAGACGTCGTGGCTCTCCCGGGAAGTCATCGCTTTCGGTATCTTCGCCAAAGCGGCGCTGGCCGCCGCCTGGTTCGGTACTCCGGTCACCGCCGCGGCGGCTTGTCTGGCCGGTCTCGCCGGCATCTACTGCTCAGCCCGCATCTACACGGTACCCGCGCGTCCGTCGTGGAACTCATGGCTTACATTGGCCGATTTCTATCTCACGGCGTTCACTCTCGGCCCCACATTGCTCCTCGCGCTTGGGATGATCGACACACCCATCCCCTCGCTAATCGGCCTCCTCGCGCAATTTGTGCTGACGCTCTATCGCCGCCGCGCCTTCGCCATCTCCGATGTAGCTGAGCGCCGCTCCACCGCGCGGCTCCTCGATAACCAACTTCGACCCGGTTATATCATTCGCCTCTTCCTCACGGCTTCCGCGATAATCGCCCTCCCGCACTTCCCGGCCTTTGCGTTCGTCTTCGCGCTGGCCGCGGAACTAGAGGGCCGCGCGCTCTTCTTCCAAAGCGTCGTCGGCAAAAGCGCCGCATCGGCATTCCTAACGCCAGGAGGCAGAGCCGCATGAATCCCCTGCGCCTGATCGGCCTCGACAATCTTTCCAAGGAATACGCCTACACGGACGACCCCGTTCTCGGCCACACGTCCGCCAAACGCGCCGCCGATAGATGGATCAAAACCACCTGCGGCTATTGCAGTGTCGGCTGCGGTATGGAGGTCGGCGTTCGCGATAACAAAGCCGTCGCCGTTCGCGGTTGGGAAGGCCATCCGGTGAGCTTCGGCAAGCTCTGCCCGAAGGGCCTTTCCGAACACCATACGCTCTCCGCTCCCAATCGCGCCCAGTTTCCGCTGCTGCGCAAGAACGGCAAGCTGGAACGCGTCTCCTGGGCGGAGGCTATTGACGCGCTGACAACTAACTTCCGCGCGTCGCAACAAAAGCATGGGAAGGAATCGCTCGGTGTCATCAGCACCGGTCAACTGCTGACCGAAGAGTTCTACACGCTCGGCAAGCTGGTGCAGCTCGGTTTCGCCACGCCCAACTACGACGGGAACACCACGCTCTGCATGGCCTCCGCCGTGTCCGGCTACAAGCTTACGTTCGGCAGCGACGGCCCTCCGGGAAACTACGAAGACCTTCGTATTGCGGACTTCGTTCTTCTAGTTGGCGCTAACATCGCCGACAATCATCCGATTCTGGTCCAGCACCTTGGCGCTAACGATCATAAATTTTTGGTGGTCGTCGACCCGCGCGTTACGAAGACGGCCATGCTCGCCGATCTTCATTTGCCCATCCGCCCCCGCGGCGACATCGCGCTGCTGAACGCCATGGCCCACGTCATCCTGCGCGACGGATTGGCCAACGACGCCTATATCGAAGCCCACACTACAGGTATCGCCGAACTCCGCGTCCATCTCGCCAAATACACTCCTGCATTCGCCGCCGAAATCTCTGGCATTAAGCCAGCCCAGATCATCGACCTTGCCCACCGCTACGCCAAATCGAAATCCTCCTTCATTGCCTGGACCATGGGCGTCAACCACTCCACGCAGGGCGCGGAAACTGTTAACGTCATCAACAATCTCGCGCTACTCACCGGCCACATCGGCCAGCGCGGGTCCGCCCCCTTCTCGATCACGGGCCAGTGCAACGCGATGGGCAGCCGCGAAACCAGCTACACCTCCAGCCCCCCGGGCTACCGCAAATTCGAGAGCGCCGAAGACCGCGCGGAACTCGCTACGCTTTGGAATATCGACGCTAGCCGGCTCCCGACCGCTCGCGGCCTGGCCTATCCGGACATTATCAACGCCTGTGTCGACGGAGGCATCAAATCCCTCTGGATTATCGCCACGAACCCCGTGGTCAGCTATCCCAACCAGGCGCAACTCCGTGCCGCCTTCGCCAATCTCGATTTCCTGGTCGTCCAGGACGGCTATCACCCCAACCCCACTTCCGAGCTGGCCGACCTGGTTCTGCCGGCCGCCGTCTGGGGCGAGAAGGAAGGCGTATACACTAACTCCGAACGCCGCGTGGGCAAGGCCAACACCGCCGTTCCTCCCCCTGGCGAAGCGCTGCCCGATTTCGACATCTTCCTCGCCATCGCCGAAAAGCTTGGGCTCAGCCAAGAGCTTTTCCCGAACTGGACCAAGCCCGCCGACGCCTTTAACGAAATCCGCGAGATCACGAAGGGCCGCCTCTGCGACTACTCCGGCATGACCTACGAAGCCATCGAAGAACATGGCGGCCTCCAGTGGCCATTTCCCGCTGGAACGAACCCAACCGAACCCAGCCGCCTCTACGCCGATGGCAACTTTCCTTCCGAAGACGGCAAGGCAAAACTAATCCCCGTCAACTGGGAGCCGTTCCCCGATCAGCCCGGCAAAGGTTTCCCATTCATCCTGAATACCGGGCGCACCGTCGAACACTGGCATACTCGCACCAAAACCCAGCAGGTGGCCCTTTTGGAACGTATGTCGCCCAACTCCTGGCTCGAAATGAACCCGGAGGACGCGCGCCGTCTGGGTCTCCGATCGCATGAGCCGGTCTCGCTCGTCAGCCGTCGCGGCAAGGTCGACAACATCGAACTGCGGCTAACGGAGATCATCGCCCCCGGTCAATTGTTCATGCCGTTCCACTTCGTCGAAACCAATGTGAATGAGGTCACGCAAGACGCGTTCGACCCCATTTCGCGCGAACCCAACTACAAACAGTGCGCCGTCCGAGTCGAACGGTCCTCGAATCCCCGAATTTAGGAGACCCGAAACCCATGCCTATCACTCGCAGAACCGTTCTCTCCCGACTTCTCGCCGGCCTGCCCGCCGGCTACATCGGAAATGTCTACGCCAGCGACGCGCCGGAATCGCCAAAAGTCAACTTCGGCATCATCGCTCTGACCGATTGCGCTTCCATCGTCATGGCCCACGAACTCGGCCTCTTCAAGAAGTTCGGCGTCAACTCCGTCATATCGAAAGAAGCCAGTTGGGCCGTTATCCGCGACAAGCTGACCCTTGGCGAAAACCACGCCACGCACATGCTGCTCGGCATGCCGTTCGCCTCCACGCTTGGCTTGCTTGGTTCGCCGAAACGGCCGATGGTTATTCCCTGGCTACTCAATCGCAACGGCCAAGCGATCACGCTTTCCAGCAAGTTCAAGGGCGTGAAAACCGCGAAGGAGATGAAGCCCTATGTCGACCAGGCCAAGGCGGCCGGTTCGCCACTCACCTTCGCCATGACCTTCCCCCCCGGCACGCACGCTATGTGGATTCGTTATTGGCTGGCCTCCGGCGGCATCCACCCGGATAAGGACGTCACGCTGATCACGATTCCCCCGCCGCAGATGGTCGCCAACATGAAGATCGGCAAGATGGACGGCTTCTGCGTCGGCGAGCCCTGGAACGGCCGGGCCATCGCGGACGGTACCGGCTTTACCGTCACAACCACTCAGAAAATGTGGGCCGATCACCCTGAAAAAGTCTGCGCTTTCACTGAAGAGTACGCCCAGAAAAACCCCAAAACAGTCAAAGCCGTTCTGAAGGCGCTCCACGTTGCCAGCCAGCACATCGACAACATGACCAACCGTCCCGCTGTCGCCGCCGCCATCAGCCAGGCCTCCTATATTAACTGCCCCAGGGAGATCATCGCCGATCGCCTGATGGGCAAGTACATCTACGGCGACGGCCGCCAGGAGCAGGACCCCAACTACATGATTTTCTCCAACCGCAACGCAAATTTCCCCGCCAAAACCTACGGCTACTGGTGGCTCAGCCAGTTCCGCCGCTGGGGCATGGTGAAGGGCGACGTGCCGTACAAACAGACGGTCGATCAGGTGATGCAGCCGGCTATCTATCTGGAGGCCATGAAAGAACTCGGGGTCAAAACCACGGCGACCGACATGCAGGTCGCCAAGCTCGCCGACTCCACCTTCGATCCAAAGAACCCCGAAGCGTACGCCCGCAGCTTCCCCATTCACAGCGTCGCTTAGGAGCCACTTCATGAAAAAGACGATTACCAGTATTCTTCTCTCCTTTGTTGGTATTTTCCTGGTGCTCGGCCTGTGGTCGCTCATCAGCGCGCTGGTCGCGCCGGACCTTCCCTCGCCGATTAAAACCTGGGAGGAAAGCCGCCTCTACGTCATGCAGCCATGGGAAAAGCGCGGCGAAATGGACCAGGGCATTGGTCTTATGACGGCGTATAGTTTGTTTCGCGTCGCCAAAGGGTTCGCGCTAGCGGTCCTGATTGGAACGCCGCTCGGCTTCCTGCTCGGCTCCTCGCCGCTTTTCTTCCGCATGTTCGATCCGACAATCCAGATCCTCCGGCCCATCTCGCCGCTCGCCTGGCTGCCGCTCGGCCTGATCCTTTTCCGGCAGTCCGAACCGGCGGCGCTATTCACCATCGCGCTTTGCAGCATGTGGCCCACCGTGGTCAACACCATGCAGGGCGTCCGGGCCATTCCGCAGGATTATCACAACGTCGCCAAGGTGCTTCGCCTTTCGCGCTGGCGCAAGTTCACCAAGATCCTGCTGCCCGCCACGCTGCCGTTCATGTTCTCCGGCTATCGGCTTAGCCTTGGCATCGCGTGGCTGGTGATCGTCGCCGCCGAAATGCTCACCGGGACGCCGGGCGTCGGCGGCTTTCTGTGGCAGGAGTACAACAGCTTGATCTACTCGCACATTCTGCTCTGCATCCTCACCATTGGCATCGTCGGCTTCATTCTGGACCGTCTAATGGGCTTTGCCGAAGCGCGACTCCGTTCGGCGTAGAAAGGGCGGCCATGTCTTTCCTCACCCTTACCAACATCGCGAAATCCTTCGGCGCGCGCAGCATCCTGCATAACATCAACCTCTCGCTCGACGAAGGCGAATTCGTCTCTATCGTTGGCGCCTCCGCCAGCGGCAAGACGACGCTCGTCAAAATCGCCAGCGGGTTACTGGACGCCGGCGGCGGAACGGTTACCGTGGCGGGCCAAGTCTTCACCGGCTTCGTCCCGTCGGCCGGCATGGTCTTCCAGAACTACTCGCTGCTCCCGTGGCTTTCGGCGCTCGAAAACGTCCGGCTCGCGGTTGAACCGGCCTTCCCGGAATGGTCGCCGAAACAGCACACGGCGCAGGCAATGAAATATCTCGATATGGTCGGCCTGGGGAAGGCCGCGCTCAAGACGCCGGCCGAGCTCTCCGGCGGCATGCGCCAGCGGGTGGCGATAGCTCGAGCCTTCGCCGCCGAACCGCGCATCCTGTTCCTCGATGAACCGTTCGGCGCGCTTGATGCCCTCACCCGCGCCACCCTGCAGCAGGAACTCGCAAGCCTCTGCCGCGCGGCCGGCCGCCCTGTCACCGCCCTGATGATCACCAACAGCGTGGATGAAGCCATACTTCTCTCCGACCGCATTCACGCACTCGGCCGCGGTCCCGCCGCCACGCTCAGCCCCGGTTTTACCGTCGACCTGCCCCGCCCTCGCACGGCCGGCCTGCTTTTGCACGATGCCCACGCCGTCTCGCTCCGCCACCGCCTCGCCGAATTTCTCACGTCCGGGGCTATCGCGCCGGCGCTTGTCAAGGAGGTTGCATGAACGCCGCCCGTCCCCTTGAAATCTCGTCGCTCTCCAAAACCTTCGGTTCCGTCACCGTCGTCAAGGACTTCAACGTTCGCGTGCAGCCGGGAGAATTCGTGGCTCTTCTCGGCCACTCGGGCTGCGGCAAATCCACCGTCCTATCTATCGTCGCCGGCCTGCAAACAGCCACTCTCGGCGGCATTGTCGTCGATGGCGCCGAAGTTACCGAACCAGGCCTGGAACGGGCCTTCTGCTTTCAGTCGCCGTGCCTGCTTCCGTGGCTCACGGCGTTCGAGAACGTGTTCCTGTCGGCCTGCCAGGCGCACCCGAAACTCACATCGGTGAAGCAGAAAGAACTCGCCAACAAGTACCTCAACCTCGTCGGAGTCGGCGAGTATGCGGCCGCTCTCCCCGCCGCGCTTTCGCAAGGCACGCAGCAGCGCGTCGCCATCGCACGCGCCCTAGCCCAGGAGCCCCGCTTCCTGCTGCTCGATGAGCCCTTCGGCGTGCTCGATTCGCTCACCCGCTTCGAACTCCAGGACCTTGTCCTCGAGCTCTGGGAGAAGGATCGAAAAACCGTCCTCATGGTCACCCACGACATCGACGAAGCCCTCTATCTCTGCGACCGCATCATCCTGATGACCGATGGCCCGGAAGCCACCGTCGGACTCGATCTCAAAGTCGGCATCCCGCGCCCGCGCCATCGCCACCAGGCAACGACACACCCCGAATACCAGCGCCTTCGCGACCGCATCATCGCGTTCCTGGAATCCCACTCTAAACAATTCCAACAGGAGGCCGCGTGAAACAGCGTCTGGCGGTCATTGGCAATGGCATGGCCGGGGTCTTCTGCGTCGAGCAGATCCTGAAGCACAATCACAATTTCGACATCACGATCTTCGGCGACGAAACGCACGTTAATTACAACCGCATCCTGCTCTCCTCCGTCCTCGCGGGTGAAAAGGAAGTCGACGACATCGTACTCAACGATATCGATTGGTATCGCCAAAACGACATCCAGGCCCGCCTTGGCCTCCGTATTGACAAGATCGATCTCGAAGCCAAAACCATCCACTCCGCGCAGGGCTGCACCACGGCTTTCGACAAGCTGCTGATCGCCACCGGCTCCAGTCCATTCCTGCCGCCTATCGATGGTATCGACAAAAACGGCGTCTTCGTTTTCCGCACTCTTGACGATGCAAAACACCTTCTCGCCCTCTCCGGCGCGGGCGTGAAGGCGGTGGTCATCGGCGGCGGCCTGCTGGGTCTCGAAGCCGCCCGCGGCCTGCAATTACAGGGCTGCGATGTCACCGTTCTTCACCTCCTGACCCATCTCATGGAACGCCAACTCGACTTCACCGGCGGCCAGTTCCTGAAGCGCAAACTCGAATCCCTCGGCATCGCGGTCCGCTGCAACGCGTCAACGACAGCCTTTACCGGCAACGGCCACGTCGAGGGCGTCCGCCTGACCGATGGCACGGAACTTCCGGCCAATCTCGTCGTGGTCGCCGCCGGCATTCGTCCCAATTCCGGTCTCGCCAAAATCGCCGGCCTGGAAGTGAATAGAGGCATCATTGTCAACGAGTACCTGGAAACCTCCCATCCCGATGTCTACGCCGTCGGCGAATGCACCGAGTTTCAAGGTCAGCTTTTCGGGCTCGTCGCTCCGCTTTGGGAGCAGGGCAAGGTTCTGGCCGCCTCCATCACCGGCAACCGCGGACCCGTCTTCACCGGCTACATGCCCGCCACGAAACTGAAGATCATGGGCGCCGATGTCTTCAGCGCCGGCGACTTCAACGACCAGCGCGAAGGCGTGGAATGCGTCCGCCTGGAAGACCCCGCCCTCGGCGTCTACAAGAAGCTGATCCTGAAGGACAACAAGCTGGAAGGCGTAATTCTTGTCGGCGACGCATCGGACGACCACCGCTTCATGGATTGGCTCCGCACCGGCGCCGACCTAACCGAACAACGCCGCAATCTCCTCAGCCCCGCCCCCGCTTCCGGTCCCGGCGAGGACGCCGCCTCACTCCCCGACAGCCATACCATCTGCGGTTGCAATGGCGTCTCCAAAGGCGCAATTATCGACGCAATTCACGACCAGGGCCTGTGCACCCTCGCCCAACTCAAAGACAAAACCCGTGCCGCCACCGGCTGCGGTAGTTGCGCCAGTCTGTGCCAGTCGCTGCTCAAAGCCGTCTCTCCGGACTACGCCGAGGAGAAGGCCAAAGTCCTCTGCGATTGCGTCGCCTTCAGCCAGGATCAGCTCCGCGAGATCATCCGCTCGCAGAAGTTGAAATCCGTGCAGGAAGTTCTCGATATTTACGGGAATGGGATCGGCTGCGAAGTCTGCAAACCCGCCCTCAGCTATCTTGTCGACGTCGTCTGGCTGGGCGACCACGACGAGGACCGTTCCGCCCGCTTTATCAACGACCGCGTTCACGCCAATATCCAAAAAGACGGCACATTCTCGGTCATCCCACGCATGCGCGGCGGCGTGACGACGCCCGCCGAACTTCGCAAGATCGCCGATGTGGCCGAGAAGTACAACGTCCCGCTCGTTAAGGTCACCGGCAGCCAGCGAATCGATTTGCTGGGAGTCAAAAAACAGGACCTCCCGAAAATGTGGGAAGACCTCGGCATGCGTTCCGGCCAAGCCTACACGAAGGGCGTTCGAATGGTGAAAACCTGCGTCGGCTCCACCTTCTGCCGTTTCGGAACGCAGGACTCGATATCGGCCGGCATCGAACTCGAACGCCGCTTTGAGGACCTCTTCACCCCGCACAAAACCAAGATGGCCGTCGTCGGCTGCCCCCGCAATTGCGCCGAAGCCACCGTGAAGGACATCGGCCTGATCGGGCAGGACGGAAGCTGGCAAGTCGTCGTTGGCGGCGCCGCCGGCAAGGGCGTTCGCAAAGCCGATCTCCTCATCACCGTCGAAACCACCGAAGAGGCTCTGGAAGCCGCCGCCCTCTTTTTCCAGTACTACCGGGAGCAGGGCGTCTACCTCGAACGAACCTACGATTTCGTCGAACGCCTCGGCATGGAAAAGGTCCGCCGCGAAACGGTTTACGCCACCGGCGCGGTGAAGGAAGGTCTTCTCGACCGGCTCCAACGCTCGAAGGACCGCGCCTCCGATGCCTGGCTGGAGCGCCACAACCCCCGCCCCTTTCAATTCGCCCCGATCGAGGTCGCGAGTAACGGCCTGGTCCAAATCGAAATAGAGGAAAAAGCGCATGTCTAACTCGCCGTGGGTCGCCATCACCCCCATCGAAAACCTGCCTCTTAAAGAAGGCCGCTCGCTCCACTGGCAGGGACTCGATATCGCCCTCTTCAACCTCGGCTCCCGCGTCGTCGCCGTTGAGAATGTATGTCCCCATCAACAAGGCCCGCTGGTCGATGGCATCGTGTCCAACTTCGACGGCCGGGTCACCGTAACCTGCCCGCTCCACACGCGCCGCATCTGTCTGGACTCAGGCCAAACAGTGAAGCCCGCAGTCGGCGGACCATGCGTCCGGACATTTCCGGCGAAGATAGAAGACGGGATCGTGATGCTGCAACGACAACGATCGGAAGCGGAGGCCGCCTAGCCAAATTGGATGTCTTTTGAAGGACTACGCGTGCTATCACTCGAATCCCGCCGAGCCAAGGAAATGGACGCACTCATTCGCCGCTGGAATGGGGAGCCATTCGTCGCGCCGTCGGTGCAGGAGCGGGCGATCGATTCCCACGCCGAAGCTCTTGCCTGGGCCGCCAGCCTGATCGCCGGCGAGTTCGATATGGTGCTGTTCACGACCGGCATTGGCCTTGCCTACCTCCGTGACGCCGTCCTTACGAAATACACGGCCGATGAGTTATCCACGGCATTACGGAACGTCACCGTCGCCGTTCGCGGCCCCAAGCCCCTCACCATTCTGCATGAGCTCGGGCTCCAGCCGCAGGTGCGAATTCCCGAGCCCAACACCTGGCGCGAGATGGTGCCCATCATGGCCAACCGTCCCGAACGCCGCATTTCCATTCAGGAGTACGGCCGTCCCAATCACGAATTCACCGCCGCCCTTGAAGCTCTCGGCGCTGTTGTCAACACCATCGCCATCTATCGCTGGGAACTGCCCGACGATATCGGTCCGCTGAAGGAAGCCGCCCGCCGCTTGTCCCGCGGCGATGTCGATGTTCTTGTCTTCACCACATCCGTCCAGTACTTGCATCTCATGGAAATCGCGAGCAATCTCGGCTTTTCCGACAAAGTTTTTCAGGCGATGCGGACCCACACCGTAGTCGCGTCCGTAGGTCCCATCATGACCGCCGCGCTCCGTGAGCACGGTATCGAGCCCGATATCGAACCCGAATATCCTAAAATGGCGGCCCTTGTCCGTGCCGCCGCCGAGCAGTCCCACGCCGCCCTGCTCCGCAAGCGCCAACCGCGTTCCTAACACGTCCCACTGCCCCCCGTGCCCGGCACGCTTGGGAAACGTGTGTCTACCCAAGCCCGTTCCCAAAAGGAGACCACATGTTTTTCGCCCGTACGCTCTTATTCCTTCTCGCGGCGCATATCGCCTTCGCGCAGGACAAACCCAAAGTCCACAAAATCGGCGGCGTCACCGTCACTGGCAGCGTCCGCACCCGCATCGAAAGCTGGGACTGGTTTGAACCCAATTCCGGCGACCCCAGCTATACCTTTTCCGGCAGCACGCTCCGCCTGAATCTGTCCCAGGCCAAGGAGAAGTTCAGTTGGAGCACGGAGTTCGCCGTCCCCATTTTGCTCAACCTGCCCGACAACGCCGTCGCCCCCGGTGCGCAGGGCGCTCTGGGCATTGGCGCCAACTACTTCACCGCCAATAACCGCACCTCGAACGTCGCGATGTTTTTCCCGAAGCAGGCCTGGGTGCAGTGGAAGACCTCCGCTGGACAGTTCCGCGTTGGCCGCGTCGAGTTCGCCGACGGCTCCGAAACCGCGCCGAAAAACTCGACTCTTGCCGCGCTGAAAACCACCCGCATCAACATGCGCTTAATCGGCCACTTCGGCTGGACCCACGTCGGCCGCTCCTTCGACGGGCTCCTCTATTCAAAGACTCGAGCCAAGGATCAATTTACGTTCCTCGGCGCCATCCCCACTCGCGGCGTCTTTCAAACGGACGGCTGGGGCTGGAATCAAGCCGCCCTTGGCTATGCCGCCTACACCAAGCCCTGGGGTAAAGGCACCCACACCGCCGACACGCGCCTCTTCGCGCTCTACTATCAGGACTGGCGCACCAACGTCTTGAAGACCGACAATCGCTCCGCGGCCGCTCGTAACGCCGATAGAGCCAACGTCGCCGTCACCACCTTTGGCGGCCACAGCATCCACGCCATCGACACCAAGCCGGCAACGTTCGACATTCTCTTCTGGGGCGCCGCGCAAACCGGCCGTTGGGGTATACAGAATCACCGCGCTTACGCCTTCGACGCCGAATCCGGGTTCCAGCCCAAGGCCAAGGCGCTGCTGAAATTGAAGCCCTGGATCCGCGGCGGCTATGGCCAGTCCAGCGGGGACGGCAACACCGCCGACGGAACGCACAACACGTTCTTCCAAGTTCTCCCGACGCCCCGGCCTTTCGCCCGCTTCCCGTTCTTCAACATGATGAACAATCGCGATGTTTACGCCGGCGTGACGCTCCGCCCCCACGCTCGCCTGTCGATCTCGAATGAGTTCCACGGCCTGTCGTTGGCCAACCGCAACGACCTCTGGTACGTCGGCGGCGGCGTGTTCCAGCCATGGAGTTTCGGCTACGTCGGCCGCGGCACCGGCGGCGCGCGTTCACTCGCCAATCTCTATGACACCAGCGTCGATATCAAGATCAATCCGGCCGTCAGCTTGAACGTTTACTATGGGCACGCCCAGGGGCTGGCCGCTATTCAATCGATCTATCCGAAGGGCCGATCCGGCAACCTCGGCTACATTGAGCTGATGTATAAGTTCTGACTCTTGCAATTCTGCCCCGGCCGGAAGCGCGAATTGGGCTTGCCATCTCTTTCCCGATTCCGCAAAATCAGAACGACAATCGCAACGCCATCTGAATCGTCCGCGGACCATTCCCCGGCGCCGTTCCAGTCACGCGCCCAAAGTTATTTCCGCCAAACGTTGTATCCGCGCGGCCGAACTGCACTCGATTCAACGCGTTGTACATCTCCGACCGGAACTGCAATTTAAGCCGCTCAAACAGGTTGAAGTTCTTCGCCAGCGACATGTCCCAGTTATTCACCCGGCTATAGCGAATCTCATCCACATAGCGCGGCGAATTCCCGTAGGTGAACGCCGCCGGTTGTTCAAACGCGGCTGTATTGAACCAACGGTCGATGGTCCGGTTGGCTTCCGTTAATGGCACGCCCGGCTTGATGTTCGGGAACTGCCACTGGTTGTAGTTGAAGACATTGTTCGGCGCCGCAAAGATCAATGGCAACCCCGTATCCACCTTCCAGATCGCGCTCATCTGCCATCCGCCCAGCACTGCGTCCACGGCTTTGTTCATCTTCCCGCCGAACTTCTTTCCCTTGCCGACAGGCAGCTCATAAACGTAGGTCAGCGCAAAACTATTGGGTACGTCGTGCGCGCTGACGCTCCGCTCCAGCGACAGGTTGTAGACATTCCGGAACCGGTCGTTCACTTCCCACCCCTGGTTCTCCGAAGCGTTGTCTATGGCGCTCGAATGCTGGTACGAAGCCATCACCGTCATGCCGTTTCCGAACCGTTTGTTCACCCGCGCCAGGAAGGCGTGGAAGCTGGACGACGCGCCCGGCGTATCCAGAATACTCACGTCCTGGAACTGTGGATACGGCCGCAGCAACTGCCGCCGCAGCACCGTCCGGCTCGCCAGTGGGCCATTGGTAATGACGTCGAAAAACGGGTTCGGTACCTGGTCGTTCAACGCGTTGCCCAGCGCCAGCGCCGCGTCCGGAATCTGGTTAATATTCATGCCGGCGTAAAAGCCGTTGTACCCATACGACAGCTTCCGCCCCTGGCTCCCCGCGTACCCCACTTCAGTCACCCAGCCCTTCCCGATTTCCCACTGCAAATCCGTGCTGAACTGCTGCATGTACGGTGTCGCGCGCTCATGCTGGAAACTGCGAATGCCGAACCCCACCGCGGTCGCCAACCCCGCGGCCCGCCCGGTCGCCTGCGCCAGTCCCGTGGGAAACGGATTCCGTAAAAGGTTTGCCGGCGTCCGTCCGTTGTCGAGCGACGCGACCCACTGGTTATCCAGCGAATAGCCGTCATTGCCCACCGGACCCACGTTCACCGTCGGCGCGAAGTAGATGCCATAACCGCCGCGCCACACAATTTTTTCCGACACCTTGAACGCCATCCCGAACCGCGGCGCAAAGTCCTTCCGCGGCGCTTTCCATTGCGCCCGGTCGTCGGGACCCACCCAGCGCAAACCGCCCTTCAGCCCGGCAATGCCGCTCGCCTGCGCCAGCGGACTCGCCGCATCATAGTCGAACCAGTTCAACTGGTCATAGCGCTCAGTTCGCCCTCGCTGCAACTCCCAGCGCAGGCCCATGTTCACCGTCAGGCGGCGGTTTACATTCCACGCGTCATGAAAATACAGGCTCCAGTGCGCATGCGTCGAAGTGGGACGCGCGTTTCGCGGCGCGTTCCCGCCCGATCCCGCGCCCAGCAGGAACGACGCAATCGAATTGCCCGCGCTGATATTGCCGCGTTCATCGGGGTCCGGCCCGGCCGTGAAGAAGCGGTCAAAGTTGAAATTTCCCGACGTCGTTTCGGTCAGTCCCAGAAAGTACTTTTCGACGTTCAACCCGAACTTCAGCGAGTGCGAGTTCATCTGTTTGCTGGCATTGACGCCATACGTGAACGACGCCCGCGTGGCTCGCGAAAACGCCTGGCTGCCCGGCGTGTAGTAGCCCGCCAACCCGAACTGCGGCGTCTGCGGCACGTCGAACTGCGCGGTGAGCGCCGACGGGAATCCCAGCGTGGTCGCGTCCGTCGGCAACGATACCGGATACACGAACTCCGTGAACTTCCCGGCGCCCACCAGTACATTCACGACCGTCGTGGGATTCAGAATGAATGTGTTCGCCAACGCCGTGGTCCAGCGCGGCGTCTCCGCAATTCGGCTGTTCTCAATCTCCCGCGGAAACACCAGCGCCGGCGTGCCCGATTGCGGCGACTTCGTAAACCGCCCGAACAGCGAGTGCTTGGTGGAGCGCACCCAGTCGACGCGCCCGTCGTAACGGTTGCTCTCAAACGTGTTCCGCAATCCGCCGGCGACAAAATTGTCTAGCTGCGCCGGACCGCGACCTGGGCCAGTGGGGCCCGGCAAAAGCGTCAGGATCTTCTGCGCCACGGGGTCCAATCGGTTCGCCGGAATCCGGTTCCCTGGAAATGCGCTGCGCACGAATTTTCCAGGATTGGCGGGATCCGCTACCGTTGTCAGCGGGTCATACACCGTTACGGCCGTTCCGTTGGCGTTGAAGCTTTGTGTAAAGTCGCCTTGCCGCTCGGCCGCCGTCGGCAGCGTCGTTATACGTGTCGCCGGCGACGCCTCGCGCAAGAAATCCGTGTTGAAGAACCCGTACACATTCTTCGCCTTCCAAATTGGTCCGCCCAGATTGCCGCCAAACGTGTTCCGCCGGAACGGGAACTTCTGCACGCCATTCCGGTTGTTGAAGAAGCTGTTGGCGTCGAGCTTGTAATTCCGCAGGTACTCCCACGCCGTGCCATGGTACTGCTGTCCGCCGCCGCGGGACGTCATGGTAATCACGCCGCCCGCGGTCCGCCCAAACGTCGCATCGTAGGCGTTCCGGACAATCTGAAACTCCTGCACCGCGTCAATGCTCGGGGTGGCGATCGCCCCACCCCAGTCACCGGCGGCAATTGAGATTCCGTCCACCTGCACCAGCACGCTTTGCCCACGTCCGCCATTGATCGAAAAGCGATTCTGATTCTGGTCCGTCGTGGCTCCGGAGATTCCCGTCCGTCCCGCGACCACGCCGGCCTGCGTATGGAATAGCACCAATGGATTCCGCGCGACGGCAGGCAATTCGACCAGCGTCTGCGAACCCAGCGTCGCCTGCTGGTTCGCCGTCTGCGTATCGATACCCAGCACGTTCGCGCTCACCTCCACGCTCTCCGTCACCTGGCCCACCGTCAGCGTCACGTTTAGCTCCAACGTCTGGCTCGGCCGCAGTTCAATGCCCGTACTCGCATATTCACGGAATCCCGGCTGCGTCACCTTTAAGGTGTATTGAGATGGCTGTAATTGTTGGACCGTGTACCGGCCCACGTCGTTCGACACCGCCTCGCGAATCTCGCGCGTCGCCGCATTCGTGATCGTCACCTTGGCGCCGGCCACATTCCCGCCGGCCGGGTCCGTCACAACGCCGGTCATCGAACCGGTGAACGTTTGCGCCGTCAGCGACGCGGCGAATAAGTAAGCGAAAAGCACGTTCTTCATAAATAAGAGACTCCCTGGACGCAGTGTATGTTTATCACACTCGCCCCTACGACGAAAGGCCCCGGAGGTTACCCCAGGGCCTTTGCGGAGTGTATTAACGAGCTACCTAAAAATAATACTTGAGGCCCATCTGCACGTTGCGCGATCCCACTTTGGTACCCGTGATGGTCCCAAAGTTTGAAGCGCCGAAGGACGATGCCGGATCGCCAAACATCGGCGTATTCGTCACGTTCACCGCTTCGAGCCGGAACTCGAAACGCTGACCTTCAAACGTCGCCCAGGACTTCAACAGCGCGCCGTCGAACGTCTTGATGCCCGGACCGCGATAGTTGAGGTACCGGGGCGCCGATCCAAACGTGTCGGCAGCCGGCTGCGAGAAGGCGGCAAGGTTGTAGTAGCCATTGTTTAGCCGCGTGACAACGCCGCCGGACGTGGACGGATCGCCAATCAGATTTGGCCGTTGCGTGCCATTCTGCAGGATGCCGCCATTTTGGCTGACCTGCAATGGATTACCGCCTTGGAACAGCGCAAAACCGCTCATTTCCCAGCCGCCGATGAACGCGTCGAGTAAACGATTCGCACCGCCGCCAAACTGCCTCCCTTTGCCGAACGGCAACTGGTAGGCGCCCGACAGAACCACCCGGTGCGGGATGTCATGCGCGGAGAGCGACTTCTCGCCCAACCGGTTGAACGGGTTCTGCTGAGAGGTCGAACCGCCCAGCCAAGTCAAGTTGCCGGAAGCGACCGAAGAATCGTCAATCATCTTCGACCAAGTGTAGTGGCCCAGGAACGTCAGACCCTTTGCGAAGCGCTTCTCATACTTCATCTGCAGCGCATGATAGTAAGAGTTGCCGGTGGCCGGTTCCGCGGTGCCGCTGCTGGCACCGTCATACTGCGTCATGGGCCGCAGCAGGCGGAAACGCTGGATCGTTGTCCTGTTCATGTTCACCGCCAGCGGATCCGTGATCACCCCATAGAAGGGATTCGGCACGCTGGCATTGAGCTGGTCGCGCGTAAAAGCGCCCGGTGTCCCCGGATACCAGACATTCAGGGGAAGCGGCGACAGGCTGGTGAACGGGTAGAAAAGATGCGCGCCGCGGCTGCCCGTGTAGTTGACTTCCAGAACGCCGGCGCCAAGCTGACGCTGGACCGACCAGTTCCAGGAGTAATACTCGGGGTTGCGATTCAGCGAAGGCACGGGTGTGCCAACGTTCAAACCAAGGTAGGTGGAATCGCCATTCGCCCGGCCCGGAGGCAGCAGCATCCCCTGCGGATACGGGTTGCTCAGCGTGGCGAAAAGCGTTTCGTTCGAATCGAGCGAGAAGGTAGGTGTGGAATTCACGTTGAAGCCGGCGCCCGTGTGGCCGAAGACCGTCGCGCGCGAAAGCTGGTACAACAGGCCCCATCCGCCGCGGATGGAAGTCTTCTCGTTCAATGCGAAGGCGAAGCCGACGCGCGGGCTGAAGTTGTTGTAGTCGCCATTGAATGGGGAACGGCGGTTGGAGTCGTTGAACTTCAAAACTCCTTTCAGGTCGTAGCCTGGCACGGAGATCGGAGACTTCTGGTCGAGATCCCAGTAGCTCTGACGGTCTTGTGTCTCCCATCGCGGGATGTCGAATTCATAACGCAGGCCCAGGTTCAGTGTCAGCTTGCGGCTGACTTTCCAGTCATCCTGGAAGTAGTAACCCATGTAGCGGGACCGCGTGAAGACTTTCGGGTCGATGTGGAAGTCCCCACCCGTTCCCCAGCCGAGAAGCATGCTGGCCAGGCCGTTGCCCTGGACGCTGTTGTTGACGTTCTGCAACTGGCGCGTGACTTGGGAACTGAAAGCCGCCCGGCCCGAAGGATAGCCCGGCTGCAGATAGTCGAGAAAGTTATGCTTAAACTCGCCGCCAAACTTCAGCGTATGGCCGCCGACGAACTTGGAGACAGATCCGGAGACTATATGCGAGCCCTCCTGGCGGTCCATGATTACCCAG
Source organism: Bryobacteraceae bacterium (assembly GCA_046155405.1). Lineage (GTDB taxonomy): Bacteria > Acidobacteriota > Terriglobia > Bryobacterales > Bryobacteraceae. Next base: position 16,500 of record JBJXFL010000236.1, on the reverse strand, counting down.
CCTTCCGTGCCGATATCCGTGTAGCCTTCCGGCGCTATTGTCGGGAAGACGGGATAGGTGGCGTTGGTCTTCATGTACTGCGGGAAGCCGAGCGTGGTGAGATCGAACGGCGCCATCGCGTTGCGATGGAAATCCGAATAGATAAGTCCATAACGCACCGTCCACACCGTAGTCGCATTCTGGGTCCGCGTTAACTCGGTGACGATGGACTTGGTCTTGGTGCCGGTGTTGCCGTTGTTGTAGGTAAATGCCGGGTTGCCTTCCCCGAACAGGTTCGCGGGTGTACCAGTATTCGGAGCGTAGCTGAATCGGCCCGTCAGGCGCATCTTGTCGTTGATGTTGTGGTCGCCCTTGAAGTCCATCTGCTTGGACGCGCTCTTATTGACGTCCTGGACGAACCAATTGTTGTTGTTCGTCACGGCATTGGTCGTCTGGTTCGGCAGCGGGAAGTACGCGAGCGCTTTCAGAGCCACCGGATCCATCATGGCTTTGGGAATGATGTTGCCGGGAAACGGCGGCCGTTCCACTTGATTGGCGCTATTCCGGAACGAGCCGCGGGGATCGAACATCTGAATCATCTGTCCGTTCGATTGGCGAGTGTCGGAGAAGTTGCCGTCGCGCTGGAGAAGGGTGGGGAAGGTGGCGGTTTCGCTCACCGGGCTCTTCTGCGCGGTTTGCTCATAAGTGGCGAAGAAGAAGGTCTTGTTCTTCCTCACCGGACCGCCCACGACGCCGCCGAACTGGTCCCGCCGGAACAGCGGACGCGCCGAACCGCCGCGGTTGGCAAACCAGCCGTTCGCGTTGAAATCGGCGTGGCGCAGGAAGTAGAAGCCGGTGCCGTGAAATTCATTGGTGCCGGACTTGGTCACCATGTTGACCACTGCGCCGCCCGTCTGTCCGTATTCGGCCGGGAAGAAGTTCGTCTGCATTTTGAACTCCTGCACGGAGTCCACGGAAGGCTTGTACTTCAGATCGGTAATGCCGGAATTCTGCTCCACCGTCGTCACCGACACGCCATCCACCATCACGTCCGAAGTGGAGTTGCGCGAACCGTTAGCCACGAAGTTGGTGTTCGTCGCTCCGCGCGCGCCGGCCGATCCCACTACGCCCGGCGTCAAATACGCGAGCGCCAGCGAGTCCCGGCCAATATTCGGCAGCGTAACCATATACTTGTTGTCGATCACCTGCCCCAGGCTGGCAATCGTCGTGTTCAACAGCGGCGCCGACGATTCAACGTTCACCGTCGAGCTCACATCGCCCACCTGCAGTTGAACATCCTGTGTCGCCTGTTGTTGGACCAGAAGCTGGAATTTCTGATGGACATGTTTTCGAAACCCGTTGGCTTCCACGCTCATGGAATAGTTGCCGGGTTGGAGCGCGGTAACGGTGTAGCGGCCCTGTTGGTCCGTAACGGTCGGATGGTTGACATTCCGGTCGGTTTCATTCAAGACGACCTTCGCTCCCGGGACGGCGGCGCCGGTCGCATCGGTAATCGTTCCCCGGATAGACGCCGTGAAGGATTGGCTCCACGCGGTCGCCACAAGCAGGAGCGCGGTGACGATTGGCAGGATGATCGGGTGTTTTCGCATTAGACTTCGATTTCTTTCTGAAGCATTAGATTTTGCCGCCGTAAATTTCGGCGGGTTAACCACCACGGAGTATATTCCCTTCTTGGGCGGCGCACAACTTGCCGATCGTCTCTTCTATACCTCTTCCAGCGTGGCAACTCGCCCCAGCCGGGTTCTCGGCGCCGGCCAGCTTTGGGTTGGCGCGCAGGCGGCGATGACGAATACTTTCGGGTAATCGGTCGTTGCCGATCTGCGGACACTCCTCGTGTGCATCTCGAACCGTCGATTCTTTCGGTTGCATCAGACTCAGGTGACCGAAGAATGTTTGAGTTATAGTGTGAAAGGGAGACCACCCGGCTTCCACCGCTGTCACCACCGATTTATAGCACTCCGCGTTCAACTCGAATATTGGCGAGATGGCAAATGGTATGTCGGCCGTCTTCCGCGGATTCCCGGCGTTTTCAGCCAAGGTAAGACGATGGAGGAGTTGTAAGAGAGTATTCGGGATGCGTATCGGTTGATGCTGGAGGAACAGGCAAACGCCGTTTTTAGCGGTTCTGTTGAGACAAAGGAAATTGAAGTTCCAGCGTGAGACACCGCGAGTTCGTGCGTGCCTTGAAGATCGGCGCCGGTTCCGCGGCACACAGAGGTTCCAAATACGCTTTGTGCGCTGATTCCGAGCCAACTCGGGTTGGGAAAAACGGAAAGATAGGACGCGGTCCAGCGTTGTCGAGTGCCCAGCGGCCTCTGATACTCTCCCCGGCCTACTTTTCTCTCTCCAGCCAGAAATCGTCAAAGTGGATCACGCTATCGGCCTTCGTCCAAAGCCCCGCCTTGCCAGCCTCCGTAAACGTCGCGTCCTCCACGTCCATAATCCGCTCACCATCGAAGTACACGGCAAATCGAGGCCCGGAAAAGCGCACCTGCAATGCGCTCCACGCCTGCCGCGGCACCTTTCGCTTCACGCCATACGTTTTCGATGGCGTTCCCTTTGGCTCCAATGAGATCCGTTGGCCCGCCTCCACCTTGTAAAGAACTACATTGTCCTCCAGCGCATTCGCCCGGACAATGTAGTAGTTGTCGACATCCTTGTAACGCCACACAAGTCCCGCCGCCTGGTCGCGCGCTCCGGACACAGGTTTGAACCGCACGCTCACCGCGCCGTTGGCAAACGTCGCTCCGTCGTAAATCGCCAGCGGAAAGCGTCCCGAAGTGTTATCGGTCGAGGTTTGCGCCAGAACATTCGGCCCGCTCGGCGCGGAAGGGTCGGCAATCACCTCCCATTTCGGAGCCCCGCCATCATGCGTCATGCCGATGGTCCAGCCCTTCAGCGCGGTCCCCGCCCGCTGCCGATCGAAAGTCATCGTTTGCCCAACCGTCAACAACTGCGCGCCCAAAAGAATTGCGGAGCGTTTCCTCATATTAATGCCCATGGGTAGACGACGGAAGCTTGCCGATCAACTCCTCAACCCGTCCCCGGATATCATCCCGCGCCGCACCGTAATTCGCGCTCGGCGATGGCGTGTCGTTCCATTCCAAGCGCGGCACCGCCGGCATCCCCGCCGGCAGTTGCAAGCCGAACGTAACCACCTTCGCGGCGCCTTGCAGATCGTCCGTCGCCACCAGCCGCGGTTGGCCCTCAAGCGGCCCAAATCCATCCGCCCGGAGGCCCGTCACCGTCGTCGCTCCAAACGCCGCATCCGGCGAAGTCCCCCGCGAAAGCGCCCGATACGGAAGCCCCCGTTCCACGGCAAGTCGATTGAAATAGGCCGCCGCGATCACGCTCTTCGCCGCCCCATGCTCGCAAACAAAAACAACCTGCGCCGTCTGCGTCCGCGTCTGCGCATCCAGCGCCGCCCGCAGCCCCTTGGCCAGCATTGCCGCAGCGCCTTTTCCCCAATAGTGCAGGAACACGTATTGCGGCTCTTCGTGCGTCATGTGATTGTGAATCGCCACGACGTTGATACCGGCCCGCCGCAGTGTCTTCAGCACGGGCTGCAACTCGCTCTCCACCATCGCAAAGTCCCCATCCACCAATGCCGATTCGTCCGTCCCGGCAAACGCCGCCCACGTATTCACGCCCATCTGATTATTGACGGACTTCCCGTGCATCGTCGCCTTCCGGCCGATTGCCATCTTATACATTCCCGCATTCACTTGGCCCTTCACACCGAGAATGCCGTCCAGCGTCGCCGCGGTAATCGAATTCGTGTCAGGCGCCGCCGCGCCGGAAAACTTACTCCCCGGCTGCGGATTCGCCGCGCGAATCTCTTTCACTTTATCCATCGCGCGCCGTACCGCCAGCGCCAGCTTTTCCGCCGTTCCCGTTCCCCCGATATGCATGAACATCACCCGCGGCGAGTCAAAGAAAAAGTGGTTGTGCAGCGCCGTTACCTCCAGCCCGTTTTCCAACGCCGCCGACATCACCGAATTCACTTCGTCTTCAAACAGAACCAGATCCCCCATCACCATCAGGCCGTTATGTGCGTCCGGCGTAAACGCCGCCCATGACGTCAGACCCATAAACGGATGCATCGCGCGCCCCTCAATCGCCACCTTCACATCGGTGCGGGGAAACGTGACGCGATAGACATCTTCCTCCGCCGTATAGCTCCCTTTCGCCCCCGTCACCGCATCGATCCGGCTTCGCTGCGCCTCCGGAATCGCGGCCTGTAACGGCAGCAGGAAAAGCAATCCGGCGGCCACGTACAAAGTGTTTCGATGAGCGGTCATACTGCGATTATCCGCCGCCAATCTGAAGTTCGCCTGAAAGAATCGAATTCAGCGGATCTTCAGATACAACAGGTAGCTTGGTAGTGGACACATGCGTTTTTTGGTGGTCGAAGACGAGCGGCGAATGGCGGAACTCATCAAGCGAGGGCTTGAAGAAGAAGGCTATGTGGTGACCGCCGCGTTCGATGGCCCCAGCGGCCTCGCCATCGCCCGTTCCGGCGAATTCGAGTTGATTGTCCTCGACATCATGATGCCCGGCATGGATGGATTCGAAGTCGCGCGGCGCCTCCGCACTAACGGCGACCGCACCCCAATACTCATGCTCACCGCGCGCGACGCAACCCCCGATATCGTCCATGGCCTCGACCTCGGCGCCGATGACTACCTCACTAAGCCCTTCTCCTTCGAAGTCCTCCTCGCCCGCGTCCGCGCCCTCCTTCGCCGCGGTCCCGCCGCCACCTCTCCCCAACTATCCGTCGGCTCTCTAACCCTCGATCCGGCCACCCGCGAGGTCTTCCTGGGCAACGACCTCCTCTCCCTCACGCGCACGGAATTCAATCTCCTCGAATTCCTCATGCGCCGCGCCGGCCAAGTCGTACCGCGGGCCACCTTGATCGAAGCCGTTTGGGGTTTCGATCGGGATATCGAAAGCAACACGCTCGACGCCTTCATCCGCCTCCTCCGCGCCAAAATTGAGGGTGCCGCCGGCCCGCGCCTCATCCACACTGTCCGCGGCGTCGGCTACTCGCTTCGCGATGAGGATTCCGCATGAGGCCCCGTTCCATCCGCTTCCGCCTCACCGCCTGGTACTCCTCGGTGCTCGCTTTGGCCTTAGTTATCTTCGGCATCGTTTCCTGGATCGCCGTTCGCGAAATCCTTTTCCACGCCGTCGACCGCGAACTCGCCGATCGCGTCGCCGGCGTCCAGCGCTTCATGAATGAGCAGATCGGCTCGCTCTCCCTATTCGAAATCCGCGATGAGTTCAAAGAGCATTCCGTGCTCGGTCCCGGCGGCGATCTCTTTCAGGTCTGCGACGCGCAAGGCGTTTGGCTCTATCGATCGGCCCCGCTCGAAGATGCCGGTGTTGACATCCGCCTGCCAGCCGCCCTCCCAGCTAACGGCGCGTTCGACGACCGCGACGTTAAGGGAACCAGCCTCCGCTTCCACTCCCGCGCCGTCAACGTCCTTGGTAAGGCGTACACCATCCAGGTTGCCGCACGCACGCGGGAACTCCTCGCGGGCTTCAGCCACTTCCGCTGGCTGCTCATTCTATTGATTCCCGCCGTCCTCTTGGCGGCTACCGCCGGCGGCCTGTGGATCAGCCGTCGCGCCCTCGTTCCCGTCGACCGGATCAGCGCCGCCGCCCGCTCCATCGGCGAACGGAATCTGTCCAAACGGTTGCCCGTCCCCGCCACGGACGACGAACTTGAACGCCTCTCCCTAACCCTCAACCAAATGCTCGACCGCATCGAAGGAGCCTTCCGCCGCGTTACCCAATTCACCGCCGACGCCTCCCACGAACTCCGCACCCCCATCGCCCTCATCCGCACAACGTCGGAACTTGCCCTGCGAAAAATCCGTCCCGAGGCCGACTATCGCCGCGCCCTCGACGAGATTCTCGACGAGTCCGTCCGCACCACGGATCTTCTGGAAAACCTCCTGACCCTCGCTCGCGCCGACGCCGGTAAAGCCGCCCTTGACCGCGCCCCGCTGGACCTCGCCGCCCTCCTCGCCGAAGTCACCGCGCAGTGCGGGAAACTGGCGCGGCAAAAAGGAGTCTCGCTCCACTTCGCTCCGTCCTTGCAACCCATTTCCACGGAAGGCGACCGCGGCTCCCTTCGGCGTCTGTTCCTCATCCTCCTCGATAACGCCGTCAAGTACACTCCGCCCGGCGGATCCATCCAGATCACGTTGACCGGCCCCCAGGTTGACATTCGCGACTCCGGCATCGGCATCAATCGCGAAGACTTGCCCCATATCTTCGAACGCTTTTATCGCGCCGACAAATCCCGGAGCCGCGTCTCCGGGGGCGCCGGCCTCGGCCTCTCCCTCGCTAAATGGATCGTTGACACCCACGGCGCCACCATCGATGTCGAAAGCCAGCCCGAACGCGGCAGCCTTTTCCGCGTCACGTTTCCCGAGTGGACTGCATGACTCGCCTCCCGCTCGCATTGTGCGCCGCCCATCTGGCCCTCGCCGCCCAGTCCGCGCGCATCACTCTTACCGGAACCATCTTGGATCCTTCTGACGCCCCCGTACCGAATGTCCCCCTCGTCCTCAGAAGCGGCGGCCGCGAAATCTCAGCCGTTACTGGGATAACCGGCGAATTCCGTTTCGACAACTTCGCCCCCGGCAACTACGAACTCCGCGGCGCGGTCCCAGGCTTCGAACCCATCCAACGGACCGGCAAGCTCAGTCCGGCCCCCCTTAAAATCCGCCTCGCCCTGGCCAGCGTCAAGGGCGCCGTCGACGTCCCCGATCAGGACAAGTCCGTCAACACGGCAGCCGCCAACAACGCCGACACCATCTCCGTCGAACGCACCCTGCTCGACAACCTGCCCATGCTCGATCTGAATTATCTCTCCGCCCTCGGCCGCTTTCTCGACCCCGGCACACCCGGCGGCGCGGGCATGTCGATCATCGTCGATGGCATGGAGATGCGAAATGCCGGCGTCACCGCCTCCGCTATCCAGGAAATCCGCATCAACAATAATCCCTACACAGTCGAGTATCCCCGCTGGAGCCGCCGCCGCATCGAGATCATCACCAAGTCCTCCGCCGACGCCTTTCACGGCACGGTCAACTTCCTCCTTCGCGACTACCGGCTCAACGCCCGTGACGCCTTCGCCGCGAGACGTCCCCAAGAACAGCGCCGCATCCTCGAAGGCAGCCTCTTCGGACCCGTCGGCACCGGCAAAAAGACGTCGTTCCTCCTCTCCGCCGCCCGCGAACAGGAGGATCTCGTCGCCGTCGTCTTCGCCCAAGGTCCGCAAGGACCAATCACGGAGAATGTCCAAACCCCCCAGGTCAACTCCGTCGCCTCTCTCCGTATCAGCCATCAATTTAGCGACAAACAAGCGTCATTCTGGCAGTACAATTTCCAGGACCGCTGGCAGAACAACATCGGCGTCGGCGGCACAACGCTTCCGAGCGCCGGCGCCCAATCCCGCTTCCGCGAAGACGAGTTCGTTTTCAACCATCGCGCCATCCTCTCCCCGAAGTTGATCTCCCAATTCCGCATCCTCCTCGGCCGCTATTGGTCCCCGATTCACAGTAATCTCAACGCACCAAAAATCATCGTCACCGACGCCTTCACCGGCGGCGGCGCACAAGCCGATCGTCTCACCACCGAGTTCCATACATCGATCACTTGGCTATTCACCCAAACCGCCGGCAAGCACACCCTGAAATACGGCATCAACGTCCCCGATTGGAGTCGCCGCGGCCTTTCCGATCGCACGAACCAGATCGGCACTCTCTCCTATGCCACTCTTGCCGACCTCGCCGCCAGTCGACCCTTCGCCGCCGTGCTCCAACGCGGCGACCCGCGCGCCATCGTGATCGAAAAAACCCTCGGCGGCTTCCTCCAGGACGAATGGCAACTGCGCTCAAACCTCTCTCTCGCCACCGGCATCCGTTACGACTGGCAGAACTTCTTCGGCGACAACAACAATGTTGCCCCCCGCCTGTCCATCGCCTACGCCCCCGGCAAGTCCCGCAAAACAATCATCCGTACCGGAGCCGGCTTTTTCTTCGACCGTTCCGGCCCCGCCCCCATCCTCGACATCACCCGCTACAACGGAACTCGCCTGAATCGTTACGTCCTGCCCGGCCTGCCGTCCACCTCATTGGCGGCATTCCCCGCCAGCATCCACCGCCTCGACCCGTCGATACAGCTTCCCAACACAATACAATTCAGCTTCGGCTTCGAGCGCCAACTGGCCAGGAAAAGTACCCTCTCCATCGGCTACATCGGCACCCGCGCCGTGCAGCAACTACGTTCCCGCGACGCCAACACGCCCCTGCCGCCCAACTTCGCCATTCGCCCCAATTCAGGCATCAATGTGCTGCGGCAAATCGAATCCGCCGGCCGCGTCGAAGGCAACGCTTTGGAAGTGAATCTCCGCGGCGCCATCGCGCCCAAAATAACGGGCGTGGCGCAATATGTCTTCGGCCGCACCCAAACCGATACCGGCGGCGTGAACTGGTTCCCGGCGAGCAGCCATTCGCCCCAGGGCGAATGGGGCCGCGCCGATACGGACCGCCGCCATCAATTCAATTTCCTCGGCACGGCGACCTTGCATCGCTGGGCCAACTTCGGCCTCTCGACGGCACTTCTAAGCGGCATCCCTTTCAATATCACGACCGGCCGCGACGATAACCGCGACGGCATGGCACTCGACCGTCCCGTCAACGTAACCCGCAACGCCGGCCATGGCCCCGGCCAGATCATAGTCGACCTCCGCTGGTACCGCGACTTCCGCTTCCGTCCCGCAATGAAAGACAAGAGCCCTAGCCTTACCACCGCCATTGACGCCTTCAACGTATTCAACCGAGTCAACTACCAGAACTACATCGGCGCCCTAACGTCCCCCTTCTACGGCCGCGCCGTCGCCTCCCAACCGCCGCGCCGTCTGCAGCTCAGTCTGCGCTTTCAGTTTTGAGGTTAGAGCACCAAAGAACAGCTTCATAGTCTCGTTGACATGCTCCCGGAAGCGGAAGTTCTCGCCGCCAGCCGCTACTTGCAGTTTCTAGTAGCCGACTCCGCTGACGGAAGAGGATTGGCACGAAGTTCGAGCCGGCGAATCGGCAATCGCAAATGGCGACTTCACGACACTTGAGGGCCTTAAGAGCGAATTGAAGCTGTGACCTTCAGTCTCCGTATTGCGAACACGGCCAAGAATCAACTCCGCCGCTTGGACTAAAGTCTGAAACGGCGTATGGTTCTTCGTTTCGACTAGCCATGCGCCGATCCGCTAGGCCTCCTAACCGCCGCGCCTTCAACTCAGCTTGCGCTTTCAATTTTGAGCGACGGCAGTCGCCCTGGATCGGGCACGCGAATCGCTTGTCACGGTTCATGGATTGAAGACACTATCAATAAAAGAGGTTCTTTTTGCGCTGGCCGCCAGTGCCCTCGGCTTAGCAAGTCCAACATAATGCAGGACTCCCCTGCGACTATAAGGAAAAACCCCCATGAGCTATATATTCAACGGAAAGCTTTGCGGTTTAATTTGTCCGGAATGTCCGGAACCGCTGTCAAACGTTAAAGTCCGGTTGTATCGCAGCCGGCAGCAACAGAATATCACGGCCCTGGCCGTGGCCAACCCAAAAGACACGTTCACCATACTTACCGATGAAATGGTGGAAGCGAAAGCCTCATTCCTACTCGCGGAAACCACGACCGACTCCGAAGGAACCTTCAGTTTTGAGTTGACCGACAAAAACAAGTACGCCGGCGAAGCGTTTGAGGTCGACGTGTACTGCGAAACCGTGCCTCGGAGAAAACCCGGCCCAAATCCCCATGCGCCAAGACAATTTTCCATTACAACGCTGCAACCGATGTGGAAGAGGACGGAAACCGGCTTCATCGCGGCTTGGGATTATTGCATTCCATCGCGTTTCTGGTGCGCATTTCGCGCTCTGTTCGGCGCCTGGACCATTTGTGGCCGAGTTACCATATGCGGCACGAGGACTCTCGCCGCGAATGTCACTGTCAGCGCTTTCGATGTCGATTGGCTTCAAAACGACCCGCTCGGGTCCGGCGTTACCAATGCCGCCGGGAAATTTCGAATCGATTACGTCACGAGCGATTTCCTGACGACCATATTCTCTCCGATAATCAACGTTGAATTGACCAGCGGTCCGGACCTCTATTTCAAGGTAGAGTCCGGAGGTACGGTTCTATTGGACGAACCGCCCTCGCGGGGCCGTCAAAAGGACCGGGAAAACGTGGGGCCATGCTTCTGTGTCGACCTCTGTGTCGATACCGATCAACCTCCTCCGTTCAAGAATCCCTTGTTTACCAACGTTGGGGATTTTCACATAGGAGGAGACATCAATGCCTTGACCGGACTTACCAACAGCGCGGTATTGGGCCACGGCGGGCCGGGCTTTGGATTCTTCGGAAATCTGAAGCTGCGCGGCTTCTGCCCAAAAACATCGCCTATCGGAGCTCCGGATCCGATGCGCTACCGGTTCCTCTATGTTCATCCGTCCGCGCCCGGCACGCCCGTCCCGATCACGCCGGACAAGATTTATCCTGTGCTCGTCGGGAGCCGGCTCCTTGAGTGGGATGTCTTTGGTACCGGACTCATCTGGACGTTCCAATCGATCTATATACAGGGTTCCGGCGCAACGCTCGATCCGACGCCAACCCCCGTATTGCCTCCGGGAACGCCATGGGGCGCTCCTCCCGCGCACGTCATTGTTCCCGCCGCGGACGGCTGGATTAAGGTCGATCAAACCGCGCTGGATGACGGCTTCTACGGCCCACTGGTGCGTTTCATGTCGGATACGGCCGTCCCGGGCGGCGCGGCGCCGGGGAGCGGAGCCGGAGTCGTTCCGGCGGCGCAGAAAAATGGCGTCAGTCTACGAATTATCTTCGAGGCCGGGCCAATCGGCGGCGGAGTTACCTTTACCAATGAATTGTCGAATATTCTAATCAACAATTGGGGTGAGGTGAACCAAATCAACCTGCTGCAATTCCATTCGCCCGGGGCGACGGCTTGTTCGGAGATTACCGATGCCATCGACATCGAATACACCGCGGACCACGAGTTGATCGCCGCGTGGAACGTGGGCATTTCGAGCGCCGCCGCATTTCCGCCTCCGCCCCCGCTACCGGGTGGCACCGTCCCAAGAGGAGGGTTCGGAACGCGACACGTCGACGTATCGCTATGGCCGAGCTGCTCGTATGTCGTGACCTTGTCAACACGCAGAAAACTCACCGATGGCGAAATCGACGATTCAACCAGAACCAATATGCTGACCTTCTGCAAGTGAGCGAAACGGAGTGGGCACGGTTGTATCGTGCCCACCCTTTCCACAACTAAAAAGATACCCGCAACGCCAACTGCGCAATGCGCGGCGAACGCGCCGCCGTGAACTGACCGAAGCGGGTATTCACCTGACGGCCCTGCGCATCAAACCGCGCCGCCGCGTCATACGCGCTAAACTGCGTGTGATTGAATGCGTTGTAAAGTTCGGCGCGGAACTGTAGTTTCAATCGCTCGCGCAGCGGAATATTCTTGAAAAGCGCGATGTCCCAGTTGTTGATGCCGGGACCGCGCAGATTGGTCCTCGCCGCGTTGCCAATCGTGCCGACCGCCGGCGCGCGGAAAACATCGGTGCGGAAATTCCGGTCAAACGTCCGCTCACTCTTGGGCAATATGGGATCTTCCGTAATCACAATGCGCGCGCCAACACTCGGCGTCCCGGTGATATCCGCGCCGCTCACCAGACTGTATCCCACCGATACCGGCGCCCCGCTCACGAAGCTCGCAATGCCATTCAACTGCCACCCGTTCAGGACAAACTTCGCCGGGGCGAGAGCCCAGTTGCGATCCGGAATCTGCAGCAGCCAATTCACTTTCAAAATATGCGTCCGGTCAAACCCGGCCAAGCCATAGTTCCAGACACGCCGCGGAACTACCGTGGTCACTCGATTCTGGTCTCCGTCGACATAATCCATCGCCTTCGACCACGTCCAAGCGCCCCCAAACTCCAGGTTCCTGGCGAAGCGCCGGCTTACCGTCACTTGCAGCGAATGGTAGTTCGATGTTCCGGCCGCGTCCCGCAGCGCCACATCGCTATACCCGGCAATTGGACGCAGGAAATTGTCCGGCAGCGGCACCCTGGGATTCGTTGGGTCGGCATTGCGGGGATCGAATCGCGCGCCCAAGGGAACATCGCCCAGATTTTGTTCCCACCACAAATTCCGCCCCAAAGAGCCGACGTATCCCATGTCGACGACCGTTCCAAATCCAATCTGCCGTTGAATGGAGAAGCTCATGTTCATCACCGTCGGCGCCTTCATATTGCGGTCCCACGCAATCACCGAAGGCGGCGTGGCAAAGCCCTGCGCGGAGCGGAAAGTACTCAGCGTGTCGTAGTTGATCACCGGCGTCTCCACGATCGGGTAGGAGTTCACGGCGTTGTACGCGTAGCCCAGAAAGCGGTTGTAGAAAATGCCGAACCCGCCCCGCACGGCCGTCTTGCCGGAACCGAACGGATCCCAGGCAAACCCGACTCGCGGACCCAACGCGGACTGAACATCGTCGATCAGCGCGCGCGGGTAACCGGGCGAGTCAGCCGCGATCACCATCCCGTTGTTCGGGTCGCCCGTGCCCGGCGCAATCGCGCCGATCAGCGCCGCGGGGTAGGTTTGACCCGTCACCGGATGGCGTGCCACGCGCACATTCCCATTCAAGGCCGGGGCCAGCAACCGCACCGCCTTCGCCGGGTCATAGCGATCCAATGCGAAGCCCGCCAGCCGATTATCGTCCACATAGAACGGCGTGAACCAATAAACCCGTAGCCCCAAGTCCAGCGTTAGCCTCCTCGTCACCTTCCAGTTGTCCTGCACGAACCACTCGAATCCCTTCGCGCGAATATCGGAAATCGGCCGCGAGGTGGCCTCGGTGTAATTACTGAACACGCCCAACGCGGCATTCGCGAAGGCATAGTTTGTATCGAGCGGGTTATTCACGTTACGGCTAAAGTCAAATCGGCCGCTGAAGTTGTTCGCCCAGTAGCCATCGAACTGTGTAATGAACTGATAGAACCCCCCGGCCTTGAAGTTGTGCCCGTTCCAGACTTTGCTGATGGAACCCGCCAGATCGGCATTATCCCGCGTCAAGTTGTACGGATACCGGCCGTCAAAGGTCAGGCCGCCGGCCCCCACAATACCGCCAAAGGCCAATCCGGGCAGCAGGTCCAACGGGTTCGCCGACGCATTCAACTGTCCCGCGTTAAAGCCGTTCGGACCTCGCTGAACCCGCTTAATGTCTTCGTCCGAAATCTGAGCCGGGCCGCCGTTCTTTACGAACCCAAAGGTGAGTTCACTGGTCAGTGTTGGGGAGTAAATGTGCTGATGCCGTAGCGATATGGCATGGTTGGTTGTGTCGGTCACCGTTCGCACAGCCGCGAAGGGGACCATCGTCAGTCCTCCGCCATTAAACGATTCGCCCGTCTGCCGTTGAATGTTGTAGCTGCCCGCAATCGTGTCGCCGGCGCCAACCAGGTAATCCGTCTTCGCCGTCATCAGTTGGCTCGGATTTGTCGCTTCCCACTGGGTGGTGTAATTGTACGATCCGCGAGTCACGGCGCGGTCCAGCGCATTCGGAACGGGGAAGAAACTAAGCAGCGCCTGGCCATTCTTGTCCACGCGGTTCGGCGGGATGATATTGCCGGGGAAAGGCGCACGGTTGTTCGCCGGATCCATGATCGGGATCAACGCGCCATTTACATCGATCGACTGTGAAAAATTACCCAAGCGTTCCAGTTCCGCCGGCAGCGTGGAGGTTTGCAGCGCGGACGTGGTCTTGTTCGGCCAATATTCGTGGCTCCAGAAGAAAAACAGCTTCTCACGGTTCCGGTTGAACTTTCCCGGAATATAAATGGGTCCGCCGATATTGTAGGTGTACGTATTGAAACGATAGCGACCCTTCGGCTGGCCGTTAAAGTTCCGGAAAAAGTCAGTCGCGTTGAACTGTTCGTGACGTTTGAAATAAGAAGCCAATCCATGAAAGTCCCGCGTGCCGGATTTTCCGATCATCTGCACCGTCGCGCCGCTCAACCGCCCATATTCCGCCTGATAGTTACTCAGCAGCACTTTGACTTCCGAGACGGAATCCATGCTGACCGGCAGCAACAGATTGGCCGCGCCTCCGGGAGCGGAGATCACCACGCCATCGATCGTCACATTGTTCGTATTGTTCCGGCCCCCGTTCACGTTGAAGTTGGACGTCGCCGTGGGCGTATCGATCGTGCCTTCCTGTGGATCCACGACACCTGGAAGCAGCCCGAGTAACGCCGTTACGCTGCGCCCGCGCACCAGCAACTGATCGATCTGCGAACTCGTTATGGCGGCGGATTTCTCGGCACTGGCGGTTTGCACCGCCGCGCCCTGTGCCGTTACAGTGATCTTGTCTTCCAATGCGCCCAACTCCATCACCACGGTCCCCAGTGCGAGCCTGTCCGCGGCCGTCAGAATGATGCCCGCCCGCTCGGCGACCTTGAACCCAGGCATACGAATCGACACGCGATATTCACCCGCCGCCAAACTGGCGGCGACAAAGTCGCCGGATTCCGAAGTCGGAAGCGTGCGCCGGGCCCGCGTACTGACGTGTTCCAAAGTAACTTCGGCGGTGCCGATCGCCGCGCCGGAACTGTCCGTGACCGTGCCCACTATCGTGCCTGTAATCGTCTGGGCAGGCGCCAGCGCTGCCGGTATCAAAAAAAGCGGGCAGAATAGTAAGAGTTGTTTCATGAAGAACCTTTTAGTATCACAACCCCCTAACCGAGACAAGGCATAGCTTGCCCCAGCCCCTCCAAGACATCAAAGTCCTCGACTTTTCGCATGCCCTCGCCGGCCCATATTGCACCCTCCTCCTTGCCGACTCCGGCGCCGCGATCTACAAACTCGAACCCAAACTCCTCGGCGACATGGGCCGCGGCTGGGGCCCGCCCTTCACCGGCGATCAAGCCAGCTTCTTCCTCGGCCTCAACCGCGGCAAGCGCGGTATCTCCATCGACCTGAAAACCGCCGAAGGCATCGACATATGCCAACGGCTCGCCGATCAAATGGATGTGCTAATCGAAAACTTTCGGCCCGGAATAATGGACCGCCTCGGCCTCGGTTACGAAGCCCTGCGAACGCGTAACCCAAAACTCATTTACTGCTCCATCTCCGGCTACGGCCAGGACGGTCCTTCAAGGGACGAAGCCGCCATGGATTTAATTGTCCAAGCCTCCAGCGGCCTCCTGAGCATCACCGGCACCGAAGATGGCGAAGTCACCCGCTGCGGATACGGTGTTTCCGACATCACCGCCGGCATGTTCGCCGTCATCGGCATTCTTACCGCGCTCCACGCCCGGCACCGGACAAACGAAGGCCGGCATGTCGATATTTCAATGTTCGACAGCATGATCTCCGCCATGAGTTCCAACTACTCGAGCTTCCTCGGCGACCATCGAGTTCCCACAACCATGGGCACTCGCTACCCAACTGTTGCCCCATATGGGGTCTACAACGCCCAGGACCGCGGCGTTGCCATCGCCGCCGGTAGCGAGAAGCTTTGGTCCGCCCTTTGCCAATCCCTCGAACTTCCCACGCAACCCGAATTTCAGACCAACGGGCTCCGCATCCAAAACCGCGATGCACTCGACAAGATCTTAACGGCCAAGTTCCAACAGCATCCGGCCGCCCACTGGATTTCGCTGCTCCAAAGTAAAGGCGTCCCCTGTTCCCTCGTCCTGAATTTCCAGGAAGTGGTCGATCACCCTCAGAGCCGCTTCCGCCAAATGTTCCCTACGCTCAACCACGCAACCGCCGGCCCGCACCAGGTTACCGGCCCGCCAATCAAGCCCGCAAGTTCGCCAAACGAACCCGCGCCGCTCCTCGGCCAGCACACCAGACAAGTCCTGGAAGAACTGCTACATCTCGATCAACAAACCCTCGACAACCTAGAAGGCCAAAAAATCATCTTTAACGGCCCATAGGTTGCACTTCCGGTCGTTGGATTGCCGCCGGGTTTCCCAGGTTCAGCGCTGGGTTCCGGTTGTTTGCTTTCAATAGCTTGTGGGACCCTCCGCTGGCTGGGAGTTTTCGGGGCCGGTGACTGCGGCTCGGGTTTCCCGGGTTCGGCGCTGGGTTCCGGTTGTTTGTTTTCAATAGCTTGTGGGACCCTCCGCTGGCTGGGAGTTTCCCGGCCGGTAATTTGGGCTCGGGTTTCCGGGATCGTGCGGCAGATAGGTTCCCTCGATTAGATTCTATCGCCCAGGTCAATGTGAATCGCGTAGCGCTCGCTGCAAGTTGTTGATTACGTGGGAGAAATATATTTCGATCTAGCATGACCCACTTGCAAAACTCGTCCAAAACAGGGTTGACAACTGGGAACGTGTGTGCCGGGGCTGGTTTGGGTGGGTCTAAAACATAAAAGTGGTGTTTTTTGCTCAAAACAGTCAGGCGGCGGCTTGG
>JBJXFL010000086.1:0-3939 GCA_046155405.1 Bryobacteraceae bacterium | reverse complement strand
CGCCCTGCCGTTGTTTAACACCCCATCGGATCGATAGATCCCATGCCTTGAAAATCCCCGCCCGCAGGGCGGAATCTTCCCCTCTCCGACATCTCGACCCTCCGTTTCACGCTGAGCCAAGACACCGGCGTATTCAGCGCCGAGTTGCAGCATGGTTTGCGGCGTCCATTTTTCAAACGTGTTGCCGGTGTAGGACTGAAGGATGTACCAACCGTCGCCACCGAGTTTTTGTAAGGCAAGGGAGTGGAGGTTATCGAGTGAGTTATACGTTTCCATGACTTACAGTTCCTTTCCTTGCCAGGATTTTTCGGCTTGGGCCCAGAGGAAGTTGAGGTCGGAGAACTGGGCGCCGGATTTTTCGAAGCGATGGCGGTTGGGCTTGGGGGAGGGGCCAAGGGGCGCGCCGGGGATGGGGAAGGCGAGGTCGGCGGTGACGCTGGTGATAGTAACCGTTTCGATGTGGCCATAACCGCGGCTAGTTGCGCCGCCGCAGAAGAGGCGGCCGTGTTGTAAGTCGCGGAGGAGGAAACCGAGGAGGGCCACTTGCTTCAGATCGGTTTCCTTGAAGCGGATGCGGATGGTGGTGTTGAACTTTGGACTTTCGAGGGCCGATGTGGAGAATTTCTTTTTGTCGGCGGCGAAGCCGGTGATTCGGTCGATGGCGACGTGGTCGATGTAGACGTAGCGCGGACTGCCTTCGATGGGGGCGTCGGCGATTTCGATGTGGCCTTTGACGCCGGAGTTATCCTTTATTTCCCCGAAGAGCGCCTTGGCGACAGCGTCGAGGCCTTTGGTTTTCGCGATGCGGAAGGCCTGGTGGCGGAGGACGCCGCGGAGCGATGCGCCGGGGAGATAGACGGTGTTGTCGGGGCCGGTGGTGACGGGAACGTGGTCGGCGGAGAGACGGCCTTTTTCGGCGTAGAACTCGTGTTTGTTGGGATCGAAGGGATGATGGGCGGCGCTGGGCGGAATTGGGGCGCGGACGATGAAGGGGCCGTTGGTGACGATGCGGAGGTTGCATTCGAGGGTCGACCAGAGTCTTTCGGCTGGTTCGACTGGTTGTCCGGCGCCAGGGAATGTCTGTTGCCACGCCGTCTTTGCGGGCTCGATGCGGTGTTGGAGGAAGGCGGCGAGGCCGGCGATTTCCTTGCGTTGAAATGCGGCGAAGCGGGTGTTGACGAGCTTCATGCGGCCGTAGCCGAGGCCAGATTTGGCGCCGCAGGAGAGGTCGCCGGCTTCGAGGGCGCGGATGGCTTCGCGAACAGCGTTCAATTCGGTATCGGACTCGGAGTCGCCTTCGTAGATGAGATAGAAACCGAGGGTTGTTTCGCCGGCGATTTCCTGGTCGAACTTGCCGCCGTCGTAGGCGGCGGCCCAGGAGGGGTGGATGCGGACGTGGTCGCGGACTTCGGCGTAGGTGGAGGACTTGGGGAGCGCGTCGAGGACGGTGATGCGGGAGAGCGCGTTGTCGTTGGGGTCAGGGGCTTCGCCGAAGAGTTGCGGGGTGTTTGTGGTTTCGGCGTTGAGATAGGCGCGGAGAACACCTTTCAGGGAGGTCGCCGGAAGATAGGGGCGGCCGTCGGGGAGGCGAAGAATGGGGGAATCGGAAGTTAGCGAGAAGTTAGCACCTGTGCCGATGTGGAAATTCGATATTTCCAGATCGCCTTTTATTTCGAGGCGGTAGGGGCGGTAGGACATTAGCGGGCCTCCTTATTGGCGAGGATGTGCAGGAAGAAACGGGCTTTGGCGAGGTCGTGAATTTTGTTGAGTTCGGAGGTAAGGCTGTCGTTCGCGTCTTTCCAGCCGTGCGGGTTGGGACGGTTGCCGAGGTTTTGCAGGTGGGTGGTGATTTCGGCGACGGTGTTGACGCGGGCGGCGTAGTGGGAGAGGGCGGAGGCTTTCTGTTTGTCGACGTTGACATTTTCGGCTTGTTGGACGAGGGTCTTGAGAACGGCGGTGTCGGTGGTTTCGAAGCCGGGCCAGGGTGTGGGGCCGGGTGGCTTCCCGGCGTCTACGGCTTTGAGCGTGCCGTATCGCTCGTTGGCGAGCCAGGGCGGATTGACTGCGATGATGCCAAAGCCTTCGTGGCGGCGGATGCCGAGGCCTTTTTCGGCAAGGGCTTTGACGGGGGCGGAGTCGACTTTGAGGCGGAAGACGGAGCCGGCGGCGATGGTGAGGACCTTTTCGCGGGGGAGGCCGGACGATCCGGACCAGCCGATGTAGGTGCGGTTGGATGAGCATGCGGATTCGACTGTGGCGGGCACGCCGAGGAGTTTTGTCCAATCGGCATCGCCGAGGCCACGTAAGTAGCGGCCGTGGCAGTCGGGGAGGATGGCGTCGGACATGAGTTGGATGGTGGTTTCTCCGGTGGAGGAATTTAGCGGCCAGGGATCTTTTGTTAGTTCGGATATTTTGACCGAGATTCCGCCGTTACCGGCGGAGCGGCGTTTGCCGAGGGATATCTCCTTGGGGAGGTTGTCGCTAGGGGACGTTAGATAAGCGACGAACTGTTGGCCCGGCGCGATTTCTTCGCGGGAGAAGAGCGCTTCCTTGCGGTGAGCCTGGCGGCCGTAGTGGAGGCCGACGTGCATGGAAGACTGCATCTTGACGCTGTGCGCGGCGATCGGAAGAGAGTTTTCGCCGAGTTGAAGCCACTGATTGGAGACGCGGATCCATTGGTGGCGGATGGATTCGGAAGTCACGCTGACGTGCGGGGGATCGGCGATCAATGCGTTCCAAGTGCCGTGGACGCCGTAGACATCGGATTTGTCTTTCAAGAAACTGGCAGGCGTGGGAACGATGGTCTGCTCTGCCGCTGCCGGCCAGGCGGGCGACCAACGGGGGCCTGTATCGGCGAACCAAGCGGCGAGTTCGGATTTGCGGCCGGCGGCGACGAGGGCGGCGGCGAATGCGCCGCGGAGGGTTGGGCCGGGGATGTATTGGAGACCGACTAATTCGTTGGAGATGGTAGGAGCCTGGCTGCAGAAGACGGGCTCATTGAGAGTTAGAAGCAGCTTGTAGTTAGGCATCGAGATAGTCTCCTTTGTCGGCGCGGATACGTTGTTGGAGGGTGGCTAAGTTAGCCGGAGAGAGTAATTCTTCCTTGGCGGCGCCATCAATTTCTACTTTTTCAATTTCGAGCTGTCCGTGACCGTTGGACTTACGGCCGCCCGCAGCGTCGGTGGCGACAAGGGCGGCGTAGAGGAGGACTAAGTCGAGGTAGTCTTGGCCATCTCGGGACCAATCTCCGTTGGCGGCGGTGATGACCGCTTTGAAGCGAGCGCCGGCGGTCCAGGATTGTGTGATCCGAAGGGTGTGATCCTTGGCCGAGCCGGTATCCGGGTTAATTGCGGTGCCGGTGTGGGAAGTGATTTCTCCGCCGGTGAGATCGGTGGGCGTAGTGAAGCGGTAGGCTGCTGCGTCGGGGGAGCAAGCGAAGATGTGGCGGAGGATTTCGTATTGGGGGAGTGAATGGAGCTTCGGCTCTGGCTTCGGATTGTTGTCGAGCCAGCGCACGAGGCGTTCGGCGAGGCCACGGACGGCGCCTTTGAAGGCGTCGCCGGGGAATTCGGGTTGGCCGGTAGCGGGATTGACGCGGATGGTGCGGTCGGCACCGCCGGATTGGCTGAGGCCGGTTCCGATGTGAAGGGGGGCGTCGACTTTCCAATGGATGGTTATTGAAAGATTGCTCATGGTTATTGCTCTTCGCCTGCGTGGAAGACGTTTGGTATGCGCAAGCCGTATTTGTCGCTCGTGGCGCGGATGAAACGCATGATGTCCGGCAGGCGCGAGCGCGGCACTACGCCGTCCTGCGTGAGAAAATTCGGGCTGAGCCGGCCAATGGATCCAAACGCGCGCTTGCGGCTCTTCCAAAGGTCGGCGCGCTGCTGCTCGCTCTGCGCGAGGCGGACTTCGCGGGCACGGTTTTTTTTGCAAAGG
>JBJXFL010000085.1:0-2576 GCA_046155405.1 Bryobacteraceae bacterium | reverse complement strand
GTGAGGGGTCCTCGTCCCCGACAAGGTTAGTGCGCGAGGCGCGCTCGTTTTGCAGCGCCTTCAATTCCTTCGTGGCGCGTTGAACGGTACGGTCATGACGCGCGTGGTAAATGGCGAGCGTCTTCAGTGCGGTGCAGGTGTCGGGGTGGAGGAAGGGATTGGGGTGCGAGGCGAGGAGATCGGCTTCGTTCATTCGGCAGCGGCGAAGGTTCCATCGGGAATGAAGAATCGCCTCGAAATGAGTGAGTTCGAGTTCTCCTTGCGGCGCCAGTTCGGCGGAGAGAGCGTCGCGTAGGGAGGCGAAGATGGCGGCTTCCGCATCGTCGGCGATGTGGAGTTGGCGCGAGCAGAGACCGTGGACGCGGGCATTCTGCGCCGAATGAGCTTTGCCCGATTCGGTACGCGGCCCGGTGGAACGGCGGGCATTGGCGCGATTGGCATCGATTTGCTGGGGCGAAGTGGACGGATTCATGACGTCAGCAGCATAGCAGTGGCGACCAAGGGGCGGAAGGGATGTTGACGAGTAAGTGGCGTGTTATGACGGGGAAAGAAAATTTTGCTCCTTGTGAACGTTTACCGGCCAATCTGGGGCGGACGGATTTCGCGCCAAGTTCGCCAAGCTTGATTGCACTGGTCGTCTTGTCGGTCGTGATTGGTCCGCTTGCATGGTGGTACTGGTGCGGAGGTAAGCGAGGAGAGCGGCGGACGATTCGGTGGGTTGGCTGCTGCATATGGTACGTTTCACGATCGGGGCCTGGGCCATTGCCATTGGGGCGAGGGGATCGCGGACATAGACCGTCGTCGACCCGCGGGCGTGTGGGCGGCTTGGAAGTTTCGCCGGTCTTCTTGCCCGGGCGGGTGCCGTTGACGCGGTCGAAACCTTAAGAATGCTTAATGGTCCCGGTTTGCTCGCGTGCACGCCCTGGATACTGAATGACTATTCCAAAAATGTTGCTGGCCTTCACCTTGGCAATGCCTATGGCCCTTGGGCAGTTGCCGTCGATCGCCGAGCGCGCGTTGAAGCGTGAGGCAGTGAAGAAAGAAAACGAGGCGCGACACGCGGCCGCCCCGGAGAAGCAGAAGGCGAACGAAGAGGCGCGACAAAAGGCGAGGGAGGAGCGGAAAGCGGCGGGCGAGGAGCAGCGCGCTAAGGATGAGGCGGAACGGACTGAGGCGACGGCTACGCGGGCGGCTGAACTCGAGGAGCGTAAGTCATCAACGGCGCGCCGGACAAAGCCCCCGGTGGACCAGGAGCAGGGAGTTACAAGTCCGGTGCATGCCAAGTATATAAAGCAAGTGGTGTTCGCCAAGGCGGACCGATTGGTTGACGCGGTGAATGAGGCGGAATTTACTAACGAGTTCAACTTAGGCGATCCCATCTACTTCCGGGTTTTTATGGACAAGATCGGGCCCCGAACGCTGGCGCCGTTGATGCCTGACATGGACGTAAAAGAGATCGCGTTAAGTATGGCCTACGGGATGCGATTCACGCTGGCCGGGAAGCCGACGATGGATCTCAAGTTCACCCAGTTCAGCAGCCGGTCCAACAACATGGAGTGGACCACTTGGCGTGGCTACTTTGTCAAGCACTCCGATGCGGAGATAACCAGCGACCAGGGCGGCGACCTGTTTCGTGAATTTCTGGCGCGCGCGACGCAGAAGGGATGGGTGGTCCCTGGCAAGAACAAGTTGAAAGTGGAGATCTATCCATGGATCCAGTCGAAAGATAAAGCGGTGTTAACAGGCGACGTGGTGGCTAGCGGGGAAGTGACGATGAACTACACAGCGGGCGTGATCAGTGCCGCCAACCCGGTGCTGTGCAATCCCTACAAGCAAGTGCAAAAGGATCCGGCGCTGGAAGGGCAGATCATACGGTACGCCCAATCGGCGTGGAAGCCGACCGAGTATAAGCCAGCGGCGGCGCTGTTAACCAGCAATGCGTGGACTGTGTATCGGCATCCGCTCTCGGGAATCATCACGCGGCGGATGATCGAGGCCGTGGTGCTTTCCAAGGGCGCGGAGTACTGCAAGTATCAGGGCTATCAGTTCTCACAGGTGTTTGAGGGGAACAGTTACGCCAGCGGCACGTTCACTAGTTCGGAGCCGAGTTCGCACTTTATGCCGTGCGCCTGTATGGCGAAGTAGTTCGACTCATTTTGGTTCGCCGTACCAGCCATGGCCGCTGAGGCTCGATCGAATCTGGCCGGCGGCGGTGGTCAGCCGATATACGGTTTGAGGCCGCTGCCCGGTCCAACGCTTGAGATTGAACGCACCGCCGGTTGGGACGGCTACTACCGAGACTGGTGGGATCTGCGCGGGTTGGCCCGGCTGGAGTTTGGCGGGCTGGCGAATTTTGAGAAAAAATGCGGAGCCTTCGCCTGAAACTTCGGCGCGTCCGGCGTGATCGAGCCGAACCGATGCTCGCTCATCCACGGCGATGGCCCGCACCTGGCGGCACTTGCTTTCGTCGCGGATGCGGGCGAGAAATACCAGCAGCCGGCCCATGCGGTCCCGCTTGCTGAAGTGGCTGTCGGTGATGAGACACCCAAGGCCCGGCAGCTTGAGAAAGCCGCTCA
>JBJXFL010000222.1:0-33356 GCA_046155405.1 Bryobacteraceae bacterium | reverse complement strand
ATTCAAATCCGCCAAGGCCACCCCCCATCCGCTCCTTCGAACCGTCAACGCCCCCGCGCCCGACTGATATGTCTCATCCCGAAACCCCTCGCCCGTATTGCGAAACAACGGAAAAGTCTCGCCCACCAGTGCCGTGAAAATCAGGTCCGGCCGGCCGTCGTTGTCATAGTCGCGCAGATCGGACCCCATGCTGGAAAGCGGCTTGCCCATATCGTTGTAGGCCACGCCCGCCGCCAACGCCGTCTCCGCAAACTTCCCGTTTGCATTCCGAAACAAGAAGTTCGGCATGGCGTCATTGGCGACAAAAATATCGGGATCCCCATCGCCGTCGATATCGGCCACGGAAGCGCTCATCCCTTTCCCCAAATGCGCAGCAATGCCAGCGGCCGCGCTGACGTCCGCAAACGTTCCATCGCCCAAGTTTCGATAGAGCCGGTTCACCGTTGGCGCAAATTCGCGCGGATGGCAGTACACCCGCAATTTCTTCGCCTGATCTCCGCAATACTTGTCGAACGCCGGCGTCCAGTCCAGATAGTTCACCACGAACAGATCCAGCCGCCCATCCAAGTCATAGTCCAGCCATGCCCCGCCAGCCGAGAACTTCTCATCCCGAATCCCCCGCCCCGCCAATGAAAACTTCCCGCGCTCATTCCGGTACAACAAATTCTTCCCCGCCCCGGCGACAAATAAGTCCGTCCATCCATCTCCATCGAAATCCGCCGCCGCGGCGCCAATCGAAAACCCCTCTCCGGCCAACCCAGTCTCCGCGGTGACATCCTCAAACCGCAGGTGGCCCATATTCTTATAAAGCCGATTCCAATAACGAGGGCCAACCTTCCGCAACGACGGCAGTTCCGCGCCACTCGTAAAGAACAAATCGAGCAACCCATCGTTGTCATAGTCAAACACCGCCAACCCGCCCGCCATCGTCGACACAATATGCTTTTCCGCCGTTGGCCCGTGCTCCAGCACAAACTCCAATTCCCGCCGTTCAAATGCCACAGCGGAAGCGCGCCCGCCGGAAGCGACGGGTACATTTGCGGTCTGCCGCAATAACCGCTGGGCCTCCTCATTCCGCGGCGCCAGTCGCAAAGCTTCAACAGCCGAAGCCCGCGCCTCCGCCATTCGTCCCAACTTGAAAAGCACCGAAGCCCGCCCCGAATGTGCCTCGCTGACACTACCATCCGCGCGCACCGCCGCGTCATAGGCAGCCAGCGCCGCCGCCCAATTCCCCCGCTCTTCTTCAATACTCCCCATCAGCCGTCGCGTTCGCGCCGCAGGTTCGCCCAACCGCTCCGCTTCAGCCACAACACGCGATGCATCGGGGAATTTCCCCTCCACAAACAGTACCCGCGCCAGCGCATAGAACCCAGGAGCCCACTTCGGGTCCCGGCGTATCAGGTCCGCCAGCACCGTTTCCGCCCTCCCCAATTCGCCCATTTGCTGGTAACACAACCCCAGCAAATACCTCTCGCCGCGCCCGGCAGCAGACTTCTCTAGTAGCGCCGCCGCCTCCGCAAATTTCCTCTCCTGGAACAACGCTTGCGGTGTGGCGGCCTGAGCGAACAGGTATAGCATCCAGTAGAGAATCTGTCCCATGCCCTATTGGCCCGCGAAGCCAAAAAGCGTCGCGGCCGTATCGTTCGCCTTTCGCCGTATGACGCGGGCCGCCGGGTACGCGGCGCGGATTCGATCGAGAGGCGCGGGTAATCCCATCGGATCGGTTCCGTCCACAATGGTGAGCGGGCGCGGCGCTATCATTCGGGCGAGATCGGGCAGGTCGTAAAAACGCAGAACGCCGGGAACAACGTGCTCGAAGACATCGCGATGAAGGCGCTGTTCGACGACTGAACGGTAGCTCTCGAGAGTGCGATCAAGCGCGACGCGGCGCAGTCTCGGATCGAGCGCCGCCGCATGCAGCAGTGCGGGGCCGCCCGCTCCTCGCGCGGCGCCGAAGATGCGCGCGGGGTCGACGTCAGGCCGCGCGGCGAGAAGGTCAACCGCGCGGGAGATATCGCGGGCGCGCCCTCCCATAAGCGTTGAACCCGTTAGCAGTGCCGTCATCGCACTCCCGTAATCGCCGAAGTAGCGCGGCCAATCCGATCCGTTGTCATCGCGCAAATTGCGGGTTTCTCCAAAACCGCGAGCGTCGATCGACAGGACAATCAGTCCTTGCCGGACCAGCGATTCGACATCAGTGGCCGCCGACGCCTTGCCTCTACCATCCACATACACGACCGCCGCGCGCCTCTCCGGCGCCCACTCCGGCAGGTAGAGTGCGGCTGGGATCTCGATGCCCGCCTCACTCACATAGACGAATTTTTCGATCCGATAGCCCGTGCGCATCATCACGCCAAGCGGCTTCACCACCGGCGTTCCCCCGGCGGCTTCGTAGCCGATCAGACGCCGGACGAATTCGGCTGTCGGCATTCCGTGTTGAAATGAGCGGGCTCGCGCGCGGTTCAAGGAAAATACGGTTTCGCCGCCCAACGATGTTTGCACTTGTCCGGTTTTCGTGGTCCACAGCTCTTCCTCCAAGCGTGGAGTGACGGGTTCTTCGCGCGTCTCTTTATCCTCTCCCTTCAGCCAGCGATCAAACCAACGGTAGGCGGCGAGCCGCCGCGGCTGGCTATAGCCGTGGCCATCGTCGGCTTCGGTCATGGCGATGTTCCCGGACACGCCGAGCAAGTCGTAAATTCGCTTGGCCTCCGTGTACGACTCGCGAGCGCCGGTGATCGAGAAGAAGTCGCGGACCGCTGAAAGTATCAGATACGGCTTCGGCGCGAAGGCATGGATGAAATCGGCGTGATCGAGGCCATCGGCCAGCGACGGAGGCATGCATTGTTCCGCGTCCTGTGGACCGATAGTTTGCAAAAGCCTTCGCCAGGAGGTGATGAAGCAGGAGGGGGCGGCAACCTGGATGCGGTCGTCCAACGCCGATAAATAGGCGGTGTGCGTACCGCCGCCCGAGTTGCCCGTACAGCCAATTCGTTTCGGATCGACCTCCGGCCGCGATACCAGGTAATCGAGCGCGCGGATGCCGTCCCAGACCGTGTAGCGCGCGAGCGAGTCGCCGCTCAGCAGCGTCTGCGTGCCGACCATTGTGTGTTCGGTGGTGGAACGAATCACTTTCGAAGCTTCGAAGTCCTCATCGTAGAGTTGCACGCGTTCGCCTTGCCCAAGCGTGTCCCAAGCAAGGCAGACGTATCCTTTGCGCGCGAAAGTGACCAGGATCTGCTGCCAGGTCCCGTGCGCCTTGGCGCCTTCTTCGTGTCCTAGTGGAAACAGGATCGCCGGGAACGGGCCGGCGCCCCGTGTCGGTATATATAGGTTTGCGGTTACGTAGAAACGCGGCTGGCTTTCGAAGATGATCTTCTCAATGCGATAGCCGTCGGCCTCGATCGTGCCGGTAACGCGCGCGTTGAGCGGTGTGCGCTCGGGGAGGCCGCCCAGGCCGCGGATCATGCGTTCCCGCACGGCCGCTTTCCGCGCTTGCACGTCGGTCGCGGTCCAAGCCGCGACGCGCGCTTCGCGAGCGTCGAGAAGCGTCATCGCGCGCTCCCGTTCCCGCGCGGCGAGTTGGTTGCGCAGACCGCGATAGTCGGTGTGGTCGCGCAGAAACTCAAGACCGCGTTCGTCCTGCGCGGCGGCCAATGACACGAAAGTAATGAGCAGGTAAGTGAGTTTCATGAGCTTAACGGCGGTCCGCGAGAAACCAGTTTATAGCAATCGAGGATTCGCCGGTTTCAGCCGCTACGCTCGTTTGCGCCGGCGCCCTGCGAACCAGCCAATCAGGCCGCCAACCACCAAGCCGCCGCCCCCCGTATACATAAGTGCCGACTTCGCCTCATCAAGAAGCACGTTGTTGAACACGTTCGCCGATAGATGCAGCGCCACTATCTTCCATTCACCGTTGATCTTGGCGACGGTGGTGGTCCACTTGGAACTCAGTCGAAAAGGACCGCGGACAATGGGAAAGTACTCGTCTTCCATCGTGCCGTCGGCAATCGCGACGTCCCCATTCCCCAGAAAGCGCGCGTGGCCGGTCAGCTTGGCCGATGTCATGTACTTGATCAGAATCCGGTCGTTGCCCTTCACCATGCGGTCATAATATGCAAGCACTTCGGCGGGGCCGCGTGAGACTTCGCCGTTCGACCAAACCACCGTAGCGCTCTGGTCCATCTGCTTCACCATCCGGTCCAGATTTTGCGAGTTGATGCTGGATTCCACCTCGTGAAAGATCTTCAGCAGGAGCTTCCGGTCATTGGCATATGGATCGGTATTGGAGTCCGCCATCGGCGGCGCCTCCGCCCGCTGAGCCATGACGGCAAGAAAAAGCGCAAGGAACCATACGAGTTGCGAAGGCATGAAGCTCCTGTTCTGTTTTGAAATCTAAAAACGGGGCGAAACGGGGATTTTTTGACCGTCCGCCCCATTGCCAAACTGATCCCGTTTACTTCGTCCGGTTCGCCTCCGCTCCTTCACCACCGGCCATCGAGATTCGCGCCTGCGCGGCCGCCAATCGAGCGATCGGCACACGGTACGGCGAGCACGAAACGTAGTCCATACCCACCTTCACGCAGAATTCGACCGAGCTCGGCTCGCCGCCGTGCTCGCCGCAGATCCCGACTTCAAGGTCCGGCCTGGTCTTCCGCCCCAGCTTGACGGCGATTTCGACCAGCTTGCCAACACCGGTCTGATCCAACACACCGAACGGATCGGCCGCGAAGATCTTCAGGTCTTCGTACTCGCGCGAGAACTTCGTATAGTCGTCGCGGGACAAGCCCATTGTCGTCTGCGTCAGGTCATTGGTGCCGAAGCTGAAGAAGTCCGCGTGCTCCGCCACCTGGTCGGCCGTCAGCGCCGCCCGCGGGATTTCAATCATCGTGCCGATCATGTACTGCTGATCGGACAGGCCCGCCTTGCCCAGCACTTCGTCGGCCACGCGCTTCACGATCGCCTTCTGATGCTCGAGTTCCTTCACCGAACCGATGAGCGGAATCATCACTTCCGGAATCACCTTCACGCCCTTTTTGGCCACCTGCGCGACGGCTTCGAAAATGGCCCGCGCCTGCATTTCGGTAATCTCGGGATACGTGATGCCCAAACGGCAGCCGCGATGGCCCAACATCGGGTTGAACTCATGCAACTCTTCCACCCGGTGAAGCAACGCCGGCAGCTTCTCCTTCAACTCTTCCACCGGAATGTTGTAGTTCTTCGCCATTTCGGCTTTCATCTTCGGCGTCGCATAACGCAGCAGCGCGCAGTCCACCATCAGGTTCTCGCGCTTCGGCAGGAACTCATGCAGCGGCGGATCCAGGGTGCGGATCACAACCGGAAATCCGTTCATCGCCTTGAAAAGCCCGGCAAAGTCGCTGCGCTGGTGGGGAAGAAGCTTCTTCAACGCGGCCTTCCGCGCCTTCTCGTCCTTCGCCAGAATCATCTCCTGCACAATCGGCAACCGGTCTTCGGCGAAGAACATATGCTCCGTGCGGCATAGCCCAATTCCTTCGGCCCCGAAGCGCCGCGCGGCGGTCGCGTCACGCGGAATATCGGCATTCGCGCGAACGCCAAAGTTTCCGCGGAACTCGTCGGCCCAGTCCATGAACTTCGCCAACACGCCGCTCTTGGCGTCCGGTTCGTTCGTCTTCGCCTGACCCAGATACACCTTGGCCGTCGTGCCATCCATCGAGAGCCAGTCGCCTTCCTTGATCGTGATCACCTTCCCGCCGACAGTCACTTTCGCGGTCTTGGTCTTATCGTCGATGCTGATTTCGCCCGCGCCCACAATGCAGGGCCGGCCCATTCCGCGCGCAACCACCGCCGCGTGCGAACTCTTGCCGCCAATCGCCGTCAAAATGCCCTTCGCCGCGTCCATTCCCGCGATGTCGTTCGGCGTGGTCTCCTTACGGACCAACAACACTGGCGACTTCTTCGCCGCTTCCACGGCGTCTTCCGCGGAGAACGCCACCCGGCCTACCGCCGCGCCCGGAGACGCCGCAATGCCGGTCGTCAACAACGTCAACGCTTTCAAACCCGCCGCGTCGAACACCGGGTGCAGCATTTGGTCGAGCTGCGAAGGAGCCACCCGCATCACGGCTTCCTTCTTCGTGATCAGGCCTTCTTCGTGCATGTCCACGGCCAACTTCACCGCCGCCGGACCCGTCCGCTTGCCGTTACGGGTCTGCAACATGTACAGCGTGTTGTCCTCAACGGTGAACTCAAAATCCTGCATGTCCTTGTAGTGCTTCTCAAGCATCTGCGTGGTCTCAAACAGTTGCTTGTACACAGCCGGCATGATGATTTCGAGATCCGTAATCGGCTCCGGCGTCCGGATACCGGCCACGACGTCTTCGCCCTGCGCGTTCACCAGGAACTCGCCGTAGAATATCTTGTCGCCGTTGCCCGGGTCGCGCGTGAAACCCACACCCGTCGCCGAGGTGTTGCCCATATTGCCGAACACCATCGCCTGCACATTCGCCGCGGTACCGATCGAATCCGGAATCTTTTCCATCTTCCGGTAATAGGCGGCCTTGTCGTTCCACCAGCTCCGGAACACGGCATTCCGCGCCTGCTTCAATTGGAGCTTGGCGTCTTGCGGAAACGGCGAACCCGTCTCTTTCACGTAGATCTTCTTGTAGTCTTCGACAATCGCCTTCAGGTCATCGGTTGTAAGGTCCGTGTCGAGCTTCGTATTCCGCTTTGCCTTCCGGGCGTCGAACACATGGTTGAACTTCTCCATGTGAATGTCCATCGCCACTTCGCCGAACATCTGGAGAAATCGCCGGTAGCAATCGTAGGAGAACCATTCGTTGCCCGTTTTGGCGGCCAACCCGGCCACCGTCTCATCGTTGATGCCCAGGTTGAGAATCGTGTTCATCATGCCCGGCATGGAGAACCGCGCGCCGGAACGAACGCTCAATAACAGCGGATTCTTCGGGTCGCCCAGCTTCTTGCCAAACGTCTTTTCGAGCTTGACCAGCGCCTTGTCCACCTGCTCCTCGATCTCGGCAGGAATGTGCTGATTGTTCTCGAAGTAGATGTTGCAGACCTCGGTGGAAACGGTGAATCCTGGGGGTACGGGCACGCCCGCAGTGGTCATCTCCGCAAGGCCGGCGCCTTTGCCGCCAAGGATTTCCTTCATTTTTCCGTTACCGTCGGCTTTACCGCCGCCGAAGCTGTAAACGTATTTCTTCATCCAAATGCTCCTGTTTGAGGGGGTCTATTAATTCGTTACGATCTCTGAAAAATCAGCGATCAAAGAAAACTTGTTGATGAGGTCGGTGAGAAGCCGCAGACGGTTTTCACGCACTCTTGGATCCGGGTCGTTAACGAGAACTTTGTCGAAGAAGGCATCCACCGCGGGCCGCACCAGGGCCACGCGTGCCAGCCGCTCCGGATACGTTCCAGTCGCCACATCGGTCGCCGCCGTGGCCGCCGCTAAGACAATCTCCTGTTCCGTGAACAACGCCGTGTCCGGCGCGCCGGCGGGAACATCACCGGCCTGCTTCAGGATGTTCTTGATCCGCTTAAACGCCGCCGCCAACGGCTCAAAATCCGCTGTGGGTCGGACCGCCTGCACAGCTTCCAAACGCGCCAGCGCGTCGGCCAAATCGCCATACCCGGCCGCCATCACCGCGTTTACTTCGTCGTAAGCAAACCCGCGCACTTCTCGGAAGTAATAGTCCACTCGCTCGCGGAAAAACGCCGTCAATTTTTCCTCGCCATCGCACAAAGCATCCAGCGAAATCTCTAGCGATCCTTCCGCCAAAATCTTCACCACGCCTTGCGCCGCGCGCCGCAGCGCGAACGGATCCTTCGACCCGCTCGGAATCATCCCCACCGCAAAGCAAGTCCGCAACGTGTCCACTTTATCCGCCACGCTCAACGCTTGGCCCGCCACCGTCGAAGGAATCGAATCCTCCATCGACAGCGGCTTGTAGTGCTCATAGATCGCCTGCGCCACCGGCCTCCGCGCGCCCTGCGCATGCGCATACAACCCGCCGACCAGGCCCTGCAGATCGGTGAACTCCTTCACCATCTCCGTCGTCAAATCGGCCTTACACAATTGCCCCGCCGCGGCCGCATCCGGTCCACCCAATTCGCCGGCCAGCGCCGCCACGCGCGCCGTCTTCTCCAAATAATTCCCCACTTTCGCCTGGAACGTCACATGCGAAAGATCTTCGACGCGCTCCGCCAACGGCTTCTTCTGATCCACATCGTAGAAGAACCGCGCATCGTTAAAACGTGCCCGCAAAACGCGCTCATTGCCATTCACCACATGCCCTTCCGGATCCGCCGGAATGTTCATGATGGCAATAAAGTGCGGCGCCAAAACACCTTCGGCATCCTCCACCGAAAAGTACTTCTGATGGTGCCGCATCACGGTCACCAGTACTTCCGATGGCAGCGTCAAATACGACGCATCGAACCCACCTAGTATCGCCGTCGGATACTCGGTGATGTACGTGAGTACTTCCAATAACTTCGCGTCCGGCTTTACCTGAAGGCCACGCGCCGCCGCCATCGCCGCTACCTCAGCCGAAATCTTCGAGCGCCGCGTCGCCCCGCTCACGATAACGAAATTCTCTTCGAGCACCTGCTCGTAATCGGAAACTGTCACGGTCAGCGGTCCGCGAGCACCCAAGCGCCTATGGCCGAACGTCACATTCGACGAAATCACCCCAGCGCATTCGAACGAAACAACATCCGCTCCCAACAAAGCCACAATCCACCGAATCGGTCGAATGAACTTAGGCCCGCCCAACGACGGCCAGTACATCGTTTTTGGCCACGGGATCGACATTATCAAACCCGGCAGCTCTTCCCGCAAAGTCTCCGCCGCCGCACGCCCCGCGATTTTGCGCGTGAACGACCAGTATTTCCCCTTCGGCGTCTCAACAACAGCAAGGTCGGAAGCCGTCACGCCCTGCTTCGCGCAGAACCCATCCAGCGCCTTCCCGGTAACAGAAGCCGGCGGCCCGGTGACAACCTCTTCGCGGTCCGCCGATCGCGCCGCCATATCCGCCCTCACCACCAGCCGCCGCGCCGTGCCATCCACACGCACATTGTCGCCCGGAAACTTAGACCGCAAATACTCGAGCGCCGCGGGTATCATCCAATCGGGAATTTCCTCGGTCCCAATCTCCAGAAGAAACGGCAGCATCAGGCCACCTCCCGAAACTTCTCTTGATCCACATATGCCTGCGCCACCCCAACCGCCAGTTTCCTGACGCGCGCAATCACGCCGACCCGCTCCGTGACGCTAATCGCTCCACGCGCGTCCAGCAAATTAAACAGGTTCGAGCACTTCAACACATTGTCATAAGCCGATAACAACGGGAACCGCCGCTTGTCCGCATCGGCCATTTCTGGAACCCGATACCCATCCACCAACCGCTGCGCCTCGCCTTCATAAGCCTCCAACAGCCGCCACAACAGCGCCACATCCGCCACTTCAAAGTTATAAACCGACTGCTGCAACTCATCGAAGTACCGCACGTCCCGATAGGTGAAACCCGGCGCCCATTCAATGTCGAAGACACTCTCTTTTCCCTGCAGGAACGCCACAATCCGCTCCAGACCGTAGGTCAACTCGGCGGGGACATGGTCCAGGTCCAATCCCCCGCACTGCTGAAAGTAGGTGAACTGACTTATTTCCAGCCCGTCCAGCATCACCTGCCAGCCGATGCCCCACGCGCCCAGCGTGGGCGACTCCCAGTTGTCTTCTTCCAGCTTCAAATCGTGCTTCGAAAGGTCGATCCCGATGGCTTCGAGCGATCCCAGATATCGTTCAATCACGTCCGCCGGAGTTGGCTTCAGAATCACCTGCAATTGCTGGTGCTTATACAAGCGGTTCGGATTGTCGCCGTACCGCCCGTCGGCCGGACGCCGGCTCGGCTGCACGTAGGCCACCTTATACTTTTTTGGACCTAGCACCCGGAGAAACGTCTCCGGCGCCATTGTCCCCGCGCCCACTTCGGTATCGTAGGGCTCCTGAATAACGCACCCGCGGTCGGCCCAATACTTCTTCAGCTTGAAAATCGTTTCCTGAAATGTATCCATAACGCCCTACAACGTCTCCAAAATCCGCGCCGTCAACAGACGCCGCTCAATGTGAAGTTCGACGCAATTTATAAGCGCCCGCCGCAGATCCTGGGCCGTATCTTTCGTCCACGCAAGAGACGCCAACTCGCTTACCGGTGTCGTCAGCATTTCCTTGGCGATCGCGAGGGACTCGTCTTCAATACTCATCGCTTCTAAAAACCCCGATAGCCGCACCGCCCAGAGCGAAAAATAAGTAATCGGCAGCCAGACGCCCTGCTTGCATCGAAGCAGATCCAGCACCGAGCCAAGCAGGCGGAAGAATTTTTCGTTGGGTTCGTGGGACGGCAACAACTGTTCACTGAGTTCGGCGATGAAGTCGAGCGCCACGCCGGAAGGATAATCGCTGGCTAAACTGAACTGGCTTTGCACTAAATCACAACTATTCAGCCGCACCAGTTCTACATTCTCTTTCTGGTGATAGTGCATCTGTACCAGGGAGAGCCGCTCCAAACCGGACCCGAAGGAATTCTTCTGCCGCCGTGCGCTCCGCGCGATTCCCCGCAACCGTCCCTGGTCTCGTGTGAAAAAACTGACAACGAGACTGGCTTCCTGAAAAGGGTAGGTTCGGAGGGTAAACGCTTCGCTGACCTTGGACGGCAACGGGCCTCAGTCGAGAACAACGTAGAATCTATAGGCTACCATAGCCATTTTCCCCTTCTAATGGCCAAACTCTACGATCTCTTCCGCGAACGTCTCGCCGCCACCGGCCCCTGGGGCATCGCCGCGGCGCTAGGCATGACCATCGATCACTTCGAACCCGGCCTCGCCCGCGTCTCCATGAACGTCACCGCCGCCATGCACAACCCCGTCGGCACCGTCCACGGCGGCGTCTACTGCGACCTTGCCGACATGGCCATGGGCATCGCCTTCTTCAGTTCTCTCGACGACGGCGAAGCCATGACAACCATCGAACTCAAAATCAATTTCCTCCGTCCCGTCGTCAACGGCCCCATCACCGCGGAAGCGCGGATCGTCTCTAAAGGCAAGACCACCGGTCTGGTGGAATGCGATGTCCGCGACGCGCAAAATCGCCTCATCGCCCGTGCTTCCAGCACCTGTTACGTGTTAACAGGGGAAAAGGCGGAGTTTGCTATCCAGGCTATGACGAGTTGGAAATAGATGTATCTCTTCGGACTGACGATTTTCCTTTCGGCGTTCCTCCTCTTCCAGGTGCAGCCCATCATCAGTAAGGCCATACTCCCCTGGTTCGGCGGCGCCGCCGGAGTCTGGAACACCTGCATGCTCTTCTTCCAGGCGGCGCTCCTCGGGGGCTACACCTACGCCCATTGGCTGCAAGGGCAACCCGCCAATCGGCAGCGCCAGATCCACTTGGCGCTGCTGGGTCTTAGCCTGCTTTCCCTCCCCGTTTTTCCCTCTGTTGCGTGGAAACCGGCGGGTAATGAAGAACCCATCTGGCGCATCCTCGGCCTGCTCGCATCCACTGTTGGATTGCCTTATTTTCTCCTATCGACCACCAGTCCCCTACTCCAAGCGTGGTACGTTCGGCACCGGAAAGCGGCCATACCCTGGCGGCTCTTCGCGTTGTCGAACGCGGCCTCTCTTGCCGCTCTGCTCACTTATCCGGTCCTGGTCGAACCGGCCCTTAGCGTCCCGCGGCAAGCGTGGGTCTGGTCCGCCGCTTATGCAGGCTTTCTGATCCTCGCCGGCCTCGTCGTTTGGAAATTCGCCGCTGTCGACCCGTCCCGCGAAAGCGCGGACGAAGTCTCGGCCCCCACCCTAAGCCTCCGCGCCCTCTGGGTTCTCCTTGCCGCCTGCGCCTCCGTCCTCCTGCTCGGCGTGACCACCCACATGACCCAGGATGTCGCCGCCATCCCCTTTCTCTGGATCATTCCGCTCACCGTCTATCTGCTTACTTTCATCCTGTGCTTTGAAACCTCCAAGGCGTACAGCCGCGGCGTATTCCTGCCCGCCCTTGCCGTTGCGCTTTATTACTTCGCTAAACTTATCGATCGCGAAGAGTGGTCGGTCACCGTCGGCCAGAACATCGCCATCTCCGCCGCCGTGCTCTTCGTCTGCTGCATGGTGTGCCATGGCGAACTCGCGGCCCTCAAACCCGCGCCACGCTTCCTCACCGGCTACTTCGTGGCCGTCTCCTTCGGCGGCGCGCTAGGCGGGCTCTTCGTCGGCCTCATCGCCCCGCTCCTCTTCAACGCTTACTATGAACTCAACATCGGCCTCTGGCTTTGCGCCGCGCTCGCCGCGGTCGTCGTCGCCCGCGCCGGGCTTAACACGACGCTCCAAAAACTCACACTGCTTGCCATGCTGATCGCCGTCGGCGCATACGCCGCCTGGATGGTGAAAATCAAGAACGAGGAAATCGGCGAGGTCGAACTTGCCGTCCGCAACTTCTATGGCCATCTCCATATCTCGGTTTGGGGCTCCGCCGGCGAAAGCGGCGCTGCCCGCCAACTCGTCCACGGGCGGATTAATCACGGCCAGCAACTCCTCGATCCCTCCCGTCGAATGATCCCTTCCAGCTATTTCTGCCGGCAGAGCGGCGCCGGCCGCGCCTCCCTCGCCCGCACCGCGGGTGTCCCGCGCAAGGTCGGCATCCTCGGTCTCGGCTGCGGCGCCCTCCTCGGCTACGGTCAAAAGGATGACCACTACCGCCTCTACGAGATCAACCCCGATGTATTCGAAATCGCCCGCAAGAATTTCACCTTCGTCACCGAAACACCGGCCAAAGTCACCGGCGTGCTAGGCGATGGCCGCCTTTCCCTGGAACGCGAAGAACCGCAGAACTTTGACCTCCTCTTCATGGACGCCTTCTCCGGCGACTCCATTCCGGTCCACCTCCTCACCCGCGAAGCCTTCGATCTCTACGCCCGCCACATGAAGCCGGACGCCATTCTCGTCGTCAATATCACCAACAACTACCTGGACCTCCGGCCCGTTGTCGCCGCCGCCGCCCAGCGCCTCGGCCGGCTTGCCGTCGAAATCGAGGACACCCCGGACGTAACCGACGAAGAGTGCTACCCGTCCCTCTACGCGCTCATCATAAGTCCCGAACGCTACGCCGCCACCCCGGACTTCCGCGTCAACTCCAAATTGCTCGAACCCCGTCCCGGCTTCCGTGAATGGACCGACGCCTTCTCCAATCTTTTCGCCATCGTGCGAAGATAGCGAATCTCACTCGATGGCCTTCTACGCTTTAACTATTTTTCTATCCTCGTTCCTGCTCTTCCAGGTCCAACCCATCATCGCCAAAATCATCCTGCCCTGGTTCGGCGGTTCGGCCGCCGTCTGGAACACTTGCATGCTTTTTTTCCAGGCGGCCCTACTCGGCGGTTACACCTATGCACATTTGCTGTATGACCGCCTGCCGTCCAAACGCCAGTCGCTAGTCCACATCGGCCTCCTCGCCCTCAGCCTTCTCGCTCTTCCCATCCTCCCCGCCGCCGCCTGGAAACCGGAAGGCTCCGAAAACCCCGCCGTTCTCATCCTCGGCCTCCTCGCCGCCACCATCGGCCTGCCGTATTTTCTGCTCTCCACCACCGGCCCGCTCCTCCAGGCCTGGTACTCCCGAGCCAATTCCGGCGCCGTGCCCTACCGCCTCTTCGCGCTCTCTAACTTCGCCTCCCTACTGGCGCTGCTCAGCTATCCGCTCTACGTTGAACCCGCGTTGGATTCCGCCCGTCAGGCATGGGTCTGGTCCGGCGCCTACGCCGTCTTCGTCCTTGTCTGCGCCGGTGTCGCCTGGCGCGTTCGCAACGATGTGGCCCCCACGCCCACCGCGGAAGAAGCCGAAAGTACCGAGCCGCCGCCCACGCTCAACCGTCGCCTTCTCTGGGTCGGTCTCGCCGCCTGCCCGTCGGTTTTGCTCCTCTCGGTAACAACCCACCTCACGCAGGACATCGCGTCTATTCCCTTCCTCTGGATCGTCCCGCTCGTCCTTTATCTTCTCTCTTTCATCCTCACCTTCGAAACCTCCAAAATCTATTGGCGGTGGCTCTGGCTCCCCCTCCTGGCCGCCTCGCTCGTCGGTATGCTGTGGATCGAAATGGAAAGCGGCCCGGAAATCACCATGATTCAGCGCATCGCCGCTTGCGCCGGCGCCATGTTCGTCTGCGCCATGGTCTGTCACGGCGAACTCGCCAGCCTCAAGCCCCACCCGCGCTACCTTACAAATTTCTACGTCGCATTAAGCGTTGGAGGCGCGCTCGGCGGCCTCTTCGTCGGCCTCTTCGCCCCCAACTTCTTCAACGCCTATCACGAATACCCCATCGGTTGGTGGCTCACCTTCGCCCTCGTCGTCGCCGCCGTCACCGCCCGCTACGGTGACTTCCTGCTGAAAGGAAAAGGCCTCGCCGCGCTCACCGTCGTGCTAACCCTCCTCGGCGTCTACGGCGGCGCCTGGACCAACCTTCAGAAGCGCTTCCTCTCCGGCTATCGCATTACCCAGCGCAACTTCTACGGCATGCTCCGCATTGAAGACGAAGGCGACTTCGTCAACAAAACCCGCGTCCGCCAACTTCTCCACGGGGTCATCAACCACGGCCAGCAATATCTGAATCCCGAACGCCGGCGCGAAGCCACCACCTACTACTGCCGCGAAAGCGGTGTCGGCGCCGCCATCACCTCCCGCAACCAATTCCTGCCCCAGAAGGTCGGCGTCATCGGCCTGGGCACCGGTACTCTAGCCACCTACGGCCGTATCGGCGACGAGTATCATTTCTTCGAAATCAACCCGCTCGTGCTCCATCTCGCCCGAGCCGAATTCACCTTCCTCGGCGAATCCCGCGCGGCCGCCAGAGTCTATCTGGGCGATGCCCGGCTCAGCCTCGAACGCATGGAGCCGCTAAAGCTTGACGTCCTCGCCGTCGACGCGTTCTCCGGCGATTCCGTTCCCGTTCATCTCCTCACCAAAGAAGCCATGGAGCTCTACTGGAGGCATTTGGAGCCTGACGGAATGCTCGCCGTCCACATTTCCAATCGCTATCTTGACCTTGAGGGTGTCGTTCAATCCGGCGCCCAAGCCACCGGCAAAGTCGCCCTGGAATTCTCCGATGAACGCGACGATTCCGACGAAGTCTGCTACGGCTCCACCTGGGTCGTTATCATGAGCGACGAGACACGCAAAGTCCACGCCTCCCATCTGGCGTCCGGTAGGCTAATGGAGAGCCCCCCCGGCTTCCGCCTCTGGACCGACAGCTTCTCCAACCTGCTCAGTGTTTTACGGAACAAATGAACCGGACTGAAATCCCACTACTGCGGGTTACCCGAGAAGGGGTGCATTCGCTATGCGCGTATAGCGTATATTGGAGCTAGTGTTGGAGATCCCGCTGACGGTCGTCGAAACCCCGTTTTTCCTGAGCAAGGCGGCGGGACTTCTAGCGGATTCCGAGCGCGCTCGTCTGATCGAGGCTATTGGCATCGATCGGCACGCGGCGAGATTATCCCGGGCAGTGGCGGAGTTCGAAAGTTGCGATGGGCGCTTCCGGGCTGGGGGAAAAGCGGGGGAGCTCGCGTCATCTACTACTTCCATAACGAATCGGTACCGGTGTTTTTGTTAAGCGTCTACGCCAAGAACGAAAAGGTCAACCTCACGCCTGCGGAACGGAATATCCTCAAGCGTCTCGTCCCGGAACTTGTTCACGCATATAACGAGAGGAGAACTCAGTGAAGCGGAAATCATCTATCGGCCAGGACATCATTGTGAGTGTGCGGGAAGTGATCGAGTGGTCGCGTGGCGATGACATTCCCGCTCGAGTTACTCACGTACATGTCCCGGTAATCGACGTGCGCGCCATACGGCGGAATTTGAAGTTGAGCCAGACGCAATTCGCGGCTCGCTTCGGTTTTGCTTCCGCATCGGTTCGGAATTGGGAGCAAGGACGGACACGCCCCGACGGACCGGCGCGTGTCTTGCTCGCGGTGATCGCCAAACACCCGGAAGCCGTGGAAGACGCGCTTCGGTCAGCCGGATGAATGACGACATCAGGGTCGCCGGAAACTTGACTTAGTTCGACAACTAAACTAAGTTTATATTATGGAAGTGAATATCCATGAAGCCAAGACCCATCTATCAAGGCTGATCGAACGCGCCCTGACGGGCGAGGATGTTGTGATCGCCAAGGCGGGCAATCCTTTGGTGCGCTTGGTGCGCATTGAACACGATCGACCGGTTCTCGGCAGCGCCAGCGGGACGTTCGTGCTACAGGATGGTTGGGACGCGCCACTGAGCGACCGCGAACTGCACGAATTATTCGGCTGATGAAATTGCTCCTCGATACCCACGCCTTTCTTTTTGCGATTGGCCAACCGGAGCGATTGTCGAGTGCGGTTCGAGACGCACTGATCGATCCGGATCTGCCCAGGTGGGTGAGCGCCGTATCGCTTTGGGAGATCGCCGTCAAGATCCAGATCGGCAAGCTTGAACTACCGGCGGCTCCGGCTTACTATCGGGAGCACATTCGCAGGCTCCGGGCCAACGTATTGGCGGTGGAGGCGCGGCATAGCTTCGAACTCTTCCGGCTGCCGCCGCTCCACAAGGATCCGTTCGACCGGCTGCTGGTGGCACAGGCCCGTGGGGATGAAATGACGCTGGTGACCCGCGACGAGTCGATTGGCCGGTATTCCGTTCCCGTTCTGTGGTGAATCACACCGCTTCCGGTCCTCGGCTTTAGCCGTCAGCCCGAAAACGCTCATCTGTTACACTAATATTTTCCAGGCGTCAAATTCCGGCATGAGATAATCTTCAGGTCCGGGAAAACGGTCTTAATCCAGCTTGTCTACTCCGAACAGGCTGCTTAAGGGAACCGCATCGGAAAAGGGTTTGGCAAGTTGATAGATGCTCCTTTTCCGATGCGGATCGCCCCGAACGGCTTTCCGTTGGGGCTCACGGATCCGGCGCCGATACCTACTGGAGCGAACACGTCCGCTAAAACGTGCCGCAATCGCTCCGGGCCAGGCCCGCGTCCAATCATTCCCAGCCCGAGGCGCCAGTAGTATTACCGGAACCGTCGATGGATCCGCGGAGAGATCGTTACCGCTAAAAATTGAAAGATCGTGAATCGCAAAGCTTCGCGTTGGTGGCGAAAAAAGACCCTCTGAACCGGTCGGCCAACGAGTGGAAGGAGCGGTTCTAAACTTTTTACCGGCTCCCGCAAGCACGCTTGATTCAGCCCGCCCGCTTCGTTCGTGTAGCGTCTCAATCCAGAGGGTTGGGTTTTATGACTAACTTCGTCAATTCACGTCAGTACCCAGCATGTGGGTAACCAACAGATATATTCCAGCAAACCGTTGAAAATAAATCAAGTGGATCACCCCCGCAAAGTTCGTTGGGCCCGGCCCGCGCCAGCCCCTGTGTCGTTATGACACAATCGTATTTGTGCCACTGCTGTCGCGCCGCGCGGCGTTGTCCACCATTGCCGCCGCTGCCGCCCACGCCCAGCAAGGCCAGGAAGAAGAGTTCCAGGTTTACGGCGACAACCCGCGTCTTTTCCTCAACGCCCGTCGCCTTCGCCTCCTCAAACGGGAACGCGAGCGCACTTCCGTCCGCTGGACACAGTTTGAAACGCTAGTCGCCGGCAAAGCGCAAATGGCCGAGCCCGGCCTCGCCCACGCGCTCTACCACATCGTCTCCGGCAGCCCGGAATTCGGTAAACAGGCGGTCGAGTTCGCTTTCCGCACGAAGGACATCCGCCAGCAGGCTATCGTCCTCGATTGGTGTCAGCCGCTCTTTTCCGAAGTCCAATCCAAACTTCTGACCGCCAGACTCCGCCAAGTCCTCGCCGCACCGCCCGCCAAACGCGACATCGCCGCCATGCGCGACCGCGCGCTCGCCGCCGTCGCTATCGGCCACAAAGAAGAACTCGAACGGCTCGTTAAGGTCTGGTGGCGCGGGGAAGTCGCGCCCGGCCTTCGCAACGGCGCCTACCGCTACACCCGCGAAGACAGCTACGCCCTTTTCGAACTGCTCCACGCCATCCGCGACGGCATCCAAATAGACCTCCGCGAAGACGCTCCCCGCTACTTCAAGGAACTCCCCGCCTATCACATCCTCAGCTACTACCCCGCCACCTTCCCCGCCGCCGAAAACGAATACCGCGTCCCTTTCTACGATGGCGACGGCGATCCCGATCTTCGCGTCGCCGCCCTCGCCCGTGCCGCCGATCTCGCCCTGGTCGCCTTCGATACCAACGCCCAGGAGTCCCAATTCGTCCAGGGATGGCTCATCCATGATCGCTTCCTCATGCGCGGCGTTTTCGGCATCGTCTACGAATTCCTCTGGGCTAACCCCTACCAGCCCGGCTTAAGTTACTACCACTTGCCCCTCTCCATGCACGCCGGAGCCGCCGGTCGCCTCGCCCTCCGTAGTAACTGGGAGGATGACGCCACCTGGTTCCACTACGCCGATCGCAAAGTCCAGTTCTTCGAAGACGGCCGCCGCAAGGATCGCGCCCTCGCCTCTCCCGTCCCAATCGAAATCGGCGGCACCGTCGTCCACTTCGGTAAGGAGGAAATGAAGTTCCAGCCCGCCAACGCCGAGCCCCAAAAAGCGTACATTATCGGCCTCGCCGCCAACGCCCGTTACGACATCGAGATCGATGACGAAGAGATCGTCGAACGGATCACCGACGCCGGCGGTATCCTGGAATTCGATTTCCCACCCATGCAGGACCGTACCGTCCGCATCAAGCGCGCCGCATAGCATACAGCGATCGGCACTCGTTGCGCGCGCAGGGGTGTTCATTTCGTGCGATAGTGGGCTGTACAATGATCGTGGCTGTAAAAAGCTACAGTTGACATGGCGGCCCAGGCAGCCGCGAAAAGGAGTTTCCCCGTATGGATCGCAGAGACTTTTTGAAGAGCGCGAGCACCGTTGGCGCCGCCGGCGGCGCGTTTGCCGCCCGTCCCGGCGCGAAGATGTCCGGTCGAATTCTGGGCGCGAATGACCGTATCAACGTCGGTGTCGTCGGAGTCGGCGGCCGGGGCGCCTACGTCGCCAATGTATTCGCCAAAGTGGGCGCGGACACTAACAAGTGCCAGATCGTAAAGGTGTGCGACACCTACCAGAAGCGCGTCGACATGAACATGGAGCGGCATAAGGCAAAGGGCACGCTGGATTGGCGCGAAGTGGTGGCGGATAAGGACATTGACGCCGTAATCGTCGCCACGCCGGACCACTGGCATGCGCGCGTGGCCGCCGAGGCGATGGACAATGGCAAGGACGTCTATTGTGAAAAGCCGATGTGCCACACCGTCGATGAAGTGAAAATGCTCATCGAAACGGTGAAGGAAACCAAGCGCGTGATGCAGGTAGGTTCGCAGACCACCTCGGGCGACCAGTGGGCGCAGGCGAAGAAGGCGATCGCCGATGGCGCCATTGGTAAAATGCTGCTTAGCCAAGGCTCCTATCACCGGAATTCGGTCGAAGGCGAGTGGAACTGGCCGATCGACAAGAACGCCGGACCCAACGGAAAGGGCGCCGATTACATCGATTGGAAGACCTGGCTGGGCCCCGCCACCAAGCGCGACTGGGACCCGGACCGCTTCTTCCGCTTCCGCAAGTATTGGGACTATTCCGGCGGCATCGCCACCGACCTCTTCTTCCACGTTGTCGCGCCGATGAATATCTGCTGGCCAACTCCCCAGTTCCCGCATAAAGTGATGGCGGGCGGCGGGATTTACGAATTCAGCAAACTGCCCGAGGATCCCACGAAGCCGGACCGCGAAGTGCCGGACACCTTCCACCTGATCGCGGAGTATAACGCCGGCCACTCGCTGGTGTTGAGTTCGTCGATGGCGAACTCGCAGCACATTCCCGGCCTCATCCGTGGGCACGAGGGCACCATCATCATGGTGGAGCATGGCCGCTTTGAAGGTTTCGCCCCGCACATCACGCTGAAGCCGGAGGTCACCGGCCGTCAGAACAAGAAGCCCATTGGCGGCGACAACTACAAGTTTGGCGTCGAGGAAGTCAAAATCCCGGTAAAGGAATTGGACACGATGCGCACGCACGTCACCAACTTCCTGGATTGCATGGTGTCGCGGCAGAAGCCGACGCTCGACGTGGAAACGGCGGGCCGCGCCCAGGTGTTGATCACGATGGCCGTGCATAGCTACCGGTCGGGCAAGGTGCTCTACTTTGACGAGCAGAAGTTTAAGATCGTCGACAAAGCGCCGACGCGTTCGTAGTTTAGTTACACCAACATCCGCTTAACCACATTGCCCGCCAGGTCCGTCAGCCGGTAGTCGCGGCCCATATGAAGGTACGTCAACTTCAAGTGATCGAGGCCCAGGCAATGGAGCATCGTCGCCTGAAGGTCATGTACGTGGACTTTGTCCCGCGTAATGGTAAAGCCTAGCTCGTCCGTCTCGCCGATCGTCTGGCCGCCCTTAATACCGCCGCCCGCGAGCCACATTGAATAGCCCGCCGGGTGGTGATCCCGCCCGGCGTTTTCCGGATCCGACGTATTTCGGATTTCGCAGATCGGTGTACGGCCGAACTCCCCGCCCCATGCGACCAGCGTCTCATCCAGCAGCCCGCGGCGTTTCAAATCCTTGATGAGCGCCGAAGAACCGCGGTCGGTAGCGTCGCACTTCTCCTTCAATTTCTTGTTCAGATTCGTATGCGTATCCCAACTGGCGTCCATCAAAAGAACGTAGCGCACGCCGCGCTCGACCAGCCGCCGCGCCAAAAGCGCATTTGTGCCAAACTGGTGCGTCGGCTCCTTACCGATACCGTACATCTCAAGCGTTTCCTGTGATTCGTTCGAGAAATCCAACAATTCCGGCGCGCTCATCTGCATGCGGAACGCGAGTTCATAACTCTGGATACGGGCGGCGATTTCCGGGTCGCCATTCTGTCGCAGGCGCTCTTCGTTCAGTTCCTTAATGGCGTCAAGGGATGCGCGCTGCGTGGCTTTCGAGATACCCTCGGGGTTAGCCAGATACAGAATGGGGTCGCCGGAATTTCGAAAGATCGTGCCTTGGTAAGTCGACGGCAGAAAGCCGCTCATGAAGTTAGAAGCGCCGCCGCTGGTGCCGGCGCCGCTCGATAGAGCGACAAATCCGGGTAAGTTCTGCGACTCGCTTCCTAGTCCGTATGTTACCCACGCGCCGGCCGTGGGACGGCCGAACTGAATACTGCCGGTAAATAGAAGCAACTGACCGGGATGATGATTGACGGCGTCGGTATGCATCGACCGCACGACGCATAACTCGTCGGCCACTTCGCGAAGCCGGGGCAGATAGTCGCTAATCTCAATTCCGCTCTTGCCGCACCGCTCAAACGTGCGCGGGCTGGCAAGCGCGGCGGCGGTAGGCTTCGTAAAGGCCAGTTTCAGATCTTTCGTAAACTCGGCGGGCAGCGGTTTTCCATGGTGTTTCAGGAGCGCCGGCTTCGGATCGAAGAGATCCATCTGGCTGGGGCCGCCCTCCATAAACATGAAAATCA
Source organism: Bryobacteraceae bacterium (assembly GCA_046155405.1). Lineage (GTDB taxonomy): Bacteria > Acidobacteriota > Terriglobia > Bryobacterales > Bryobacteraceae. The sequence goes on along the minus strand of JBJXFL010000222.1, from coordinate 11,827 downwards.
CGCTCTTCGCTTTCGCGGCGAAGTGCGGCTTCTTCGGCGCCAAAGGATTAGGCGCGGCGCCATGCAGCAGGTCGGCCAGAGCCATGCCGCCGATGCCGTAACCGAAAGAATTAAGTAAGTCGCGGCGTGAATACATCATGGTCGGTTACTCCCTGTTAATAAACTCATCGAGGTTGAACAAGACACGGGCGACGCCGCTCCAAACGGATCGGGCGAGTAAGTCGCCGGTCTTCCCTTCGGAATTAAAAACATCCGTCTGTTTATCGATATACCGCGCCAGCGACTGACGCTCGGTTTCCGACGGCGGGCGGCCCAGGGCTTGAATGAACATACTCTCTAACCGGTCTCCGGAGGACGCCGCCGTCTCCAACGCCCGGATAGCGAAAGCGTTCGAGGCTTCCAAGAAAACCGGGTCGTTGAGCAAATTGAGCGCCTGTAGCGGCGTGTTCGACGGGCGGCGGCGCGAGCAGGCGACGTTCGAATCCGGCGCGTCGAAATTAACCAGCAGCGGATAGGGCGTCGTGCGCTGATAGTGGATGTAGAGTCCTCGGCGATAGGCCTCGCGCCCGAAAGTTTCCTTCCACTTCGATCCCCCGTAAGCGAGTTCGCCAACGCCCTTCGGCAAAAATGGCATCACCGATTTGCCGCCAATTTCGGGGTTCAGAATACCACCGATCTGCAAGGCGGTATCGCGAATGAGTTCGGCCGGCAACCGCAGGCGCGACTGGCGCGACAGCAGCGTGTTGTCGGCGTCTTTCTCCGCCGCATCGGGACGGTATTTTGAAGCCTGGCGATAGGTGGCCGACATCACGATGGTCTTGTGCAGTTTCTTCAAGCTCCAACCCTGTTCCATAAATTCGGCGGCGAGCCAATCGAGCAACTCGGGATGGGACGGCTTCTCGCCGGTAGCGCCGAAGTCTTCCGAGGTGCGGACCAGCCCGCGCCCGAAAAATTCCTGCCAGGCGCGATTGACAGTGACGCGCGGTGTAAGCGGATTGTCCTTGGATACCAGCCAGCGGGCGAAGGCGAGCCGCGAGGGCTCACCGGGCTTCACCGCCATGGGCGGAAGAACGGCGGGCGTACCGGGCTTCACCTCAATGCCCGGCGCCCTATAGTCGCCGCGAATCGTGATATGCGACTTGGGATTCTCCGGATGAGCGCCAATCGTATAGGCCTGCGTGAGAAACGGCATCGCCTTTTTCAAGTCGGCTACTTTGGCGCGCAGTTCCTTCAATTTAGCGGTCAGCTCCTTGTCGCGGCCGAACTCCGGCCCGGGGTTGGCGATGAAGTAGTCGGCCAAAATGTCAACTTCGCGGTCGGTTCGTTCGGCGGGTTTCTTATGCAGCATCCGCATTGCGTGATCGACCATCGCGGACATGGAGGTGATCCAAAAATCGAACTCGGCGTCCTTGCCCGGATTGGCATACGCCGCGCGCATTTTCTCTTCCCAACGGGCCTGAAGATCGGGGATTTTGTACTCGTTCAGGAGTTTCTCCCGGTCGGCGCGATACGCGGGCAGCGCCTTCAAATACGGCCCTCGTTCGCCGGGGAGAGGAGCGTCGATGTCCACGTCGTCGGCCTCGTTGAAGAAGGCGTAAAGCTGATAAAACTCGCGCTGTGAGAAGGGATCGAATTTGTGGTCATGGCACTGGGCGCAGCCGACCGTAAGGCCGAGCCAGGCGGTGCCGAGCGTGTTGGTTCGATTGATCAGTTGCTCGTAACGGGCTTCCGCGCGATCGACGCCGGCCTCGCGATTTGTCAGAACATTGCGGTGGAACCCGGTGGCGACCCGGTCCTCCGTGGTCGCGCCGGGCAGAAGGTCACCGGCCGTCTGCGCGATGGTGAAACGATCGAAGCCCATGTCGCTGTTCAGAGCGTCGATCACCCATTGGCGGTACCGCCAGGCATGGGGGCGGACGTTGTCCGTTTCGTAGCCGTCACTGTCGGCGTAGCGGGCCAAGTCGAGCCACGGCCGCGCCCAGCGTTCGCCATAGTGCGGCGAGGCGAGATACTGGTCGACCAGCCGTTCCAGCGCGTCCGGGCGCATGTCGTTGACGAACGCGTCCACTTCCCCGAGCGTGGGCGCCAACCCAAGTAGATCGAGCTTCAGCCGGCGTGCCAGCGTGCGGCGATCGGCTTCGGGGGACGCCTGCAGCCCTTCTTTTTTCAGCCGTTCGCGGATGAAATAATCAATGGCATTAACGTCGGCCGGGACGGGAGATTTCTTCACCGGTTGAAAGGCCCAGTGGCTTGACGGACGGCGGGCGGGGCCTTTCGCCGTCGAGGCCGGAACCTTGGCGCCGGATTCGATCCACTTAGCAATGACCTCAATCTCGTCCGCGCTCAGGCGCGCGCCCGTCGGCGGCATCATCGTCTCTTTTTCGTTGCTCCGCAGGCGCGTAATCAGCTTGCTCTCGGCGGGCTTACCCGGTACGACAGCCGCGCCTGAGTAGCCGCCCTGAACAACGGCGGCGCCATCGTCCACGCGAAAGCCATTGGTCTGCATCGCCGCGCCGTGACAGGCAATGCAGCGCCGTTTCAGGATGGGCGCAACCTCGGTGGTGAACGTCTCTTGACCACAGACGGCTCCCGCGTAGATCGCAAACCATAGCGTGGCTTTCATTATTCTTATTCTATCCGCGCCGCGTGTGAAACAATGAGCGCATGCCGGCCCCACCGAATCCGCAGCAGCCGCAACAGCCAAACTTGCCGCCGCAACCGCCGCAGGGTCATCCGCAGCCAGGCTATCCGTCGTCGCCCGGACTTCCCCAGCAGGGTCATCCGCAACAGGGCTATCCGCAACAGCGGGGATATCCCCAGCAGCAAGGCTATCCGCCGCAACAGGCGTGGAATCCGCAACAGCAGGGTGGTTATCCGCAACAACCAGGCTATCCCCAACAACCAGGCTATCCCCAACAGCCAGGCTATCCCCAACAACCGGGCTATCCGCAACAACAAGGCTATCCCCAACCCCCAATCCCCGCGAAAAAGGGCATGCCCATCTGGGGATGGCTACTGATCGGCGTCTTCGCGCTAGCCTTCGTAGCCGTCATCGCCACCTCCGCGCTCGCCTATTATTTCGTAAAGAAAGCTGAGCGAATTGCCCACAATCCGCTATCGGCCATCGTACAAATCGCCGCCGCCGCAAACCCGGATCTGGACGTGCTCGACGTGAATGAAAAGACCGGTAAGGTCACGGTACGTGACAAAAAGTCGGGCAAAACAGTGACGATTGACGGCGACGCAATCAAGGACGGCAAGATCACCATCGACACCGACGAGGGGCAGGCCATACTTGGCGCCGGCACCAATGTGAAGACGCCCGACTGGGTGTTCATGCCATCGGGAGCGAAGATCGTCGGCGGCATGACGGCCAATTCCGCCAACGGCGCCAGCGGAACCGTGGTCTTTAGTTCCACGGAGTCGCTCGACGGACTGAAATCCTTTTTTGAAGACAAGTACAAGGACGCGGGTTTCGAGCGGCATATCGCCGCAATGGAATCGAGCGGTGAGAATCGGTCGATGCAGATCGGCTTCCAGCATGCGGACCGCAAACGCTCGGTAACGATTGCGGTAGCGCAAGCGGGTGGCGAAACCACCGGCACGATCACGTTCGCCGAAGGCCAGTAAAGCGCAAAGGCCGGTCGCGGATTCCAACCGTTCACGAACCCTAACCGCGACCGCGTCCGTTTTGCGCGGGTTCGTCAAACGCTTAGCCGCCGAAGCAAAATACGCGCCCGTCCTGCGACGCGATCACCACTTTACCATCGCTGATGGCGGGCGATGCCGATAACGCCGAACCCGCTTCGTACTCCCACAGCTTCTTTCCGGTGGCCACATCGAGAACATACAGGCGGCCATCGTTCGAGCCGATAAACACGCGGTTCCCAGCCACCGCGGGCGAGGATTCCACGCGGCTTCGCGTGGCGAAAGTCCAGGCTCCTTTACCGGTCTTCGAGTCGATCGCATGCACCATCTTGTCCCGCCCGCCGAGGATAATCTTCCCGCCCGCCAGCGTCGCGCTCGAATAGAACGGGAACTTCCGCACCGGGTGTTCGTACTTCCAAACGATCTTCTTGGCGGTCATATCCACGCCGAACACTTCATTGCCAAACGTGCCGAAATAGGCCATGTTACCCGCCAACAGCGGCGACGCACCGGTGTAGGCGCCGCTCGAAACCTGGAACACTTCCTTGCCGTCGCTGATGCGTATAGCGCGGAAATGTTCGTCGCAACCGGTAACGAACGCGACGCCATTCGCGATACCAGGCGTGCCGTGAACCGGCCCTGCGGTTTCGAACTTCCACAACTGTTTCCCCGTCTTGATTTCAATGGCGTAGAGGTTTTGATCATACGAACCGACCAGAACGCGATCGCCCACGACGACGGGCGAAGACTTAATTTCCGACAGTGTCTTGAACGTCCACATCGCTTTGCCAGTGGCGGCATCGACAGCATGAAACCCGCCGCGCAGATCGCCGATGAAGACGGCGCCGCCGCCAACCGCCGGTGTCGATTCGCCCAATTCGGCGCCGGTCTTGTACTTCCACTTCGTCTTGCCCGTAGCCATATCGATGGCGACCAAGTCGCCGTTCCCGGCGCCAATATAAGCGACGCCCGCGGCGATAACCGGCGAGGATTCGAACGATTCGCCACCTTCCCACGTCCACAATAGCTTCAGGTTCTCGGGCGGCAGCGTGCCGGTAGCGACTCCGGTAAGCGATGGGTTGCCGCGGAATTGAGGCCAATCCGCGAACGCGGGGAACGTCAACAAAAAAGCGAGCGTCAGAAAGCGCATCGATACAACTCCAGTGCCGCGGCGCCATCGAACGGCCGCGGATTGAATCTTCCAGTCCATTGTTGCGCAGCGGCAAGTGCCAACTCTTCCAGCCGCCCTTCCGCCACGTTTAGCGCCGACAGCGAACGCGCCAGTCCGGCGGCGCCGGCCAGTTCGCGTAACCGCATGGGCAGAACGGGGTGGAGTTCGGCATACTCCGGCTGCGCGTTCCATCGCACAACGTGGGGTAGCATCACGGCGATGGCTTGGCCATGCGCGATGCCGTACATTGCCGTCAGCGGATTGGCCAATGCGTGCGTGGCGCCCAGCATCGACGCCTCAATCGCCGAGCCCGCAAACCACGCGCCCAGTTGCATGTCCGCCGCGGCGCGAATGTCGGTTGGGTCGCCGAGAAGTTTTTCAAATGACCCGTTCATCAGCCGCCACGCTTCCCGGGAATAGCAGAGCGAAACCGCGTTGCGCTTCGTTGTGACGAAGGTTTCAACCGCGTGCGAGATGGCATCGTAGCCGGCCGTGGCGCGGATGGCCAATGGCTGCGTCAGCGCAACTTCGGGATCCAAAATGGCCACGGCGAAGGCGGCCTTGCTATCACCGACGGCCATCTTCACATGCGTCTCCGCATCGGAAATCAGCGCGAAGCTTTGCGCTTCGCTCCCCGTTCCAGTAGTGGCCGGAATGCCGATCATCGGCAGCATCGGCTTGGGCACTTTGCCGTGACCCCAGTAGTCCTTAATGGCGCCGCCATTCGTCAGAACGATGTTGATTGCCTTCGCGCAGTCCATGGAAGAGCCGCCGCCAAGTCCGATAATGGAATCCACCTGGAGCTTCGCCGCGAAGTCGCGCCCGTGCTCCACCATTTGCGAATCGGGGTTGACTCCGAAGTTGGACCAGGGGGAGGATTCAATCCCTTCGCCCGCCAGCGCGGAAAGAACCGTGGCGATATGCCCGGCCTTTTGCATCCCTGAATCCGCCACAATCAGCGTGCGGCGAAAGCCGAGTTCGCGCGCATGGCGTCCCGCCTGATGTATAGTGCCCGGCCCAAAGACCAGCCGGGTGCATTGCGTGTGTTCGAAGGATATCATTTGGCTCGGCGCGCCTTTTGCACCATGGCCCTCACTTCCTGCATCAGTTGCGGCGCCGAATAGGGAATGCCGCCCTTGATAGTCCACAACAGGCCGGGCCTCGCGCCGGAGTTGGCCGGCGCGGGATAGAGGAGTTTAAAGTCTTCCAGCGGATTGCCATCGACGATCAGCATGTCCGCGGCCCAGCCCGCCCGAACCCGGCCCAGCTTCCCTTCCTGCCCCAAAACGCGCGCGCCATTCAGCGTCGCCTGCTGCACAATTTGCAGCGGATGGAACCCCGCTTCCTGATGCAACTCCAGATTGCGGATCATGCCGAACCCATACATCTGGTAGATGTATCCGGCGTCTTCACCGATGCTCACCACGCCGCCGCGCCGCGCGAACTCGCGGACCGCGCGCATCCAGATTTGGTAGTTTTCTTTCCAGTAAGCCTCGTCCGTAGTGGACCAATTCAGGAAGTACGAACCGTGGTTTTCAAGATTCGGGCGGAAGTAGTCTTCCAGCACGGGATGGAGATAATCGCGGAACCACGGCTGCGTCTGGGCGCGTTGCAAATCGCGGCTGGCCTCGTAAATCTCCAGCGTTGGATCCCAGGCCACCTTGTTCGCGATCATGGCGTCGAAGAGCTTCATCAGCGCTCCCCAATCGGCCTCGCGCCACAGGCGCCCCGCGTAGCGAAAGCGGTCCGCTTCGTTCATGTAGTTGTACGCCGCGGGAAAGTTCTGCACGCCGCCGGGGATAGTCGCGTCCGGAATGCCGTACCAGTGCTCAATGGAGGCCACGCGGTTGCGAATGGCGTCCTCGGCCCTTGTCTCTTCCACGCCAATGTGGTGGGCCACGGGGAGCTTCAGCGCATGCGCCTCTTCCAGCGCCGCGTTCATCGTGTCCCGCCAAGTGCCCACGATCTTCATGCCATCCGCGCCGGCCTTCTTGATCTCCTGCACGCGCCGCCGCGCGGCCTCCGGATCCCGCACGCGGCCAAGCATGGGATAGATGAACAGGCGCGGCGCCGCGATCTCGCCGGTCTCCCCTTTTGCGCGGACGTTCAGCGCCTGCGTCAGCGGACTGCCCACGTCGCGGACCGTGGTAATCCCGCACGCCAGCCACAGCTTCAGAACATAGTTGTGATCCATCGGCGCGCCGCCGCGCTCGTTGTGCAGATGGCCGTGCATGTTGATCAGCCCGGGTAGAACGTACTTGCCGGTGGCGTCGATTTCGACATCGCCGGCCTGCCGCGTCGCGCGGCCGACGGTAGCGATCATGCCGCGTTCAATAACGATATCCAGCGGCCCCGCCGCAGGCGTGCCGTTGCCTTCCACCACGGTCCCGCCCCGGATCACCATTCGTTCCGGACGAACCCCGTGGCGCGGTTGGGCGATTAAAGCGCCTGCAAAGGCCAGCAAAAACAAAGGACGCATTCACTCTCCATTCTGTGTCAACAGCTTGGCGATCAGCGCCGTCCATCCCGTCTGGTGGCTTGCGCCCAGACCGGCGCCCGTGTCCCCGTGGAAATATTCGTAGAACAGCAGATAGTCCCGAAAATGGGGATCGCTGTGAAATTTGGGATGTGGTCCCAGCCCCGCGCGGCGGCCGTCCTTACCGCGCAGGAAAAGAGCGGACATGCGCCGGGAGAGTTCGCTGGCCACTTGCCACAAGTTCAGCTTGTTGCCGCTGCCCGTCGGAAATTCCACTTTGAAATCTTCGCCCAGATAGTGATGAAACCGCTGCAGCGATTCGATCAACAGGTAGTTCACCGGGAACCACACCGGACCGCGCCAGTTGGAGTTGCCGCCAAAGAGGCCCGTACTCGATTCAGCCGGTTCATATCGCACCTCGTAGGACGCTTCCCCTACGTTCAGCGAGTACGGGTTGGCCGCGTGATGGCGGGACAGCGCCCGGATGCCGTACGGCGAGAGAAACTCGCTTTCGTCCAGCACCTTTTCCAGAATGCGGCGCAGGCGCTGGGGGCCGACCAGCGACAGCATAAGGCGTTCGCCCATGCCGCGCGCCGTCATTGACGCGAGATTGCCGCAAAGATCCGGACGGTTAAGCACGAACCACTGCATGCGCTTCTGAAAGCCGGGCAGTTTGTCGATAACCCTGGGCTCGATATTCTCCATGGCGAAAAGTGGAATGATGCCCACCATGGAGCGCACTTTCATGCGGAACCATTCGCCGCTCGGAAGGCGCAGCAGGTCATAGTAAAAGCCGTCTTCTTCGTCCCACAGCGAGTCGGCGGCCCGGCCGTTGGCGGCGCTGGCGATATACAAAAAATGCTCGAAAAACTTGCTCGCGATGTCTTCGTACGTGTGGTTGCGCTGCGCCAGTTCCAGCGCGATGGTCAACATGTTCAGCGAGTACATCGCCATCCAACTCGTGCCGTCGCTCTGTTCAATCGTCCCTCCGGTGGGCAGCGGCGCCGATCGGTCGAAGACCCCGATATTATCCAGGCCCAGGAAGCCGCCCTCAAATACGTTATTGCCCAACGCGTCCTTGCGGTTTACCCACCAGGTGAAATTCATCAGCAATTTGTGGAAGCAGCCTTCCAGAAACGCGTGATCCGGTTTGCCGTTTAAGCGGCGATCGATCTGGAAAATGCGCCAGCAGGCCCACGCGTGAACGGGCGGGTTCACATCGCCCAGCGCCCATTCGTAGGCCGGAATCTGGCCGTTCGGATGCATGTACCATTCGCGCAGGAACAGCGCCATCTGGCGCTTCGCGAAGTCGGCGTCGATCATGGCGAGCGGAACCATGTGGAACGCCAGATCCCAGGCGGCGTACCACGGATACTCCCATTTGTCGGGCATGGAAATGATGTCGGCGTTGAACAGGTGCGGCCAATCGGAGTTGCGGCCGTAGCGGCGGCCCGGGGGCGGAGGCGGCGTGCCGGGGTCGCCGTCGAGCCACTCTTCCACCACGTAATGAAAATACTGTTTCGTCCACAGCAGGCCGGCGAAGGCCTGGCGGCAAACGGCGGCGCCATCGTCCGAAAGAGGCACGGAAGGGACGGACGCGTAGAACTTGCCGGCTTCCTCGATTCGCTCCTCAAACACCTTCGCATCGGGCTCGGGAGCGTCGCCACGGGGCGCTAGACGCAGCGTAACGCTCCGCGTTTCGCCAGGCTGAAGCTGCCACGTGTACATCGCGCACGCCTTGGTTCCAGTGCGCTGAGGATTCACCGCGGTGTGATTGCCTTCAATCAAATACTGCGCGAACGCATCCTTCGCGTAACTGCGATTGGGCACGCCCCACAAGCGCAGGCTGTTGCCCTCGTTCTCGGTAAACAGAAGCCCTTCCGTTCCCGGACACGTCAAATGCAATTCGCCGAGCGAGGGTTCAATGAGCTTGATCGCGCTTTCGGTTTCCGCCGCCAGATACGGCGGCAACTCGCGCGAACCGCCCCACGTCCAGGTGTTGCGAAACCAGATGGTGGGGAGCAGCCGGACACTCGCCGCATCGGGCCCGCGGTTGACGGCGGTAATGCGGATACGCGTATCGTTGACATCGGCCTTGGCGTATTCCACGGTCACATCGAAGTACCGGTCTTCATCGAAGACGCCGGTATCCAGGATCTCGAATTCCGGATCGCGACGGGAGCGGCGGCGGCTCTCCTCGGCCAACCGCGCGTAAGGAAACGCGGCCTGCGGATACTTGTAGAGCGCTTTGCAATAGGAATGAGTTGGCGTCGCGTCCAGGTAGTAATAGAGTTCCTTGACGTCTTCCGAATGGTTGCCCTGCGGCCCGCTAAGTCCGTAAAGGCGCTCTTTCAATATCGAATCCTTGCCGTTCCAAAGCGCCAGCCCAAAACAAATTCGCTGATGATTGTCGCACCAGCCGAACAGCGCGTCCTCGCTCCAGCGGAAGGCCCGCAGATGGGCGTGCTCAAACGGAAAATAGTCCCACGCCGTCCCGTTGGGCGAGTAGTCCTCGCGAACGGTGCCCCAAGCTCTATCGGAGATGTAAGTTCCCCAACGCCGCCAATGTTCTTCGTGCCGCTCCGCCCGGCCTAGCCGGTCTCGTTCCTCGTTCATCCAAAGCGCCTCTATTCCAGAAGAACACAGATCGCTGCCTGCCCCGCGGTTAGCGGCTCAGGACATCCTCGTCCAGCCGCGGACCAGTTTTTCCGGGGCGCTTCCACTTGACGCCGCTTGCCGGAGGAATGTCGGTCAAGTTAATCTCCTCATCGGTCAGCGATTGCAGTCGGGCTCTCTGCCTCGGCGTAAGTCCCGGCGGGTTCTTGGGGTCCAATGTGAATTTAACGGTACCAGTAGTCTTGGCGCTCATGTCTTTGTCCCCGTTCGTTTCAGGTTAACTGATTTCGGTATTTCGCCCGTTTCAGACAAGAAATCATCGGCGTTCGTCATGCGACGGCAGGGAGCGTTGGCGTACCTAAACAATCCGCCGCACCACCTGCACCCAACTCGGCCCGGCGAGTTTGCCCTCCATCTTCGCCCGGCCGGCCGCAATATGCGCCGACTTCGAGTGCTTATCCAATGCCTCCCGACTCGTCCATTCCTCAATGAATGTAAACTTCAGCGGATCGCTCACATCCTGGAACAGGTCATAGCGCAGGCAGCCGTCCTCCGCGCGCGTCGGGATCACGAAGCTTTCAAGCGCTTCGCGCACCGCATCCTCATGCCCTGCCGCCGCGTGAATGTGCGCTACTACGTCAATTTTTTCGCTCATGCGTCTTTCTCCTCCACCGGCGCGCGGCCCGGATAGGGCACACGGTCGCCGGTCCATAGTATCCAGCGGCGCATCAGCGCCAATAACTCTTCCTGGCGTCGAATGGTCCCGCGATCGCCCGCCAAGTTATCTTTCTCCAACGGATCCTGCGCGAGATTGTATAAGTGAGTTACTTTCAACTCGCGATCCACCACTAACTTATCCCAGCCTCGAATGACCATTCGCCACTCCCCCGCCGCACCCAGGCGGCCTTGCACATAGACCGATTCCGGCCGCTCCCCCCTCCCGGCCGCCAATACCAGAGCGGATCGGTCCTCGCCCTGCGCCGCTTCCATAGGCGGCAAGCCGCACAGTCCGCGCAGCGTCGGCGCGATGTCGATGTTATTGAACAGCCAGTCCTGCTTCGTGCCCGCCGTCAGCCGTCGCGGCCAGCGAATCAACAAAGGCACGCCGGCCGACTCCTCATACCAGACGCCTTTGTATTCCAGCCCCTGGCTGCCGAGCATATCGCCGTGATCGGCGGAGAACACGACGATCGTATCTTCGGCCAGCCGCAGCTTATCGAGTGTCTCGAGTAACCGTCCCACGTTCTCATCCAGCGCTGTGCAAAGCCCGTAGTAGCCGGCCATTCCCTTCCTGGCTTCCGCTTCATAAGAACCAGGCACATTATCCCGTACCTGAAATGACGCGGGCTTGTAAGTGGCCGCGTGCCTCGCCGGCGGTCGGCGAGGCGTGTGGGGCGGACCGAAAGAGAGAAACAGGAAAAACGGCGACGCCTGATTTTGGCGAATAAAATCGATGGCCAGATCCGTTTGGTAGTCCGGTTCAAAGCCCTCCATTGAAATGGGCTTGTCTTCATCCCGGAAATAGATGGAATTGAAATACAAATGCCCCCGGTTGAACGCGGCCCAATATTGATACCCGCGGCGCCGCGGACCTGGCGGCACGAAGCCGGGCTTGCCGTCGCCGTCGAGATGCCACTTGCCGATGTAGCCCGTCTTGTAGCCGGCGGCGGCGAAGGCTTCGGCCATGCATCGCTCGGTCACCGGCAGCAGCCGATTGTTCCAAGGCATGCTAACGGAGTGCGGGTAGCGCCCGGTCTGCAGCGCGGCGCGCGAGGGCGTGCAGACCGGATTGGCGACGTACGCACGCGTAAACTCGACCGCCTCGCCCGTCAGCCGCGCCAGATGTGGCGCGATCAGGTCCTTGTCTCCTGGAGGCATCGTTTGCCGCCGCCATTGGTCGCACAGTATGAACAGAA
>JBJXFL010000220.1:0-37777 GCA_046155405.1 Bryobacteraceae bacterium | reverse complement strand
GCGCCGGCCGGATCGAATCTCTGTCGCCCCCCGCGCGGGGGGCGTGGATTGAAACATTTGAAGAGGCGTTAGTTAAGGCAGAGGATTCAGTCGCGCCCCGCGCGGGGCGCGTGGATAGGCGGCGCGTTCAACGTTCCTCCATAAGGCGTGAATACGGGATCCCGCAGTGTCCCGTCACCGTTTCCCAAAAAAAGGCGACCCCGCGGTTGGAGTGGGCCGCAACGTCCATCCGGCCATCGATATCGAAGTCGGCGGCTACGGCAAAACGAAGCCCTTCAATCGATAAAGAAGATCCGACGCTCGCCCGGAAGGTTCCGTCGCCATTGCCAAGCGATATCAGCGGGAACGAAAGCCCTGATCGATTGCCTGGAATATCGACAAGGTCCAGCTTGCCGTCGCCGTTGAAGTCCGCGGCCGCCAAGCCCGCGATATCCATCGGGCCCACCGTCCCTCGCCCGAACGCTCTTGTGGGCGCAAGGAATGAAACCGTCTGGCAGTAGGCCGTAACTTCGAGTAGCAAAAGAACAAGGCCTCTCACGCCTCCAACCTCAAAACCCGCGCGCCGTTTTCCCAGAAAATCTTCCGCGTCACCGACGCATGCGGGCTCAAGCGCCGAATCGTCTCAATCTGCTTGCTTCCGCTACACCGGTCGCCCTCGCCCGCCGCATCGCTGCAATCGCTTCCATAAATCAACTTGTTTTGATGCCGCTCCAGAAACCCGCGCGCATGATCCTCATCGCGCAACAGCGCATTCAAACCGGACCCCGCCGACATATCTCCGTACATGTTCGCGTAGTCGCTCAGATACCGGTCCGTGATCCCGCCGGGCGAGACCCGGGTCTTCGGATACAGCACTTCCTGCTGAAGCTCTTTGTCGATGTTCCCCCACCAGGTCTGCGCGTGCCCGATAAAGTTCACCGCCGGGTACTTCTCCAGAATCCGGTAGAACCGCTGAAAGCCGATGTTGTAAGTGTTGTGCTCAAAATGGAGCAGGACGGGTACGTTATGGTCGCGTGCGATTTGGGCGATAAGGTGCACATGCGGCGAGTCGGCGTCCACTGGAAATTTCTGCTCGCCGATGCCGATCGCTCCCAGCTTCAAATACTTCTCAATTTCCATCTTGGTTTGGTCCGGACTCGGCCCTTCATTCGCGAAGAACACGAACTTTCGGGGATACTTCTTGACCAGGTTGTAGCAGATGTCGTTTCCCCCGGCGCCGGCCGCCAAACCATACCGCGCGCCCGCCGGAAGCAGAACCGTTTTGGCGATTCCCATCCGCTCCTGGTGCGCGATCATTTGCTCGTCCGTTCGCCCGGAGTAAGGGGAGTGCTGGTGCAGATCTAGAATCCGTTCGGCGGGCTTTTGTGCGGCGGCCGTACCCAGCGCGGCGAGAATAAGTGTGCGACGAGAGATATCCGTAGGCATCAGAAATACGATACCGTGAGAAAAGAGAAAACGTGAGCGGTACCGTCGAGACATTGCCACCGCCAACCGCGGCGGGCTCGAAGCCCACCACCCGTTCGGAGCGGCTTGGCTTCATCGATTGGACTCGCGGCGCCGCCACGCTGGTGATGCTGCAGGGCCATGTGTGGGAGAGTTTCACGCATAAGGATCTGCGCGACACCGGCGTCTACATGATGTCGCAATTCCCAGGCGGCGTGGCTCCGGCCGTGTTCCTGTTCCTCTCCGGCGTCACTCTGGCTTTCCTGATCGATAGCCGTCAACAGAAGGGGGCCGATGCCCGCGGACGATTCTGGGCCGCCATGCGCCGCGCCGGTTTTCTGGGCGGTTTGGCCATACTGTTCCGCCTCCAACTTTGGTCGTTCTATTGGCCCAACTCGCCTTGGAAGGATCTGCTCCGCGTCGATATTCTCAACTGCATGGCCGCCGCCTGCGTCATGCTCGCGCCGGTGGCCGCCTTCGGCCGGCTGGGCCGCGTCCGCGGCGCTCTATTAGTCTCGGCGGTTATCGCGTTCGGCGCGCCATTCATGAGCGATTGGAAGGCCGACGCGCCCGGAAATCTGATTCGAATGTATCTCGCGCCCGACTATGGCGCCTTCGCGCTCTTCCCTTGGGGAAGTTTCGTCGCCTTTGGCATGGCGTGTGGAACCGTTTTCCGCTGCGTCACCGAGGAAGGCCGCGAGAATCTAATGCAGTGGGCCGGTTGGGCCGGCTTCGCAATCGCCTTCGCCGGGCAATATGTGTCGAATCTTCCTTACAACATCTATGCGCACAGCGAATTCTGGCTCGATAGTCCCTGCCTGACCTTCATTAAGGTTGGCGTCATTCTCATGGTTGTCGCGTTCGGTTTCTTCTGGAATGAATGGGTGCCGCGCGTCCGCGCCGGCGCCGGCGCCGGTCCCCGTTTCAGTATCTTTCGCCAACTCGGCCAGACTTCGCTGCTCATCTACTGGGTTCACATCGAGCTCGTTTACGGCCGCTGGGCGGAGCCTTTCAAAGGCCAAACGTCGCTGTTTGTAACCGCGCTCTTCGCCGTTGGCGTCATCGCGACGATGCTCGCTCTCTCCGTCGGCAAGACTCGTCTGGTCACGAGCCAACGGTATCTGGACGGACGCGCTCAACTCCTGGGACGTTTGCCCTGGTTAACACGGATCGCATAGCGGAAAACAGTTCGCAAAATCGTCCATCCGGCCCGCGCCGAGGCCTTCCAATTTCCGCTCACCTTGTTCTCCCCGGCAATTCGTTTTCCGTAGCGTACCGGGATTTCCCGTATGCGCAGTCCCTGCTGTAACGCCTTGATCTGCATCTCGATCGTCCAGCCGTAATTGCGGTTCTCCATCGCCATTCGATCAAGCGAGTCCCGCCGGATCGCCCGGAATGGCCCCAGGTCGGTGTACCGGTGCCCCCAGAAGAGCCGCATCAGAAGGCAAGCCAAGTCGTTGCCAAACTGTTGATGCGGCAGCAACGCGCCATTCGCCGCTTCACCCATCGTCCGGGATCCGATCACCAGGTCCGCTTCGCCCGCCTGGATCGGCGCGAGCAGGTCAAATGCCTGCTTCGGATCTTCCGATAGATCCGCCTGCATCCAGACAACGATGGCCGCCTCCGCCGGCAGCGTTGCCATCGCCGCCAGCGACGCGGCCCCATATCCCCGCTCCGGCTCGGAGACGACAATCGCCCCCCGCCCCCGCGCAATTTCCGCCGTCCGGTCGGTTGAGCCGTTGTCGGCGACGATAATCCAACGAAACAAATCCGGAGGTATCGCGTCAAATAACGAGGGTAGACATTCGGCCTCGTTCAGCGCCGGGATGATCAACGCCGCTTGCGCAGTTTGCATTTCAGAGTACAATTCAGCGTAATAGGTATTCATGACGCCTGACCATCCCGACCCGACGCCGGAGAAGCCCGCCGAGACCAAGCATTTGCTGTTGGGCGCCGCCTATTGGCTGCGGGATCTGATGCTGTCGGTTGTCATCGCCGTCGTCATCATCCTGTTTCTCTACCAGCCGGTGAAGGTGGAAGGCACCAGCATGATGCCGGCGCTGCAGGACCAGGAACGGATCTTCATAAACAAGTTCCTTTACCGCTTCGGCCTGGGCGAAATCGAACGCGGCGACACGGTGGTCTTCTGGTTCCCGAAAGACCCGTCGAAATCCTACATCAAACGGATCATCGGCGTTCCGGGCGACGTCGTGGAAGTACTGGACGGGGAAGTTCGCCTCAACGGCAATGTGGTCAACGAGCCCTATGTGCCGGAGGAGTTCCGCGACCGCATTAACGTCACCGCCACTCGCGTTCCCGCCGACTCGTTTTACGTGATGGGCGATCATCGGACGTCATCGAACGACTCTCGCCACTGGGGCATCGTCCACCGCCGTTTCATCTACGGTAAGGCCGTTTTCGTCTACTGGCCGCTGGAAAAGATGGGCGTCTTAAGATAGAAAGCGCACCACCACCAGCGTCATGTCGTCGTGTTGAGGCGCGCCGGCAGCGAAGGCATCGGCGGCGGCCATAATTTTTGGGATCATGTCCCTGGCCGTGTCGGCGCCGTTGGCTTGCAGAAACGCACCCAGGCTGTCTTCTCCCCATTCCTCGTCCGCCGCGTTCATGGCCTCGCTTACACCATCGGTAAAGCCCACTAACACGTCCCCTCTCTCAACCTGAAACGTTCCTTGCGTGAAGCGCGCCGGCCGGAACAGTCCAACCACCGGGCCGCCATCTTCCAGACGCAGGATCCGGGAGCCGCGCAGGACCATCGGCGGGTTATGGCCGCCGTTCACGTAGGTCAGCATGCGGCTGGCCGGATCATACTGGGAATAGAATAAGGTGGCATAGCGGTTGGAGGGCGAAGAGTCGAAAATCAGGCGATTCAACTTGCCGATCATGACGCCCAGGTCCGGCGGCATGGACATGGCCTGGCCGCGAAGCGCCGATTGGAGGCTGGCCATGAGCAGCGCGGCCGGAATGCCTTTCCCCGAAACATCGCCGATCGAAACGACGAAGATACCGGATTCCAGTTCCAGAAAATCGTAGGAGTCGCCGCCCACGCCGCGCGCCGGCCGGCAGTAGCCGAAGTAGTCCAAGCCGGGAATGGGGGGCAGGTTCTGGGGGAACAGCATCTCCTGCACTTCCCGCGCGATTTCCACTTCGCGGTTGAGCCGCTCGCGCTGGGCCACGGCCTCCGTGATGGCCGCGGCAAGTTGACTGTTCTCGAGCGCCAGTCCCGTTTGCAGCGCCACGCTTTGTAACAACCGCAAGTCATTCCCGGAGTACGGTTCCTCGCTCCGCTTCCGGCCCATACTAATAAAACCGAGTAACTTGTCTTTCACCGCCAACGGGAGTAATAACTCCGCGCCCGTCGCCCATAGCCAGGCTGTTTCCTCGCCGCTAAGTCCCTCGCGATATATCCACGAGTTAGTATCTTCCCGATAAACCCGCAATGGGCCGCGGTCCCGCCGCAGCACCTCCGGCGTCCGCGCGCTCTCCGGCAAGGGCGCTCCGGCGCCGTCGGCGAAACCCATGGCGTAGGCCGGCTGGAACTGCCCGCCCTCGCGCAACAGCAGCGCGATGCGGTCCACATGCAGAGCCGTTCCAATGCGCGTGGCCACCGCTTCCAGCAGCGGTTTGGTCTCCACCATTGTCCGCACGTCGTCGCTCAAGCTGGACAGGATCAGTTCGGCGTTATAGGCCTCACGGAAGAACCGCCGGTCAACCCACCCGGACAACAGTTCCGCCCCTCGCTGCAGAAAGACCACGAGCAGCGTCCCTATTCCCACGACCCGCAGAATTTTCGGACGGTTCATTCCGGGTTGTGTCGCCATCACCACCGCCGAGAGGATGACGGCGAGGATCAGCATCGCCTGCAGGATTCGTACTCCGCGCCGCGCCAGCGCGTATTGCAAGCCTTGGCGCAAGACAACGCCCAGTCCGAACGCCCGATGAACGACGATCACATAGCCGAGCGTAACCGGGAAAATGCACATGGCCAGAACCGCTGGAACGATAAAAATTTCGCCGATCGCATCCGGCCGCTTTCCCTGAAACATAGCCCACAGCAGAACCAGCAAAAGCGGGGTCAACGCCAGCGACGCTCCCAGCAGAATGGTATGCAGGCGGCGTTTGGAATCGGCGTCGTCGAGCGAAACGCGCTTGTACGATAACAGCGCGAAAAACCCGCCGATGGCAAGCATCTGGACCACTCGCACCGTGCCCATCCAACCGCCAAGCGCGTCAATCGGCACGCCCCAAACGGCCGGGTCGCCCCATGTCGCCAGCGAGTCGCGCGCCGTCGCCGCGGCCATACAGACGAAAAGCAAAATTACTACGCCCCAAGGCAGCCAGCGGCTGCGAACCTGCCAGGGCGTCTGGCGCGGAAACACCCATGCGAACAGGAACATGAACATCGCCCAACCGGCGTTCATCAACGTGTGGAGCACGTGGAGGAACTTGCCCGCCGCGCCCAGATTCGACGAGAAGGCCCCCGGATACACCACGCTGTGCGCGAAGCTGGCCAGCATTCCCATCAGCAGCCAGGCTTGCGGATCGCGTGGCCGCGCGAGCGCAACCCAAAATCCGGTTATCAGGCACAACAGCGGCATGCCGATGGAGACGAGCGATTGAAACAGGATTTTTCCAATCGCGGCCCGTCCACCATTAACGGCTTCCAGTTGCCAGGAAACCTCGCGCACACCACCGGCTTTACTTTGGACTGTCAACCGGATCCGATCCCCCGGGAACAACTTCTCCAGCGCCCGGTCGAGCGTCGCCCGGCCGTGAAACGCTTCACCCTGAACGGCGAGCAGCCGGTCTCCCGCCGCCAGACCCGCCTCCGCCGCGCGGGGTGTGACCGCCGATACGCCCGGCCACGGCGCACCCAAACCGAAGCCCGTTTCGACCACGTTCTCCGGCCAGCGCAACCGCTCGACAAACATGCCCGTCGCCACGGCCTGATACCCGCCCAGGATTACCATTAGCAGGACGGCGGCCGCGCGCAACCGTCGCTCTTTGTCTCGCATGTTCATAGCGTGGGCCATTATCCCATGGGGCCGAAAGAGTGCCCGGGTCGAACGCCGCGGTTGCGGCCCGATGGGGCCCAGGGTGCATTCCTGCATTCAGATCGCATTGGTCATTACTTATGAGGAGCACGTGCAACTTATGAGGAACTCGCGCACAACGGACTCGCTCCGGCCCGGCAGAACGGGCGAGGACTCGCCCGTTGGCGCCGCGCCTGCGCGGCCTGTGCGCTTATGGGGAACACGCGCACGACGGACTCGCTCCGGCCCGGCAGGATGCGCGGTGCCTCGCCCGTTGGAGCCGTGCCTGCGCGGCCGGTGCGCTCACGAGTACGATAGAATGCCTTGGCTATGTGGAGTCGCCGACAGTTTCTGCGCACCGCCGGCGTTTCCGCAATTGCGCAGGCGCCCCCCAAGCCCAACGTGCTGCTGATATTGATCGACGATATGGGCTATGCCGACCTCGGCTGTTATGGCGCGAAGGATATCTTTACGCCGAACATCGACCGGCTGGCGCGGGAAGGCGTGCGGCTGACCGACTGCTATTCGAACGGCCCCGTTTGCACGCCAACGCGCTGCGGGCTGATGACCGGACGCTACCAGCAGCGTTTTGGCCTGGAATGGGCGCTAGGGCCCGGTATGAAGGGATACGGGTTGCAACCCGGGAACAACACGATCGCCCGCTACTTGAAGAACGCCGGCTACAAGACGGGTATTTTCGGCAAGTGGCACCTGGGCTATGAGCCCGAGTTTGGCCCCAATCGTCATGGCTTCGACGAGTTCCACGGCCTGCTGAGCGGCAACGTGGACCATTACTCGCACAAGGAGATCAACAACGAAGCGGACTGGTACGAAGACACGAAACCGGTGCAAGTGGAGGGCTATTCCACGGAACTGATTCGCGACCGCGCGTTGCGTTTCCTGGATGCCAACGCGGCCAACCCTTTCTTCGTCTACCTGCCTTTCAATGCCGTCCACTGGCCGTTTCAAGCGCCGGGCAGGCCGGGCGACGTCCGCCTGCGTCCGACCTGGTTCGAGGGTACCCGCGAGAAGGACTATAAGCCGATGCTCGAATCGATCGACGCGGCGATTGGCCAGGTGCTGGCGAAGCTTGAAAGCAAGGGCGTGCTGGACAACACGCTCATTGTCTTCACCAACGACAACGGGGGCGAACGGCTGAGCGACAACCGTCCGTTCTTCCATCACAAAGCGACGCTGTGGGAAGGCGGCATTCGCGTCCCCGGCCTTCTGCGCTGGCCGCGGCGATTGCCGAAGGGGAAGGTGAGCGCGCAGCCGGCGATGTCGATGGACTTGACCGCCACCATCGCCGACGCCTGCGGCATTACGCCGGACCCGTCCCAGCCATTTGACGGAAGGAGTCTGCTGCCGGTGCTGGAGGGCAAAGCGCCGATTGAGGAGCGGACCTTCTTCTGGCGCATCAATCGCGCCGACCGCAAACAGCGCGCGTGCCGAAGAGGGAATTGGAAGTGGATTAGCGACGCGGGGTTTAATCAGTTATACGACTTGAGCAAGGACCTGGGCGAGCGGAACGATGTCGCGTATGAGCATCCGGCGTTGGCCTTGGAGTTGGAAGGCTTGTTCAACGACTGGGAGACGATGTTGAAGAAGAATCCGCCGCCGAGGGTGATCGCATGATTAGCCGGCGGGCGTTTCTGGCTTCGCTGCAGGGGACGCGGCGGCCCAATGTGGTGGTGTTTCTGTCCGATGACATGGGCTGGGCCGATATCGGTTGCTATGGGGCGAAGGATATCAAGACTCCTAACATTGACCGTTTGGCGCGGGAGGGCGTGAAGCTCACGGATTGCTATTCGAACGGCCCCGTCTGCACGCCGACGCGGTGCGGGCTGATGACGGGCCGCTACCAGCAGCGCTACGGACGCGCGCTGGAATGGGCGCTGGTGCCGGCGAACGTGGATGTGGGGCTGGATCCGAAGCACGCCACGCTGCCGCGCCTTCTGAAGAATGCCGGTTACAAGACGGCGATATTCGGCAAGTGGCATCTGGGGAGGGAGGCGCGGTTTTCGCCCGTTCACCATGGCTTCGACGAATACTATGGCCTTACCGGGGGCAACGTGGACATGTATTCGAAGGAGGACCGGTTTAAGAACTACGACTTCTACGATGGGCTGGAAAAGGCTCCGGTGCAGGCGGGTTATTTGACGGAGATGCTCGCCGGACGGGCGGAGAAGTTTATCGCCGCCAACAAGGCCGATCCGTTCTTCCTTTACATGCCGTTCAACGCGGTGCATTGGCCGTTCCAGGGACCGGGCCGGCCGGAGACGGTACGCGACTTGAAGAGCTGGTATGACGGCACGCGCTCGGGCGAGTATAGGCCGATGCTGGAGGCGATGGATGCGGCCGTGGGCCGGGTGTTGAACACCTTGGACAAACTGGGGCAGGCGGAGAATACGCTGGTGATTTTCACCAATGACAATGGGGGCGAACGGCTAAGCGATAACGGTCCGTTCCGGCATCATAAGGCCACGTTGTGGGAGGGCGGAATTCGCGTTCCGGGGCTGGTTCGATGGCCGGGCAAGGTGCCGAAGGGCAAGACGAATGGCCAGATCTGTATGTCGATGGATTTCACGGCGACGATCGCGGCGGCGTGCGGCGCGCGGGCGGTGGATCCGTTTGACGGAATCGATCTATTGCCGGTGCTGGCGGGGCGGGCGGCATTGCGGGAGCGGGACCTGTTTTGGCGGATCAATCAGCCGAACCAGCGGGTGCGGGCGGTGCGCAGCGGGAAATGGAAATACATCTTAGATGGATCAATCAATAACATGTATGACTTATCGAATGACCCCGGAGAGACGCGCGATTTGTATTATAAATTTCCGGATGTTGCCGATAAGTTGAAGAAGAAACTGGAAGATTGGGAGAAGTCACTCGCGAATGCCTAGTATCACTCGACGCGCTTTTGTGGCCGCGGCGGCGATTGCAACGCGGCGGCCGAATATTGTGTTCCTGATGCCGGATCAGCACCGGTATCATTCGGTGGGATGTCTGGGGAACGGCGAAGTGAAAACGCCGCATATCGATAAGCTGGCGAGCGAGGGAGTGACCATGCATCACACCTTCGCCAACACGCCCGTGTGTTGCCCGGCGCGGGCGATTTTGTTGACCGGTCAATACTGCCATCGGAACGGAATGATTGCGAACGATCTGCGGCTGCGGGAGGAGAGCGTCAGCTTTGCCGAGGTGCTGGCGAAGGCCGGGTATCGGACCGGGTTCGTCGGCAAATGGCATTTGGACGGCGGGCAACGCGAGCCCGGTTGGGTGCCACCGGGACCACGACGGCAAAGCTTTGAATTCTGGGCCGCACACCAGTGCAGTCATCGGCACTTTGAGAATCACTATTTCCGCGATGATCCGAAGCCGATACATTTTGGGAAATTTGAAGCCGAGGGCTGGGCGGATGTGGCGGTGGAGTTCCTGGAATCGGCGAAGACGGACAAACGGCCGTTCTATTTGACGGTGCAATGGGGGCCGCCGCATGACCCGTATAAGGCGCCGGCGAGTTACTCAAAACAGTATGATCCTACTAAGTTAACGATGCGGGCGAATTATAAGTCCGGCAATGTCCCGCCGCCGGCCGCCATCGGCGAATACTACGGCATGGTGACGGCGATTGACGATCAGGTGGGGCGATTGATGGGGAAACTGGACGAGTTGGGGCTGCGCGAAAATACGATCGTGCTGTACTCGTCCGATCACGGCGATATGCTCGGCTCGCAAGGGAGGCGGTTGAAACGCAAGCCGTGGGAGGAGTCGATTCGGGTTCCTGGATTCATTCGCTGGCCGGGCCGCGTTAGACCGGGCACGCAGAGCGAAGTCTTCTTCACGCATGTGGACTTCGCGCCGACGCTTCTTGGCATGGCGGGCCTAACGGCGCCGAAGGCGATGCAGGGCAAGGATCTGTCAAAGCCCATCGTCGAAGGCAAAGGAAAGGGCCCGGATTCGGCGTTTTTCCAAATCTTCGGGCCGTACACGGGCGACGGCACCGATGCCGGTTGGCGCGGCGTCCGCACGCCGTCGCATATGTATGCGCGGTATGAGGACAAGCCGTGGGTGCTGTATGACTTGAATGCCGATCCGTTCGAGCGGAACAATCTGGTTGGCAAGCCGGAGGCGGCGGTGGTGCAGGCCGCGCTCGAAAAGCGGTTGGCGCGGTGGATGAAAGAGACCGGCGACTCGTGGCGGTTCAACTGGAGTCACAAGATGGAAGACGGTGGACGGCTGTACAAGCACAAGACTTTTTACACGGTCCAGGAGTATCTCGATTGGGCCAAAGAGCATCCTGAGTTAGACAGGGCGTAGCTTCGTTGAGGACTCAACCCGCCGAACCGGCGGATCTGGACGGCGGCGCGGGATAGGGGAGCCGCGAGGCCCCGCTATCCCGATTGTCCGGACTCAGCCAGAATTAGGGAACGAACTCCAGGATCGCTCGCTTGGCGCCGCAACCGATTCTGGGGGATCCGTTGCGTATGACCCGGTTCAACCCGATGTAGACCCGGCTGTCCGAACCAGCCGTGCCAATCTCAAAGAGCTTCTTGCCGTTGGTGGCATCCACTTCGTTGAATGGCTGACCCCAGGAGAAGTACTGGTTGGCGAATTCATACTTTACCGCGCCTTTGGCGATTCGCATTTCCTGGTAGACCACCCGGTCAACCTCTCCGGGATTGAGCGCCGAGCTGTAGACCGCCAGGTTCTGGTCGAGCACCTGCGCCTCGGCGACGTGGTTCAAGCCACTCCCTCCGCCGAATCCGTCGTTCATCGGGTCGTCTCCGATGTGCGTTGTCCAGCCGGTGGGAAGGTTAGGTAGGCGGGTCGATGGGCCGCCGTCATACTCCACTGTAAGGCGGGCCTTCTTCAACACGGGGGCGTTGCCCGGAGAGAAATTGACTTCCACCTTGGCTTGGTAAGGCGTATCCGGACATGTCCGGACGGCCGCCGTCTGAACAGTCGCATAAGGCATGAGGTAGCTGTTTATTGCGCGGACCGGCGTCGCCGGACCGAGATCGAAAATACTGCCGGTTACCAGGTCGATAACCAATGGACCGGTCGTCTGCGCGTTTCCATTGACGGCCGTCAGCGCGGCTATCGCAGCGATATAGAGCATATACTTTTTCATATTAATTCTCCTTTTGATCTTTCTTCCTTACTCGAAGGACAGGTGTACTTTCTTCGCGCCACAACCCGTGCGCGAGGGATCGTTGGCGATGACGCGATTGAATCCAGCGAATAGTTTCTTGTCGGTCGCGCCGAAATCGAACAACTGTTTCTGATACGGCGACTGCAGAATTGTGTACGGCTGCCCGATTGACAATTCCTGGTTCGCCACATTGAAATGAAGCGCGCCTTCGGTCAGGCGGACTTGAGCGCCGTAGAGTTTGTCGACTTTGCCCGGCGCCAAACCAACTGAGTAAACCGCCAGATCCTGCCCGACCACTTG
This sequence comes from Bryobacteraceae bacterium, assembly GCA_046155405.1. Classification (GTDB taxonomy): domain Bacteria; phylum Acidobacteriota; class Terriglobia; order Bryobacterales; family Bryobacteraceae. The sequence goes on along the minus strand of JBJXFL010000220.1, from coordinate 25,831 downwards.
CAGTTCGGCGATACCGGCCAGCCCATTGCCGCCGCCATAGCCATTGTTGGCTGCGTCGTCGCCAATGTGGGTGTGCCACTGCGAAGGCGTTCCTTCATACTCCACCAGAATGCTCAGTTTCTTGAGCGGTGTCTTACTGGCCGGCGCCAGGTTCACCATGACGTGAGCCTCATAGGGCGTGCTGGAGCATCCCGAGCCGGTTTTTTTCGCCAATGTCACCCCGGCGTAGCCCGACGACTCCTGATAGCCGGCGAGGCCGTCGCCGCTGATTGCCGCCGGCAATGGCGCGGTGTTGAATGTTTCGGTGACGACTCCGTTTTTGAGGTCGATGATCACGTCGCCGCTTAACTGCGCGGACAACATCAGCATCCCTCCAAGCGCCACCGCAAATGTTTTGCTGTGTTTCATAGTATTTTCTCTTTCTTGGAACGGCCCATGCGGGTAATTCCGTTCTCATTTAGGACTGCGCTTGGTCCCGCTTTTCGGGGTCAAGAAAGTCCAAATGGCTAATTAGTCGCTTCCCCCGGTCCAAACCACGCGTTATAGTTGTTGGAAATAAGTAAGCGATGAGCGAAATCACGTTGCTATTAGAGGAAGTCGCGCGCGGCAACAGAGATGTCGAAGGGCAACTGTTGGCGGCTGTGTATCCGGAGTTACACCGGCTGGCGTCGGCGTTCATGAGCCGCGAGCGACCGGACCACACGCTACAGCCCACCGCGCTAATCAACGAGGCTTATCTCCGGCTGGTCGGACGCCAAGGGGTTTCGCTCGAAAGCCGCCTGCATTTCCTGAACACCGCGGCTCAGATTATGCGCCGAATTCTCATTGACCATGCCCGTTCCGCCCAGTCCCGGAAGCGCTCCGCAGGCAGTCGTTTGGAACTGGAGGAATCCATGGCGATCTCGGTCGACGATCCCGATTTGGTCCTCTCCATCGATCAGGCCATCACCCGCCTCGCGGCCATTGACGGCCGCCTGGCGCACGTGGTGGAACTGCGTTATTTCGGAGGGCTATCGGTCGATGAGACAGCCCAAATTCTGAAAACCTCACCCAAGACCGTCAAACGCGATTGGGCGCTCGCCCGGGCCTGGTTGGAGGACGAACTGCGAGCGGCCGACCCGAATGCTACTTAAAGACACGGAGCGCTGGCAGAAGCTCAAACGAATATTCGAAGATGCCGCGGAACTCGACCACGCCGCCGCCGATGCGCTGCTGAAAACCGAGTGCGCCGGCGATGAGGACCTACTGGCCAAGGCGCGCCGTATGCTGGAATTGCATCGGCAGAGCGGACTGGCCCTGGACCGCAATCCCAACATCCAGTCCCTGCAAGACCTGCTGCTGCCGCGCGCACTGCAGCCGGAGCAGTTACTAGCTGGCCGTTTTCGTGTAGTCAGGTTTCTTGGGGAAGGGGGAATCGGCGAAGTCTATGAAGCGGAGGATCTGGAACTCGGCCAGCGCCTGGCCATCAAAACCCTGCACCCATTCGGCGCGGCGGAGTCATCCACACGCGATCGCTTTAAACGCGAGATCACGTTGGCCCGCAGCGTCAGCCACCCCAATATCTGCCGGATTCATGACTTCTATGCCGGCGAGCCCGCCTTCATCACCATGGAGTTACTGGAAGGCGAAACGCTCTCGGCCCGGCTCAAACGCGATGGAGCCATGGACGAGGCTTCCACGCTGCCCATCCTCCGGCAACTGTGCGCGGGGCTCGAGGAGGCGCACCGCCAGCGGATTGTCCATCGCGATCTGAAGCCGTCCAACATCATGTTGTGCGATGGCCGCGTGGTGATCATGGATTTCGGGCTCGCGCTGCTCGAGGGGCGGCATGACCAGGATGGCGTAACCGTGCCCACTTCGGCGCTGGGCACGCCCGTCTATATGTCGCCGGAGCAGTTGCAAGGTTCGCAAGTGACGGCGGCTTCCGATGTGTATTCGCTGGGCGTGGTCCTGTTCGAGATGCTCACCGGAGCTCCGCCCCATGCCGGCATCTCGCCCTTGGCCATCGCCGCGCGCCGCGTTCAGGAGCCGCCACCCTCCCCCCGCGCCGCCAAGCCCAATATTTCGGAACGTTGGGACCGCGGCGTTCGGCGCTGCCTGGAGGTTAACCCGCGGGACCGTTTCGCGTCCGCGCGGCAGATCGTCGCCGCAGTGGAATCCGGTCCTCGGTTTTGGCTCCAACTCCATCTGCCTCGCCGTGCGCTCGCGGCCCTCGCCGCGGTTGCGGTCATCGGACTGGCGGTATTCGCGCTGCTTTGGCACGGAATGTTCGAGCGTCGTCCGAACCCGGAGGCGTTACGTTGGTTTCAGCTCGGCGAAAAATCCCTGGAAGTTGGATCCAGCTTCGCCGCTTCGCAGTTGTTCGAGAAAGCGCGGCAGGCGGACGGGGGCTTCGCGTTGGCGCGAATCCGACTGGCCGAGGCCCACATCCAGCAGGACCGTTATGAGCGGGCGAAAGATGAACGGCTTCAAACCGACCTGCTGCTGGCCCGGTCGTGGCCCAGAGCGCGGACCGAACGCCTAGCCGTCGAAGCGGCCAAAGCTGCGGCTGTCCACGATTTCCCGGCGGCGGCTCGGCTTTATGCACGGATCGCCGCCGCGGCGAATGAGACGGCCAGGCCCAACGCGCTATTGGCCGTAGCCGAAGCCCGCCGCCGCGCCGGTGACCTGGAACCGGCACTACAAGCAGCGAGCGAGGCGGCCGCGCTCAACCCGCAACTGGCGCCCGCCTGGTTGCGCAAGGGCGTTCTGGAAGCCGGCTTGGCGCGCTTCCAAGCGGCCGGTGAGTCGTTCCGGCGGGCGGAAGAGTTATTCGACTTGCAAAAAGATCTCGAAGGCCAGGTGGAAGTGCTTCGCGCCAGCGCCGCCGCCCTTTCCGCCAACCGCCATCTGGACGAGGCGCTCGCGGAACTGCGCCGGGCGAATGCTCTGGCCGAAGGTTTGAGCAGCCCCGCCACCATCGCCCGCGTCCAGTTCTCCTTGAGTCGCCTTCACCAGCAACGCGGTGAGGGCGATCAAGCCATCGCACTGGCGGAGCAGGCCTCCAAGCGGGCGAACGAATCACAACTGGAAGAGTTGTCGGTGCAGGGAATCCTTGACCTCGGAAATGCGTGGTCCTCGCAATACAAGATGGAGGATGTCGCCCGCATGTTGAAACAAGCCATCCGGCAGGCGGAATCGATTCGATCCTACTACCTTCTGGCAAGAGTCCGTTACGCGCTGGCGCAGGTTATGGCCCGGCTGCCGGAGGAGACCGGCGAGATAGCCGGCCTGCTGGACCAATCGGCGGCGTATTTTCGCGAACACCGGATGAACGCGGAGTTGAATGAGGTTTCGAGCTTTGGCGCACTGATCGATACGGCGGCGGCGCGATACCGGGAATCCCGGCGGCGTTCGGAAGCGGCGGAACTGTCGGCCCGGCAAGCGGGAGACATCTTCCATGCGCTGGTAGCGGAACTGAACGTTGCGGAAGTTGAGGACCATACAGGCGATCTGGGGGCCGCGGTGGCCAGATACAAACGGATTGCAGTGGATCTGGAATCGCTCGGCCGCCGGCAGACCGCGGTGTACGCGCTGGCCAATGGTGCGATGTCGGCGGTGCGTTTTGGCGACCTGGATAGAGCGCGGAGCATGGTTCGGCAAGCGCGGGCGCTGCTGGGCGATCTAGCGCAGTCGAAGCCGTCCGCGGGCGTTTTCTTAATGATCGTCGAGGCGGAACTGGCCCTCGTCGAAAACCGCTATGGTGACGCCGAACGGGTGGCGCGGAGCGTCAATGTTTTGAATAAGGGCGGCGCCAAAGGGCGCGAACTGCTCGCGAATGGGATTTTGGCCCGCGCCCTCGCCGCAACTGGGCGGGCCGCGGAGGGCCTGCGGTTGGCGGAACTGAACGTCGCGGCGGCCATCGAGTCCAAGCAGCAGTTCTTAATTGGCGAGGCGTCCATTCGGCATCTCCAAACCCTCATGCATGCCGGACGGTTCGACCGTGCGTCGAAACTGGCAAGGGAGCTTATAAGCTGGGCCGTCGCGCGCGGACACTTGCCCGAACAGGTGGAGGCCATGGTGCTTCTCAGCGCCTGTGAGCGTTCGGCCATGCCGGATTTGAAGGCGGCTGAAAAGTTGTGGGGCAAGGCGGAGTTGCAACGGTTTCTCGCGCGGCCCGATTTGCGGTTACTCACGAGAGGACGAATAGAAAAATGAGACTCACTGGAATACTTTGTATTGCCGCTTTGTTGATTGGATGTCCAAGGCCCCGCCCGCTGCCAGAGCCGGATGAACCGGGGAAGCTAATAGGATTTCCGACCGGGGAGGTCAGTGAAACTTGTCTGATAGGCGCTGGCGATCCCCATTGCGCTAGTGCAGCGGTGAATCGAGCCGTTGAAGGTTTCAAGAAAGCGAAGCCAGATGCTAGCATCGCCGTTCTCCGGGCCGCAATCCTCACCTATCACAACGACGTCATCAGCGGTTCCGATCGTTCGTTCGATCTCGAGTTTCGCACGGGGCTCCTGGCGAAAGACAGCGCGACCGGCAGCCCGCCAACATACTACCAGCACACCCACGGAGACGCGCATAACCTTTATGTAGCGACTCGAAATTCAGGCACGGAATCCCTGGCCCAATATCACCTGCGCGCCGGCGACCAACTGGAGATCTATCGCGACGAACCGGCTGGACTATTGAATGACGCCGGGATCATTGATCATCCGCTTAATCCGGACTTTATCATCAAGATTGAGAAGCAGAAGCTTGAGTGCGTGGAGTGCGCGCATATCCCGCTGGAACCCATGAATTTCTGGGCCGTCAAGCCTGCCGATCCCACGAAATTGACAACGACCGCGGACATGGACCTGATCGACAACAAAGTCGTCGTTGGCAGGATTCACCGCCAATCGATCGCCTCAGACACAAAAATCCTTCGGCGGATCGTAGTTCGCAACGCAAGCCGGGTCCGGTACTACATTCCGCTCGAATCCGGTTGCTCGGCATTCAAGATCTGCGTTGCCAGCCCAAGCTGCAAAGACGAGCCATTATGCAAACTGGACCCGGCGGAACTTTTTAGTTCAAAAGCGTGCGATCGATGCGGAGTGACTCCAAAGCCGGGCGCCGAACCGCGGCCAGGCGGGAAGTGAAGGGCCGCGGATACCGCCCCTCACTTCCCGCCTGGATACCGCGTTTGTAGAAATCGAACCGCAACGCCATCCGGGCGACACGGGTTCCGGCGCCGGGGACGGCGAAGTTTGTCCGGTTCATGGCGTTGTACATGTCGAGCCCGAAACGTGAAACGCATGCGTCCGGCGATGGGAATAGCGCTTGACGACGGACAGGTCCATGTTGAAGAAGCCAGGTCCGCGGAAGCTGTTTCGACCGCTTCCAGCACGGTATCACTGGTGCCAAATCGGAGGAGAAGAGTTCGAACAATTGTTTCAATCCGGTAGTCAATCGGATTGCCAGCGATCAATAGGCAAGGCATCCGAAGCCCACTACGCGCTTCGCCGACGTACCGGCCGTCCCGCCGCCTTCGGCATCGCAAGGAACAGCCCAAATTCGGCTACGATCGAATTAGGAGGTACAAAGATGATTGACTGGTCGCAATGCCCCGTGGTTGAGAGCATTCCTGGCAAAGTGAGTGGCGCGTGGGTGTTGAAGGGTATCCGCACCCCCGTAAAAGTACTCTTTGAAAACCTCGAAGCTGGAATGAGCATAGGTGACGTGATAGAACAATTTCCAGTGTCCCGCAAGCAGATTGATAGCTCATGGCGTTTGTGGCGCGGTCGCTCGACAAGGCTCCGAGCTATAGGTAAATCAGAACTGGCATGCGGATTCTTTTCGACAACGGCATACCGAAATGCCTCGCCGGGTTGCCCGCTGGCCACATCGTAGTGGAACCTCGGGCCCGAGGGTGGGAAGAGTTGGAAAACGGAACTGATCGCCGCGGCCAAGCGGGCCAAGCGAACGGTTACAACTCCTGGCAGATACACCGATGGCGTAGTACCCAAGCGAACCTACCGCGCCGAAGCCCCAATCCCACCCCGCAAACTATTCAACATCGTCAGCATGGCCGGCACGAGCGTGATGATGAAGACTACGGGCAGAATGAACACCACCGTGGCCAGCACCATCTTGATACCCGCTTCGCCAACCGCCTTCTCCCCACGCAATCGCCGCCGCATCCGCAACGCGTCGGCGTAAACCTTCAGCGCGTGCGAGAGGCTGGTGCCGAAACGCTCCGACTGAATGATCATCGCCGCCAGCGACTTGATATCTTCAATCCCGGTACGCTTCACGAGTTGTTGGAACGCCTTGCTCCGGTCCTGGCCGGCTTTCACTTGCATCACGACCGTGTAGAATTCGGCCGACAGTTCCGGGTAAATGAACTGCATCTCCTCGCAGACGCGGCTGATGGCTTGGTCGAGCGCGAGGCCCGTGCCGAGTACGATGCCGAGCAAATCCACCGTGTCCGGCAGCGCCTCCTGCAGCTTGCTTTTGTACCGCTTCATCAGCCGGTAGAGAATCTGTTTCGGGAGCAACCAACCCAATAGAAACGCGGGCGCAAGGCCGAGCAGCTTCGAAATGAAAGGCTTGGATTCTTCCTGAACCAGCCAGGACCCGACCATGAGCGCGATCAGGAACGCCAAGTTAAACATGGCGTACCAGGCCAAACTTTCGCGATTTCGGAAGCCCGCCTGCCGCAGTAGTTGTTCGCTTTCTTCCAGCACGCTATCGACGCCGGGGATCAACGCCACGAAGTACAGAAAGCTATTCAGGAACCCGCCGCCCAACTTGCGCTTGCTGCCGCGCCCTTCGTTCTCGCGCCGGGTGGCCATCAGTTCGCCCAAACGGTCGTCGAGCGGATTTTCCTCCGGCTGCAACAACTGCATGCCGCTCCACACCATTGCCGCCAGAGCCGCGAATATAAGGATGAAAAAGAGTAAGGTGATCATCAGATTTTCGGGCTCGACATTTTGCGAATGACCAGGATACCGAGGATCTCCGAAACGACCGCGTACATCAGGAATTTGCTGCCCGTTTCGTCGTTAACCAGAATGTCGATATATTCCGGTTTCATGAACCACAGCACGATGGCGAACACGATCGGCATGCCGCAGAGCAGCGCCGCCGAGTAGCGCTGCTGCGCCGTGGCAGCTTTCAATTTCTCCTGCAAAGAAAGCCGTTCCCGCACCAGCATGGAGAGGTTTTCGAGCACCGTCACCATATTGGCGCCGGTCTGGCGCTGGAGGATGAGACCGGTGATGAAAAATTTCAAATCGATAAGCGGCATGCGCTCGCCCAGATTGTGCAGCGCGGCGTCGAGCGTGGAACCCAGGCTCATCTCCTCCATCAGCTTTTTGAATTCCTGTTTCGTGGGGTCGGCCGTTTCGGTGGAGATCGTCTCCAGGCCGGATTGAATATTGTGTCCGGCACGCATGGAGCGGTTGAACAGATCGATGGTCTCCGGCAGTTGCGTTTCGAATTTGTAAAGACGCGCGGCCCGTTTACGGGAAATAACCAGCAGCGGGATGAAGGCGAACATGGCCGCGAACAAGGTGCGCAATAGCAAGATAGGAATGAACAGCCCGAACAATAGGAACGCACCGGCGAAGAGGAACACGGTCACGCCGGCCACATCGGCCGCCCGGTACTTCATGTCGGCTTGATTGACGATCGTCTGCAGACGCCCCAGCGCGCCGCCCCAACTGATCAACTCGCCCAGCCACGCAAAACTGCCGCGCTCTTCGCGGCGGAACAGGTCCGCGCGCGTGGATCGCCGCTCACCGCCCGCGGCTTGCGCCCGGAGGTCGCGTAAACGCTGTTGCAAGGTCCCGGCGGCGGCCTTCTCCGGCACGGCAAACACGAAGTAGCCCGCCGCGAAGAACGCGCCGGCGAAGAGCACGAATGCGGCCAGGAAGAACAGCATCAGTCCTTCACCTCATGCACTTCATCATAAATCGTGTCGTCAAGTTTAATGCCGTAGGAGCGGATACGATCCGCGCAAACCGGACGGTAGTTCCGGCCGCGGAAGTGGCCCAGCACGCGCCCGCCGGGGCTGATGCCTTCGCGTTCGAAGAGGAATATATCCGCGAGCTGCACCTGATCCTTTTCCACGCCGGTGACCTCGGCGACGCTGACCACTTTACGCGTGCCGTCCGTCAGGCGAGCGCAATGAACCACCAGATTAACGGCGCTCGCGAGCATCTGGCGTATCACGCGATCGGGAATACTCTGGCTGGCCATCATCACCATCGTCTCGAGGCGTGAGAACGCGTCGCGGCCGGTGTTGGCGTGGGTAGTCGTCATGGAGCCGTCGTGGCCCGTGTTCATGGCCTGCATCATATCCATGGCTTCGGCGCCGCGGCACTCTCCAATGATGATGCGGTCCGGACGCATACGGAGAGCGTTGATCACCAAGTCGCGCTGCGTTATGGCGCCCGCGCCTTCAATGTTTATCGGACGCGTTTCCAGGCGGACGACGTGATCCTGCTGCATCTGCAATTCCGCCGTATCCTCAATGGTGACGACGCGCTCTTCCTCGGGAATGAAGCGGGAGAGCGTATTCAACATGGTGGTCTTGCCGGAACCCGAACCGCCGGAGACGATGATATTCAGCCGGGCCTTCACGGCGCCGGCCAGGAAGTCGATAATGCCCGGTGTGAAGGTGTCGAGACGGATCAGGTCTTCGATCGTCAAAAGCCGTTTGCCGAAGCGGCGAATCGACATAACCGGCCCGTTGAGCGAGAGCGGCGGGATGACGGCGCAGACGCGGCTGCCGTCGGCCAGGCGCGCGTCGACGATGGGCGAAGAGTCGTCGATACGGCGGCCGATGTTGGACACAATGCGGTCGATAATCGTCCGGACATGCGCCATATCCTTGAAGCGGACACTCGTTTCGATCACTTTGCCGTTGCGTTCGACGTAAATGGAATCGGGCCCGTTCACCATGATGTCGCTGATGGTGGGATCCTTCATCAGCGCTTCCAACGGACCGAGGCCGAAGACTTCGTCGAGCACTTCTTCAATCAGCCGGTCGCGCTCGCCGGCATTCAGCGGGATGCCCTCATCGCGGACGATGCGCTCAATGTTGACGCCCAACTGCTCGCGCACGCCGTCCTTGTTCAGCGACCGCAACTGCTCCGGCGTAAGGATGGTCAGCAGCTTGGCGTGGATGCGCGTTTTGATGGCGAACCAGCGGTCGGCGCCCGCGGCGGGACGTGGGGTAACGCGGCTTGCCATGGTCGATTATGCTATCTGCGCAAGCTCCTTTTTCGCGCCGGTGGCTTTGTCGGCGAAGGCGCGGAGAATACGATCCATTTCGGGGAACGCCTGGCGGTCGGTGACCAGCGGACGGGCGCGGTTGATACTCGCCAGCACGGCGGCGGATTCCGGGATGCCGTAGAACACGGGCTGATTCAGCGTCTGCGTCACTTGCTCCAGCGATGCGACCTGCGAGCCCGCTTTCTTCTGATATTTGTTGATGACGATCTTTATCTGGTCGGCCGTGAAGCCCATTCGCATCAGGTAGCTCAAATACCGCTGCGTGTTCCGGATGGATGGAAACTCTTGCGTGGTGACGATGAACACGGTGGTGGAAACCTGCAGCGCGCCAAGCGTCAGATCGTTCGACAAATCGCAGCCGGCGTCCATCACAATGGCGTCGTATTTTTCCACCAGAAACGTCGTGAATTCGCGCAACATGGAATCGGAGAATAACGACCGCGGCTGCTCCAGCGAATCCGGCGGGCCGACCAGCAGGAAGCCCGATGGGTCGCGCGTGACGAAACCTTCGAACAGGGATTGGTCCATGCGGTCCAAGTTTTCGCCCACTTCCAGCAGCGTATATTGCGGCGCCGCGCCGAGCTGCATGGCGACATCGTTGGCCGTCCAGTTCACGTCGATCATTACGGTCTGCCGCTTCCGTTGCGCCAGAATCGTCGCGAAGTTCACGGCGAGCGCCGTGGTGCCAACGCCGCCTTTCGCGCCCAGAAACGTGTAGATGCGGCCGAGTTGGCTGCCGCCGGAAATCGTCCGGCGGGGTGTGCGTTCCAGCCGCGTCAGCGCGTCGCGCAGGTCGCTGCGCTTCAAGGGCATGGTCAGGTAATCGTTGGCGCCGCTGCGGATGGTGAGCAGAATGCTCTCGCCGTCTTCGGAATAGTCGCAAACAATGACGTAGAGATCGGGCACCGCCTGCTTCAATTTTTCGAGCGATTTAATGCCGTTGACGGGATCGGAAGAAATGTCGAGGAACAACGCGACGTCGGCGTGCCGTTCCACGTCCTGCAGCACGCGAATGTAAAGGTTGGGGGTGACTTCGGGATACTCGCCGACGATGCGCGCGTTGGCCGTATTGGCGACGCTGTCGCGAACCAGGTCACGAACCTGATCTTCGGAGGAAGCGATCAGCAATGTAAAGGACATTCTTCTCCTACGGCAGGCACGTGCCCGCTTCCGGATCACAGCCGGCGCTTTCAATCGCCATCGAAGTCATGAAGTTCGGCATCTGTACGGGCGGAAGGCCAAGGTACGTCATAAACATCCGGAACTGGTAACCGGTCACGCGGATGGTCACGGCGTCGGGCACGCAATCCGTGCCGCAGTCGCCGCCGTCGCAAGCGAAATCCTCGAGCGTACCGGTCTCCGGGTTGCGGCTGTAATAGTTGATCTGGATCTCGGCCGTGCCGGACGAAAACTCCTGCTGATCCATGTGTACGGGAACGTGCGACCGCATCCAGGCGCGTACATTGTCGCCGCCGTTCTGATAGCAATGTGTCGCCGCATAACGCGCCCCTTCCCGCGTCCACTCCACCGCCGAGTGCCACGTCCACAGCAGTTGCGCGGTAAACACCAGCATGAACGTAATCGGGATCAGAACTCCCGCCGAAGCGACCACATACTCAACGGCCGCCTGGCCGCCTTCGGCGCGCCGGCATCGCGAAACGGGACGTTTAGAGTGCGCCATAGGGGACCCTCACCACTGGCCGGAGCAGAAAAGTCTCGGACGGCACAAATGGAATATTCGTCCGCACCGAATACCCGCCATTCACCGACACGACCACAAAATCGGGCCCGCGCCCGCCCTGCGCGTTATCGCAGCCGGATGCTGAGCATTCACAATCGCCCAGCGCCGCGTTGTCGGTCTGGACGCGCTCCAGCCGCACCTGAATTAAATCCGGTGTCAAGCTCGGCAGTTGCAGTTCGCCGGCCGCGTCGCCCACGCCGCGCGTCGCCAGGTTCTTGGCGTCGGTGAGCACAGGGTCGGCGTCGTCGCAGAAATTCACGCTCGGCTGCGTAGCCGCATACCGGCCCACGGCGTACAGTATCTTTTGCAGCGTGAAGTACGTCCACGTGATCCGCGCCATCTCCACCATGCCGAACAGCAGCATGAACAGAATTGGAACGAAGAGGATCGATTCCATCAAAGTGTTCCCGCGCTGGTTCCGGCGTCTCATTGATGCAGCACCACCTTGCCCGGCCCGGTGGTCAAGGAGCAGCCGTCGATTCGTCCGGCCCGCACCGGCATCACCGTGCCCAGATAAAGCGCCGCGACACGCCCATTCTGATCGGCCGCGTTGATCGTCACGTCATTCGCGTTCGGCTCCAGCAGGAACTGCCGGAAGCCCAGCACGATCATCGTGGCCGTCGACGCGGTATCGACGATCGGCACGGTGATCACGCGGCGCCGGTTGCCTACATAGGCGGTGTAGTCTTCCACGTCGGCGATGTCGGTATCCGCGGTGGAGGCGCCCAGTATCGTGTCCGTCTCCGCGACGGTATTGCACGCGGCTGGCACCGTGACACTGTCGAAACGCGCGGCCAGTCCGCACATAAATGCGGTGACCTGCGGATTCACCAAATTCTGATTGCAGTTCAGCGGCGCGGCGTTAATCCAGATTGTTTCTTCGGCGTTGTAGCGGATACAGGAGAATGTGGAGTCCGTATTCGCCGGTAGGCCCAGCGAACCGATCCGGTAAAGCTGCGTGTTCTCTTCTGCCAGCGCTTGCGCCGCTTCGTTGTATTTGTTCAGCAAAACGTACGGTACCCGCTGCACCGTGTTGGCGATCGGGCCGGGCGTGGGACCGCCGTTGCAGACATAGCCCAGTGTGTAGCGCGAGCCGATCGCGAATCCAAAATCCGTCGTATCTTCCTGGGAGATCGCTTGCAAGCCAATGGGTTCAATGCCGCACGCCTGGCAAACCGGAGAGCTGACGCCCGCCACCGCCTGCGCAGCCAGATTCAACTTGCCGTCCTGCGCTAATGAAAGAAAACGCCAGAATACCAACGGCGCCTCGCCGCGCACCGTCACTTTCACATGCCGCGCCGTGGTCGCGCCGGCCTCACCGCCGGACGCGCCCTCCGAGCCAATCGCCGCCGCCACCGTGTCGTAAAAATTCAGCGTCGGTTGCTCGCTGTTTAAGTTGCCGCTCGCTTCGCCCACCGGCAGTCCGCCGAAGTCGTACAGATTGCCGCGGCCATTCGCGGTGCTGATGGCGTACATGCCGGCCGTCGTCGAGTTTTCAATCGAAACCGACGTTCCCGCCAGTTGCGCCGCGGCGGCTTGCGCGATGGAGTTCGCCGCGTTCTTCAAGTCGTTCCGCGCGCTGTACATGCGCCCCAGGTCCACCGCGAATCCCATCAATCCAAACATCACGGGTACCAGCAGCACAACCAACTGGAAGGACGCGGTTCCGCCCTCGCCGCTCGCGCGCAGCCTCACCGTAGCAACGTTACTTGGGTTCCTGATGTCCACGCGGTCCAATAAACTCCGGCTTCGCCGCATCCTTCTTTTTGTTCGCCCCGGCCTTCTGCCGCTTTTTTGTACCGGCGTCTTTGTCTTCCGCGGTGGGCGGCAGGAAGTCTTCCACCCAGTCCGGGAGCTTCGCCTTCTGGTCGGGCGTCAGCGGTTTCACAAAGCGCGGCGTAATTACGACCAACAGCTCTTCGTTCGTTTTTCTAGTGGACCGGCTGCGGAACAGTTGTCCCAACACCGGCACATCGCCCAGCCATTTTACGCGGTTCATCGATTGAATCACGCGATTGTCAATCAGCCCGGCCACGGCAAAACTTTCGCCGTCGTTCAGGATCGCTTCGGTCTCCGCGAATCGTGTCGCGATCGCCGGAATCAGGTAGCCCTGCAGCGTCACCGCGTTGGCGTAATCGAGCGAGCTCACCTGCGGCCGCAGCTTCAAATGAATGCGGTTATCGCTCGTTATCTCCGGCTTGAAATCCAGTTGTATACCAAACTTCTTGAACTGAACGGTCACCACCGGAGCGGTCGCGCCGCCGGTGGAAGTGGCCGTCAACGTGGGAAACGGGAACTCGCCGCCGGCCAGGAAACTGGCCTCTTTTCCCTCCAGCGCGATCAGGTTCGGTTCGGCCAGCATTTGCAGCAGATTCCGCGATTGCAACGCGCGAATGGTGGCGCCGATGTTTAGGTCGGGCCGGAAAATGAACATGTTCAGCAGGTCGGCGAAGTTGAGCGTGGAATTTGAAAATTCCTGATCCTGAAATTGAAGCTGGCTGAACCGCCCCGCCGAGTACTGCTGGGTCGTGACGGACCCGATCGTGTTCGGATTCCGGCTCAACAAATTGAAGCCCACTTCCTGCAGCGCAATGCGATCGATCGCCGCGAACTTAACTTCCAGCATCACTTGCCGCAGCTCGGGCGGCGGCGGAGTCTGAATCAGGTTGACTACACGCTTGCCATATGTCGATGCGATCGCCTCGGCCCTCTTCGCCGCTTCCACGCTCAGCGCCGTGCCGCTCAAGACCACCGTTTCCAGGTTCCCCGTGATAGCCACCGTGCCGCCCGCCATGGCCTCCGCCACGCCTTTTTTCACCGCGTCGAATTCCATCGAATCGGCCTGTACGCTGATGTTGTACCGGCGCGGCAAGGCGTCCGTCTCCCAAACGATCACCGTCGATTTGCCCAAGCCCTTCGCATTGATCATCACCTCGCGCGGCGAAACCACGGACACGTCCGCGATTTTCGGCTCCGAAGCGGCAACCGTCTTAATGTCATTCGAAAACTGCAACAGTTCGCCGCGCCCGATTATCAGCGACATCTCGCGGGGCGGCGCTGTTTGAGCGAAAACCACAACGCTCAAAACCGCCAACGGGAAGACAAAGCGAAATTTTTTCATGTGTGGTTTGGGGATCGCGGATCTTAATCCTGGAAGGTTTCCTGTACGTGTTTGTCCCCACGGAAAACATCGATCACCGCCCGCGGCTTGGGCGGCTCTTTCTTCTGCGCGGCCGGCCTGGCGGGCGATGCCGGCCGTTGCGGAGGATCTTCTCCCACCAGCGCGGCCCAGGCGGCATCGTCTTTCAGATTTGGTACGTTCAACATCGCCCTCGACGGCAGCCGTCCCGTTGCCATCGCTCGCGCTCTCGCCGTCCGCAGCATCAGGCCCGGATCGATCGTCTCCGAAGTCGTCGACAGCACTTCGTCGCTCGTCGCGGAGTCCTTGGGATTGCGCAGCGACAGGCTGATTTTGCCCTGATTCTTGGCCAGTTCCACCACCCGCGCCTGCTCCGGCGTCACCAGCAGCGTAACGGACCGATTGCCGGTTGAAGGCGCCGGGGCGGCCGCACCGGCGGTCACCGCGCCCGGTGCCTCCACGTTACGGCCGATCGAAAGTACGATCACATCCTCCAGCACCGTCGTCGTCACCGCCTCGGCCATCGAACCGGTCTTCGTGAACAGCACGTCCACATGCGCCCTAGGCTGGATCAATCCCCCCGCGCTGGACGCGTCGGCAACCGACACGCTTACCGCCCGCTTTCCCGGCTCAATCAGCGACGCCACGCCATCCGCGCCCGTAACGCTCGAAAGCCGAACGGAGAGTATCAATTCGTTCTGGCTCACCGGATATAGCAAGGCCCGGTCGAGCGCCATGCTCTCCTCGGTCACCGTCGCCCGCGGCGCGGTGGCCTGCGGAATGGAGACCTTCTTCAAATGAACCTTCTGCACGCGCGTGCCAGCCGGCAAGTCCGCCGTCGCCGCCAGCACCGTCACCATTTTGTCGCGCTTCGGAGCGACGGTCTGCGAGTAAAGAAACCACGTCAGCAAAGCGGCGGCGGCAAATGCGCCTCCGAAGATCAAGAGTAGTTTCTGGCGATCCATCCGATTTCCTTACATTGAAGAAGACACAATTCGGGCCTGTGCGCGGACACGGATGTGTTCCTGATATCGTAACAACACAGCATACCGCTAAAAGTTCCGTTCCAACAATATTGTAGTTGCATCGCTGTACAGCTTCCTCCAACCCTGTTTTTCGAGCGCCGGGACCAACGAGTAACTCACTGGAAGCAGCGCGTGGGTGAAGCCGTATTTCGTTACCGTTTCTTCCCAACCGCGCCGTACCTCCACCAATGCGACGTACTCTTTCAAAAAATCGGCGCCGTAATAGTCGCTGCGGCCGTCAAAATAGACCTTTTTTGCGCCATCGAAGCGGTAAATCAGGTACCCGCCGTACTTGTCCGGTGCCAGCAGCGTGCCGCCGTTCGGTAAATAAGCCGCCGCCGCGACCGGGAACTCCGCCGCTGGGAACCCCGGCTTGCCGCCAAGTACCGCCAACGCCACCAAAACCACGCAGGCCAGCCCCAGCGCCCAGCCGCGCAATGGCAGTTGCAACACGCGCAGCCGGTCGCCATAGGCCAGCGCCGCGCGTGCCCGCTCCGGCCAAAACGGCCACTTGGCAATCGCCCCGCCCGCCAGCGGCAGCCCCGCCAACGCCAACACCGGCAGACCTCGCGCGCTGCGCAGACCCATCGCGCAGAGCAGCAACAACACCAGCGCCCGCCGCCATTGCCCGCAAGCCAGCGCACAAACGAACCCACCCATCCCCACCAGCATCACCACCGCAATTTGCCAGGCCCCGGCACTGTGAAAGTTGAAACTCTGAAACTCGGCCACCCGGCTCAGTAGTTCAGAATCGGTTAAGTACCGCACCAAATGCACGTGCAACTCCCAACCGTATGGATTGACAAACGAACCAAGCGCCGCCGCCGCGACTACCCGCCAACCCGCCCCGTAAGTCAAACAAAGCAAAGGCAAGAGGAAAAACGACCCGTGCGTATTGGCCCAAACCACCGAAAGCGCCATCGCCAGCCACCATCGCATGCGTCCGGTTTCGAGCGACAACAGCGCCACAAGCAGCCACACCCACCCAAACACATGCGGCCGCGCCAGCCAATGCAGTTGCGCCGCCGTCAACATCGGCGAAGCCAGCAAACACACGGTGAAAAAGTTCGATCCGCACGCCCAATGCAGCCGCACCCATAGCCAGGTACACAGGCCAATCGCGGCCAGATACAACAACACCACCCCCGCCAAACCTCCAATTCGATGCGCCCCGCCCATCGCCGCGTCCGCGGCCCATTCCCACGCGTACCATGTCCCGCCAGGCCTGGAAAATGAATACGTATCGACGCGCGGCACGGAGAACTCACGCAAAATGCGCTCGCCGGTCCGGATGTGCCAGCCGGTGTCCGAGTCGCGGAACAGTCGCTCCGGAGCGTGGTAGAACGCCAGGGCGTAGAACAACGTGAACAACGTCAGCGCCAACGCCAAATCGGGAAGAAGCCACGCCGTCGCTCGTGCGGGCGTGCGCGGTTCCATCCGGAAATTCCGTGCCTTACTGGCCGGTGGCGCCGATGCTGGTCAAGCCCTGCGTGATGCTCGAATACAACGACACAACGGCCGTCGACAACTGGTTCACCGTGGTGATCAGCGCCAAACCCACCGCCGCGACAATCAAAGCGTACTCCACCAGGTCTTGTCCCCGCTCTTCATTCCAAACGCGCAACACGAAGTTTTTGATCATGGTATTCCTCTTCTCTTACCGGCCCGCGTCCGCGATCACGGTCGGCCGCTTTTCCTCGCCCGTTATAAAGCGGGTAAAGGTCTTCCAAAATGTTTGATTGTCCTGCCGCGGCATCCGGATCGGCATTCCGTCCAGCGCCGACAGCTTTCGAATGTTGTCTAGAATCTGGGGCATGTCCTGGCGGTATCCAAGCGCCGTTTCCAACTCCTTGCGCGCTCCCGCCACGTCCCCCTTCTCATACAAATAGGCCGCTAGATTATTATGCGCCACCGCCAGGTCCGCTGTCTGGCGAAACTGCGTGATGGCTTCCGCCGGCTGGTCTCCCAGCGCCAAACCTAAATTGTTTCGCGCCGTATCTGACGCCGGGTTTAGGTCCAGCGCCCGCCGGAACTCCTCCGCGGCGCCGCTCTGGCGGCCCTGCATCAACAAGTTATAGCCCAGATTGTTGTGCAACGCATCCCGGCCCGGCGACAGTTCCACCGCGCGCCGATGGTACGGCTCGCCATCTCTCCATTTGCCCATCTCGTCCTGTGCGATACCCGCCCACGAAAGTACGTTGGCGGATGGCTTTTCCCGCTTTTCCAAATACTCGCTCAACCGGATTGCCGCTTCACCCGGACGCTTCCCTCGCACCAGCGCCCGGCTCAACGCCACCATCGCCGCTTCCGAATCCGCGAACCGCTCGACCGCCAGCCGCAAATGCTCCAGTTCCAGTTCCGGATAGCCGGTCTTTGCATATTCGTCGGCCAATTCCAACCGGACCCGAACGTTCCTCGGCTCCGCCGCTATTCGCTCCCGCAACGCCCGGACCCGCGGATTTCCTTCCCCCGCGTCCACCGCATTCAATACCTGCCGCTGCATCACCGGTTGCATAGTATTGCCCGGAACCGTTACGTGACTCACGCGCCCTTTCGATGCACACCCGCACAGTAGCATCGCCGCCATCGCCGTTGTCGCCATCCTCATCAGCCATTCACCGCCTGTTTCGTGAATTCAAGCTGATCCCCAACTACTGTCCCCGTCTCCGCCGCGTGACCCGCCGGCAGTTCCAGCACCGAATGCGCGCGCAGGCACAGCGACATACGCGACTTCTTCATGTTGTCCCGGATCTTCAACACTTTTTTCTGCTTGCTCAGGTACACGACGTCAATTGGAAAATTCATCCCAAATGTGTGTACCGCTTCGCAGGGTACAATCCACAAGCCCTCCCCGGCAGCAAGATTAGAGCGTTTTAACAATCCAGTCCTTCGTTTTTGACTCGTATCGGCAATGTCCGCCGCCGTCGTTACGACACAATTCCGGTTCGTGTTTCTTATCAACAGTTTGAATGACACTACGGCGTGGAACCCCTGTCTAACCCCGCTTGGTGCATTTTGTTGCGCTCAGCGAAGAACTTTCCCGGCGTGTAAGGGTTAGACTAACGAATTGGCTATGTCCTTGCAATCCAAGATTTTCCGGCTGGGGATCTCCGTCGCCCTCCTCGCCTCCGCGGTGAACGCTCAGACCACCGGCGCCACCTTCGGCGGCGTCGTGAATCTGGGCGGCACGCCGTCCGATATCGTGCTCGACGAAGCGCGCGGCCGAATCTATTCGGTCAACTCAACCGCGAATCGAATTGACGTGCTGAGTCTGAGTGAGCGGAAGGTGATGAATAGCATTGGCGTCGGCAATTTTCCGCTGGCCGCCGCTATCTCGCCGGACAATGCCTTTCTCTACGTCTCGAACACGCAGAGCGCCTCGCTGAGCGTCATCGACCTGGGTTCGGATTCGGTGATCAACACCGTCAGCCTCCCGGCCAAGCCGGAGGGCGTCGGCGTGGGCGCCGATGGCCGCGTGCTCATCACCACCCAGGGCACCGGTACCAATAACGCCCTCAACACGCTGCTGCTTTTTGATCGCACGCAAGGCTCCGGCCAGCAGATATTCTCGATTCCAAATCCGCCCACCATCAGCACCCCGGCCCCGCTGCCCGCCGTTTTCGCCGGCCGTCCGGCTACCGCCTTCCCGGGCCGCTTGATCACTACCCCCGACGGCAACTTCATCATCGGTATGGTGGCCATTAACCAAAACGCCAACACGGCGCAGACCACGCTCTTCGTTTATGAAACCGCCTCCGGCACCGTTATCCGCAACCGTACCGTGACCGGCCAATCGACCATTCTCTCCATGTCGCCGGATGGCGCCAAGTTCATGGCCGGATCGACCCTTTACGATACCGCCACCCTCGCCGTGGTCGCGCAGATGAGCACCGCTAGTTTTCCTTTCTTCATCGGCAACGGCGGCAATCCCGGCTTCAACGTGCAGCGCAATCTGGGCGGTACCGCCTATTCGCAAGACGGACGGACGCTTTATAGCGCCTTCAACACCGCCGCCACCACGGCGCGCCCCGTCTCGAATGTGCTCTATGTCGGCACGGCGAACAACCTTGGCGTCCGGCTCGGGCTGCGCCTCCGGGAGTCGATTCTCGGAGTGATGAAAATTACGCCGGATGGGAACCATATCTTCGCCATCTCGGAGTCCGGTTTGCTCCACCTGCCGGTAGGCGCGCTTTACGATTACCCCATCCTCCAGCCGGAAACTACCCAAGTCTTTCTGGCGGTCGATAACTGCAATAAGGGTGTCGCCAAGGCCGCCGTCAGAATTGGCAATTTGGGCAAGGGCCGCCTTACGTTCAGCATTCCCAACACCACCACCGCCCTCGTGATGCAGCAATCGAGCGGCGTCGCGCCCTCCACCGTCACATTCACCATGGAACCGGGCCGCAGCGGCGTCGTCCGTCAGCCCGGCACCAACCTCTTCACCGCCGCCGCCGGCGGCAACGGCGCGGCTATCAACATCACGTTCCAATCGCTCGACGCCATCAATTTCCCCAATGTCGTCCGCGTCTACATGAACTACCGCGAACGCGACCAGCGCGGTGTCATTTACCCCGTCCCGGTCACCCTCAACAACGGCGAAGGACTGTGGGACATGATCCTCGACGCCAAGCGGAGCCGGATCTATATTTCCAACTCCGGCTTCAACCGCATCGAGATTTTCGACACCAAGGCGCAACAGTTTCTCCAGCCGCTGGAGGTCGGCCAACTGCCGCATGCCATGGCCATGACTCCCGACGCGCAAACGCTGTACGTGGGCAACACCGGCGGTGAGTCGATCGACATCATCGACCTCGATACCATGACCATCTCCGGCAAAGTCGACTTCCCCGCCATACCTCGCATCGGTCAGCAAATCCCTGTCCGGCCGTTGGCGATGGCATATGGTCTCTCCGGCTTGCAGTTCATGATGTCCAACGGCAGCTTCTGGCGTGTCATCGGGAATCAGGCCACCGTGCGCCCGGCTAACAGTATTACGCCGGCCACCATCGGCGCGCCAATCTCCATGGTCGCCTCGCCCGGCGGCGAATATATTCTGACAATGGCCGGTAACGCGAACGCATATCTCTATGACGCCATCGCCGACGCCTACACCGCCTCCCGCCAACTCTACGATCAAGCCCCCGTTTCCTACTTCGGACCCGCCGGTTCCGGCCCCTCGGGTTCGTATTTCCTCGCTAATGGCCTCATCCTCAGCCCCAGCCTCGCCGTCATTGGCGGCACGGAGCGCCCTGGCGTCACGCAGTTCGGCGCGCCGGCCGCCCCGGGCCAACCGCCCACGCAGACTATCGTTTCGAACGGCCAGCGCAATGTCGCCAGCGTCTATGCCATCAGCGAAAATCTGTTCCTGCGCATGACCACCCCGGTCCGCCAGAACATCACCGCCGTTACCCGCGATGACGCCCGCGCGACCCTGGAAATGGTGAACATTCAGACCGGCTCGGAAACCGTCATCGCCATCGCCCCGGAAAATCCGCAGTTCAGCGTCTTCGGTGCCGCCCGCGTCAACACGCCCGCCCGCCAGATCCTGGTCGATGACCAGAACCTCGCTTATTCCATCGGTG
This sequence comes from Bryobacteraceae bacterium, assembly GCA_046155405.1. Taxonomy (GTDB): domain Bacteria; phylum Acidobacteriota; class Terriglobia; order Bryobacterales; family Bryobacteraceae. The sequence continues at coordinate 5,077 of JBJXFL010000220.1, read as the reverse complement.
TCAGCGGCTTGAGCGTCATTCCTGTGTTTGCCACCGGCACCGCCCCGCGCCCCGCCATCACCGCCGGTAATCGCGGCGTGGTGAACAGTGAAGACGGCACCCCGAACCTCCGCCCCGGCGGCTTTGTGACCATCAATGGCTTACGCCTCGCCAATGCCGCCACCGCGACCACACTACCCGCGCCGACGGTTCTCGGCGGCTCCTGCGTCGTCATGAACGAACTGCCTCTCCCGCTCATCCAGACCTCGGACGGCCAAATCTCAGCGCAGATTCCCGAAAACCTGCCCCCCGGCCCGGCGGTCGTGCAGGTTCGTTCATTATTGCGCGCCGAACAGAGCGATCCGGTGGTGGTCACCATTCGGCGGTAAGTGCGCGTGCCTTACACGAGGTTCTCAACGGCCGAAATTTTGCCGCTCCCCGAGGCTACCACTGGCCGCCCTTTTACCCCAGCGCGGATGTAGATAACTTGAAAATATGACCGTGGAACTTAAACCGGAAACCGAGCGACTGGTACGGGAAGAAATCCGGTGCGGCCACTTCCACTCGGTCGACGAAGTGATTGTGCAAGGTGTCTATGCCTTGCGCGAGAAATCCAACGTGACGCAAACGCCGGGAGCCTCGGTAAAGCCCCGCAAAAAACTCTACGATCTCCTCTCGCAACCTCCCTTTGCCGGTTCTGAACTGAACTTGGAGAGGCGGAAAGATTATCCAAGGCCTGTCGATCTGTGATCCGCTTTTTGCTGGATACTAATGTACTCTCCGAATTCTCGCGCACTGGGGAACCGAACCGGCACGTTGACCGTTGGTTGAAGTCCGCGGAGGAAGAGTCTCTTTTCGCCAGCGTTCTGACCTTCGGCGAAATCCGCCGGGGGATTGAACTGTTGCCACCCGGAAAGCGTCGAACTCAACTGGAACACTGGCAGGGGAATTTGGCAGCCACATTTGAGACACGTCTGATTCCAGTCACTAAAGGGCGTCGCCGACCGCTGTGCTGTGCTGTCCGCGCAGTCGCAATGTAAGGGAATATCGCTGCCTAATATCGATGGCCTGATTACAGCCACCGCCATCGAGCATGATTTGACGCTGGTGACGCGCAACGTGAAAGATCGACCGTAACCCTAGCGTTGTGCTCGAAACGCTCCATCGTTAACATGAAATGCGGCTCCCCTCAGAAATCCCGATCAAGGCCAAGCCCGGATCGGGAGATCCGAATTAGTGGCTTAGCGGGGTCGTTATGGTTAGCGATCACAGTTGATTTCAAACGGACTTGGGAAGCCTACTGCGTCCCGTTTGCAGTCGCTTCCAACCCGACGATAACTCGGCTCGGTGGTCGCTAAGCGCTCGAGGCCCGAGCCCGCCGGAGATCCATTTTGCGCTGCCCAATGCTTACCGTTGACATAGCAGCGGACGAGCCGCGATGCCGATCACCCCGCCGTACGAACTTTCCGCCATACCCCCGCAATCTCGCCACCCGGAATCCACTGCCCGCCCCACTTTTCCTCAAATCGTGTTACAGTCGGGAAAACGGAGTTCACCACAACCTCACGCGAGTGGTGGACGGGGTCCGGGTCAAGTTTACCCGTATACAATTTAAAACCGTCTCCGAGCCGCCTGATATAGGGAAAGATGTTTTCCGGCTCGTTCAGATACTTTCGTCTATCGCCGTGGTTGTCTCCGGTGATGGATGGCCGGGCGTATTCGTCCGGTCCGCACTCCGATTGGGGAAAGGGTCAATGAACGAGAAAAGGAAAACATCAACCAATGTCAGCTATGACCCAAAAAACAATCCGCGGCGGGTGGCGACCACTCCTCTCCGCGGTCGCGATGCTAACGCTCGCCGCGTCGCTTTCGTTTGCCCAGGAAATCACGGGAACCCTCACCGGCACCACCACCGACGCATCGGGCGCCGTCCTGCCCGGTGTCGCCGTTACCGTTACCAATAAAGATTCGAACCAATCTCTCGCCGTCAAGTCCGATAGCGCCGGCGTCTGGTATGCCCGCGAACTGAAGCCCGGCCGCTACTCCGTCAAGCTCGAAGCCAAAGGCTTCCAGACTACCAACATGGCCGACGTATCCGTTCCCGTCGGCCGTACCATTACACTCAACAATTCGCTTGCCGTCGGCGGCGTGGAACAGTCCGTCACCGTCACCGAGGCCCCGCCCGTCATCGACTTCACCGGCACCACGGTCGCCCAGAACCTCACCGCCGCCGAAATCGATCGCGTCCCCAAAGGCCGCTCTTTCCAATCCGTTATCCTCCTCGCCCCCTTCACGAATGCAGGCGAGATCGAAGGCGGCTTCCAGGTCAACGGCGCTTCCGGCGCCGAGAATAATTTCATGGTCGATGGCCTTTCCAACACCTCGCTCGTCAACGGCAAGTCGCGACAGAACGCGGCCTTCGAGTACATCCAGGAAGTGCAAGTGAAAACCAATGGAATCGAAGCCGAATATGGCGGCGCCCTTGGCGGCGTCGTCAACGCGGTTACCAAGTCCGGCGGCAATCAGTTCCACGGCGAAGCCCACTATTTCCTCTTCGGAAACAAGCTCGGCGCGGGTCCCGTGCAGCGCCTCCTTCTCGACCCCATCGACGACAGAACCGTCTCCTACGTGCAGGACTCCAAGTTCAAAAACGATACCCACGAATTTGGCGGGTCCCTCGGCGGCTATCTCATCAAGAACAAGCTGTTCTTCTACACCGCCATCTCGCCTCAGTTCCAGCGTTCCTCGTTCGACTTCCTTTTCAAAAATGGCGCCGAACCCGACACCATCGACCGCAAGCGTCTTTTCATGAACGCGTTCAACAAGCTGTCGTTCGACCCCACCAACCGCATCCGCACCAACTTCTCATGGCTCTATTCGCCGTTCTACAGCGAGGGCACTCTCCCGGCCTTTGACAGCTATGCCAACTCCGTCTCCGCCGACCGCGCCTCCAACCAAGCCAACAAAACCCGCGGCTTCACCAATCCGCAGGCGTCCTATAGCGGCGATATCAACATCCAGTTGTCGAATACCTCGCTGCTCTCCTTGCGCGGTGGATATTTCTTCGACAACTTCCGCACCAATGGCGTCCCGTCGTTCTCCTCCGTCTCCTATCAGACGTCGGGCATCGGCCTGCCCTTTGATATCCCGGCGAACCTTCGTCAAGGTATTGACGCCCAGAACACCGCGCGCGTCCAGCAAACGTTCAAGGACGTCGTCGGCCGCACCTACCTCCGGGCCGATTACTCCGTCTTCGCCAACTTCCTCGGCCAGCACAATCTCAAGATCGGCGGCGGACACCAGCGCAATGTCAATTCCGTCGACGTCGGCTACCCCGGCGGCGGCTATGTCTATATCTGGTGGGATCGCGCCTTCCGCTCCAACGCCACCGGCGTTACCGATCGCGGCCAGTATGGCTACTACGAAGTGAACGATATCGGCACCCGCGGTTCCGTCGGCGCCGGCATCACCCATCTCTATATTCAGGATCAGTGGCGCGTTTCCAAGAAGTTGAGCCTCTCACTCGGCCTCCGCACGGAGAACGAAAAGATCCCCTCCTTCCAACGAGCCGCCAAGGAATACGCTTTCGAATTCCCCTTCGAAAAGAAGATCGCTCCCCGCATCGGCGCGAGCTATGATGTCTTTGGCGACGGCCGCATGAAGGTCTACGGCTCGTGGGGCCTTTTCTACGACTGGACCAAGTATGAACTCGCCCGCGGCAGCTTCGGCGGCGATTTCTGGACCGTTCGGTATCGCGCCCTCGACACGCTGGACGTTTTCAACCTTTCCGGTACCAACACGCCCGGCCGCGACATCTGGAACCCGGCCGTTTCCAACTCCTTCCGCGATCGCCGCCTCGTCGATTTCGACGCCGTCGATCCCGATCTCAAACCCATGAGCCAAGCCAATACCAGCCTCGGCTTCGAATACGCCATCCAGCCCCAGACCGTCCTTGCCGTGCGTTACGTGCATAACTCGCTCCGCCGCACCATTGAAGACCTGGGCACGCTCGTCAACGGCGACGAAAAGTACATCTTCGGCAACCCCGGTGAAGGCATCTCCACAACCGTCATCCCCTCCACCGCCACCCAACCGTTCGCCATGCCGAAACCCAAGCGGACCTACGACGGGATGGAAGTCTCCGTTTCCCGCCGTTTCTCCAGCCGTTGGTTCGGCCAGGCCAGCTACGTCTATAGCCGCCTCTACGGTAACTACGCCGGCCTAAGCAACTCCGACGAAATCACCAGCCCCACCACTAACCGCACCTCCGCCCAGGCCCAGCAATCGGCCGGCAACATTGCGCGCCAGGGCGGGAACGCCAATCGCACCTGGGACCTCGACGAGATCCTCTTCGACAACAAAGGCAACATCGTCGAAGGCCGTCTCGCCACCGATCGCCCCCACGTCGCCAAGCTCTTCGGCAGCTACAACTTCACGTTCGGCACCGAACTCGGCGGCTTCTTCTATGCCGGCAGCGGCACCCCCGTCACGACCAACTATCAGACCCTAAACCAGGTGGGCGTCTTCTCCTTCGGCCGCGGCGACCTTGGCCGAACGCCGTTTTACAACCAGACCGACCTGATGGTGGCCCATGAAGTCAAAATGGGCGAAGTCCGGCGGCTGCGTTTCGAATTCAATATGCAGAACCTCTTCAACCAGAAGACGGCCCGCAGCATCTATCCGTCTGTTAACCGCGAACGCCGCCAGTCCGCGGCGATCGATCTCCACGACGTCGACCTCACCAAGGGCTACGATCCCAACGCGCTGCTCGCCGCCACCGCCGACGGCCGCGCACTCTCGTTGGCTCCGCAGTTCGGCAAGGCCGATATCTTCAACCCCGGCTTCGCCGGCCGTTTCCTGCTGAAGTACATCTTCTAACCCCCACCTGTGGAAAAGTGGTGCCAGGCACCACTTTTCCACAGGTGGGAACTTCGCACGACGATTTTAATCATTGAGAAATCAAGCAGATAGGGGGGAAATTCGCAAAGAGGAAATTCCGATTTGCATTGAAATACCATTTCTGTCACACTCTTACAGTCAGATGAAGGAAAGCGAGCCGCTTTCGAAAATCTCCACGCTGGCCTTACAACAGCGGCGG
>JBJXFL010000213.1:0-3820 GCA_046155405.1 Bryobacteraceae bacterium | reverse complement strand
TCGCCGGCGGTTGGCGTATCAACGGCATCTACAGCGCCTATAGCGGGACGCCATTCACCGTCTCCGCCGCCGGCGCTTCCCTGAACGCGCCCGGCTCCAACCAGACCGCCGACCAGATCGGCGAACTTGTAAAGCTCGGCCAGGCGGGCCCCGGCTCGCAGTACTACGACGTCACCTCATTCCGCGATCCCAACTTCCAGCGCCCCGCCAACACTTTCCGCTTCGGCTCCATGGGCCGCAACTCCGTCCGCGGCCCCGGCTTCCAGCGGACCGATCTGGCTATGTTCAAGGACTTCAAATTCACCGAGCGCTTCGTGCTGCAATTCAAGGCGGAGGCCTTCAATTTCACCAACACGCCCCGCTTCGGCAACCCGGCATCAAACGTCAGCAATATGACGATCAACGCCGCCGGCGCCGTCGTTAACACCAACAACTTCATGGCCATCACCTTCGCCGAAGGCGAACGCAAATTCCGTTTCGGCCTGCGCTTGACCTTCTAAGCGTCCGGCGGCCCGAAAGCGCGGTCCGCGCCGCCGGACGCGGTTCGGCTGCGGCGCTATTCGTTTCGGCACCAACCTCAGTACCCTCTGTTATGGGATAACTAAGGACAGTGCGCAACATACCCAAGTCTTGCAGCCTGCTCGTCAAGCGCTCCCAAATCAGCCGCGCCGTGGCCGAGTAGAGGCTAAAGGAACGACGGAATGACCCCGGACACCCGCAATCACCTTCACGCTCTGGTCGATCAACTGCACCCAGTCCAACTGGCCGCGCTCGAAACCATTTTGCAATCGATGCTCGACCCGCTCTCTCGTAAGCTGGCGCTCGCCCCCATCGACGACGAGCCCTTTACCGAGGAGGACCGCCTGGCCGTCGCCGAAGCCGACGAATGGCGCAAGGACAACCCGCCCGTTCCGCTCGAAAACGTCCTGGCCGACTTTGGCCTCACCATGACCGATTGGGAAACGATGAGCAAAACCCCGCTGTCTGAGCTCGACTTTATCCATTCCTGACAGTGGCCAAAGTAGCTTTTCATGGGAGCTCCGCCGGAAGCATGTGAATTTATTGCTGTCGCTCCCGAAACATTGACAGTAAAAAATGTTTTGGCCTACGTGACCTCTCGCAACGCGAAGACAAGGCGAAACTGCCGCGACTTGACTTCCCTTACTCTGGTCGCGCGAGCATTGGCGGTGGCTCCCATTACCAATTCCGGATAGGTTTTGTTAGTCGTCGATGAGGAAGCCGAGCACCACTCGTATTTACGGCCGCGCTCGTTGCGAACGATGAATGAGGATCGGCCCGGATCGGCTTGGTCCAATTATTCCGAATAGCAAGCCGCCTGCATCAACCCATCGAATAACGTCGCCGGAATTTTCTTCCTGGGGCGGTCGGAACGGGAATCAAAGAAACTCGCGCCGCGCCATAGGCGTTCCCGCACCAAGGCGATCGCGTCGGAAAATGTGGCTCGCGGCTTGCGATACCAGGCCGCTTGCCGGACGGGCAATTGTCCGCCCAGAGCCAGGCGGTCGGCGAGCAAGGTGACGATAGAGAACAGGCCGAGCAACACAGGAGTGGTGCGGGCAATGGCCAAGTCGGACCACTGTCGCTGCGTCTCCACGCCGAGGTGGGCGCGGACTTCTTGGAAGGTCACTTCCACCTGCCAGCGCATCAGAAACCATTCCACGATTTGACGGGGAGTCCGACTCGGATCGGTGCATAGGATCGCGCGGGTTTCAAACTTGCCCATTGGATCGCGCACCAACACCCAGCGGATGGGCACGGGAGGCAGGCCGCCGTGATACCAGACGGCGGTGCTGGAGGTGATTTCGACCTCGCGGTTGGTCTCGCCATACCACCGGGGGAACGTCAGCCGCTGCCAGACGGTGCGGGGATTAGCGAGAACCTGCTGCAGGGAGGCGAGACGAGTGCCAACCAGTCGAGGCCGCCCCTTGGCGCCCTTCTTCCGAGGCGGGGCGGGGTTAAACAGGCGGGCGTCCAAACGCATCCGGGTCACACAAGCGACCATCCGCCCCGACAGACTCTGCAACAGATCCAGAGAAGCGAATCCCCCGTCGGCCACCAGCACCAGTTCGCGCGTGGGCAGCCAGCGTTTTGCTTGAAGCACCAGTTGCCGCGCCCAGTCGGTGAGGACCTTATGGCGGAGTTTGCGCTTTTCAAAGTAACGAGAGGAAGGGGCCGGCGCGGTGAGGAAGGGGAGCGCCCAGACGCGTTCAGCCCAAGGGATCTTGACCAGCAACATCAGGCTGAGCCAGCGCAACCCGCTGGTTTTGACAAAAAAGGAATCCGAAGAGCGCACCGGGTCGCGATAGATGCCGCGGGCGGAAATCCGTGGGCCCCAACGCCGCTCAATGGTGTCGTCAATGACCAGCACGAGCGGGCCGGTTGGAGCGAACGCGGCGACCAGCATGCGGAGCAGGAGGAGACTGGCACGGCAGCCGCTCCAAACGGCCCGGTTTAACACGCGATGGTAGATCTGGAAGCGGCGTTCATCGCTCAAACCCATCACCCGCAGCGCGCTGGTGACGGTTCGTTTTCCGGGAGCCAGAATGGCCCCGATCAACAGGATGCAGGCACAGCGCCAAACACCATTGGAAAACAGCGGGGCGAATGCTAGGATGATCGGAGTAAGCTCTGAGGGCAAGGTAGGCATAAAACACTCCGTGACAAGTTTGTTTTATCCTACCTTGCCTTTGGTTTAAAGTTCAGCCCGTTCTTGCGTAGGTTAACTTCCGCCGATGCATTTGCTCAGCGTACCCCGCGCAAGGCCCGTCCGCAATTGGATAAAGTCGAGCTGAGAAGATGTGAAAAAATCCTAAAAACACATAAAGGTTGAATTGTTTTGGGTAACCGGGTGATTGGCGGGGTGCGCCATAAGGATTATGGCGACGCAGGACGCACTGTTCGACAGGGGGCACCGGGAAGAGAGTGCCGGCCCCAAGGGCTCCGGGGAGCAGCCGGGTCGGAACTGGAAGCCGAAGCTGAAACCGATAGATCGCAGCCAAGGCTTTCTGCGGCCTGTAATCGTCGACGAATTGGTTCCTCCCGCTCACAAGGTAAGAGCGATCTGGGATCTGAGCGGGCAGTTCGATTTGAGTGGATTCACGGGGGAAATCAAGAGCAAGCGGGGGCGGGCCGGACGAGCGGCGTGGGATCCGCGGCTGCTACTGAGCGTGGGTCTACGCCTATAGCGAACAGGTGACCTCGGCCCGAGAGATCGAGCGGCTGATGGAATACGAGCCCGGCCTGATGTGGCTGGCCGGATTGGGGAAGGTGAACCATCACACGCTGTCGGATTTTCGCGCCGGGCACGAGGCGGCGTTGAAGGAACTGTTGTTCGGGGTGCTGAGCTACGACATCATGCAGTGGGTGCGATTGAGCTGGATGCCGAAGTGTGCCTTGCCGGCGATGGGCGCGACGGTATAGCCCCCGTCAGACTACGACGCGGACGGTAGAATCGAACTGCGGCGGCTTGGCGCGTCGAAAAGTGCTGAGATTCCGTCAGATCGGGGTGACTTTTGCAACTTTGTACAAACAAGTACTCCTTCCATGAAAGTAGTTCGTCGATGCCAAGATTTCCATCCGGCCGAATCGTCGGATCGGAAGGATGTGCGGGTCGCAGGGAAAAGAAGATTTTTTCACACCTTCTGACGGTCGTGGCTCGGTAACAGCCGTTGCGACGGAACGGAACAACCGGGCGAACTTCCGCAAGTAAGGACTAGCGGGACTTTACAAGTTATCCGCGAAGCCTTGGATAAGCCTTGTCAAAAGAATGAGTTGCGTGGAGTACCTGGTATGACCTAAT
>JBJXFL010000082.1:0-124267 GCA_046155405.1 Bryobacteraceae bacterium | reverse complement strand
ATTCTGCTGCAGCGCCTCGGCCTACATATACCTTCTTCTCTTCCCAAACACAATTTGTAGTGAAGACTTTTGAGGCTCCGTGCTGCAAAGACAGGTACTTACTCTTCAAACTGCGGAAGTTGGGCTAATACGCTCTCTGCCGCCCTTCCGCCCCTGCTGCCCGCTTACTATGCGAAGTTCCTGTTGCTCCGGTGGCGGCGCTCCGCCACGACTGCCCGCGCGTGCTACACTTTGTCCGATAGGCGAAGATGAGGCGAAGCTAGCAGTGTCGAATCTCCAGGACCAACTAGCCCACTTGCGGCAGCGCATGGCCGCCGTGATGGGAACGGTTGAGCCTGAGCCGGTTGCTTCCGGTACCATCACCGATTGGCTCGAAGGGTCGGAAGTACGGACGGCGCACGGGGCGCATTTCGAGTCGAAGCGGATTTGGCGGAATCACCAGCGGTATGGCAGCGTTTACATTTCCGATTTGCAAGAGCTTCCCGGCGATCTCCTCGGCGCGATCAGCGAAGGGCGGCTTCCCCAATTTAATCCGCGCCGGACCGCCTATCTGGATACGGAAACCACCGGATTGGCGGGTGGGTCGGGTACCTATGCGTTCCTGGTGGGCGTGGGAGCGCTGACCGAAGAGGGCTTCGAATTACGACACTTTTTCATGCGCAATTACTCGGAGGAATCGAGCCAATTGGCGGCGTTGTCCGAACATTTGCGCCAATTCGATGTCCTGGTGACGTATAACGGCCGCTCATTCGACCAGCCGCTTTTGGAAACGCGCTACCGGATGTCGCGAATGGCGCCGCCGTTTGCGCGGATGGAGCATTTCGACCTGCTTCACGGCGCCCGGCGGTTGTACAAATTAGCGTTTGACAGTTGCCGGCTGGTGGAGTTGGAGAGTCAAATTCTGGGGGTTGAGCGCACGGACGACGTGCCGGGAGCGCTGATTCCGTTTCTGTACTTCGAGTATTTGCGGTCGCGGTCGGCCCACCGGATGATGGGGATATTTGAGCACAACGCATTCGATATTTTGACTCTCGCGTGCTTGACCGGGATCATCCCGCGAGCGTTCCATGCGCCGCTCGAAGTACCTTTGCACCGGGGACCGGAAATGGTTGGGTTGGCGCGGTGGCTGCGGACGGCGGGCCGCGTGGAAGAGGCGATCGTTTTGCTCCGTCGCGCGCTTGCGAAGGGATTGCCGGACGGGCTGCTGTGGAGGACGCTGTGGGACTGCGGGTTGCTGGAGAAGAAGCTGGGCAATGAGGCGGGAGCGATTTCGCTGTTCACGGAACTGACGACGGCTCGGAACCCGCATCAGGCGGACGCGTTGGCGGAGTTGGCCAAGTACTACGAGCACGCGGAGAAGAACTACGCGCTGGCGCTGGACTTGACGGAGGAGGCGCTGCGGCTGGGCGCGTCGGCCGAGTTGACGCGCCGGCGGGAACGGCTGTTGAAGCGGTTGGCGGCGCGGAGGCCGGGGCGGTTGATTTAGCAAACGCAATTCCCCGGCAATAATCTGCGAATTATGGTAGTATTAAATTCGCACTGGAGTATTCGATTTACCCAGTCCTCGCCATACTATCTTTAGGCCCGTATTATATCCAGCGGATGCCTGAAACAAACCAAGGAACAAACCGGGAACAAACCAAGGTAAAACCTGGAACGAACCAACGGAAACGCTGCAAATAAAAGACTTAGCCCCAACGCCTTCGCGAGCGCGTTTGCACAGCCCGGCAGCGCCGCCAATCGCTAATTCCTCGGCCGGCTCGGATAGCGCTTGCTGAGGTAATCGACCAGAGTATCCTTGTTTTGCGGCGTGACGCCGGCGCCCCAGCGTTGCATCTTTTCCACTTCGCGCTCCCATTGGGTGCGGTTCAGCCGCTGCTGCGCCATCGCCTCTTCGCCATGGCAGCCGAGACAGGTCTGCTTGAAAGCGGCGGGTGCCTCGACGGCCGGTTCAGCGGCGGGCGCGGATGGAGCCTTCGGTGTCGCGGTCGCGTTCAGGCGCACCACCTGCACCACGTTGTGCCCGTAGCCTGACGGATTCCACTCCTGCTCGAATGGCTGGTTCTCTCCCGCGACGTTGCGGGCGCGGGCCATCACGTTATAGTAGGCCGCTTGCGGAGGGGTCCAATCGTACTCCCACTGCCGCCAGCCGAAACGCGCCGTATCCTTGCCAAGCCGCGCTTGGCGCCAGGTGCGGCCGCCGTCGGTCGAGACTTCGACCACGCTCACGGGAGCCTCATGGGACCACGCCGCGCCGCGCAGCTTGGTGGCCGCTATGGCGATGTCCTGCCCGTCGATGTGGCTGGCGATAACGCACTTCACTTGCAGCGTCGTCACCGGTTTCATTTGGGCCGGGTCGATGGCGGCGCCGGGCGCGACCGGCTTCCCGGGATGCCGGTAGGCCGTCTTCATGAAGAAGCCGTCGAACTCGGTATCGCGCACTTCGATACGGGTGAGCCACTTCACCCAACAGTCGCCCGCCCAGCCGGGCACGACGACGCGGAGCGGAAAGCCGTGGTCCTTGGTCAGCGCTTCGCCATTCATCTCATACGCGAGAATTGTACTCGGATCCATCGCCTTGTTGAATGGGATGCCGCGCTGGAATTCCGGCTGCTTGGCGACGGGCACGTCGGCCCCGTCGAACAATACTTCCACCGCGCCTGGCTGCGCGCCGGCCTTTTTCAGCAAGTCGGCGAGACGGACGCCCGCCCATCGCCCGTTGCCCACGCTGCCATAGGTCCATTGAAGCCCGGCCATCGACGGCTCATAAAGCCCGCGCCCATTGCCGGCGCATTCGAGCACGCTGACGAACTCCACGCGCGGCAATTTCTTCAACTCATCCATGGTGAGCGTTAACGGCGTGCCCACCTTCCCGTTGACTTGCAAGCGCCAAGCGGCTGGATCGACCGTCGGCACGTAGTGATGGCTGCGAACGAAGAAGCGTTCGACGGGCGTGATGTAGGACTCAATGAATCCTTCGAGCGGCATCTCTATATCCTCGGCGCGCGAGGAGCGGATGATCATCCCGCGTTTAGGCGCGGCATCCAGCAGCAGCGAACCGGCGGCGAACCGAATCAGGTGGCGGCGCGAAAGGCGAGACGCATTCATCCCTCTAGTTTGCCCAATTTGGTTGCAGACTGAAAGTGGCGTCCGCCCGCATTTCAAATGTTTGTGTATAGGGCGTCTTGCCCGGCAGCGCGACAACCACGGTATGTTTGCCGACGACGAGGGGAATCATGGCCGGCGTTTTCTGCGGGTGCTCGGCGCCGTCAATCGTAATTGTCGCTCCGGGCGGCGTGCTGTTGACTTCCAACATTCCCTTCCGTTTCTCCAGATTGACGCTGACGGCCGAATCCTGCGGCACGTTGAAGATCCGTAACTCAGTTCTATAGGTCTCGAGCATCACGGTAGCGGTGTGGCGGCCCTTCGGCAACTCCAACAGGCAAGGACTGGTGCAAGGCGGGAACTTACCCTCGTCGATAAGGACGCGCGCGCCTTCCGGCGTGGAGCGGATGGCGACGGCCATGGCCCCGGTATGGTCTCCCGCCGGACCGGGCGCGATGGGCTTGGCATCGCTCGGCTTCGGCGCTTCGAACGGTTTCGGCTCTATCTTTTTTGCGGCTACCGGTTTGGCCGGCACGGCCTCCTCCGGTCCCGCCTTACCGGGTCCGGGAACGGGCGGCGTGGGATTCAGGCGAGCGGTCTGCCGCTTGTCGTGAACCAGTTTGGCGCCAATGGCAACCGCGCCAACTAACGCCGCGCAAAGCGCCACTGCGACCACGGCCTTCTTGTTGAATTTCGGTTTGGATGGGGCGGCGGCCGGCTTGGGCGCGGCTGGTTTCGGCGTAACGGGCTTGGCGACCGTCGGATCCTGGGGCGGCAGCACGACTGGCTTGGGCGACGGTTGGGGCGCGGGTCCGGCATGCGTCGGTTGGGAGAGCCCGCCCCCGCGGACTAGGGTCTTCCAACCCGGAGCGCCCTGGCAGGCGACTTCGAGCGAGCGGATGAACTCCGCGCAGTTTGGGAAGCGGTCGTCGGGACTCTTCGCCAACGCTCGCTGGAGTACCTGGTCGATGGCGGGACTGAGCGTGGGATTCAAGCGCGGAGCCGGCTGCGGGGCTTCGCTAACGACGCGGAACAGGAGCGTCGGCAGCGAGTCGGCCACGAAGGGCTTCTCGCCGGTCAGCACCTCATAAAGCATAACGGCGAGCGAGTATTGATCGGCGCGTCCGTCGACCGGTTTGCCCGAAATCTGCTCCGGCGACATATAGTTCGGCGTGCCGAGGATCTGCCCCGTCTGGGTGAGCGAGTGCGACTGCATGCGCGCGATGCCGAAGTCGGCGATTTTCGCGATGCCGTCGCGGCGCACCATGATATTGGCCGGCTTGACGTCGCGGTGAACGATGCCGCGCTGGTGCGCGTAATCGAGCGCTTCGGCCGCTTGTTTCAGGATGTGCAGGATCAGTTGCCGGTCTATGGCCGTGTCGGACAGCAGTATCTTTTCGAGCGTCTCCCCGTCGACGAACTCCATGAAAATAAACGCGGTATCGTTTTCATGCTGGATGTCGTAGATGGTGACGATGTTATTGTGAGAAAGAATGCCGGCCGCCTGCGCCTCGCGCATCATGCGTTCCTGGACATGCTTGATCTCCCGCGCGTCGTTAAACTGACCGATGCGGATGGTCTTAACGGCGACGGTGCGGCCGATCGCCGGATCCTGGGCGCGATAGACGACGCCCATCGCGCCACGTCCCAGTTCCCCCTGGATGACGTAGCGCCCGATCTTGCCCTGCGGGGCTGTATCCATTGTGATCATCCATTGTATCGCTAAGAACATATCGGCAAATTCGTCGTTCGCCTTGAATCGTCTCGCCGAAAAAGCGGCTTGGTATTATGAAACACGGATGATTTCCACGTTATTTGGCTCAAGCGAGGGCGGTGGCAGCCTGTTGGACCGGCTGAAGCAGGGTATTGAAAAGACTCGCGCCGGGTTGGTGACTCGCATTGAAGATGTCGTTCACGGCAAGAAACAGATCGACGCCGATTTGCTGGATGAGTTGGAATATGCGCTGATCACCGCCGATGTGGGCGTGCGCACGGCGACCGAAGCGCTGGAGACGATCCGGCAGCGCGTGGACCGGAACCTGGTCGCCGATCCGGGCGAAGTGCGGTCCTTGATCCGGCAGCATCTGCTGGAAGTGCTGCAGGCCTCCGACCGGCCGGAAGCGCGAGTGACGGAGCCGCCGCTGGTGATCATGATGGTCGGCGTGAATGGCGCGGGGAAAACTACCACGACTGGTAAATTAGCCCTCCGACTGCAGGAGGGGGGCCGCAAGGTGATCATGGCCGCGGCCGATACTTTTCGCGCGGCGGCGATTGAGCAGCTCGCGGTCTGGGCGGACCGGGCCGATACCGAGCTCATTCGCCAGAATGCGGGCGCCGATCCGAGCGCCGTCATCTTCGACGCGCTGCAGGCGGCGCGGGCGCGGAAGGCCGATGTCGTGATTGTCGATACCGCCGGGCGGTTGCATAACAAGGAAAACCTGATGGCCGAGCTCGACAAGATGCGGCGAACGGCGGGGCGTGTGATTCCGGACGCGCCGCATGAGGTGTATCTGGTGCTGGATGCGACGACGGGCCAGAACGGGTTGGAGCAGGCGCGCAAGTTCACCGAAGCCGGAGGCGTAACGGGCATTGTGTTGACCAAGCTGGACGGAACGGCGAAGGGCGGAATTGCCATCGCCATCGCGCGCGAGTTGAACATGCCGATCCGGTATGTGGGCGTGGGCGAGAAGGTGACCGATTTGCTGCCGTTCGATCCCGAGCAGTTTATCGCTTCGCTCTTTGACTAATCTTCTTTTATGACAATCGACTACATGGCCGAAGCGCTGGCCGAGGCGCGGAAGGGGCTTGGCCAGACGAGCCCAAACCCCGCCGTTGGCGCGCTAATCGTCAATAACGGCGAGGTGGTCGGCCGTGGATTCCATGTGTACGCCCAACGCAGCCACGCGGAAACCCTGGCGCTGGCCGAGGCGGGGGAGAGCGCGCGGGGAGCGACGGTCTATTTGACTTTGGAGCCATGCGCGCACGAGGGGCGCACCGGGCCATGCGCGGATGCGTTGATCGCGGCTGGCGTGGGCGCGGTGGTGGCGGCGATGGAGGATCCGAACCCCATGGTGAGTGGGCAGGGGTTTGCACGGCTGCGGGCGGCCGGCATTCGGGTGACGCTGGCGGAGAAACATACAGCGGAAGCGGAAGCGCTTAACGAGCCGTTCTGTTTCTTTATGCGAGAACGGCGGCCGTTGGTGACATTGAAGAGTGCGTTGACGCTGGACGGCAAGATAGCGGCGCCGGACGACAACGAAGGTTGGATCACCTCCGAACAAGCGAGGGCGCACGTGCAGCAACTGCGGCATTTGACGGACGCGATTCTGACGGGCATTGGTACCGTGGAGGCCGATGATTGCGCGTTGACGGATCGCACGGGGTTGGCGCGCAGCCGGCCGCTGTTGCGTATCTTGCTCGATTCGCAGTTGCGGGTGCGGCCGGATTCGCAGATGGTCCGCGGCGGGCCGCGGGATTTGTTGGTGGCGGCGACATCGGCGGCGAGCGCCGAACGGCGGCGGGCGCTGGAGCGGGAAGGCGTGGAAGTGGTCGTCCTTGACGGATCCGATGGACGAACGAACCTACGCGCGCTGGTGGAACTTCTGGCTGGGCGGCAGTACCTTTCGCTGATGATCGAGGCGGGCAGCAAAGTGAACGGCGCGGCGTTGGACTCCGGTATTGTGGACAAGATTTTCTTCTACTACGCGCCTAAGATCTTCGGCGGCCTGCAGTCGCTACCGGTAGCCGCCGGGCGGGGACGGCGGCGGCGAGCCGATGCAATGCTGTTCCGGGACGTGCGTTTGCACCCGATGAGCCGGGATGAGTTCGCGGTGGAGGCGTGGGTGGCGCGGGGAACGAGGGCGTAATGTTTACGGGAATTGTGGAAGAGCTGGGCGCGGTGGTGTCGATGGAGCCGCGCGGCGATGGCGCGCGGCTGCGGATCGGCTGTTCCACGGTGCTGGCGGATGTGTTCGCGGGCGCTAGTATCTCGGTGAACGGGGTATGCCTGACGGCGGTGGATCTGCGGCCGGACAGCTTTGCGGCCGACGTGGCGCCGGAGACGATGGCGCGGACAAACCTGGGCAGTCTGCGTACCGGCAGGCGCGTGAATCTGGAAAGGCCCATCTCGCCGGCGGGCCGGCTAGGCGGACACATTGTGCAGGGACACGTGGACGGGACGGGAGAGTTTTTGGGGTTGGCGTCGATTGGCAACGACAACTGGTGGCTGCGCGTGGCCGTGCCGGAAACTCTGGACCGGTACTTGGTGTGGAAGGGGTCCGTCGCGATTGACGGGATCAGCCTGACGATCGCCGCAATCGAGGATCGCGTTCTGGGTGTGACGATTATTCCCCACACGTTTGAGAAGACGACGTTGGGCGCGTATGGGCCCGGCGACCGCGTGAATCTGGAGACGGACGTGTTGGCGAAATATGTCGAAAAGCTGATGCGTTGGTCTGAGCCGGACTCGCTGAATCCGGCGCGGGTGAAGGAACTCGGCTTGTAGCGTTTAGTTCCGCACCGCGGGTCTAGTTTCCCTGCCTTTCGGGCGGATTGGCGAACTGAGACAGCTATGAACGTTTGTAAACCTGGCCGCGTGTATCGACGGTGACGATGCTGAGCGTGTCCGCATCGCGGTCCACAAGGAACAAGATACGCCAACCGCCAACGCGCGACTTGCGGACCCCGGCGCGCTCCGTAAGCGGAGCCGGCAAGCGAGGATCGAAGGGATCTTCGGCGAGTTGTGCGAACCGGGTACGGATTCGTCGCTCCGTCGGACGATCAAGGCGGTCCAATATTTTTTCGGCTTCGTGGGCGAGAACGACGCGATAACTCACATTCCGCGTTCGCGCTCGTATTGGCCGAGCGGCTTAACGGTCCCGGCCGCGACATCGGCCAGTCCGCGGTCCAGCGAGGTCAAGGATTCCGCGTCCAGTGGCAAGCCGTCGGCATCGGCTGCATCGCGGAGATCCTCCAACCACATACGGGCCAAGTCCGCCTGATCATCGGGAAGTTCTTCTACGAGTTGGTGAAGCGTCTCTTTGGTCGTCATGGCCGCGGCGCTCTTTCCATTGTAGAGCCATTAGAATCGTCGCACTTCTTAGCGGAAAATATCTCGCTTGCTGCGTTCAATATCTTCAGGCCTTTGGACGCACTCTGCAAGAGGTTCCAACTTTTCGTTTAGTTCCATGCGCTGGGTCCGGTCCACCCGCCTTTCAGGCGGGCCGCTTTTAGCCACGGTACAGGTGAAGCGAGAATGGGCCGCGGCGCAGCGGAACACTCTGTCAGCCCCGCGTTCGGCGAGCCAGGCCTCACTCGCGCGCCGGGATTGCACTCGTCGATAGCGCCAGCCAACCCCACCGCGTTCGGGCGGTGGTTGTTTAGTGCGCAGCCTTGGGCTTTTCGCTCTTGGCTGTCGTTGGGGGCGGCGCCAGCGCGGAGGGCTTCGTGCGTTCCGGCGGCGCTTCGTGTTTTTGAACGGGTTTTGCGGCGGGCTTGTCCGGCGCCGGGGCGGTGGGCTTTGCTTCGGATTTTGCGGCCGGTTTTGGAGGCAAGAGAATCCTGGGGAAGGGAAGAACCCGCGAGCGGCCGGTCCCACGAGTGCCCATGCCGGGTGGCGGGTACAGCGGTTTGGGTTGGTACTTGAGGAAGTACGGAGGATCGGCGTACGGCACCAGTGGAGGCCTAATGACTTGGATACTGGGAGCTTCCGCAATTCGAAGAACTATCGGAATGGGCACCGGAGCGGCGAGCGCGGGAGCGAGAACCGCTTGGGGCGTATCGACACGGAGGCGGAACAGGAGTTCCGGGGTGTTGGCGCCTTGCCAGGTGGAGACGCGTAGACGGGCTGTATAGGAGCCCGCTGGGAGCTTACCCGGGTTGATGGATAAGCGTAGCGTATCGGCTTCAAGCGCCGAGCCTTCGGTGGGTAAAACGCCATCCCGCATGGCGGCTTGCAGCCAGCGTACCTCCGGCTTGTCCTCGTTGTAAGCGATATCGACGCTATAGGCGCGGCCCGGAGCCGAGCCGGAGACTCGCACGATGCCGCCGGAAAGGGAAGGTGCGCCTTGGAGACACTGGAACTCGAGCGTTTCCGCCTCCGCGGTCAAAATAGGGGCGGGCATTACCCGGATTTGCCGTTGCTCCATGCGACGCGAACAGCCATCCGATACTTCGACGGTGAAGGTGAAGACGCCGGGCTCCGTCGGGATGCCCTCCATATCACCGCGAACGGAAGTCTGTAAACCCGGTGGCGGCACGCCGGCTACGACGCGAGTCGTTGGAATTGGCATCGCACAGCGCGTGGAAACCCGCTCCCACTTGGCCTGCGGCACGTAGGGCTGGTTCAACCAGGCGTCGGGCAGAGTCATCGCAACGGCGAGAAGAATGAACACAGATTTCTTATCGGAAAAGCGGCGAGGGAATTCAAGAAAAAATTTGGAAGTCCGATGAGTTGTGTATGCGGATATTGTTGAGCGTCATTTTTGCCGCGGCCTGCCTGGCCGCCGAACCGGAAACCATCGCGCTGCCGCGCCATATATTGACGAACGACGGCCTGGTAGTTCTAGCCCGGGCCGGATTGGGCGATGGGCTGCTGGTGGACCTGATCCATCACAAGCGCACGCAGTTCGACACGAGCGCAGACGCACTCGCGCTGATGGCGCGGCACGGGTTGTCGGAGAACGTTCTCCGCGCCGTTGTGGAAAAGCAGGAACAGGTTCAACTACGCAAACCGCGTCTATCGGTTAGCCCGGTGGCGCCGGCGGGCTTTGATGTTGACGAAGGGTCGGTGGTCCTGATGCCCCCTCCACCGAGCGGGCGCCGCACTAAGGGCGACCCGGACCGCTGGTACAAGATTTCGATGCGCTAGGTATGCAACTCGGCGACGATCTCGCTAGCCGCGTTGCGCGCCTCGTCGACGGCGCCGACCGGAAAACTGATCGCGCCGACCTTCGAATGGCCGCCGCCGCCATAACGCTCGCAAATGGTGGCCAGATTATGCTTCACCCGTTCCGACTGCCAGGGGTTGGAACCCACGCTCACTTTCGTTCGAAATGTGGAAGTGCTGACCGAGACGGTGTAAACGTTGTCCGGGAATAAATAGTAGGGGATAAACTTGTTGTACCCTTCGATTCCATCTTCAATGAGATCGAAGGAAACAACCTTTCCATCGGCTCGGGAACGCCTGCGAATAATGTCGACGGATGCCAGGTGCCGCTCATGCAGCGGACGGAAAACGCTCTCGATCTCCGGCAACGCGATGATGGCGTCGAGGGGCAGGGAGCGCATGTGGCCGATGATGTTCTGCACGATGCCGGAGCCTTTGGCCGACTCGATAACCAGGGTCAGTTTCATGGCCGCCGCCCCCAGGCCAACCGCCTCTTCGGCGCTTTTGTACTGAGCGCCATCAATGATATCGGCCCAGCGGACGAGCTCGTCGAGCGCCGGGTTGTGGTAGCCAAATTTCTCCTTCGCAATGGTGGCGATGAAGAGCGTGCAGGAACGGAACGTGGGATCGAAATAATAGTTGCCTTGCCGTTGCGTGCGGAAATGCTCGGCATCCTCCGGACTCAAAAAGGCGCTCTGATGATGATCGAACCACCAGGTGAGCGCCGGGTGTGGCGAGTACTTGAAATCGACGATGGCGTTCTCGTCCCCGTCGAATAAACTGTCTTGAAAAAGCTGATCGGCCGTGTGGGCCATGCCGGTGTAGCGGAACGTGGCATGGGGATCCAGATGGTCTTGAAAGAACTGGCTGAAGAGGGCGGCCGAGGCCGAGCCGTCGAAGCAATGGTCATGATAAAGTACTCGAACGCATTTAGGCGGCATTTTTGTGCGGGAAAACCTATCAGCCTCCCACAGCGGAGAGGGTGTTTGCAACTTTGCCATTCTCCGTTCATATTCCGCGACTACAATATTTTCATGTTCATTCGGTTCGTTTTTCTCATTCCGGGGCTGCTGACGGCGCAAACAATTGATCGTCCGGCGCGTGCGGTAACCGATCCGGGCGTCGTCACAACGCGGCAATCCATCACGCCCGCCGGCGTTCCCAGCGTCTTCAACGGGCGCGTGTACGGCGTGCAGTTCCGGTCGGCGACGGAGATCCAGGTGTTGACAGGAGTGGGCGTTTACCGCATGGACTGGCAGCAGAATAAGGTGTTGCAGCACACGGAGGTGCGCGGACGCGGCGGGATCCAGGCCATTGACGGCGCCGATCCGGTATGGCTGTTTCAGCGCGATAGGAAAGTGTGGCTGCACCGCGGCACCGACAAGCGCGGCGTGGAGTTGGGCCGGAACCAGGCGGGCGCGGTACGCGAGCGGGGTGGACGCGTGTTCGCCGCGTTGGCATTCGAGAATAAGCTGGCGGTGGTGGACGCGAATGGCACTGTAGCCGCGCGGATCGACACCGGAATCGCGCCGGTGGGACTGGCGGTTGACGCCAAAGGCAGCGTCGCCTATGTCGGCAACTGGGGCGGACGCGTCCCGAAAGACGGGGAAGTGAGCGCGCCGACGGGCTTGGCGCCGACGGCGGACAAGGTGTTGGTGGACGCCCGCGGTGTGGCTTCGAGCGGGACCGTTTCGCGGGTCGATGTCACCGCCGGGCAGGTGACGCACACCATCGCGGTGGGTCTGCACCCGACGGCCCTGGCCTGGGACGAAGCGCGCTTTCGGCTATATGTCGCCAACACGAATTCCGATTCCGTCAGCGTCATCGACACGCGAACGCAACGTGTCACCGCAACCTGGACACTGCAACCCTTCGCGCGCAAAGCGTTCGGCGTCGCCCCGACGGCGCTGGCCGTTTCCGTCGACGGCGCTCGTCTGTTTGTAGCGTGCGGTGGCATTAACGCCGTGATGGTTTTGAAGACGGCGACCGGCGCGCTGGAAGGCTCCATTCCAACATTTTGGTATCCGAGCAGCATCTCGTTAAGCCCGGACGGAAAGCGCCTGGCGGTGGGCGCGCTGCTTGGCGTGGGCTCCGGCTGGAGCGATAAACCGGAGCGGCGATTTGTGCATGCCAACCGGGGCGCCGTGCAGGTGATCGACTTGCCGGGCGCGCCGCAATTGGCGTCATGGACCACCGCCGTTGCGGAGAACAATCATATGGCGGGCGTGGCGGCGCCGGTCGCTCCTTCCTCCATTCCGGTCCCCCTGCCCGCCCGCAGCGGCGACCCGTCGAAGATTGAACATGTCGTCTACGTCATCAAGGAAAACCGCACGTACGATCAGGTTTTCGGCGATATCGGTAAGGGCAACAGCGAGCTGTCGCTCGTTATGTTCGGGCGCGACGTGACGCCGAATCAACACAAGCTCGCCGAGCAGTTTGTATTGCTGGACAATTTCTACGCGACCGGCGGCAACAGCGCCGACGGGCACCAGTGGGCCACCCAAGCGAATGAGACGGCGTACTGCCTGTGGCCTGGCTATGATGGGCGGAGCTATCCCTACGATGGCACCGATCCCCTGGCGTATTCCTCGAGCGGGTTCCTATGGGACTTTGCATTGGCCCGCGGGAAGTCCGTGCGCTTGTATGGCGAGTATGCCGGCCATTTGAACGAGAGCCAAGCTGTGCGCAAAGAGGTGCTGGCGGGTTGGCAGCGCGGTGAGAAGTATCGCGGCCGCTGGAAAGTTACGGCGCCGATCGCCAAGCTGAATACCATTCTCGCGGCGGATTTCCCCAGCTATACACATGGGGTTCCCGATGTCGTCCGGGCACAGATTTTCCTTGAAGATCTCGCGCAGTGGGAGAAAGACGGGAAGATGCCGAACCTGTCGATCATGCTGCTTCCGAGCGATCATACGGAAGGTACGCGGCCGGGATCGTCGACGCCGAAGGCGATGGTGGCTGACAACGATCTTGCCGTCGGGCAGATTGTAGAAAGCCTATCAAAGTCGCGTTTTTGGAACAAAATGGCAATTTTCGTGGTTGAGGATGACGCGCAGAATGGCGTCGACCACGTTGACGGTCATCGGACAATCGCCCTGGCAATCAGTCCATACATTAAGCGCGGCCATATCGATTCGACGTTCTACTCCCATCAGAGCATGCTGAAAACGATCGAATTGATTCTCGGCCTGCCCACTATGTCGCTTTTTGATTTGATCGCTAATGAAATGAGGGATTCCTTCACCGACCAGCCGGACCTCACGCCCTTCACCGCGGAGATGCCGAAGCAATCTCTATTCGATTTGAATCCGCCGCTCACCGCGCTCCGCGGAAAGGCGAGGGAAGGGGCGAAGGCGTCGATGAAGATGCGATTCGAGGTGCCTGACGCGGTTCCGACGGAGAAGTTGAATAGAATTCTTTGGGGCGACGTCCGGGGTTGGAATACTCCTTACCCGAAGCCGCCCCATGCCGTTTTCGCGCCCATCACCGTGGAGACGGACGATGACGAACGGTAGATTTAGTTCCGCTTGGCTTCGATATCCAGCGTGATGGTGACCTCGTCGCCCACCACCGCCCCGCCCGTTTCGAGCAGCCGGTTCCACATTAGACCGAAATCCTTGCGGCTGACCTTAGTGGTGGCGCTGGCGCCGATGGTCATCGCGCCGCCCTGGCCTTTCACTTCAGCCGCCGGTCCATCCACATCCAACACCACCGGCTTGGTTACGCCGTGGATGGTAAGGTCGCCGGCGATCTTCAATTTGCCCGCTTCCTTCGTCCATTTCGTGGAGCGAAATGTGATGGTGGGAAATTTGGCGACATCGAAGAAATCGGCCGACTTCAGGTGGGCGTCCCGCTTCGCCTCTCGCGTGTCGATGGTCGTCGCGTCGACCGTCGCTTCCACTTTGCTGGCGTTCAAATTGTTAGGGTCGTAGGTGACCTTTCCCGTCACCTTGGAAAAGTGTCCGCGGACGGTGGAAACCATCATGTGCCGGACCCCGAAACTGGCCGCGCTGTGGGCCGAGTCGATCGTGTATTCCGCGCCGTAGGCGGCCGCCGCCAATAAGAAAATAGAAAAAATTCGCATGTAAGTTATCCTTTGTTGTAGTAGAAGCGCTCGCGAACCACTTGGCCGTCTTTCCAGGAGCGGACACAAACCTGTGCCAATTTTACGCGGAAACCGCCCTGGAAAGTGACGTCCATCTCCCATTCGCTGAAACTGGTATTGCCGTTGGCCGCCGATGCCAGCACGCTAGCCCCGTGGAACTCGGCGATGGAACCAACGAACTCCAGCTCCCGCTCCCGGTTTGCGGCCTTGCCGATGGTGGGTTCCGCGGAGTTCTCCTGCATCGTCACATCTTCGGCATAGTATTTATCGAAGGCGCCCATAATGTCGCCGGCTAGAACCTGCTGGTTCAGTGCGTGATCCAATTCTTGCGTAGTCATTTTTTGTCTTCCTTGCCGCCGTTGGCTTCGGGGTGCCGAATCCGGTCAAGCAGATCGATCAGTGCATCTATCTGCGGCCCGGAGAGCCCACGAAACAGTTTTTGATTTTGGAGCCGGGACGGTTCGTCGAGAGTCCCGACGAGTTCCGTTCCGGCATCGGTTATTGTGCAGAATACCTGCCGCCGGTCGGACGCGCATCGCATGCGCGAGACCAGTCGCTTGGCTTCCAGTTTGTCTATGAGCCGGGTAATCCCCGGATTCTTCTCCAGCAATCGCGCCGCGATTTCCAACGTTGGCAGACCTTTTGCCCCCGCGCCGCGCAGTATGCGCAGCACGTTATACTGCTCCGCCGACAGCCCACGCGGGGCGATCAGAGTATCGAAAGAGCGCCGCACGTCGTCGGCCGTTCGCATCAGGGCGAGCACCGCAGCGTGCGAACGATCCTGAAACGGTCTGTTCTGTTGGATCTCTTCGCGCAACCGGCGAACGGACGGCCTTTCCATGTCATTACATTACTAGTAATTAAATTACATGTCAACTATTAAAAAGCGATTGAGTGAACTATTTTTGTCCACGCTCGTGCATCCCGGCCGCGCGCGTCCGCACATGAAACCGGTCCGCATGCTGGGACCGGCGGGGTTGGTCCAGTTGGTATTTGGCGAAGGCGTTACTACACGTCAATCGCCGTCGGGGACCGAACCCGCTCGCGCAGCACGAATTTTTGAATCTTTCCCGTGGACGTGCGCGGTACCGGGCCAAATATCACGCGCGCCGGGCATTTAAAGTGCGCCATGTGCTCCCGGCAATGCGCAATGATCTCTTCTTGCGAAGACGTCACGCCTTCTTTCAACTCCACAAACGCCACCGGCGACTCGCCCCACTTGGCATCGGGCTGGGCGACGACCGCACAGGCCATCACGTTCTTGTGTCGATGAATCGTGTCCTCCACTTCAAGTGACGAGATGTTCTCACCGCCGGAAATGATGATGTCTTTCGAACGATCCTTGATCTTGATGTAGCCGTCGGGCTGCGTCACCGCCAAGTCGCCGGTATGGAACCAACCGCCGGCGAAGGCGGCATCGGTGGCGGCCGGATTTTTCAAATATCCCTTCATCGTGATGTTGCCGCGAAACATCACTTCACCGATCGTCTCGCCGTCGGCTGGCACGGGCGTCATCGTCTCCGGAGCCATCACCGCCAGCCCCTCCTCCACCGCGAACCGTACGCCCTGCCGCCCGTTGAGCCGCGCGCGTTCGGCGCTGTCGACCGCGTCCCATTCGGGATGTTTAGAGCACATTGTCGCGGGACCATACGTCTCCGTAAGCCCGTAAATATGCGAAATGCGAAAGCCGCGCAGTTCCATCGCCTCAATCACGGCGGCCGGCGGCGCGGCGCCGGCGATGTAGCAGTTCACGCGGTGCGTAATCCCGTTGAAGCATTCATCGGGCGCGTTCAGGATCATGCTATGCACGATGGGCGCGCCGCCGAAGTGGGTGACGCGATGTTTCCGAATCAATTCCAACATCGCCAGCGGGTCCACTTTTCGCAAATAAACATTCGTCCCGGCGCGTGCCGCCACCGCCCACGCATGGCACCAGCCATTGCAATGGAACATCGGCACGGACCACAGGTACACCGGAAACGAAGGCATGTCCCAGGCCAAAATGTTGCCAATCGCGGCTAAATATGCGCCGCGATGATGCGTCACTACACCCTTTGGATCGCCCGTGGTTCCCGAGGTATAGGACAACGCGATCGAGTCCCATTCGTCCGGCGGCGCCTGCCAAGCAAACGACGGGTCGCCGCCCGCAAGCACCGATTCATACTCGAACGAACCGATCCGTTCACCCGGCCCCTCGTACCCCGGATCGTCCACATCGATCACAATCGGCTGGACTTGCGACCGCTTGAGGGCGGTCTTCATCACCGCAGAAAATGAGCGATCCGTAATCAACACCCGCGCCTCGCCATGATCCAGCATGAATGCCAGGGCGTCCGCGTCCAGACGGGTGTTCAGTGTGTTAATCACGCCACCCGCCATCGGAATTCCGAAGTGCGCTTCGTACATTTCGGGCGTGTTGGCCAGCATCAACGCGACCGTCGTGTCGCGCTTGACGCCCAACTTCCGCAGTGCCGAAGCCAGCCGCCGGCAGCGTTCGTACGTTTCCCGCCAAGTGAACCGCCGCGCGCCATGAATGCCAGAGACGCGATCCGGATACACGTCCGCCGCCCAGGCGAGAAAACTGACCGGAGTCAGCGCGGCAAAGTTCGCCGCGTTGCGGTCGAGATTTGCGGCGAAAGGGCTGCCGGACATTTAGCGGTTAACGGCGCCTTTCTTCAAACTGGCGGCGTCGAGAACCCACCGACGGAAAATCTGATAGCCGCGATCCTCGGGATTGTAGCGCCGTCCCCCCTGATGGCCGTCCTCTTTGCCGGTCTGCACGTTGAGCGGTTTGCGAAGCAGTTTGGAGTTCTCCACGTCGGTCTCATCCACGCGCTCCAGCAGGATTTTGTAGTTAGCCCAAACGTCCTTGGCGTGGAGGTAGCCGCGGCTATCGGCGGCTTTGAACTCCATGGATGGAACGCGCCCGGCAACGCTATGGCAGGACATGCAAGCAAATTCGTCATCGCGATTCGGACGCAACATTTCGGGTGTGACCCAGTCGCGGAAGTACTCGAAATTCTGGCGCCATTGCGGACTTAACGCCTTCGCCTCGGCCACGTCGTCTTCATAAAGATCGGGCTGCGTTTTCTGAAGTGCGGCTTTCACGGCGGGATGGTTGCGGACAATAGCGTTCGACGCGGCCAAGCCCACGGCGCCGGAGCGCAATCGCCCGTCCACTTTCTTCGTCAATTGACTGGCGATCAACTCGGCCGACCGGTCGCGCGCGGCCCGAAACGGATCATCCGCCGGTAAAGCGCCACGCACTTCCGGCAGCGGTGTCTGCCACGTCAGCAGCCATTTCGCGCTCTCCAGCCAAAGTATCTCCTCCATCGGCGTCTTGTATTTCGTGGGCAGCCGTCGCACCAGCGACTCCGTTTGCAAGTCGGGATTTCCATGAATCACCCTCGCCATGCTGCGCGCCAGATACCAATCGGGACTATCCTTATCCATCTGCAGCAGCGCGCGCGTATTCTCCTCCAACTTGCCGCGCTCTTCCGGAAAGTCCGGCAATATCAGATTGTAGAAAATATTCTGCTGCTCTTCGATTTTCGAAATGTTCCATCGGGCACGGGAGAAGAGTTTCAAAATCGGCCCCACTAACTCGGCCCGCCGCTCCGGTTCGCTCGCGCCCCTGGTTACCTGCTCCATCAGCGGCTCCACAAACTCCTGCGCCGCATTGAGCGTGATGACGCGCGGATCGGCCAGCGAAGTCGCCGCCAGCGTACGAAACTCTTGCGGTCCATTGGTTGAATAGTCGAGCAACTTTTTCTGCAGCGGCTCATACATCACGTTCGCGGCCGACTCGAGCGCCAATTTCAACCAATCCTTCGGCGATTCCGGCGTGAGGCCATCCCAGTACGCGTAAACCGCCTTGCCAACGGCATCGCTCGCCTTCGGCGTTACATAACCCATCTGGCCCGGCCCGCCGTCGCCGCCCGCCTGATTGTAGAACGTCGCGGCGATGTTGACTATGCGCGTCATCAACACCGGATTCGGCTTGTCCAGCCGTCGGCTCAGTTCGTCAAACAGCTTCGTCAACTCGGGATACTGATGTTCCTTGCTGCCATTCGCGCGCTGGCCGTTGGCGATGAAGAGCGCCTCCGTCTGGTAGCGTTTGGCATTCTCGGCCAATGCGGAACTCTCTTCGCGCTCCAACATCGTAATAAATGCGTCGTTGAGTTCCGAACGAACTGGCGGATTCCAAACCCACCAGTTCCACGCCGCACGCGTCGCCCATGCGCGCACCGCCGGATGCGGGTCGTCGATCATCATCTTCCGTAACGCTCCGGTCAGCCGCGGCCAACCGACCGCCGAATGCGTCATCACCGTGTCGGCCCGCATTACCAGTGCGCCCGCGGCCCACTCCCGCGTCAGGTCATCGGCCGTCGCCAGGGCGGGGAACAGGTGATCCCATCCTTTGTCGTCGAGCAGCGTCTGGCGCATGCCCCATCTCGCCGCTTCGCGCACCATTTTCACCGGGTCGCCAAGCCCGGCGATCTGCTGCGGAGCCGCCCGTTCATCATGCATCGCGCCCAAGGCGATGTAGGCCCAGTAACGCACAAGCGGGCTGGCATGCTTCGCGCCCTCCATCGCAATTTCCAAAAACTGCCTATCGTCCGGCGACAAACCCAATTGCGCCAATGATCGATAGCGCGCAATCGTATCCGCTAGCTTCTCGCCGGGCTTGGCTTCAAAGTCCGCTCTCGCCGGCTTCGCATCATTAACGGGGAACAGCCGCGCCAGCGCCTGCAGCGTGTACGCGGTGGTCACGAAACCCGTCAACGCATGCTCATTCCAGCGCCCATACGGATCCTGCCGCCGCAGCATCGCTTCCACTGCCTTTTTCACCTGCGGATCTTTTTCGTCCGCCCCCAGCGCATGCAGCGCCATAATCGCGAGCGCCGTTGGCGCGGGATCCACATCCTTATCGTCCGGCTTCACGCGCCATTCGCCGGTCGCCTTGTCCTCGGTGCCGGGGTCGAACTGCCACATGCCGTCGGGCCGCTGTGTCTGCCGCAGCCGCTTGGCATCGGCTGCAATCTGATCTTCGATTTCCGCCCAGAACTTTTTCGCGTCGTCGGTTTCGCCGTGCCGTTGCACGTAGTCTGCCGGAAAAACCTCCTTGAAGAAGAGAATGCGGTTCGACATGTCGTCGGAGAATCGCGGCCGAACTTTCAACGATAGCCGCGCCTTCTCCTCCAGCGCGGCGAGATATTTTGGATTGCGGGTGTTGATCCACGCTCGCTTCAGAATCTCGCCCGCGAAGCGATACACCAGCGCCTGCCCAATATTGGACCCCGGCCCGGCCGCATTAATGCCGCTCGGATCGGCCGATTGCAAAACAAAATTCGCCGCCCGGATCTGCTGCGCCGAGTGCAGCCGGCGCGGCGGCACCAGCCCTTCCAATGTCGTAATGTTATAGCCTGCCACCCGCGTGCCGGCCGGGCCATCACCCAGGTCGAGCGGAGCCAGGCTCGTGTTATTCGCGGCCTCGGCCAACTCATTCGTCGGCCGCATCGATTCGTACGCCACATTCGCCAGATGGCGATAGTTGACGACGTTCTCAATCCGGTAACCGTACTTCAGCGGCCCCGATGGCCCCCAGACGCCCGACTGCGTGTGGCAGCTCATGCAGTGCGTACCCAGCAGGCTGCCCGTATCGCGAATGCGGCGGTCCACGGCGGCGCCGCGCGGCCGGTTCAACAGCCACGCGTCCACCTGGCCCAAGTGGTCGTACATCGCCTGGCGAATGGCGGCGCGCGGATCGGTGTACGGCGCGGGCCTGCGAATGCGCAACTCCACTTCATATCCCGGCGAGTTCGACTCAACTTTCAAAAAGTACACGCCGCCCGGCTGCATCGTGCGCGACATCGCTGTCCGATGTCCTTCCGTCTGCTGATGCACGCGTTCATTCGGATTCGCGCCCTCGCGATACTCTTTGCCGTCGGCGGTGTAGCAGAGCAACTGCGCCACAACGAACGGATCCGGCAGGCCCAGATTCGCGGTGAACAGCCGCGGCTCCTTGCCCCTATATTCAATGCGAAACCAATCGAGACCGCTCTTCCCGATATCGCCGTTGTCGAAATATTCCGCATCGTCGGCGCCGCCCGTGATGTGCAGATTCTCGTCGCCCCCGGACGCCCCAATTTCAATCGGCTGCGCCTCCGCGATCGAGTCGTTCGGCTCGGCTTCGATGATCGTCCCGCGCGACGATCCGCCGGGATTCATCGGCTTGATCCACGTGCGCAGCTTGACCGATTGTCCCGCGGGCCATGGCGTGAGTTTCGGAAACGGCGTGATCTTTTCAATGGTGCCTGTTTCACGCCATCGCGGTTTGTTGAACACCGCGTCTTCGTTTTCCACCTTCGTCAGTTTCAGCGTGTAGCTACCCGCTTTGGGCGCGCGATAGACGATGAAGAAATCCGGGTCGAACGCGTGCAGCACCTTGCGGTAATTGCCCCATTCGACGGCGATCCGGCCGTTCGGCGGCAGCTCCGAAGGCGACGGCAGCCCCGCATAAACCTCCGCCAGTTGCCCGGCGCCTAGCTGAATCGACTGCGCGTGCGCGCCCGTAAAGGCGACCGTCTGCCCGGTCGCGGCGGTCGTGGCGAGAACGAAGATAACTCCTAGTATCCGCATGATCCTTGACGAATCGTATCAAATGAACTCAACGTTTCGACACTGTTCGACGTATATAGTGCAGACGGCGGAAATGAACGTTTCACAGATCACAATCCGGCTCGGGGAGGTGCGGATGGAAGACCGCAGTCTCATCGCCCGCGCTAAAGCTGGAGATGAGCGGGCGTTCGAAGAGTTGATGCGTCAATTTGAGCGGTCGATTCTTGGGCTTTGTACCCGGCTGCTCGGTGCGGGCGGGGAGGCGGAGGAGGCGGCACAAGATGTGTTTTTTCGGCTCTACAAATCGCTTGGCCGCTTCGACGAGGAGCGGGCCGTTGAGCCGTGGTTGTTCCGGATCGCGTGGAACGTTTGCCGGGATCGATTGCGGCGCCGGCGGCCGCAGGTGGAGTTGACTGATAACGCGGCGAGCGTGGCGGCGCGTGGCGACATGGGCTTCGTTTTGGCGGAACTCCGCAATGCCATTGCCCGTCTGCCGGACAAAGAGCGTGCCGCATTGCTGCTTCGAGAAATAGAAGGACTGGAGACTGGGGAAGTGGCGGAACGTATGGGTAGTTCGCCGGTCACGGTCCGTTCGCAAATTTCCAGAGCCCGCGCCCGGCTCCGCCTGTGGTTGGGAGGAAAAATATGAACGAATGGCTGGACACTCCCGTCTCGCCCGACGTGTCCCGTCGGGTCCATAGCGGGGTTATGAAGCGGATCCGCCGCCGCAGGAATGTACGCCGGGGCGTTGGGGCACTGGCCGTGTTGGCGGCTTTGGGCGTGAGTTTCTGGCCAGGAACCCCGGACCTGGAGATGCTTGCGTTTACGCCTCCCCCGCCCCCGGCCGCCTCCATTTGGGTGCCGCCGTCCCCACCAAAGAGACCGCCGATCCTATTGGCGCAGGCCCCATCCCGGCCAGCCGAACGAATCACAATTTATACCGACGATCCCGATGTTGTCATCGTGCTCGTCGCCGATGGAGGAGAAGAATGAAACAGCTATTACCGGCCCTGCTCTGCGCCGTGGCGCTCTGCGCTCAGGAGCCTATTTCCCGCGTAGTGCAACTTCGCCACATTCATCCCGATCCCACGCAGGCGGTTTTAGACATTCTCGCCGCCGGCAAAGTCCGTTGGAGAACCGACGGCAACCTGCGGATCATCGCAATGCATGGTCCACTCGAACTGGTCGAGGCGATGGAAGCGGCGATCAAGAAACTGGATGTCCCGGCGCCGGCCGTAAAGAACATTGAGGTGACGTTTCATATGCTGCTAGCTTCAGCTCAGGGCGACTCTCCCGCCATCCCGCCGGACTTGACCGGAGTGGCGCAACAACTCCGGAATGTCTTCGGCTTAAAATCCATTCGTGTATTGGAAACGGCGGTGATGCGCGGACGGGAAGGCCGACAAATGGAAACCAGCGGATTGGTTGCCCTGCCCGTAAAGGTGGATGCAACGCCGCAATACAATATTCGCCTTCAAAATGTCGCGACATCTCCCAGCGAAAAGGGGCTGCTCGTTCGTATCGACAAACTCGAATTTCGCGTCTCGATCCCTTCGTTGAAAATCGGCGGTCAGGGATTGACCTATGACAGTGCCTCAATCAATACCGATGTCGACGTCCGCGAAGGCCAGAAGGTGGTCGTCGGCAAGTCCGGCCTGGACGCCACATCGCAATCGGTCTTCCTCGTCGTTTCAGCCAAAGTCCTCGACTAACTCGAATACTTCGCGCAAACTTTCCGCAAACTGACCAAGTGGCCGGGAATCGCCGTCATCGCATACTCGGCCGCTTCATACTCCAGCGCCAGATACCCGCGATACTTATTCGAAACCAGAATCTTCGACACCCGGTCCCAATCCGAAACTCCCTTTACGCCGTCTTCCGAAATATCCACTTTCACCTGTACATTCGCCGCAAGCGGCGCGATCGTCTCAATCTGCTGATAAATCTTCGTCTTGAAGTTCCCGGTGTCGAGATTGATCGCCACCCAAGGCGAGTTGACGCGCTTGACGATATCGACAATCGTCTCCGCCTTATCCGTAATCCCGCCATGATTCTCCAAGCCCAGAATCACTCCGCGAGAACCCGCATATTCCGCCGCGCGGCCCAACAACTGCACCACCCACCCCGCCGCCTCGGCATCGTTCGATTCCTTCGGTACCCGCCCGCCAAATACGCGAATATGGCCCGCGCCGAGCTTCGCCGCCACGTCCACCCACTTCCGCACTTCAGCCAACTCTTTATCGGCCTCCGGCCCGGGCTTCTTGCACATATCGGTGCGAATCGAGATCGAATAAATCTCCACGCCCAGCTTGAACGCCAACTGCTTCAAACCGTATAGGAACTTGTCTTCCGTCGATGGAAACCAGTACACAGTCAGGTCCACGCCATCCAACTTGTGCTCGGCCGCATAGCGGATGACGTCTTCGTACGCCATCTTCTTGCTTTCCAGCTCCTTGCGGAACGAATAAGCGCAAAGCGCCGGCCGCAATCGCGGGCCGGGATCGTTTGCCAAAACGGCGGAAGCGGGAAGAAGGGAAAGGAAGTGGCGGCGTTGCATAGCTGCGGTCATCATACCTTACGGCACCCTACGTGCCAACTGCTCATCACCCTCTAATCCTCCCTCACCATGCCTGCCGTCCGTCTTCAACGTGGTTTCCAAGCCCCGGATCCTTTCGAGTGGGCTACCTCGAGCGGGTAGGATGTCAGACGCCTTTAGCGTGCCTCGCGCCGCCGGTTAGTATATACTCGGGCTGTAATAGAAAGAAGCGTTTGACGAATGCACCATACGAAACTCCTCAAACTCGCCGTCGTGGCTCTGGTATCGACCTTCGGCATGTTGGCCGCTCCTTTGACCGTTTCGAGCTACACCATGTTGAACGGCGCTCAGGGCTCGTTTAACTACCGTGATTTCACTTATACGCCCTGTGCCGGAATCTGCGACACAACCGGCGCACCGCTCAGCGGGGGAACCGGCAAATTAACAGATGGTATCTCACCGGTTCTCGATTGGTATCAGCAGGGTCAAAATACCCAGTGGGTCGGCTGGGATTCGGCTCAAGGCCTGTTGAATCCTGTCGTGACTTTCTTCTTCTCTCAAAGCGTCACGGTCAATACCGTTACCATCTGGACCAGTAACAGCCTGTCCGGTGGTGTGGGCCTGCCCAGCGCGGTCATTATCGGCGGGACGAACTTCGCCATAGTGCCTGATCCGGTTGACACCAATCCCAGAGATCTGATTTTCAATGCACTCAACTTTACCGGCTCCAGCCTCACAGTTCAACTGAACCAATCCGCGTTCCAGTGGGTGATGGTCGGCGAAGTCTCGTTTGACGGAAATATCAACGGAATTCCCGAGCCGGCATCCCTCATCCTGGTGTGCTGCGCGCTTCCTCTTCTTGCCGCCTTGCGCCGTCGCTGAATTACCTCCGCCACTCCGTCGCCATATTGTCATCCGTAATCACGCGCGCCCCCGCCGT
Organism: Bryobacteraceae bacterium; assembly: GCA_046155405.1. Lineage (GTDB taxonomy): Bacteria > Acidobacteriota > Terriglobia > Bryobacterales > Bryobacteraceae. The sequence goes on along the minus strand of JBJXFL010000082.1, from coordinate 100,074 downwards.
CCGCCGCCGTATACTGTCCGCCGGCTCCACTGCCATATACTCATTCCCGGTCCCATCCACCGTACGCAGGTACCCAGCCAACTGCTCCAACCGAGCCGCCGCCCGCCCCTCCGCCGGGTCCAGCACTAACTTCCCGTCCAACCGATACTGCCGCAAAACAGCCCGCCAACGCGCCTCATCCAACTGAAGCGGACTATCGCTAACAGCCAGGAACGGTCCGAACCGCCAAGCGTACGGAAACAAAGTGGCGCCCGTCTTCTGCACGTCATCGGAGTAAGTGGTGTTGTAATAAATCACCCCGCCCGGCCTCAACATCCCTCGCGCCAGCGTCAACATCTCGACCGACAGCAGGTTAGTCGCATGTGCCCGCCAATGCTGCACCGTGTCCATCAATATCGCATCGAACTTCCGCCCCCGGTGCGCCGCCATCCATCGCCGGCCGTCGTCGATCACAATCTGAACTCTCGGATTCCGCAGCACCGGCGCCACCTCCGGATACCGCTCAATCACTGTCAGATACCCGGGATTGATTTCGACGATCACCGCGCGCTCGACTTGCGGATGATTGCCCACGATCTGCGACCACGCTCCGCCTGCCATCCCCACCAGCAGCACGTACTTAGGCGCCGGATGAATGTAACTCAGTGAGAACGGACGAATACAACTATCGGCGGTCAAAAGTCGTGTCGTCAGAATTCCGTCATGCGCCCCGCCGCCGTAGATATGCCGCTCCCGGTCAACAGTCACTACGCCGCTTTGCGTCTCGACAATATCGGTAAACGGCGCGCTAGGGTCAAAGTCCTCCTTGTACATCAGCCGCTCATAGATCATATGAAACAGCGGTCCGGACGCCCACACACCCGCCATGCACAACGCCGCGCTCAGCGCTAACCCGCGCCATCGCCGCGAACCCGGGGCGGCCATCGAAATCGCCGCCGCCGCCCCAATCCCCAACAGCAGCAGGAACAACGAGATCTCCCGTAGCGTCCAAATACCCATCAACACAAATCCCATGACATAGCTGCCCGCCGCCGCCCCCAGGATGTTACTCAAATACAGATAACTCAGCCCCTGGCCGGGCGCATCCGTCCGTACCGCCGCATGGCAGAGCAGCGGAAACGTGGCCCCCAGCAAACCCGCGGCCAACGCCACTAGCGGCAGCGTCATTTCGTACTCATAGCTCCGTACCGCCCAAGCCACCAGTGGCGTCGTCAAGAAACCAGCCACATTCGCCCATAGCACCAACATTGCCATTGGCCGCACCACCTCCCCGCGTTGTGATAGCCGCCGAGACCCCAATGATCCCATTGCAATCCCCGTCAAAAAAGCGCCCAACACAAATGGGAAACATCGCGGACTGCCGCCGCTTACAAACGAATAGACCCGATACCAGACAATTTCGTAGCCCAACGAAATGAAGCCCGTCACTCCCGCGATCGCCAACGCGACTGGGAAGGGAAGTCTCCCGCCTATCGCTACCGCCTCGCGCTCAACTAACCCCGTACCTCGCCCCCGGAAATGAAGCGCCAATACCGCTATACCTATCGCGAAATTAATACCCGCCGCCATCCATACCGAACCCGTCATTCCCAGCGCCTGCATCGTATACAGCGCCGCCACGAAACAGGCCACCGCCGATCCCAGCGTGTTCACGAAATACAACATCCCCACCGACCGTCCCACGTGCCCCGACATCCGCACCAGTTGCGTCGCCAGCAGAGGCAGGGTTGCACCCATAAACACCGTCGGAACTAACACCAGCGTGAAAGTAATCCAAAACGTTGGCCCCGGGGGCGCGCCCGCCATGTAAGTCGCCACCCATCGAAACAGCGGCAGCGATATCAATCCAAACGCGGCGATCCCGAACTCCATAAAACCAAACAGCGCCAGCGGCGCCACCCCCGGCCGCCGCGAAATCCGTCCGCCGCACAGACTCCCCAACCCCAGCCCCAACATGAACGCACTTACAACCACAGTCACCGACTCGATATTCACGCCGAATATCGTGAACAACGCCCGCTGCCAAACAATTTGGTAGATCAACGCGGGAAAGCCCGAAAGAAAGAACAGTAGATACAAGGCCATCGTTCGAGAGTTACTGCAACTCGCGAATGCGTATGTTACGAAAGTGGACTTCGATTCCCGGCCCGGAATGCACCTGCAGCGCCAGAAACCCGTCCGTAGCGATCCCCGGTTCTTTCTCTTCGTAATCCACTGTCGTCTTCCCGTTTAGCCGCAGTGTAATCCGCGCGCCGTGCGCACGAATCACATACTCATTCCACCCGTTCTTGTCCAAGCCGCTCAGCGCATCCGCCGGCGCCTGCGCCAGCACGCGCTTCCGCCTCGATTCGTCATAAAGGCAGCCCCAATACTGCTGTCCCACATCAGCCTGGTAACCGGATACTTCATGCGGAATCGTCGCAGGCTGCGACCGGAACTGTACGCCGCTGTTCCCCGCGCCATTCAGCAAACGGAACTGCAACCGCAGTTCAAAGTCGCCGTAAGAACCCTTCGTACGCAGAAAATCGTTGTACTTCAATCCATCGTGTTTGCCGGCGATCATCCCGTGCCGCACGCTCCACAGTCCCGGCGTATCCACTTCCCAGCCCTGCAGCGATACCCCGTCAAACAAGGGAACGAACCCATCCTCGCCCGGCCATTTCGCCGCTTGCCCCGTCCGCAGCGCGATATTCGCCAGGTGTGCCGACGACGCCGAAATCACGCCCGCCTCCACCGGCGCCGCCGCCGGCTTCCGGCTCCGGATCGAATCCAGCCAGTTCTGTAAGTGCAGCGATTCGCCATCGGGCTGGTCATAGAAATCCGCCCCGCGCGGCCCCGTTCCTAAAATCGTCTCCTCATACGGAAACGATTTCTTCGCGACCTCGGGATGCAACTCATATCGCCCGCGATCGAGATACAAAGTCCCTTCATCGCCCATAAACTCAATCATCGCCGCGTTGCGCGCGTCCGCGAACGTCGACTCAAAATACGCCTGCACCCCCTGCCGCGGATACCGCAGCAGCGCCTGCGCCGTGTCCGGCGTCTGCCACCGCCACTCCGGCCGCATACTGTCCCCAATCGCCACCGCCTCCTCCGGATGGTCCAGGTCCAGAATCCAATGCGCCACGTCAATCCAATGGACCATCAGGTCCGTGAAAGTACCCCCGCCAAAATCCCAGAACCACCGCCAATTGCGGAAGCGATAAGGGTCGAACGGTTGATCCGGCACGTGGCCCAAAAAGCGGGTCCAATCCACCGACTTCGGGTCTACTTGCGGAATCGCCCCGCCTCGATTTGTGTTCCGGTTCCAAGTTAAATGCACCTTGTGAACCTTCCCCAATTTGCCCGAACGAACCAACTCCCTCGCCTTCTGAATATGTGGCATCGACCGCTGCTGCATACCCACCTGCACAATCCGCCGATGCTTGTTCTGCGCGTCAATCGCTTGCGTGCCCTCGGAGATCTCATGCGTCAACGGCTTCTCGATATAGACGTCTTTTCCCGCCGCGCAAGCGTCAGTCAGTAACTGCACATGCCAGTGATCCGGCGATGCGATAAGCACCGCGTCCAGATCCTTGCGCTGCAAAAACTCCAGATGATTCTTCGACGAAGAAATCCCGCCGCCCGCCATCTGCGAAGCCTTCTCGATATTCGCGTCCCACACGTCGCAAATGCCCACAATTTTCGCCCCTGGCATCGCCACCAGCGACCTCATCAAATGCTGCGCGCGGCCGCCCGCGCCAATGATGCCAATTTGAATGCGGTCATTTGCGGCGAAGGCCCGCGGCAGCAGCGCCGCGGAGGCAAATAACGAACGGCGCGTCATCATGGTTTTTATATTATCCTCAATGTGGACAAAGGAGTACCTGCCATGAAGCCATCCGCGCCCACGCGCCGCCAAATGATCGAGAATTGTATCGCGCGAGGCTCGCTCCTCGCCGGTTCCGTCGCGCTCTCCCAATCGCAACTACTGGCCTTCTGGGAGCAAGGCGAAGCCCACGCCAACAAGCCCACCTCCACCGAAGTCCTCGGGCCTTTTTTCCGCAAAGGCGCGCCCAACAACACAACCATGCGTATCTCCGGCGAACCCGGCTTTCCGCTCCGTGTCACCGGCACAGTATCGAATACCCGCGGCCAAAAAGTCCCGGGCGTCCGCATCGATATCTGGCACTCCGATCACGCCGGTCTCTACGACGTCCAGGGCTACCGCTACCGCGCCAAACTTGAAGTGGAGTCGGCCTCCGAATACGCCGTTGAGACGATTCTCCCCGGCCACTACGACGACCGCCCCGCGCAGCACATTCACTATTTGATCGGCGCGCCCGGTCACAAGACGCTGATCACGCAGGCCTATTTCGCCACCGATCCGTTCTTCGATGGCGACCCCGAAAAGAACTTTAAGAAGCGGAACATCGTTACCAATCGCGAACTCGTTCGGCCCGTCACTCTGTACGAAGGACCCGGTCCGTCGCGCGCCGCCATTCAGTTCGACATCTGCCTGGAGAGGCTCTAACGTGGACCGCAAAATCGCCTCCGAAGCGGCCGTTTCCACGCTCGTTTTTTCGACCGATGGCGCGCTCCTCCGCGGCCTTTGCCAGGACGGCAAGGTCCGCGCTTGGAATGTAGCCGACGGCGCCATTCGCCAAACGATCGCGTTTGAACAAGGCGACACCGCGCCCTCCCTCTCCCCCGCCGGTCTTACCACGGTAGGCAAGGATGGCAGCCTGAAGACATGGGATCTGGGCTCCGGAAAAGTGGGCCGCCGCGTGCCGCCATCGGGCCTCCGCATCCGTCGATTGGCTGTGTCCCCCGACGGCAATTTCTTCGCGGGCAACGTCAAGCAAACGGACATGGCCAGTGAGACATCGGTCCGCGTTCTGGACGCCAGCGGCGAGGAGCGCTTCGTCGTGCCGTCGGGCTTGGGCGGTCTCGGCGGACTCGCCATTTCGCCCGATGGCGGTGCCGTCGTCGCCGCAAGTTATGACGCCGATATGCGCGCCTGGAACGCCCGGAACGGCGAGTTGCTTCGCCTTATCGATGAACTCCCCGTCTCCATGTTCGATCTGAAGTTCTCCCCTGACGGCAAATGGCTCGCCGCCGCCGGCGCCGACCGCATCGCCTACCTCTACGACACCAAAACCTGGAAAATGGCGCGCAAACTTACCGGCCAACCCGAGATGATTTCCGCCCTCGCATTCTCCCCGAACGGCCAACTCCTCGCCACCGGCGGTTTCAGCGAACTGACCCAGAAAAGGCCGGTCAAAGTCATCATCTGGGAAATCGCGACCGGCAAAGCGGTCCGCACCGTTGACGCCCCCCAGCGCGTCTCCTCCATCGCCTTCTCCCCCGACGGCAAATGGACCGCCGTCTCCACCGGCGGAAAGTCAATCGATCTTTGGTCCGTCTGACGCCTCAGCGGTTAGGCGTCCGGGAGAATCGCGTGAACGGATTAGAACGTTGGACCCCCAAGCTTGTTCTGTCCTTGCGGCATTACACCGCTCAGGAATTTGTCGCCGACCTGATTGCCGGTTTGACCGTAGGCTTGGTTGCCCTGCCGCTCGCGATGGCCTTCGCCATCGCGTCGGGAGTGCCGCCGCAAGCTGGCATCTATACCGCCGTCGTTGCCGGGTTCATCATTTCCGCGCTTGGCGGCTCCCGTGTCCAGATCGGCGGACCCACTGGCGCTTTCGTCGTGATCGTTGCCGGGATCATTGCCAAATTCGGCGTTTCCGGATTAATGATCGTCACCCTGATGGCGGGCGTCATCTTGATCCTGATGGGAGTGACCGGCCTCGGCACGGCGGTGAAATTCATTCCCCGCCCCGTCACTATCGGCTTCACCAACGGCATCGCGGTACTGATCGCCTCTACCCAATTCAACGACTTCCTGGGACTGAAAATCGACGCTGTCCCAAGCGAGTTCCTCGGCCGCATGCAAGCTATCTTCAGCCATCTCGGAACGGTTAATTGGCCGACGCTGGCCCTCTCCGTCATGTCCCTCTCGATCATTCTGCTATGGCCGAAACTTACACGGCGCGTTCCAGGCTCCATCATTGCGCTGCTTGGTTGTACTCTTGCGGTCGCCGTGTTCGGATTGCAGGTGGAGACGATCGGGAGTAAATTCGGCGGCATTCCTCAAGGTTTTCCGCCATTCGCCCTTCCGGCTTTCAAGCCCGAGCTAATCGTCCCGCTGCTTCCCGCCGCTCTCACCGTCGCCTTGCTCGCGGCCCTGGAAAGCCTGCTCTCCGCTGTCGTCGCGGATAGCATGACGGGCGACCGGCATAATTCGAATGTCGAATTGATTGCCCAGGGCGCGGCAAATATTGTCTGCCCTCTGTTCGGCGGCATTCCGGCAACGGGAGCCATTGCGCGGACCGCGACCAACATTCGCTCCGGCGCAAAAACGCCCGTCGCCGGTATCGTCCATGCGGCCACCCTGCTTCTAATCTTGCTGGTCGCCGCGCCCCTCGCCCGCTTCGTCCCTTTGGCGACGCTTGCCGCCGTCCTTTTCGTCGTCGCCTACAACATGGGCGAGTGGCGCGAAGTTGGCGTAATCCTACGATTGTCGAAGGCGGACAAGGCGGTCTGGCTCGCCACCTTCGTACTTACCGTTTTCGCCGACCTCACTGTCGCCGTCGAAGTCGGCATCTCCCTCGCCGCGCTTCTTTACATCTACCGTGTTTCACAAACCACCACCGTGGCTGCCGTCACCCCGGAATATATCGCCGAAAGCCGCCTACACGTTCTCCAGGACAAGGAAGTTCCGCCCTATGTCACCATTCTTCGCATTCATGGGCCTTTCCTTTTCGGCACGACTGAAAAGCTCGATGAAGCAACCGCCAACCTCAATCAATTCTCATCCGTCGTCATCTTGCGTCTCAGGAATATGACAGCGCTCGATGCCACCGGTTTGCATGCATTTGAAACGCTCGCCGAGCGCCTGAGGAAGAGCGGCCGGTCACTTTTGTTATGCGGCGCACGCGAACAACCGGCGCTGCTTCTGGAACGGGCGGAGTTCATCGAGCACGTTGGACAACAGAATATTCTGCCGCATGTATCGGCCGCGCTCGATCGCGCGCGACGAATTAATGAAGCGTTCTCCGGCCTGGCCGACGACGTCGCCGCGAGTCAACGCGACAAGCTCATATAGTAGTTGGAATGGCTGCCGATCGAATCCCAACCGCGGCGCGCGTTTCAGCCCTTCGCCCCACCGCCGTAAACTCCATCCTGGCCGAAGTCCGCGCCACTCAGGGCCCGCTCGTATCGCTCATGCGCGGCGAGCCGGACCTGCCCACGCCCGCTCACATCGTCGAGACCGCCGCCAAAGCTCTTGCCGCCGGCCGCACCATGTACCCCGACAATCGCGGCGAGCCTCATCTCCGCGACGCAATCGCCGCTAAGCTGCTTCGTGACAATGGTTTAACGTACGACCCCGCCACCGAGATCCTAGTGACCACCGGCGGCACCTTCGGCATTTATGCCGCCCTGGCCGCGATGCTCAATGAAGGCGACGCCGTCCTCGTTCCCGATCCTGTCTACGACGCCTACCTCTCCCCCATCCGCCTCTCCGGCGCTGTTCCCGTCGCCGTCCCATCCGCGATAGCGAACGGCCGTTTCGCGCTCACCGTCGAAGCGCTGGAAGCGGCCTACACCCCCGCTTGCCGCGCCCTACTGCTCAACACCCCCTGGAATCCCACCGGTACCGTGTTCACAAAACAAGAGCTAACAGAAATCGCCGAGTTTTGCGAAAGGCGCAACCTAACGATCATCAGCGACGAAATCTACGAAGCCATCGTCTATGAAGGTCACCAACACCTCTCCCCCGCGACGATTCTCCGGGACCGGACCGTCCTCGTCAACGCTCTCTCCAAAACCTACGCCATGACCGGTTGGCGAGTCGGCTATGTCGCCGCGCCCGCGCCATTCGTGCGCGCGATGCTGCTGATTTTGCAACAATCTAGCCGCGGTCCGGCGACCTTCGTGCAGGACGCCGCCGCTGTCGCGCTCGCCGGCCCCCAGGATTGCGTCGCCGCCATGCACGCCGAATATACCCGCCGCCGCGCAATGGTGCTCGACGCATTGCCACGCGCTCTCCCCCCGGAAGGCGGATTTTTCGCAATGCTCGACGTACGTGACATGGGGATTCCTAGCGATCTGATTCGAAAGAGGTTATTGGCCGAGTTCGGCGTCGTTCTGATTCACGGAGCGGCCTATGGCCAGGCCGGCGAAGGCACTTTACGTGTTTCCTTCGCCTCCGGCGGCGAAGTCCTGGAACGCGGCTTGGCCAAACTTCGGCTCGCCTTGGAGGCTTTGTAATGATATTGTAACCAAATGGTCATTTGGAAATGTCTCTGCCTCCCGGTCCTTGTGCTCGGCTGGGCGGGGTGCGGTGGACCACCTTCGCCGGCGGCCGTTTCGGCGGAGGGAATGGCTCCGCCCACTGTCGCTTTTACGAAGCTTAAACGCGAGCGCGTCACCCGGGAAGTTGTGCTCACTGGCGAGTTTCGGGCCTACCGAATGACCGATTTGCACGCCAAAATAGCGGGTTTTTTGAGCCAAATACACGTCGAAATTGGCGCCGTTGTACGCACCGGTGACGTATTAGCGACCGTCGAAGTCCCCGAAATGGACTCCGATATCGCCCAGACTTTGGCCGAACGCCGCCGGTCGGAGGCCGAACTTGGCCGCGCCCGGGCGCAGCTCGGACAGGCACAAACGAACCTAGCGCTCGTGAACGTTTCGCTCGGCCGGCTTTTGGCGGCGGTCAAGGCGGAGCCGGGAATCATCGCCCAACAGGAGATTGACGAGGCGCAAGCCAAGAAGGCGGCGGCGGAGTCGCAGGTGGAATCGGCCAAAGCTGTCATTGGCGTCGAAGAGAGCCGGATCGGGGTCGCCAAGGCGGGCGAGCGGCGCTCCCAAACAATGGCGGGTTACCGGACGATTGTGGCGCCTTTCAGCGGTGTCGTGGTGAAGCGGTATGCCGATGCGGGCGCGTTGGCGCAAGCTTCGCCGGTCTTGCGGGTGGCGGAGATCAGCCGGTTACGGTTGGCGGTGCAGGTGCCGGAATCGGTCGTGCCACTCGTGAAAGTGGGAGATCGCGTGGAAGTCAAGGTGGGCGCGATTAACAAGCGATTCGAGGCGCGAATCTCGCGTTTGACAGGCGATGTGGCGGCGGCAAGCCGGACAATGGAGGCCGAAATCGACGTGGAGAATGCCGGCCGGGAATTGAGCCCCGGGATGTACGCGGAAGTGACGCTGCATGCCGAGAAGAAAGTGGAAGCGCTTACCGTGCCGGTTTCAGCCGTGACGAATAGTGGAGGGAACCGGACCGTAATGGCGGTGTCTGCGGCCGGATTGATTGAAGTGCGGACCATTAAGACCGGGATAGAGACCGCGGAGGGTTACGAGGTATTGGAAGGCCTCGGGCCGGAGGACCGGATCGTCGTCTCGAACCGGAGTCTTCTGCGTGCCGGGCAGAAAGTGGATGCCCGGCTGGCTGGTGATCGCTAATGCCGGGGTTTTCAATACGCAATCCGTATTTCATTATTGTTTGTGCCTTGATGATTTGCCTGGTGGGCGTGACCGTATTGGTGCGAATGCCCGTGGACATGTTTCCGCGCCTGGACTTAACGGCCGTGGTCACCGCGACACTATACGCGGGCATGCCGCCGGAACAGGTGGAGAAAAACATTACCGAACGGCAGGAGCGGTTCTTCACGCTGGCGCCGGGGATTGAACATATTGAGAGCCGGTCTATGACCGGCGCGGGGATTATCAAAATCTTTTTCCAGCCCGGCACGAATCCGGATTCGGCTGTCTCAACCGTGGCTAACCTGGCTTTGGCGGAGATGCGGCGCATGCCGCCGGGGACATTGCCGCCATATGTGCTGCGCTTCGATGCGTCGAGTATTCCGGTGTGTTTAATCGCGCTACGCGGCGACGGTATGTCCGAGGCGGAGTTGCGGGACGTGGGGCATTATCGCGTTCGCACCCAGGTGGCAAAAGTTCCGGGAGCGGCCGTGCCTCCGCCCTTTGGGGGACGATACCGGCAGATCATGTTGTATATCGACCCGCGAAAACTGGACGCCTATAAGTTATCGCCAATGGATGTGGTTAGGGCGGTGAATGAGGCAAATGTCATTTTGCCGTCGGGGAACATTCGCATCGGCCCGTTGGACTATCCGATCTTCACGAATTCGCAACTTACCGATCTGGAAAGCGTCGCGAGCCTGCCGATTCAGACGATAGGCGCTTCGCAAGTCAGGGTTGGCGACGTGGCGGATGTGCGCGACTCGGCGCAGATTCAATACAACACCGTGCGTGTGGATGGGCAGCCCTCGGTGTATCAGCCGGTGCTGCGGCAGGGCGGCGACACGAACACCATCTCGGTGGTCAACGCGGTGCGGAATGAAGTGGCCAATCTGCTCGACGTGCCGAAGAACCTGGACGCGCGCGTAGTATTCGATCAATCGACCTTCGTGAAAAATGCGATCGAGACGTTGGTCGACGAAGGCGCTATCGGGTTGGTTCTCACTTCGCTGATGGTGCTCATTTTCCTTGGCAGTTGGCGCGGGACGTTGGCGGTCTGCTTCTCGATTCCGCTGTCGGCGCTGGCGGCGTTTATCTGTCTATATGTAAGCGGCGGCTCCATCAACTCAATGACTCTCGGCGGGCTTGCGCTGGCGTTTTCGAGGCTCATCGATAATTCGGTGGTTCTGCTGGAAAACATTTTCCGGCACCTCGATATGGGCAAGACGCCGGGGGTGGCGGCGCTGGAAGGCGCGAATGAGGTGGCTTTGCCGGTGCTGGCATCGACGTTGACGACGGCGGTCGTATTTTTTCCGGTGGCGTTTTTGTACGGCGTCAGCAAAGACCTTTTTACGGCGCTGGCCCTTACCGTCGTTTTGGCGCTGTTTGCGTCGTACTTCGTGGCCATGACAATCGTGCCGCTATTTTGCGCCCGGTTCCTGCATGCGCACCCGGGAGACAGTCGACATCATCCGGCGGAGAAGATACCGGGGTGGTTCTTTCTGTTTAATCGCGGCTTCGTCAAATTAATGACCGCGTACGATGTGCTGTTGGACGCGCTGCTCCGCCGCCCGGCGTATACGGTGGTCACTCTGTTGGCGCTATTTGGAGTCAGCTTGGCGTTGTTTCCGCGGCTGGGCACCTCGTTCTTCCCGCGGACGGATCCGGCTCAGTTTGTCATGAATATCAAGGCGCCATTGGGCACCTCCCTCGAAGGCACGGAGCGTCTGATTGAGCGCGTGGAGCGCATTGTCCGGCGCGTGGTGCCGCCGGCGGAGTACGAGATGATGGTGTCCAATGTCGGCGTGGTGCCCGATTTTTCGGCGATATTCACGTCGAACGCGGGGCCGCACACAGGCTTTGTGCAGGTGAGCTTGAACCCCAAGCATGTCGTCGGAAGTTATGAGTACATGGCCCGGATGCGCCGGGAACTTGAAACCGAATTGCCGGAGTTGACCGTGTATTTTCAGTCGGGCGGATTTGTGGATTCGGTGCTGAATTTTGGCATGCCCGCTCCGATTGATGTGCAAGTGAGCGGGCCGGATATGAAGACCGTGTTTCAGACGGCGACGGAACTCGCGCCGAGGATTCGCTCGTTGCGCGGGATCTCCGATGTGTACATTCCGCAGGATATGGATTTGCCGGCGCTGCGCGTGGATGTCGATCGTCGTCGGGCGTCACTCCTGGGCCTTTCGCAGCGGGAAATCGCCAGTAACTTAATCACATCGGTGGCTTCGAACTCGCAGATTGCTCCAACCTTTTGGACGGACCCGAAATCGGGGAACGACTACTTTCTGTCGGTGCAGTATGCGGAGAAATCCATTCGATCCGTGGCCGAGTTGAAGGAACTGCCATTGCGCGGAATGGGCGGGAAGACCATGACAAGTTTGGACGCCGTGGCGGATATCACCCGCGTACAGGCGCCAACCGAGATTGCGCATTATGGCCTGCGGAAGGTGGTGGATGTCTTCGTCAATCTGGATACGGAGGACCTGGGCCGGGCCGGTTCGCGCATTGAGTCCGTCATCGCCGATACCAAGTTGCCGGCGGGCGTGCGCGTGGATTTGCGCGGATCGCTCGAGGGCATGCGCGCATCGTTTAAGAGCTTTGGACTCGGGCTCATTCTGGCCGTGGCGCTGTTGTACCTCATCCTGGTGGCGCAGTTCCGTTCATTCCTGGATCCGCTGCTGATTTTGTTGGCGGTGCCGATGGGGTTGATGGGAACGCTGATTCTGTTGTGGGCGACGGATACGACCATCAATGTGCAGTCGTTGATGGGCGTGATCATGATGGTGGGAGTTGTCGTATCGAATAGCATTTTGTTAGTCGAATTCATGCGGCGCCTGCGGGAAGAGGGGATGCCGGTGGCGGAGGCGGTGCCAATGGCGGGGCGCGTGCGCCTTCGGCCGATTTTAATGACATCGCTCGCGACAATTATCGGCCTGGTGCCGATGGCATTGAAGTTGGGGACGGGTAGTGAGGCTTACGCGCCGTTAGCTAGGTCCATCATTGGCGGCATGACGGTGTCTGTCGTATTGACTGTGTTTATCGTTCCCGCCGCGTACAAGCTCGCCTATCGGAGGGCCGCGTAAGTGAGAGTTTGGTTGCTGTTGTTGGGGTGCGGCATGTACGGACAAACTGTGTTGACTCTTGCCGAAGCGGAGGCGATGGCCCTGCGAAACCATCCGCGGGTAGCGTCGACGCGGCTAACGGCGGAAGCGGCGAAGGAGACGCCGAAACAGACACGCGCGCTTTTATCGCCGGTGGTGGTGGGGAATATGGCGGGATCGGTCGCCGAGAACGGAACGCGTTTAGGGGCGGGGAACTTGAACGCTTCAAGCTTATTTTCGCGGACGGCGGCTGGCTTTGCTATTAACCAGGTGGTGTGGGATTTTGGCCGCGTAAGGGCGTTGACGGCTTCGATGGACGCGCGGGCGTCGGCGCTTGGAGAAACGGCGACGGCGGTGCGTGGGGAAGTACTGCTGCGTGTTCGAGAGAGTTACTTTCGAGTGTTGTTGTCACAGATGCAGTTGCGAGTGCTGCGCGAGAATTTGGAGGCACGGCGTTTGACTCTGCGACAGATTACGGCGCTGACCCAGAGTAACTTGCGGTCGACGCTGGATGTAAGTTTTGCCGAGTTGAACGTCGCCGAGGCGGAGCTGGCGTTGAATCGGGCGGAGAGCGATGTGCGATTGGCCGAGGTGGATTTGTCGGCCGCGCTCGGCTATTCCGATCCGCGGCGGTTTGGCTTGGCCGATCCGGGCGATCCTGCGCTGCCATTGGCGTCATCCCCGGAAGACTTGGTTACGGAGGCGTTGGGAGCAAGGCCGGAATTGGCGGCGCTGAGGCAGCAAGTGCGAGCGGCTAACAGTTTTGCGGAAAGTGAAAAGCGGCAGTCGCTCCCGATGTTATCGGCGACCGGAGTTGCCGGCATGTTTGGTCCGAGAGATTCCAATCTGCGGCAGAGATACGGCGCGATCGGACTGAATTTGAATATTCCATTGTTCAACGGAGGCCAGTTCGCGTCGAGGCGTGCGGAGGCACAGTTGCGAGCGGAGGCGGTAGGACAGGATTTGCGGGAACTCGAGGTCCGGGTAGCGCGGGATGTACGGGCCGCGTGGGTAGAGGCCGACAACGCACGGCAGCGAATGACGCTAACGGGTATTGTTCTGGAGCAGTCAAGAAAGACATTGCGGCTGGCGCTTTCGCGCTATGAGTTAGGGTTGGGAACGATTGTGGAATTAAGCACCGCTCAGTTAAGCCGGACGGCGGCGGAGGTTGGCGCGGGCGTGGCGCGATTTGAGTATTTATTGAGGAGATCGGTACTGGAGTTTCAGTTGGGGAGTTTGCGGTAAGAGACCATATCCGGTACCTAGTACTGCGGAAAAGCTCCGTCGATCCCACCCGCCATCGCTTCCTCGGGTCCGGACCTCGGGCGAAAGTTCCTCAACGAAGGCCGCGCCGTCCGCCGCCTGAAATTTTGCCGAACCCATGGAGACCCGGCCGAGGACCCCTCGATTTGGACGCCGCTCACCGGGCCGACCCGAATCACCGCGGCATCAAACCGCAAAAACGTTCTCACCGGTCAAGATTCTTCCGGTTAACCGGTCGTGAAACCGGCCGATTTTGGACTCGCGAAAGATCGCGATCGCCGGGAAACACATTGACGCGGCTCGGATCTCTACTCGCTCGGCCCGCCCACGTACCACATTTTGTGCGAGTCGAGCGGCGTCCGCCAAGCCCCGTTGATGCTCCGGAACGTCACTTTGGTTCCGCCGGCGGGCCCCGCCGTCCGCCAGGCTCTTGGCTGCGCCCGCGCTGTGATACGTTCGAGGGGTTATGAATCGACGCACATTTTTTATCCAGGCGGGCGCGACCGCCGCCGCGGTCGCCGCTAAGGGGAAGAAGATCCCGGTGGGTCTCGAGCTTTACTCGGTGCGTGAGGAGTTGCAGAAAGACGATACGGGCACGCTGAAGGCGGTCGCCAAGATGGGGTACGAATGCGTGGAGTTTTACTCCCCCTATTCGAGCTGGAACGCGGCGAAAGCGAAAGATATCCGCACGCTGCTGGACGGTTTGGGCATGAAATGCCTGTCGACTCACAATAGCGCGCGGTCGTTTGCGCCGGAAGCGATCGATCATGCGATTGAGTTGAACCAGATTTTGGGCTCGAAGCAGATTGTGATGGCGAGCGCGGGAAAGGTGGAAAATCTGGACGGGTGGAAGGGCGTCGCCGATCGGCTGAACGCGGGCGCGGATAAGATGAAGGCGGCGGGGATTCGCGCCGGATTCCATAACCATCGGACGGAGTTTATGCCGGTGGAGGGGAAAATGCCGATGGAGGTTTTGGCGGCGGAGACGAGCAAGAGTGTCGTCCTGCAGCTCGATGTCGGCACATGCGTGCAGGCGGGTGTGGATCCGGTTCGGTGGATTGAAAAGAATCCGGGCCGGATTGCTTCGATGCACTGTAAAGACTGGTCGAAGGATCCGGCGGTGGAGTATAAAGCGCTGTTAGGAGAAGGTTCGGCGCCGTGGAAGAAGATCTTCGCGGCGGCGGAGAAAGTAGGCGGCGTGGAGTTCTATCTGGTGGAACAAGAGGGGAGCCGGTTTTCCGCTTTTGAGACCGCCGAGAAGTGTTTGGCTTTGTTTAAGAAGCTGCACGGATAATACTAAAATCCGTCGAAGTCCTGATCGAGCGGTATGAGGGATTTGGGATTGGTGGCCGACATGGAGTAGGCCGGTTTTTTGAAGCCATTGTCGCGGATGGGGACAAAGGAGACCTTGCGTGCGGGCCGGGATGGGGGCGCGGGTGCGGCGGGTTGGCTCACGTTGCCGAAGAGCTGACGCAGCGTGTTGACGACGTCATCGACACCGCGGGCGTGAGAGCTGAGTTCCATACCGGAGGCGGCGCTCTCTTCGGCGGTGGCGGCTAACTGCTGGGTGACTTGCTCCATGCGGGAGACGGCGCGGGCGATCTGCTCAATGCCTCGGGCTTGCTGTTCGCTGCCCCCATGCACCTCTTCGACGAGCGATCTTACTTTATTGGCGGCGGCGGTGACGCCGGTGATAGACGCCACTACCTCGTCGAGTTTCCGTTTGCCTTCGGCGGCGCGGGCAATGGACTCCTCAATGAGTTGGGTGGTGTCCTTGGCGGCCTGGGCGGAGCGCTGGGCGAGGTTGCGCACTTCATCGGCGACGACGGCGAAGCCCATGCCGGCTTCCCCGGCGCGGGCGGCTTCGACAGCGGCGTTTAGAGCCAGAATATTCGTCTGGAAGGCGATGTCGTCGATGACCTTGATGATCTTGGAGATCCGGCCGCTGGAGTTGCCGATTTCGTTCATCGACTCCATCATGTGGCGGAGGGCGAGGTTGGCTTCCTGGATAATGCGGCTGGCTTCCTTGGTGCACTCGGTGGCGGTGCCGGCGTGTTCGGCGTTGCGCTTCGTCATCGAATGGATCTCTTCGGCGCTGGCCGATGTTTCTTCAAGGGAAGCGGCCTGTTCGCTGGCGGCGTGGGAGACGGACTGGCTGGAGGAGGAAACCTGGCCCGCCGTACCCGCCAGTTGTTCGGAGTTGAGCGTCAACTCCCGAACGCTGTGCACAAGGACGCGGGTGACGGAGCGCTGGTGGTAGAGCACACCGAAACCGGCACCAACGCCGACGAGGCAGAGGAGGCTGAGGACGGCCAGGACGGATACCCGAGTGCTTTCGGCATCCGCGCCGAGGGCGGTGAGGACGATTTCCTCGTTCTGAACCAACTGGCGAGCGGTGCGGTTCATCTGGCCCAACTTAGGCAGTAAAGCGCCGTTGAGATCCGCCATCGCTTCGTCCATTTTCTGCGCCTGTAACTTGTCGACAACCCGCTGGTGCTGGACCCGGAAACCGTCAAACTCCGAGCGCAAGACCTGGATCGCCTGCCGGGAAACGGCGTCGTTTTCGGCGCGTTGGCATTCGACGAGAAGACGGGCCATGGCGTCATCGGCGGCGGCCAGATCCCGGCGAGCCTGATCGGCGGCGGAAGTCTGTTGCAGCATTGTGGCCATGGCCAACTGGCGCTCCAGATTTTCCAGCCGTTCCGCGGTGGCGGCGATCTGCCCGGAGATCATTTGATGACGGGCGCTTCCGTTGACAGCCCCGGTGAGCCTGGTTCCGAGATGGTTGGCGACCCACAAGGCGCTGACATCAAACAAGAGCGTGAGTATGACCGTGACCCATGCGCACACGACGAGTTTCCGGCCTGCGGACCAATTCATGTTAATCCTTATTTTTCGAAATCAATCGCGCCGCGGTGAGGCTACAGCTTGAAGCTGAACCGCAGCGTAGTCACCGCCTGGCTGGGCTTACCGTTTTCCTGGAAAGGCTGAAAACGCCAGTCCTTGACGGCCTTAACAACCGGGGGCGTCGGCAATGCGTTGCCGCTGAGGATCTTTACGTCCGTCACCTCGCCGGAATCGGAGACGCGGGCTTCAATTTCCACATCCCCTTGAACGCGCATCTGGCGGGCAATGGGATTGTAGTCCGGCAGGACCTTCTTCAGGACCGCGCGCATGGCTTCGGGCTGGGCGACCCGCATTTCGGCCATACAGGGGAGAAGACCGAGAAGGACTAGCGAGGCGGAGATGCGGGATTGAAAGATCGACATTGCGGCGAGCTCCTTCGAAATATTTGGCGACTACAAACGACATTTCGACCGGAACGGGGAGTGTAAGAGGAAAACCCGTGAAAAAAGGAATACTCCGTTGGGGCTAAAGACCCGCCGCATGGCGGCGATAAGCACTCTGTAGCGTGACATGGAATTGAAGCGGCACTAAGGAGAGAAAGCGGCATGGAAGAGATCGTGCAAACGATGAGACAGGACCGCCAGGCCGCGGAGAAATACCTGACATTTTGGCTCGGGCGTGAAGAGTTTGCCGTGCCGGTAGGACGCGTCCGCGAGATCATCCCGTGCCAGGAGATCACGCCGGTGCCGCAGGCGGCCCCTTATGTATTAGGTGTCATCAACCTGCGCGGCAAGGTGATACCGGTGATGGACCTGCGCTTGCGACTGGGAATGGCGGCGCAGGAGCGGAGCGCGCGCGCCTGCATTGTGGTGATGCAGCCGGACGCGAAGCGCTCGCGGTCGCCGATTGGGGTAGTGGTGGATGGAGTGTCCGAAGTGTTGCGGATTCCGGCCGCCGAGGTGGAGGACACGGCGGCGTTGGCGAACGGTTGGATGCAACAGGGCTACGTGACCCGGATCGCCAAGAGCCGGGGGAAAGTGAAGCTGTTGCTGGAAATCGACAGCGTGCTGGCGGGGCGGACGGAGTAACCGGACCTGCATGCAACGCGAAGCACAATTGTTGCGACTTTTAGACGCGGTTCTGGGCGGAGTGTTCTCCGCGCGCACGGCCGGGAACGCAGTGGGCGAGGCGGGCCGCCGGCGGGAACTGGCGCAGCATGTACACCAGACGGCGGAATGCGCGCGGGAACTGGAACTGGCGGGGACCGAAGAGGCGGCAAAGCGACTGGCGGCGCTGCTGACGCCGGATGTGGGCGGCGACGAGTTACGCGCGCAAGTAGAAGAACAGGCCGAGCGATTGCAGGCGGAAGCGGAACGGGAGTTGGAGGCGCGTATGAAGGCGGCCGCTCCGGCGCCGGCGGGGCCGGGAATGCCTTGGGGCGACTTCGCGCTCGAGTCGCGAGAGCACCTATCGAATATCGAGCGGGACCTGTTGCGGCTGGAGAACGCGCCGGAGGATTGCGAGGCGGTGCACGCTCTATTCCGCGGATTCCACACAATCAAAGGCCTGGCCGCCATTGCGGGGACGGAGACGGCCCGCGAGATCGCGCACCGGACGGAGAATCTGCTCGATGAGGTCCGAAGCGGATCGCGGTTGGCGAATTCGGCCCTAATCGATCTGGCGTTGGCAAGCGCGGATTTCCTGGGCGAAGTGGTGACGGCGGCCGAACGGATCGACCGGGGAGAAGACGCCGCCATACCGGAAGAGGCGGGCGCGCTGTTGGAGCGATTGTCCAGTGCGATGTGTATCGAGACCGCCCCGGCGACGGCGCAACCGGCGCGGAACAATGCCGCCGGCGGGCCGGGGGTACGAGAAGGCGCCCGCTCGGCGGTGAAGGTGGATACGGCCGAACGGATCGACCGGGGAGAAGAGGCCGCCATACCAGAAGACGCGGGCGCGTTGTTGGAGCGATTGTCCAGTGCGATGTGTATCGGGACCGCGGCGCCGGCGCAACCGGCGCGGAACAATCCCGCCGGCGTGCCGGGGGTACGGGAAGGAGCCCGCTCGGCGGTGAAGGTGGATACGGCCAAGTTGGACCAACTGGTTGACCTGGTGGGCGAGCTTGTGATCGCTCAGTCGCTGGTGCAACTGGATCCGGCGCTGCTCGGGCTGGGCGACCCCAGAACGGCGAAGAACCTGAATCAACTGGGGCGAATTACGACGGAACTGCGGAAGACGGCGATGTCGCTGCGGGTCGTGCCCGTAGGGCAGACGTTTCGACGGATGGCGAGAGTATTCCGCGATCTGGTGCGCAAGTCGAACAAAATGGCGACGCTGGAGACGGCGGGCGAAGACGCCGAACTGGACCGGACGATTGTCGAGCGGCTGGCCGATCCGCTGATGCACATGGTGCGCAATGCGGTGGACCATGGCTTGGAATTGCCGGCCGACCGGGAGAAGGCCGGAAAGCCGGCGGAAGGGCGCATTCGGCTGACGGCTACGCATCAATCGGGGCATGTGGTGATTGAAGTATCCGACGATGGCCGGGGCCTGGACCACGACCGCATTTTGAGCAAGGCGATTGAGCGCGGGCTAGTGAAGGAAAATGCGCAACTGACGCGGACGGCGATTCTGGAATTGATCTTTGAGCCGGGATTTTCCACCTCCGAACAGGTGACGGCGATCTCGGGACGCGGCGTGGGCATGGACGTGGTAAAGCGGGAAATTGAGCGGCTGCGGGGAAGGGTGGAAGTGCGCAGCGAGCCGGGCGAGGGGACGACGTTCCTGTTGCGGGTACCGCTGACGCTGGCTATTATCGACGCGCTGGTGGTGAGGCATGGGGAACACCAGTTCATTCTGCCGCTGTTGGCGGTGCGGGAGATATTGAAACCGGGCGGGCAAACGATAAGCACGGTGGAGGGGCGGCACGAAGTGACGCTGCTGCGGGATCGGGTGGTACCGGTGCTGCGGATGGAAGCGGCGCTCGGCGAGAACGTCGCGATCCGCCGGGACGGGCGGGCGAGGACAGTCGAGGAACTGATGCTGGTGGTGGTGGAGGCCGGTGCGAGGCGCGTGGCGCTGGCGGTGGATGAAGTGGTGGGAAAGCAGCAAGTGGTGATCAAGAGCCTGGGCGACTGGCTGGGCCAAGTGCGCGGTGTGGCGGGGGGAGCGATTCTGGGCGACGGGAGCGTCGGCATCATTCTGGACCTGGACGGACTGATGGGAAAGGAGGGCTATGGGCTCGCCGCGTAGAACGGAGACGACGCTATCGGCGGCGGCGCTGCTGCGGCTGCAGGAATTGGCCTCCGAACGGTTGGGAATGGAGAAACGTCCGGGCAGGGAACTGCTGCTGAACGTGCGAACCGGCCGCCATATGCGCGAACTGGGGGTGGCCGATCCGGCGGAGTATATGGGGCTGTTGGAAAGCGACCGGACGGGCGCGCGGATGCGGGAGTTGATGGACCTGTTGACGACCAACCACACGGCATTCTGGCGGGAGCCGGGCCATTTCGAATGGCTGCGCGAACGGTTGACCGGCGGCTGGCTGGGGGCGGGACGACAGACGATCTGGTGCGCGGCGTCGTCGAGCGGCGAAGAACCATACACGCTGGCGATGGTGGCGCGGGAGGCGCTGGGCCCGGCGGCGGCGCGGAGTATTCGCATTCTGGCGACGGACGTATCGACGCGCATGCTGGAGGCGGCGCGAACCGGAATTTATTCCAGGGAGCGGATACGGCCGCTGCCCGAAGCGTGGCAACGGCAGTATTTCGAGCCGGGAAACAACCGCATGCGGGACCATTTCCGGGTGAAGGCGGAGATTCGCGGGATGGTACATATCCGGCAGTTGAATCTGGTGGAGCCGATCCCGCGGATAGGGCCGTTTCCCGTCATTTTCTGCCGCAACGTAATGATTTATTTTTCGAAGGAGACAAGAATGCGGATCGTGCGGGATCTGCTGCGGCGGCTGACGCCGGACGGCTTCCTGCTGGTGGGGTACGCCGAAGGGCTGAGCGGACTGGAAGCGGAAACCGACTACGTATCGCCCGCGGTATACCGGCGAAAGCCGAATGCTGCGGCGGCGAGTCAGGGAGGCAATAAATGAGCGCGATCGTGGTGGGCATATCGGAATACCGTTGTTCGGCGGATAAGAACGCAAGTATCGTGACGTACGCGCTGGGGTCGTGTATTGGAGTCGGCGCGCACGATCCGGTGAGCGGTGTGGGCGGCCTCCTGCATTTTCTGCTGCCGGATTCACGGCAGGATCCGGAACGGGCGCTGACGCACCCGGCGAGTTATGCCGACACGGGAATTCCGCTGCTGATCCGGTCGATGGAACGGATGGGCGCCGACCGGCGGCGGGTCCGGGTGCGGCTGGCGGGCGGCGCACGGATATTGAACGATAACGCGCAGTTGGCGGTGGGAAAACGGAACTACCTGGCGGCCAGAAAATTGCTGTGGCAGATGGGCGTGATGGTGGAAATGGAAGCGGTCGGCGGAACGGCGTCGCGAAACCTGGGAATCACGATGGAGACGGGTGAGTTCTGGGTGCAGATAGGGGGTGCGGGCGCGAGCGGCGGGCAGCCCGTGGAGACACCGGTCAAACGGGTTCCGGTGGCGGGCGCGCGGTAGAAGACAACAGCGCCACAAAAAGACAAGAACGGAGGACAAGCGAAGGCAATGAAACCACTACGAATACTGATTGTCGACGACTCGCCGGCGATGCGAGCGTATGTCCGGCGGACGGTGCAACTGGCGTCGCTGCCGGTGAAGTATGTGTTCGAAGCCGGCAACGGAGCGGAGGCGTTGGAAATTGTGCATAGAGAGAACCGCGCTCCGAACAAGCTGGACCTGATTTTCGCGGACTTGAACATGCCGGTGATGAACGGCGAGGAGTTTGTGCGGAAGTTGCGGGAAGACGCGCTGGACGCGAACGTGCCGATTCTGATCATTTCCACCGACGCGACGCAGAAACGCGTGATGCGGCTGCGCGAGTTGGGGGCGCAGGGCTACATCAGCAAGCCGTGCCAGCCGGAAATGATCCGGCTGAAAGTGCAGCAAATTCTGGGTGGAGAGTAAGAGCCTTATGACGCACGAATTAGAGCGGCGGGACGAGATGATGGCGGCCGAGCTGGTAGGGGCCGCGCGCGATGTACTGAACGTGATGTTTTTTACCGACATTATGGAGGAAGGGGACGACTGCGCGTGCGCGAAGCCATTTCCGCTCCAAGTGCGGGTGACGTTTACCGGCGACCATTGGGGCGAATTCCGGATGGACGTGGACGATTTGGCGGCGGGGTCGATGGCGGGCAGCTTTCTGGGCTCGGATGCCGTAACGGCACCGAGCGGGGAAGAAGTGGACCAGGTGATGGGCGAACTGGGCAATATGATTTGCGGCGCGTTTCTGAGCCGATTTGAGAAAGAGGGGCTATTCGCGCTGTCGTCGCCGGAGGTGATCCGCCCGGCGCCGGGCGAACTTTCCGGTGTGCATCGGGGCCTGGAATTGATGGAAGGGTTCATCCATCTACGGGTCTACTGGGGAGCGATCCCGGGATGACGCGGCCGGCCCGCGGCCGAACCCGCGTGGCGCTGGTGGCGGATCGCTCGGCGGCGTTCCGGCTCAGCGCGGCGCGGGCCATTGGCGCGGGCGGCGATTGGGTTTGCGAGACGGCGGCCACGATCCTGGAGACACGGGACAAGATTCTCCTTTTGCGGCCGGCGATATTGGTGCTGGAAGCCGAGATGCCGGGGAATGAGAACGGCGAGTTTTTGCGGCGGCTGCTGCAATATCATCCGCTCCCGGTGATGGCTCTGGCGCGGACGGCACCGTCGGGGCGGCCGTACGCGGCGGTACTCCCGCGAGACGGAAGCGACGAGCGATTGGCGGCGGAACTGGCGCGCGTGTTGCGGAATTGGGCGGCGGCGAGCGTGCGGCCGGCATCCTACAGGATCATCGCCTTCGGCGCTTCGACGGGCGGCCCGGAGGCGGTGGAGCGCGTCTTGCGGACGATGCCGGCGGATGGGCCGGGCGTGGTGATTACGCAGCATATTCCAAAGCGGTTCAGCGCTACATTGGCGGCCCGGCTGAGTAGCGTAACGCCGATGGAGGTGCGGGAGGCGGAGAACGGCGACACGATTCGCGATGGGCTGGCGCTGGTGGCGCCGGGCGATCGGCATATGCGCGTCGCGCCGGCCGGGGATCGATGGGAAGTCCGGTTGGACGGCGGCCCGAAAGTGTGGCACCAGCGGCCGGCGGCGGACGTCCTATTTTCATCCATCGCCAGGGCGGCCGCGCCGCACGCGGTGGGCGTATTGCTGACGGGCATGGGGCGGGACGGCGCGGCGGGATTGCGGCTGATGCGGGAGGCCGGATGTTGGACGATCGCGCAGGACGAAGCGAGTTGCGTGGTGTTCGGCATGCCGCGGGCGGCGATTGACGCTGGGGCCGCGTGCGAGGTCGTGCCGCTCGAGCGAATAGCGGCGGCGATTGGCGCGCAGGCGCGGGTTTCCGGCTCTCGTTAGCCGAGTTTGAAGCTTTCGAGAACTTTGTCCCACGGCTTGCGGTAGGGGCGGATGAGCATTCTGGCGGCGTCCGCGTCGCCCACGATCGTTTCCCTTTCGGCATCCCACTGGAGCTTTTTGCCGGTGCGGAGGGAAATGTTGGCGAGGTGGCAGGCGGTGGCGACGCGGTGTCCGTCCTCGACATCGGCGATGGGGCGTTGGCGGGCCTTGATGCAATCGAGGAAATTGCGGACGTGAAGATCGAACTGCTCGGGCGAGGAACCCTTTTCCTTCATGGCGGCGGTCCAGGGATCGGGTTTCTTCGCCGATATTTGCGGGCCGCCCCCGGGCTGGCCCTGGAAGCGGGGAATGGCCGCGGCGGGATCGATTTTCATGTCTGAAATGATCTCAAAACCGCCGCGATCGATAACCATGCTGCCCTTTGTTCCGAAGAATTCGAGCGATCCGGAACGGGGCGTGCCGCGGCTGGCTTCCCGGTGGGACCAGGAGGCGGACCAGGATCCGAAATCGTAGAGGGCGTCCTGGGTATCGGGGGTTTCGCCATCGTCTTCGAGGGCGTAGCGGCCGCCGACGGAGACGACCGATTTGGGGCCTTTGACGTTGAGCGCCCAATAGACGATATCGAGCGAGTGGGCGGCGAGGTTGGTCATCTGGCCGCCGGAGAAATCCCAGAACCAGCGGAAATGATAGATGCCGCGGTGGGGCGAATAGGGCCGGGCGGGGGCGGGGCCGAGCCACATGTCGTAGTCGAAATCCTTGGGCGCGGCGCCGGGTGGCGGGGAGCCGAAGCCGGGCATAATGTTGCGGGCGGATTGCGAACGAACCGAATGGATCTTGCCGATGGCGCCTTCCTGCAATAGCCTCTTGGCCTTGCCGTAGTGGAGGCCGGAGCGCTGCTGCGTGCCTACCTGGACGATGCGGTTGTACTTACGGGCGGCCTTGGTCATCCACTGGCCTTCGGCGTGGAAGAGCGTCATGGGTTTTTCGACATAGACGTCTTTGCCGGCGGCGCAGGCCATGATGGTCATGAGGGCATGCCAGTGGTCGGGGGTGGAGACGACGACGGCTTGCAGATCTTTGTCCTCGATCAGTTTGCGGAAGTCGGTGTAGGGCTTGGCGCGGCCGCCGGCGGCTTGGACGCCTTCTTCCAGGCGAGGCTGGTACGTTTCGGCCAAGGCGGCCATTTCGACGTCTTTCTGATTCTTGAAGTCGAAGACGTGTTGGGCGCCGATGAGGCCGTAACCGATGAAGCCGACCTGGATTCGATCGTTAGCTCCGAAGACGCGGGAAGCGCCGAGGGCGGTGGTGGCGGCGAGGCAAAAATGACGGCGGGTGGACATAGGGCTCGGCCGGAATTCTATCACTTGTTTACGCCGGCGGGCGATATACTTCGATATTCCATATGGCGCACGTATTCGACTCGCAGGACTCCTCGCTTTTTGAATTGCATCCGCAACATGCCGGGCCCGCCGGCTCGTTACCGATTACGGCCGAGGATTTGTTGAAAAGGCCGTCGGGAGACATTTTTGGGCTGACGCAGAATGCGGGGATGGGATGGGATCCGCGGCTGTTGCGCGGGAAGGAAATTCTGCTGCTTTCAACGCATGGGGGCGTGCGGCGGCCGGACGGGACGCCGGTGGCGTTGGGGTATCACACGGGGCACTGGGAAGTGGGTTTGTTAGTAGAGGCGGCGGCGGAGGAGTTGAAGAAACTAGGGGCCGTTCCCTTTGCGGGAGCGTGCACCGATCCTTGCGACGGACGGACGCAGGGGACCGCGGGGATGTTCGATTCGCTGCCGTTCCGCAATGACGCTTCGATGGTTTTAAGGCGGCTTATCCGGTCATTGCCGACGCGGCGCGGCGTGGTGGGCGTAGCGACCTGCGACAAGGGACTGCCCGCGATGATGATGGCGCTGGCGGCACAGCGGGACATGCCTTGCGTGCTGGTGCCGGGGGGCGTGACGTTGATGCCATCCGACGGGGAAGACGCCGGGAAAGTGCAGACGATCGGTGCGCGGTTCGCCCATGGGCAGATCACGCTCGAGTATGCGGCGGATATGGGCTGCCGGGCGTGCGGATCGCCGGGCGGCGGGTGTCAGTTTTTGGGGACGGCGGCGACGGCGCAGGTGGTTGCGGAGGCATTGGGAATGACGCTGCCGCATGCGGCGCTGGCGCCTTCGGGCCATCCGTTATGGCTGGATATGGGGCGGCGGAGCGGCCGGGCGGTTTTGGAAATGGAAAAGCTCGGGTGGACGATGGCGGACATTCTCACTTCGGCTTCGGTTGAGAACGCGATGGTGCTGCACGCGGCGTTCGGCGGGTCGACGAATCTGATTCTGCATCTGCCGGCCGTGGCGCACCAGGCGGGACTGCGGCGGCCGGTGGCGGGGGATTGGGCGCGGGTGAATAAGAGTGTTCCGCGCCTGGTGGACTCGCTGCCGAATGGGCCGGAGAATTTCCCGACAGTGGTTGTTTTCATGGCGGGGGGCGTTCCCGAAGTCATGCTCCATTTGCGGAAGGCGGGGCTGCTCGATACGTCGGTGAAGACGGCGTCGGCTTGTACTTTGGACGAGGTTTTGGATTGGTGGGAGGGAAGCGAGCGGCGGTTCCATTTGCGCCGGCAACTGGCGGCGCGGGAAGGGATCGATCCGGCGCGGGTGGTTCGTTCGATGGATAAAGCCATGGCTTCGACGGTTTGTTTCCCGGTGGGGAACCTGTCGCCGGAGGGGGCGGTGATCAAAGCGACGGCGATCGATCCTTCGGTTGTGGACGCGGATGGCGTGTATCGAAAGCGCGGCCCGGCGCGGGTGTTTGTGTCGGAACCTGCGGCGATCGCCGCGATTAAAGAAGGCCGGATTCAAGCGGGCGACGTTATGGTCCTGTGCTCGCGCGGGCCGTTAGGGTCGGGGATGGAGGAGACGTATCAGGTGACTTCCGCGCTAAAGCATTTACCGTTTGGGAAGCATGTGGCGTTGGTGACGGATGCGCGGTTTAGCGGGGTATCGACGGGCGCTTGCATTGGGCATGTTTCACCGGAGGCGTTGGCGGGCGGGCCGATCGGCAAGGTTCTGGACGGCGATGAGATTGAGATTGTGATTGACCGGAACACGATGGAGGGGTCGTTCAATTTGGTGGATGGGGATCGGTTATTGGCTTCACGGTCGTTAAGGGCGGATTTGCGGCCGGACCCCGCGCTGCCGGACGATACGCGGCTGTGGGCGGCGCTGGTGGACGCGAGCGGCGGGGCGTGGGGCGGGGCGGTTTACGATGTCGATGCGATTTTGAAGGTGATGGCGGCGGGGAAGAAGGCGTTGGGCGCGGAGGCGTAGAAAGCCGTCAGCGCTTCCTTAAGAACGTCTCAGGCAAGCGATCCGCGACACATTACGGTCCGCGCGCCCCGCGGCTTTCGCCAAGCCATCCGTGTACTAAAACGCCCGCACCGGCAACGAATACGGCGCCACGGAAACACCCTCCACCGTAATCGCCACCGGATGGGTCCCGGGCGGCACCACGGTCTGAATCGTAAACTGTAGCTGCAGGAATCCGCCGCCCGGGCTCACCGTTATTAAGCGATGGTCAATTCCGCCAATCGTCAATGTCACTTTCGGCGCTGACCCCGCCGGCGCGAAATTCTCCGGCAATCCCGTCACCAGCAGGCTCATCAATTCCCCGTATCGCGCCGGCCGCTGCGGCGTGATCACCGTCCCAAACCCCGCCGTTACCGACGAGATCACCGCCTGCTGCTGCGACACCGTGACCGCCAACGGCAACGCCGTCTCCGCTCCGGACTGCAACCGCACCACCGCCACCCCTGGCGCCAACCCGCTCGGCACTGTAAACAGTACCGTCGATCCATCCACGCCCAATATCTGCGCCGGCCGATCGTTTACCGTCAATTGCAACGCCGACAATCCGGAAAGCGCCAACCCGTTAACCTGAATCGTCGCGGCCGAACCTGAAGTCAACCCGCCCGCCGCCGGTACGCTTAGCCACGCCGCCTTAGCCGAACTCACTTGCAGCGCGCCGGTCTGCGTCGTCAGCCGCAGGCCATTTAGAATCGTGAAAGTGTAGCTATTCCCAGCCGCCCCCGCCGCCACCCAAATGTTAGCCAACGCCCTGTTGGGAGTTGGGAACCACACCCGCCGGACATCGATATCCGGCGTGCCGAATCCAATCGAAGTCGTCCCCTCGGCAAAATTCGCGCCCGTAATCTCAACGACGGATTCCGTACCGGCCGGCAGCGACGCCGTCGACAAACCTACCGCGGCCGTTTCCGCCACGCTACTCGTATAGTTCACCGCTTGCTGCACAAACAAGCTGCTCTGGCCATCGCTTCCGAACGCCACCACATGCATTGTCGCGCCCTGGGCCGAAACCGGCGGTGTTACCGTCAGCCGCCCCGAGCCTTCTTCGAAGGAACGAAAAGTCCCCCAAACCCCGTCGAACGCCACCCGAGTCGACGCATTCAAACCGCTTCCGGTGACAATCGCATCGGCCCCATCGCCCCGTGTCACGGATTCGATCTGCGGCGCCGCCCGCTCCACTACCCGCACGCCATACGGCAGCACGTACAAATCGTTGCCCCGTGAAAACATTAAGTGAACCGGGCTCTCCCCGGCAAACTGGCCGAATTGAACCTCGGCTTGTAAATAGGAGTCCGGCGCCGGCGCATACGGCCGAATGCCGCCCGGAGACACCGAAGCCGAACCGCCGATCGACCCGATCTGCAATCCCGTTACCGGCTGCCCGCCCTCAACCAACCCGTTCCCCGCAATCACCACCAGATTCCGCGCGCCGGCCGTATACACGTGCGCCGGCTTCACGGCCCGTTGCCCAGGGAAACTATACGTTTGTACCGAGTGAATCGAGGTCGGCGCGACCCTTCGCGTCACTGCGAAATTAACGCCCTCGACCGTCGAGTTCGCCGTCACCGCAATCGTCGCGAACGGCGCCCGGCTCGCCGGGTAGAACACGGTGTCAAATTGTTGGCCGCCCGAAAGCGCCCGTCCGCTCCCGTCCACCGGCAAGACCACATTGCCCGGTGTAGCTTCGCCCTGCAGCGTCGGCGGCAGCGGATGCGCATACAGAAAATACTGTCCAGGAACCAGGCCGTCCAGCCGGAACGTCCCATCCGGATGCGTCAACGTGCCTATCGCCGCGCCGCCCGGCGAAACCGCCACCACGCTTGCCAGCCCCATGCCCTCGTTCGCGCCCGTCGCCACCCGTCCCGCCACCGCGCCCAATCCGTCCCGGAACGCCCGGGTCGGATACAAAAGCGACAGGCCAACGGCGTCATCGGGCAAAATTGGCCGAATCTTCGTCGTTGCCCGCGTGATCTCCGTCGCCATCGCTCCCGATACAAGGGAGTGCTGCAACCCGAGCGCGTGGCCAAACTCATGCACCGCCGTCAAATAATACTGCTCGCTCCATGACGGCCGGCTGGCGATATCCTTCGCCAGCACCACCACGGACCGCTGAATCGGAATCAGCGCCCCCGCCGCGTTGTTGACGATATCGTTCCTCACCGTTGGCCCGCCGTAACCGTTCACGCCCGGCGGCAGGTCTTCGAAAACCACATCAATCGATGGCGTTGCCGCGTTCTGGTTCGCGCCCTGCTGCGTCACCCCGCCGAAGCGCAACCGCAGTTCGGAGGTCTCTACGTCGTTCCAAACCTTCGCCGCCGCCCGGATCTGGCTCACTACCAGTGCAAATCCATCCGTTGGCGCGTAGTTTGCCGTTCCGTTCTCGGCGATATGGTAGGTGACGGTACTGTTCGGTAGCGCCGAAAGGTCGAACTTTTCCGGAATCCCACTGAATGGCGACGATCCGAAACTGTAGTGCACGAAGTGGTAGTAGCCAAACGCCGCCGAACTGACCAGCGCCGCCGCTCCCGCCATTCGCGCTAATCGGCTCACTTCGAAGCTCCCCGGTTAACCCGGCTCGAAAACTCAGCCGCCGTGAATCGCATCCCGCCGTCAGTCGCCGGACGGCCCGTGCGGCTATCAATTATGCCCTCCCGGATCGATTCCCGGCTGAAAATGGTCTGCCCGGTGGCGTCTTTTGTCACCTTTAGTATGCCCTGGGACAGCCCAATAACGTGTGTTAACCCCGTTTTTGACGTCCAAAGAAACAGTACCAGATCGGAATCGGGGGGAAATGTCGGCACGCCCGAGAACGTTTGGTGGTTCCTGCCTATTGTTCCGCCCGGCATTACCACGTCAATCGTCTTCGACGACGCGCCTTTAAACTGCTCGGAAACCTGCACTTTATAGTGCGAATAGTGGATCGCGCCGTGCTGCCTTACATTTGATAACGTGATTCTGCCCCGAACGATCAAGGTGGATTTGGCCGCCATTTCGTCAAAGGTCAACTTTTCGAGCGTCGTACCGGTCAGGGTCGACGCCAAAGCCGCCAAAACTGTAAACAAAAGGCGCATCACGGAGAAGATAAATGCAAACTGGTTGCCAGACGCTGGCTTATTGTTTTGTTAGGGTTAGGTGGCGATAGTCGGAATCCGCCGTGTTGGACTGACACAGCGCGTGGGACTATTGGACAACGAAAAGCGGGATCTTCACCGCATGTCGAACCTGCTCAATGGTTTGCCCGTATACAAAGTCGCCGATCCGCCCATGGCCATGGGCGGCCATCACGATCAAGTCCGGCTGCTCGGCCCGAGCGAACCGAGCGATTTCGCCGGCCGGCGATGTCGAGTGACGGATGAAGTAATTACACGTAATATTCTGTTTTGCAATGCGTTGCGAAATCGTCGATATATATTCCGTTCCGACTGTGACCTCCGCCGTTGAACTATCCGGCCCGTACACTTGGCTCGTCGCCCCTTCTTCCACGTGGAGCAAAACCAGTTGTGCGCCGGATTGCCGCGCGAGCGCCACCGCATGCTTAATCGCTATTCCATCCGATCGCGAATGGTCCAGCGGAACCAGAATCTTTCGATAAACCGGCAGCGCTCCCTCGACTCCCGGCAATTCAGGGACTGCCAGATCCGGAATCACGGCCCGCGGCGTCGCCTTTCGCTTGCCCACAAATGGTTCCAGTAGCAAATAAGCCAGCAAAGCTGCCAGGCCGACACCTGGAATGAGAAATAAATAAATGTTCGTTTCAGACGCTAATAGCTTATTAAATGTATTCTTTACAAGCCAACCATTCAATAAAAGGATAACCGCCGCAACCAGGCTTGCGAGTGCGACGACCCATGGCCGATTGGCGAACGTTCCCATTCGCTCCCGGTCACTTGTAAGGCGAATTAGCGGGATGATGGCGAACGGTAGTTGGAGGCTTAGCACAACTTGGCTCAAGATCAACAGTTGGTAGACCTCCTTTTCGCCCGAGGTATAGATCACGACCACCGCGGGAATCAGCGCCAGCCCGCGCGTAACCAACCTGCGCAACCAAGGATTCAACCGAAGGTTTAAAAAACCTTCCATAACAATCTGACCGGAAAGGGTTCCCGTCAACGTAGAAGCCTGCCCCGACATCAGCAGGGAGATCGCGAATAACGAACTGGCCATCGCGGTCCCAAGCAGCGGACTGAGCATCTGGTGTGCCTGCTGGATCTCGTTCACTACTATGCCACGGCGAAAGAAAACCGTGGCCGCCAAAATCAGAATTGCGGCGTTGACCAGTAGGGCCGCATTAAGTGCGATTGCAGAGTCTATAAAGTTGAAATGGCAGGCTTTCTTCTTCTCCGCATCGCTCGCGCCGAATTGCCGCGTTTGGACCAACGACGAGTGCAGGTAGAGATTATGAGGCATCACCGTCGCTCCCAGAATCCCGATGGCGACGTACAGGCTTTCGTTGTTGATCGAAGGAATTAGCCCGCCCGCCACGGCCGCCCATTCCGGCTTGGCCAAGTACAATTCGATGGCAAAACAGATGCCGATCCCCGCTACCAGTCCCCTTACAATCCACTCGAACTTCTGAACCCCAAGCTTAAGTAAATAAAGTATAAAAAATGAATCGAGCGCCGTTAGCATTACCGCCCAGAGCAGCGGTATTCCAAACAGCAGATTCAGTGCAATCGCCGCCCCCAGCACTTCGGCCAAGTCCGTCGCGGCGATGGCAATTTCACACAGCACCCAAAGCGCAAAGCTAATGGGCCGCGGATACGCTTCCCGGCACGCCTGAGCCAGGTCTCTCCGGGTAACAATTCCCAGCCGCGCGCTCAGCGTCTGCAGCAGGATGGCCATGGCATTCGAGATGACCAGCACCCAGACCAGTTGATACCCAAACCGCGAACCGCCCTCCAGGTCGGTAGCCCAGTTTCCAGGATCCATGTAGCCAATGGAGACTAGATAAGCAGGCCCGGCGAACGCCGCTAGTCGTTTCCACGCGCCCGGGTGGGCGGTTGGCACACTCGAATTGATTTCAGATAAGGAGCGTGATTCCGAGTGAAGCACAGTTTCGCCCACTAATTAACTACAGTTTATCCTATTTTTCCGGATGGCGTGTCACAAAGTGGGACACGTACGCGTTTTTCATTTGTGGATGCGAGTAATGAAGCCGTTATTACGATGAACGCGGACGATCTTGAGCCGATATTTGTCGCACACTACGCGCGAATGGCGCGGTTGATCGCGCGGATTATCCGTGACCCTGGCCGGGCGGAGGAACTGGCGGTTGAAGTTTTTCTGAAGTATTCCCCGACCACTGTGGCTGCCGGTATGACCGTGGAGGGTTGGTTATATCGCACGTCGGCGCGAATGGCATTGGATGAGCTTCGTTCGCGGACGCGACGGAGCCGGTACGAACCGCTGTTGCGGCTGGCCGGGAAGGCCGCAACGCCGGAGGAGATTCACACGGCAAATCAGGAACAGAGCCGGGTGCGCGCCGTTCTTGGATCGATGAGCCCGCGGCAAGCGGAGTTACTGCTGTTGCGGAGCGAAGGGTTGCGGTACGAAGAATTGGCGGCGGTACTCGAGCTTAATCCGGCATCTGTCGGGACGCTGCTGAGCCGTGCGCAAAGAGCATTTCGAAAGGAGTACGAGGAGCGATATGGAACCGAATCTTACTGACAATTGGGTGGATCGGCGTCTGGCGACGCTCGAAACCGGTGATGGCTGGAGTCCCGATCCGGCGTTGGGACTGCAACGCTGTCGGCACGCCGCGGCCGCGCGAAAGCGGCGCGCCAAAACTTGGGCGTTCGCGGCGAGCGGCGCGACGGCGGCCTGTGCGTGTCTGCTGGCCTTTCCGGCGACGCGAGTTTTTGCGCAGCGCTGCGTTAACGCTTGCGTGGCGGAAACGGCGGCTGTTGGGCAGTTTTTCGGATTTACGACCCCTCGTCCAGCGGACGCGCGGCGAGCGGCGCCGGACTTTTCGTTGACGGACGCTTCCGGCAATGCGGTACGGCTGGCGGGTTTCAAAGGAAAGGTTGTTTTGCTGAATTTCTGGGCGACCTGGTGTCCACCGTGCAAGACGGAAATCCCATGGTTCGTTGAATTTCAGCGGGCATATGGGGACGCGGGTCTCGTGGTGCTGGGGGTGTCGATGGACGAGAACGGATGGGAGTCGGTCCGGCCCAGCTTGGAAACGATGCCGGTGAACTACCGGATTATGGTGGGCAACGATGAGATCGCGCGGCAATTCGGAGGAGTGGAAACTTTGCCCACGACCTTCCTGATTGACCGGGCTGGGCGAATAGCCGTATCGCATGCCGGATTGGCGGACCGGACCGCGATGGCCGAGCGAATAGAGGCACTCCTGGCCGAACGTTAACGACTAGGATTTCTTGGCGGCCTTCTTGGTCCCGCCCGGCGCTTTCAAGAGCGGCAGAACGAGATCGCGGAGGTTCTTCTCCTCGTTGTCGAAGAACTTGTCGCCGCCGGGAAACTGGTGGCGGATCTGGCCGGTCCGGTCGATGATCACCAGATTCGGGAAATTCATCATCATCATCACTGGGTGTTGCAAGAAGTTGATAACCGGATCACGCAGGGACCAGCCGACCGGAAAGTCCAGATTGAACTGCTTTACATAGTCATCGACGAGCATGTTCGCCATGTCGTTCACGGCCACGCCGATGGGCTGCAAGCCTTGGGATCCGAGTTCGCGGTAGACCTTGTTCATCCCTTGCGAGGCGCGCTGGCAATGAGGACACGTCGTCAGCAGGAACTCCACGACGACGACCTTGCCATTGTAATCGCTGAGCTTGACGTCCTTGCCGTTGGCCATGCGGACGGTGAAATCCGGCGCGGGGCGCGGCACTTCCGCGGCGACCAGAGAGAATGCCGCAAGGGCGGCTAGAGCGAAGAAGCGCATAACTTTATTCTATTCCTTCGAGGATGGATACGCGGGTTCCTTCCACTTTGACGACGCCGCTCCCGGGACGTTTCGTTTTTGCGGGGATTACCTTTTCCTCATACAGCCGCGCAAACTCCTCCGCCCCCGGCTTGGTGTCGAATTGCAGGGCAAATGACAAAAATGGATGTTGATTCTCCTTTTTCTCCAGGACCCGATAATGTCCGGCACGCCAGAGCGGGGAGAGCTTGTCGGCCGTCTCCTCGTCCACGAACTGCTTGAGCAGAATGTAAATATCGAATTCACCCAGTTCGCCTTCGATGACCTGGCTATAACGGCTGGCCCCGGGCACTTTTGGCGCTTTGATTTTCAACGGCTTCTTCGTTTCGAAGTACAACTCCGGATGCATGATTTGCCGGGTGCTGTGCGGCGGGCGCCGAAAGACTTCGGCGAACCCGGCGTCGCCGAGTTTTTCCATTACCGCTTGCTGGAAGACCAGGCCGCGAGTGTAGGGGAACAGCAGGCTTTCGCGTACATAGAGCGGGGCGTTCGATAACTCCGGATATTGGCTGAGGCCCATCGACGACGCATTGACGAACATCCGGACCATGGCGGGATCCTTAAGGAGCGACTGGCCGGTTTTCCTGGCCATCAGTTCGTACATCAGCCATTGGGCCTGGCCTTCCATGACGGCCATGCGAGCGGTGGCCGAATCGTCATTGCGGCCCTGATGGATGTATTTCTCCAGTTGAAAATGCTGATCGGCGAGGGCGTGCGCGAGTTCGTGTATCAGGACGAAGCGCTGTGAGATTTCCGGCGCGCTTTCGAGCAGGAACATTTTCTTCTTGCGGTAGTCATAGAAGGCGGCGGCCTGTTCCGTGAGAAGACTTACAGTCGACTCCTTTAAGTTGTAGTTTTCCGGGACGAAGCCGAATAACTTCAGGGTTAATTCCTCGACACGGATTTCTTCCGGCTTCACTGTCTCATCAATGCGAGTTTGGAGGAACTCTTTGAGCTTCTCGCGAGTAATAAAGTCGCGGTCCACTTTCGACTTGGTGGGGAGGCCGGTGAGTTTGGAAAGTTCTTCGAGCGTGGGGTCGATCTGATCGAAGAGGGTTTTATTTGACGGTTGGGCGCCGAGGGCCGATACGAACAGTAAGAAGGCGACTATTGGGCGGAGCATTCGTTGGCGTCCATGGACCGAGTGTAGTAGAGAAAGGCCGTACCGGCGGCGCAGGCGACGACCGCGGCGGCGAAGAGGACCGGACGGGGTCCGAAGCGTTCGGCGGCCCAGCCGGTGAACAAGCCGCCGATGGGGAGCATGCCGACGGCCATCATGGTGTAGAACGACATCACGCGGCCGCGGTATTTTTCGTCAATGACGGTTTGGATGAGCGCGTTGTTCGAGGCGTTTTGGCGGAAAAACGCGTAGCCGGCGACGAAAGACGCCGCTACCACCATCCAGAATTGCGGGGCGAGCGAGTAGGCGAGCAACGCCAAACCGTAGAACAGGGCTCCCTGGCCAGCCACCTTTTGCAATCCCTCGCTCGACTTCATGCTGGCGAGACGGGCGACACCGAGCGTGGCTCCCAGGCCGAAACTCGCTAAGAGGATGCCAAGGCCGCCGGCGCCCTGATGGAACAGCCCGTCGGCAATGAATGGGCCGAGGACCAGCGGCGGCGCGTTGGCGAGGGTGATGATGCCGCAGAGGAGTAGCGGGTTGCGAACGGCGGGACGGGACCACGCGTACCGAACGCCGGCGGCGAGGCCTTCGTCGCCATGGCGTTGGCGAGGGGCGGACGGGGGGAGTTGTAACCTCCACAATGACGCCAGGACGGCGAGGAAGCTGACGGCGTTGATGGCGAAACAGGGGCCTTCTCCGAAGGCGGCAACCAGGACGCCGCCGAGCGAGGGGCCGAGAGTGCGGGCTGTGTTGAAAGCTATCGAGTTGAGTGAGATGGCGCCGAGAAGATCTTCCTTCGATGTTAGTAAGATCATGAGCGACTGGCGGGCCGGAATGTCGAATGCATTGGCGCAGCCGAGTAACACGGCGAGGACGAGAACGTGGGTGACAGTGACGCGGCTAGTGAGAGTTAGAAATGCCAGGAGAGTGGCATGGCAAAGGAATATGGTCTGGGTGATGAGGACGATGCGGTGGCGGGGGAAGCGGTCCGCGGCGAGACCGGCAATGGGACTGAGGAGGAGCACCGGCATAAGGGAGCAGAAAGTGGAAAGGCCTTGCAGGAACTCGGAATGGGTGAGGCGATAGAGAAGCCAACTGAGGGCTACGCTTTGAATCCAGGTGCCGATTAGACTGACGGCGAGGCCGCCGATAAATATGCGGAAATTAGGATGTTGGAGAGCGCGAAAAGCGAGAGACCGCTCCGTCACCGGGGCTCGACCACCGAGTCGACGGCAAGCGAGGGCATGGTCCGCGGATCGGGCGGGGGCGGGGAAACGGCTTTTACGGTGATAACTTGGCCATCGCGGGCGCGAATAGCGCGGACAGTGTCGTTGCTGGGCGTGGACAGGTTGTAAGTCTTGGCGATTCCGTCGACTTCAAAGCGCCATTGGCCTTCGGCGGTGACGGGCTTGCCGCGGACGATCACGTGCGCGGTGTTGGGCGTGAACCCGACGCCTTTGATCGCATCGCGAAGACGTTCGAGGGTGACTTTGTTGCCGGGTTGGAGGACAAAGTCGGCGCTATTTTGCGGGCCGACGGTGACCTTTTCGACGCCGCGGATCTTCTTCAGTCCCATTTCAAGCGACTGGACACAGGTAACGCAATCCATGTTGCCGATTTCGATGCGCGCCTGCAGGAATTCGGCGGACAAGGATGAGGCGGCGAGCAGGAGAAGCGGAACCAGGCGCATATAGTCAGTGTAGCGCGGGCGGCATGGGGCTTCATTTCCCCGGTAGGTCCGAACGAAAGCGAAGCAACTCTTCCTCGGCCACTTTTCGGAGTGACGCGAGGTCATGGCGGACCGTGTGCCAAATCAATGTCTCATCGACCGCTTCGTACTCATGCCTGTACACGTTCCCAGACGCCGCCACAGCAGCCCAATCAATTTGAGGGTGCCGGTCGAACAAGTCTTGCGGCAGACGTCGCGACGCCTCCGAGATGATTTCGAGAGCACGCACTACGGCGTAAACCGTTCGCCGGTCCGAGCGAAACGCTTGCGCGTCAAGTCCGGCGGTAAAGGCCGCAATCGCGTCAACATTGTCTACGATGTCGAACAGCCGTTGCGCCGGATTTTTAGAAGGCATTGGTCGCGTCTTGCAGAATATTTCCTCGGAGCAAAGGCTTCATCGTTCGAAGATTCACTACGTCGGCGGCCCCTTCGAGGAGCCCGTTGATGTGCAGTCTGAGCCGCGTATACTCAAAGACTCCCATCGGATGACTCTCGTCGAGTTCCAATAGCACGTCAATGTCGCTGTTTACTCCGGCTTCCCCTCGCGCGACCGAACCGAACACGGCGGCGTGTAACACCCCTAGCCGCCGCAAATCACTTTCATGATCACGGAGCGTTTGAAGCACATCCCTGAGACTCGCTTGCATTTTTCAATTTGAGTCTAGCAAAGGCTCCTGCCAGAGATTCGTTGCAAACGCCGCAAGACCGATGGGGCCCGCTTTCGGGTGACCCGCATCACCGCCCCCAGCGCAGAACGAAGCCGCCGGTGACGGACGTATTGTGTTGTTTGCCGGTGAGGATGTTATAGCGAGGCGCGCCGGAGTAAGTGTCGCGGAGCTCGCCGCGCAAGGCGAACCAGCGGATGATTCTAAGATCAAGACCGCCGCCATAGGTGAATGCGCCCGTGTTACTCGTGCGCGGGCCGGGGTTTGGGAGGCCGCCGGTAGTGAGGAGGCTGTGCTCGTAAACGGACAGGCCGGCGCCGACGAAAGCGAACGGTTGAAATCGTCGATCACCGAGTTTTACCTTCAGTTCGGGCGTGACATAAAGGCTGGCTAGGTCGCGAATCACCGCGGGGTTGAAGGATGTTACTTTGCGCTGGGGATTGGCGAGGAAGTTGACGCCGCCGTAGAGTTTAATGGGGCCGATGGCGGCGAAGCGAATCGCGTAGTTGGCCTGGAGCGCGGTTCCGCCGCCGAGTTGGGGCGTATCGACACCGCGGAGGGAGCCGATTGAAAGGCCGAGTTCCTGATTCTGGGCGGCCAGGGGAAGGATGGTTAAGAACAACAGGGTTTGAAGTTTCATTTGTGTAGTTGAGGCCAATTGCGGTCGGCGGCTTGGATGCGCTGCGGCAACTCTTTCGCCCATTTCCTTTGGACGTCGAGCGAGTAATTCAGATACAACCTCTTGTCGACGATCTTCCAGGCTTGCGGATCGATGGGCGCAGTGTAGTTGTTACTGACCGCCCACGCGCAATAGCCGCCGTATTGCGGCAGATACTTTTCCGGATGCTTGCGAAACAGTTCGCGGTGTTCGGCGGTAGCGAAGTGGAACGTGGCGCCGCCGTGGGCGTGGGCGAACGCGGGGCGGCCTTTTGTTGGCTGGCCGAGGGTGAAATAAGCCACTGGATCGTACCCGCGAATGGCAATCCCATTACGGTCCGTGAACAGGGGCGGAACGAGAGCGAGAAAGAAGTTACGGCGTGTCATGGATGGTAATTGTGCCTGTGGTTTCGGCGGCGCCGACGCGGAGCGCAACGGTGATGGCGGAAGGAGTGGTTGGCGAAATGCGAGCGTTGATTTGCATTACGCCGGGGACGCCGGGCGCGGGACCGGCGTAAAGGATTTCGGCTTCGTTGCGGGAGATTTGAAGCGATACCGGGGCCGGGAGGGATTCGTTGGCGCCAGTAGCGAAGAGGACGATAACGTCCGCCGTGCGGAAGCCCGCCGGGAAGAGGCCGGGAGCGCGTTCGACGATTGTGACGGGGACGTTGAGCACGGTGGTGCGGCCGAGGGGCGCGTTATCGGGGATACGGAGGTTGATTTGGCGGGGACTGGAGTAGAGAATGGGGGCCGCCAGACCGGCGACGGTGATGGCGGGGTTGGCGGGGAAACCAGCGCCGTAGAGAGTAGCGAGCGTGCCAGGCGCCAGCGGACCGGGCGCTTGAGAAAAAGCGTTCACGATGGTTGGGCGGGCGGGGGCGAGGCTCAACAATTCGTCGGTTTTGGCGCTGTTTTTGACGCCGCCAAAAAAGAAGATGGCGTCAGCCGGAGCGGGCGCGTAGACACCCTGATGACGAAGCCGGGCGGTGGGCGGCGCGGCAATGTTGAGTTGGGCCCACGTGAGCGATGCCGGGTCGAATTCCCAGGTGTCATTATAAAGAGCATTTCCAGAACCGCCAAAGAGAACGAGGCGGCGGCGGGCCTCGTCGAAGGCCAGTCCGTAATGTTGGCGGGGCGGGGGATTGACCGTAGTCCGGACTTCTTTCCATTGGTTCGTTCGTAGGTTGAAAGCCCACAGATCGCCCAGCGGGCAGGGGCCGAAACCGGATGCGCAGCCCCCGTATAGAAACATCTGGTCGCCCGCGGGATCGTGGACGGCGTGATGGAGGCAGCGCCGCAGCGGGCGTCCGTCCCCGGGGCTGATATCGGACCAGCGATTGGAGGCAAGATCAAAGGCCCAGGTGTCGTCAAAGCGGCCGCGGTCGGTGAATCCGTGAGAGATGACGATGCGATTGCGGGCGGCGTCATAGATACCGGAGTGGCCGTAGCGGCGGCTGGGGCCGGCGCCGTTATCGGCGAGACGGGTCCATTGATCGGCGGCAATGTCGTAGGCCCAGACGTCGGAGAAAAATCCGCTGGCTTGACCGCCGAATAGGATCAGGCGGCGGCGAATGGGATCGTAGTTCAGCGTATGTCCGGACCGGGCATCGGGTTTGACGCCGGCCGGGGAGATGGCCCGCCATTGGCGGGTTTCGACGGCATAAGCCCAAAGGTCGTTGCGGGCGGTGGTATCTTCACCGCCGAAGAGGAAAATCCGGTTGGAGGGCGGGTCGTACGCGATCGTTCCATCGAAGCGGGCGGAGGGGCGGAGTCCGTCGGGTTGAACGGCGGAAAACTGCAATTCCTGGGCGCTGAGGAACATGGCGAACAGCGGAATGATTGCAAAGCGCATGCCTGTAAATTCCGCCGCGAGCTGGGATTATTCCCCGCGTTCGCCTGTATGATGTAAATAGTGACCCGGCGCGCGACATTCCTGTTGCTGATCCTCGTGTTGATGGTGGCGCCAGCCGCCAATGCGTGGTGTTCGACGGTTTGTGTGGCGGCGGCAATTTCGAGCAATTGCGCTCATGAATTGAAGCCTACCGACGATCTTCCGATCGCGAACGCCGCGCCGGTCGTTATAATGGCCTGGACGCCGCTGGCCTTACCGGAAGATGCGGCGCGGTGCGTTTCTTCGCCGGTCACATTGGCGACACCGCAACATACTCCTTTACGACTCTGATTATTCCTCCGATCACGACGGCCATTTTCTGTCCATGATTTCAGGAGGAGCGTTATGCCTTTTCACCGCCGCGGCTTTCTCGGCCGCCTTCTTGCGGGAGGAGCCGCCACGCAGGCGGCTGCGCCGGCGCCCACGCGGGCACCGTTTTTCACCCCGGACTTGGGAAAGTTGGAACCACGCCTGGTTGACGGCGTGAAGGAGTTTCACTTGACCGCCGAGGTAGTTACCTCGGAGATTGCGCCGGGCCGGAAGCTAACCGGCTGGGGCTACAACGGCACGGTGCCCGGCCCCACCATGGAGGTGAACGAAGGCGACCGCGTCCGGGTTGTTTTCCACAATAAATTGCCCGAACCCACGGCGGTCCATTGGCACGGGTTTGAAGTGCCGCATACGCAGGATGGGAGTGTGGGACTGGGGCAAGACCCGACCATGCCCGGCGGGACGCACGTCTATGAGTTTACGCTGAACCAGACGAACACCTGTTTCTATCATTCGCATTTTCCCATGCAGGAAATGATGGGCGCGATCGGGTTCTTTCTGATTCATCCGAAAACGCCGGCCAGACCGCGCGTGGACCGGGATTTCGGTCTGATTCTGCAGGAGTGGGACCTGCGGCCGAACAACGACGTGCCGAACTCGCTGGCGATGGAATTTAACTGGCTGACGTACAACGGGAAGGCGGGTCCGGATTGCACACCGATGGTGGTGCGGCAGGGGGAGAGGGTGCGAATTCGCCTGTTGAATTTGGGCATGGATCATCACCCGATCCATCTGCACGGATTTCAGTTTGCGGTGACCGGGACCGAAGGCGGGCGGCTGCCGGAGGCGCTGTGGTACCCGCAAAATACCGTGCTGGTGGGCGTGGCGCAGGTGCGGGAGATAGAGTTCGAGGCCGCAATGGTGGGCGAATGGATGCTGCACTGCCATTTGCCGCACCACATGATGAACAACATGTTCCCAATGGTGGGTCCAATGCAGCATGGAGCGGAGCACTGGCCGAAGGACGACCCGGAGAGGAAGAAAGTACCCGGATATCCGCAGGACATGTGGATGCCGGACGACGATCCGTATTCGCACAAGCCGGAGAATTTTGGGCTTAGGAAAGGCTGGTCCGCGGCGATGGGCGGAATGATGACGCTGGTTCGCGTGGTAACGCCGGAAGTGTACGCGAAGATTGAAGAACTACGCAAGAACCCGCCCCCGCGGAAGGCCCCGGCGGGCGGCCATGTGCATCCCACGGGAGCGGCGAAATGACGCCGCTTCTGTTGTTGGCCGCCGGTTTGACACTGGCGGATTTGGAGACCCGGCTTTTACAACAGAATCCGGAATTCCGCCAAGCGGAGGCGGTCGTGCGAATGGCGGAGGGCCGCCAAATCCAGGCGGGGCTGTATCCGAATCCGACTATTGGCGCGACGGGGGAGCACGTGGCCAAGGCCACGCGCGGCGGGACCGTTGGCGGGTTTGTGGAGCAGCGAATTGT
Organism: Bryobacteraceae bacterium; assembly: GCA_046155405.1. Taxonomy (GTDB): domain Bacteria; phylum Acidobacteriota; class Terriglobia; order Bryobacterales; family Bryobacteraceae. The sequence goes on along the minus strand of JBJXFL010000082.1, from coordinate 58,661 downwards.
GATGGGCGGGAAGCTGGGAATTGAGCGCGGCCTGGCCGGGCAGGAATTGGAACAGGCGCGCGCGATGCGGGAAGCGTGGCGGTTGCGGCTTAAGGGTCAGTTGACGGCGGCATTCTATGAGACGCTGGCCGCCGGGGAACGGGTCGCGGCGCGGCGGCAGTTGGCTTCGACCGCCGCCGATTCGGCGCGAATCGCACGGGAACTACTGAATCTGGGTAGGATGGACGAGCCCGATATTCGCTCGGCCGACGTTGAGGCGCAACGCGCGGAGCTGCGTCTCGTTCAGGCGCGGCAGGTGGAACAACGGGCCTGGGTGGAGTTGGCGGCGCTGTTAAACGTGGACGCTTTGGCGCCCCAAGAGCTTGAGGGCATGGTGGATGACTTTCCGAAGTTGGAGCGGGAGGCGCTATGGGCGCGAATCCGCGGGCAAAGCCCAGAGGTGGCGATGGCGGTAACGGAACAGGCCAAAGCGGAATTTGCGTTGCGGCAGGCGAAGGCGGCGCGCGTGCCGGATCTGCAATTGCGCGGGGGGTTGCGCAACAACCGGGAGTGGGGGGACGTGCCGGGCGGCCGGCCGGTGGGCGTGGAGGGAATCTTCGACGTCGGGATCGAGATTCCGATCTTTAATCGGCAACAGGGCAACCTGCGCGCCGCCCGGGCGGGCGTGGAGAAGATGCGTCTGGAAGGCGACCGCACGGAGCGGGCGTTGCAAGCGCGGTTTGCGGCGTCCTGGCAGCACTATGAATCGGCCTGGACGACAGTGGTGCGTTATCGCGATGAGATGCTGCCGGCGGCGCGGCAGGCGTTTGAGATGTATCAACGAAATTTCCGGGGGATGCAGGCGGAGTATCCGCGGGTGTTGATGGCGCAGCGGACTTACTTCGAATTGCAGGACGAGTACGTCGATGCGTTGCGGGATGGGTGGCGGGCGGTGGCGGACTTGGAGAGCCTGTTGTTAATGGATCGCGTGCCCCAACAATAGGCCGGCCCGTTATAATTCGAGTGTGGACGTACGAATTCTCTCTCTTTTTCTCTTGCTGGTCGCCGGATGCGCCAGTGCACCGCAAAATCAGGAAGCCGTTAAGCAGGCGATCCTGGATCACTTGGGCAAGCGGGGCGACATGCTGGCGCAGTCGATGAAGATTGACGTTGTCTCGGTGAATTTCCGGGAGAAAGAGGCCGATGCGGTGGTGTCGGTTTCGCCGAAGGAAGGCGGCTCGGGGATCCAGATGAACTACTCGTTGACGATGGATGGCGGCAAGTGGACGGTGAATCCGCCGAAGGCGAATCCGCATGGAGCTACCGGGACGCCGACTGGCGATTTGCCCGCCGGACATCCGCCCGCCGGTGGCGCGGGCGGCGGCGCGGTGCATGCGCCGTCAACGCCGAAGGCGCATCCGTGAAGACTGTCGCCGTCCTGGGCGGCGGGCCGGCCGGAGCGTTCGCGGCGCGCCAGTTGGCGGTGGCGGGCGTGCGGACAATTCTATTCGACGAGAAGCTCGCCTGGGAGAAGCCCTGCGGCGGCGGCGTGACGTTCAAGGCGTATCGGCAGTATCCTTTTCTGCTCGAATCGGGCCGGTTCCGGAGCGTGGCCCAGACCTGTTTGCACACGGCGGAGTCTGGCGCCGCGCGGCTGAGCCTGAATAAGCCGATGCTGATTTTTTCGCGCAAGGAACTCAACCAACTTTTGCTCGACCGTGCGGCCGCGGCGGGGGCGGAACTGCGGCAAGCGCGCGTGCTCGGCCTGGACCGTGACCAGGGACATTGGAACGTACGAACGGCCGGCGGTAATTTGCAAGCCGATTTTGTGATCGTGGCGATGGGCGCGCGCAATCCGCTGCGGAGCGCCGGGACGGCGTTTACGGCCGCCGACAGCATGACCTCGCTGGGCTATTTTGTCCCTCGGGCGCAGGGGCATATCGACATTGAGTTCTTCTCCAAGTTCGAGGGATATGTTTGGGTCTTCCCGCGGGCGGACCATTTGTCGGTAGGCATTTGCGGGAAGGGTGAGGCGGCGTCGGCGATGCGCGCGCGGTTGGAACGGTACATGGACGAGCGGGGAATTTCGCGCGCCGGGGCTTCCTACTACGGGCACATGCTGCCTTCGTTGGATACGCGTTCATGGCGCGGGAATCGAGTGGCGGGCGATGGATGGCTGGCGGTGGGAGACGCGGGAGGGTTGGTCGACCCGGTTACCGGGGAGGGGATTTATTACGCCATGCGCTCGGGCGAGTTGGCGGGAGATCTGGCGGCGTCCGGGCGGCCGAGCGAGTACGCGGCGGCGATTGCGCGGGAATTCGGGGATGATTTGGCCTATGCGTCGACCTTGGCGCGGCGCCTGTTCCTGGGCCGGTATTTGTTTGGCTCCAACACCGCCCGGCTGGTTCAATTCCTGCGGCGAAGCCCGCGGCTGCATGGAATTGTTCAGGAGTTGTTCGCCGGGACGATGCCATATCTCGATTTGCGAAAGCAGATCAAGAATAGCTTGCAATTGACTCTCACGGAAATCGGCGTGAATGTTTTCCTGCGACGAATTGTTGAAGAAGGAATGGAATGAACACGGCTCGATCTGAAGCGTTGTTAGCTCGCGGTCAGGAACTGGTGCCGGGCGGAGTGAATTCACCCGTACGCGCGTTTCGCAGCGTCGGCGGGACGCCGCGATTCATGGCGCGAGCCAACGGGGCGCGGCTCTGGGATGTCGATGGGAACGAGTATATCGACTACATCGGGTCATGGGGGCCGATGCTGCTGGGCCACCGGCATCCGGAAATTCTGGCGGCCATCGAGGATGCGTTGACGATCGGCACCAGCTTCGGCGCGCCGACGGAACGGGAGATTGAACTGGCCGAGGAGATCCGCGACGCCGTGCCATCAATGGAAATGATGCGGCTGGTGAATTCCGGGACTGAGGCGACGATGTCGGCTCTGCGCGTGGCGCGCGGATTTACGGGCCGGGACCTTACGGTGAAGTTTGAGGGCTGCTATCACGGACACGTTGACTCGCTGCTGGTGAAGGCGGGAAGCGGAATGGCCACTTTGGGCATTGTCGATACGGCCGGCGTGCCGAAGGCGTTCGCGGATACGACCTTGGCTTTGCCGTACAACAGTGTGGAGGCGTTGGAGCGCGCGTTTGCGGCGCATGGAGCTGAAATAGCCGCCGTGATTCTGGAGCCTGTTGTCGGCAACATGGGCTGCGTGTTGCCAACGTCCGAGTTTCTTGCGGCGCTTGTTTCGTTGACGCGGAAGCACGGCGCGCTATTGATTTTCGACGAGGTGATGACGGGTTTCCGAGTAGCGCGCGGCGGGGCGCAATCGCTGTTCGGCGTCACGCCGGATATGTCGACATTCGGGAAAGTGATCGGCGGCGGGCTGCCGATCGGCGCTTACGGCGGGCGCAAGGAGATCATGCGGAAAGTGGCGCCGGTGGGGAATGTGTATCAGGCGGGAACGCTCTCCGGAAATCCGATCGCGGTCAGCGCCGGGCTGGCCATGCTGCGGCATATTCGCCAGCATCCGGGCCTGTATGGGCAGCTTGAAGCGAGCGCCGCGACCTTGTGTACGGGACTGCCGGCGGAGTTGACGGTGAACCGGGCCGGCTCCATGTTCACGCTGTTTTTTACGGAGACGCCGGTCACCGACTACGAGACCGCGAAGACGTCCGATACGAAGCGGTTCGGCAAATTCTTCCATCATTTGCTGGAGCGTGGCGTGTATTTTCCGCCATCTCAGTTTGAAGCGGCATTCCTCTCGACGGCGCACACCGGCGAGGATATAGAACATACGCGCCGCGCGATCGCGGAGTTCTTTCAGTAAATTGTCGAAGCCGGCAAATGATTGCGTCGGCAAGGTCAACTCCGGCCGCCGAAAGTTTTCGGAGGCTCAGAACCGTGAATTAAGACTCCACCAACTCCGGAGCCTTACTCAAATCAACACCCTCCCAACGGGCCACCACCGCTGTCGCGAGGCAATTTCCTAAAACGTTAACCGAGGTCCGAGCCATATCGAGTATGGCGTCGATCCCCAGGATCATCGCGATCCCATCGGCGGGGATGCCAAACGTGGCCACGGTTCCCGAGAGGATCACCAACGACGCCCGCGGGACACCCGCCACGCCCTTGCTGGTTAGCATCAACGTGAGCATCATCAATAACTGCTGGCTCCACGTCAGCTCAATACCGGCCACCTGCGCGCAGAACACCGACGCGCCGGACAGGTACAACGTCGTCCCATCCAGGTTGAAGCTATAGCCGGTCGGCAGCACGAAGCTCACAATATGCTTCGGCACGCCGAACTTCTCCATGTTTTCGAGCGCCTTCGGCAACGCCGCTTCGCTCGACGCCGTCGAGAACGCAATCAGCCACGGCTCCTTCACCGCGTTGATGAATCGGCCCAGCGGGATCCTGCAAACTACTATTACCGCGCCCAGGACGAAGACGACGAAAATAATCAGCGCCGCGTACATCGTGACCAGCAGTTTGCCCAGCGTGAACAAGACGCCCAGGCCCTTCGCCCCCACGGTGACCGCGATCGCGGCGCCCACGCCAATCGGGGCCAGCATCATTACGTAGCGCGTGTACTGGAACATCACTTCGGCCAGCGACTCGCACCACTCGACGATCGGCTTCGACTTGTCGCCGATCGCCGTGCAAGCCGCTCCGAAAATGAAGCAGAAAACGACGAGTTGCAACACTTCGCCCTTGGCCATCGCGTCGATAACGCTCGCCGGAAATGTATGCTCTAGAATCTCGCCAACGGTCGGCGGTTTTTTCAGAGCCGGTATGGCTGCGGTCTCCGTCGCGGCCGGCGCCACATACTGACCGGCGCCGGGCCGTATGAAGTTCACGGCGGCCAAACCGAGGAACAGCGCGATGGTCGTCACGATCTCAAAGTAAAGGATAGCTTTGCCGCCCACCCGGCCCATGGTCTTTACATTGCCCGAAGCGGCAATTCCATACACGAGGGTGGCGAACAATAGCGGCGCAATAATGCTTTTGATCAGTTTCAAGAAGATGTTACTGGCGGGGGTCAACTCCTTCGCCACATCGGGCGCCAGGACGCCCAGCGCCACGCCAAACACCATCGCGATAAAGATCCAGCCGGTGCCGGTAATCTTGCCGAGAAATCCCATTTATCGTTCTCCCCATTTCAGTTTTTGACGGAGGACATCGAAGAACAACATCTTCGGGGGCCGGACGAGTTGCAACGTGTGCTCGGAGCTGCGGCAGACTACGCGGTCGTTCCGCTTGAGAGGTTGTCCCACTTGGCCGTCCACGGTGAGATAGATCTCCTCGTCCTCGCTGCGCGCCCACACGGTGATCTCGCTCGAATCGGGCACGATCACAGGGCGATTGGTAAGCATATGCGGGCAAATCGGGGTGATGGTCAACGCGGCCACCTGCGGAAAAATAATCGGACCGCCCGCCGCCAGCGAATAGGCGGTCGAGCCCGTAGGAGTGGAAATAATCAGCCCATCCGCTTTGTAGGTACAGACAAAATGCCGGTCGGAGTAAACCTGGAGGTCAATTACGCGCGCCAGCGCCGCTTTGGTGAGCACGACGTCGTTTAAGGCCTCGTAGCTCGCCAGGCGCTCCTCGCCGCGATAGACCTCGCAATGCAACATGCTGCGGACGCCGATTCGATGCTCGCCGCCCAGAACCCTTTCGAGTTCCGGAAACAACTGATCGACCGTAATGGCGGTCAGAAAACCCAGACTGCCCAGATTCACCGCAAACAGAGGGATGTCGCGTCCCTTAATGGCGCGCGCCGCGGAAAGAAGGGTCCCATCCCCGCCCAAGACAATCAACAATTGGGCGCCGTCGGGCACATGATCCCGCTCGATGCCGCCGGGCCGCTTCACGTACTGTGCCGATACCAGATCCAGACGCACCGCAATCCCGCGCTCATCGAGCCATGCGAGCAGCTTTTCCAGGATCTCGGGGGCCGATTCGACGTTCGGTTTGGAGAGAATGCCGACAGTTTTAATGTCTTGCATAGAGCAGGAATTCCTTGTTGCCCCCGGCGCCCAGAATAGGGCTTTCGATCCATTCGGTCCGATAACCTAGCGCCTCGGAGGCCTTCGCCACACGGTAGATGGCCTGTTGGTGCAGCGCGCCATCGCGAACAATGCCGCCTTTGCCGACCTGTTCGCGCCCGACTTCGAATTGCGGTTTCACAAGGATGACTAGTCCGCCATCTTCGCACAGAAGCGGGGGTAGGACGGGAATAATAATCGTGATCGAGATAAAACTGACATCGCAGACCGCCAATCGCGACCGTTCCGGCGTATCCGTGGGCTGCAAATTCCGGGCGTTTACGCCCTCGCGCAGGACAACTCTGGGGTCGTTCCGCAGTCTCCAATCCATCTGGTTCGTGCCCACGTCGAAGGCATATACGCGCGCCGCGCCGCGCTGCAGGAGGCAATCGGTGAAGCCTCCCGTCGATGAGCCAATGTCCAAACAGATCCAACCGGCCGGATCGATAGCCCAGTGGTCGAGAGCTTTCGCGATTTTGAACCCGCCGCGGCTCACATAGGGCGGCGGCGCGGCGACTTCGATGGCGGCTTCGACGCCCGTCTCCTTGCCCGCTTTGTCCGACCGCTGGCCGTTCACCTTCACTTGACCGGCCAGAATCAGCGCCTTGGCCTTTTCGCGGGACTCAGCCAGACCGCGCTCGCAGAGAAGCTGATCCAGACGCATCCGCTGGGTCTTCATGCTTTGCGCTTCACAATGAAATCGGCCAATTCGCGCAGCGGATGGCCGGCTTCGCCGAAGGGCTCAAGCGCCTGGTGAGCCGCTATTCGCTCCCGCTCCGCCATCGCCTTGGAACGGTCGAGGCCATAAACCGCCGGAAATGTGATCTTCCGCTGGGCCTGGTCCTTGCCAGCCGTCTTGCCGAGCGTCTCGGAGGACTCCTCCACGTCGAGAACGTCATCGACAATTTGGAACGCCAGACCGGTATGCTCGCCAAACCGGCTCAGCGCATCGAGCTGGTCCGGCGCCGCGCCGGCGTAGATAGCGCCCATCCGGACGCTCGCTCGCAATAGCGCGCCGGTCTTCGCCCGATGAATGGCTTCGAGCAATTCAGCGGTAGGCCTTTGGCGCTCGCCTTCGATATCGTGGACCTGCCCGCCTATCATGCCGCCGACGGTGCCCGCAGCGGCGGCCAACTCAGCCACCAGCCTGGCCCGGACCAAATCGCCGGCATGGGGCAACTTGCCAAGCACCTCAAACGCGAGAGTCAGCAGCGAGTCCCCGGCGAGGATGGCGATGGCCTCGCCGAACACGACGTGGTTCGTCGGCCGGCCGCGGCGCAGGTCGTCGTTGTCGAGCGCCGGCAGGTCATCGTGGATCAGCGAGTAGGTATGGATGAGTTCAATTGTGCAGGCGGCATCTTCGATACCGTCGAGCGTGACCCCGAGCGCTTCCGCGGCGCCGATGCAGAGCACGGGCCGAATGCGCTTGCCGCCGGCGAAAAGGCTGTAGCGCATGGCCCGGTGAATCGTCTGAGGGGGAACAGTTTCGGCTGGAACCCAGTAGTCGAGGGCGGCGTCAACCCGCGCGACGCGGACGGCCAGATATTCTTTGAGGTTCATTCCTTGGTGGGGTCGAAGGCCTCCGCCTCGATCGTCTCCCCGCGTTTAAGAAGAATTTCGACCCGAGTTTCGGCGTCTTCCAACTCTTTCCGGCAGCGGTCGCTGAGGGTGACTCCGCGCTCGAAGATCTGGATGGCTTTCTCAAGGGGCAGGTCGCCGGATTCAAGCTCTTTGACAACCGATTCGAGATCAATAAGGCCCTGTTCAAAGTTCCAGTCCGCGCTTGGCTCTTCAGGCATGCTCTTGGGTATTGTAACCCGGTGGCGAGACCGAGGCAGGCGGAGCGATATTGAACTTCGCGGCCCAGTCGAGGAGGCGCCGCCATTCGCCTGGGCCAAGGGGGATACCGGTTTCGGCGCGCTCCTTTTCCTGTCGGGCTTCGGGTTCGCCGGCGATGAGTACTTCATCAAAACCGGCGCCGGGACTCGCGCTGTGGAGATAGTCCGTCAGCTTGCGCATCCGATCGCTAAACTCGCCACCGGGCAGGTAGCGGGCCGGGTCAATGGCAAGGAACGAATGGCTTACCCCCATCGGCCGGTCCTTAACGCGGAGGCCGCCAACTTCCGTACTCATGGCGCCGCCGCCGAGGATGGCGCAGAGGATCTCCACCATTACCGCGAGGCCGGTTCCTTTGTAGCCGCCGAGCGGCATGATGAGACCGTGGAAAGCCTCATTCACGCTAATAGTCGGGCGGCCTTCCTTGTCCATGGCCCAGCCCGGCGGAATTTCCTCCTGCTTGTTGTGGTAGGCCTTGAAAATGCGGTTGGCGGCGACGGTCGTGGTCGCCATGTCGAGGAGCCAGCTTGTCTCGGGCGGACCGGGGACCGACATGCAGATTGGGTTCGTTCCGAGCCTGGGTTCCTTTGCTTGAAAAGGGGCCACGATGGGCGAGGCGTTGCAGAAGGCCAACCCAATGAGACCCGCCGCCGAAATGCGGCGGCCCCAGTAGGCGGCGGCGCCGAAGTGGTTGGCGTCGCGCGCCACCACGAAGGCGATTCCGTGCTCCTGTGCGAGGCGGATGGCGTGGCCGCAGCAGATGTCGGAGGTGACGGCGCCCAATCCATTGGCCGCATTGTAGAGCATTGTGCCGCCGCTCTCGCGAATGGGAACGCCGTCCTGGCCGCCGTCGATGAGACCGCTGGAGAGCTGCTCGATGTAGTAGGGCAGAAGCTGCATGCCGTGGGAGTCGACGCCGCGGAGGTTGCCGAAGATCAGGTTCGACGCCACCAGCGCGGCCCGGTGCTGGGCGACGCCCGTGGATTCCAGGAGCTGGCGGGCAAACGCCTCCAAGGTGTTGTGTTCAAAGACAAAGAACCGCTCAGGCATGCCGGCCCGCCAGGTGGGCGCCGATGGCGAGAAGAAGCCGTTCCTCGTCGCCGGAGAATGTCCGCTCGGCGCGGTTGGCGATGCCGAGGGCGCCGGCGGCGCGGGCGGCGCGCATCATCGGGACGACGATCGCTCCTTCCAGGCCCGTTAACTTAGCGCCTGGGCGGACATCACCGCTGGTGTCGTTCTGAATGTTACAAGCGGTCACGGGCTGGGTTCGTTCGACGGCCAGGCCAGCCATTCCTTTCCCAACCGGGATCGTCCTGACGGTCTGAAGCACCAACTCCGGAATGCCGGCGCTGGCGGCTTTCAAGTGGAGTAGTCCGTCGTCTTCGAGAAGATGGATCGTGCCGCTGTCGGCGGCGAAGTGTTTCAGAATCTCGGTGAGGGCTTCGTCGAGCGAGGCGGCGGTGAGGATGGAGTCGGGAATGGGAGGCATTACTGGGCGGGTTTTTTGAAGTTGGGGAATAGCAGGCGCTGGACCTCCAACTTGCCGAGGTCGGCTTTGGTGATGACGCGGGCACTGAGGTCGATGCGCTTGGGCGGCGTTTGGCCGTTAAGTTTATCGACGAGGGTCTTGACAGCGTCGTGACCCATACGGAAGGGATCCTGGACGACCATAGCGGCGATGACGCCGCCCTTGAGGTCCTCGACCATGCCATCGCTCGAATCAAAAGCGACGAGGGGTACTTTGCCGCCAAGGGAGCGGGACTTGAGGGCCAAGGAGGCTCCGACGCTAGACGGCTCCGAAGAAGCGAAGAGGCCGTCCAAATCGGGGTGGGCGGTGAGGATGTTTTCCGTGGCGGCCATGGCCTTCGAACGGTCCGACTGGCCAAATTGGCTGGCGACGATGCGGATGCCGGGGAACTCGGCCTTGATGACATCTTCAAAGCCGCGCTCACGGTCCATGGTGGATCCACTGCCCGGGGCGTGCATGATGACGCCGATCTTGCCGTTACCGTTGAGGTGGCGGGCGAGGGCGCGGCCGGCCATCTGGCCGCCCTCGTAGTTGTTGGTTGCGAGGAAGCTCATGTAGTTCTCCGAGTCAAGGCCGGAGTCGAATACGGTAAGCGGAATACCGGCCTGGGCGGCGCGGTCGACGGCGCCGACGAGGGCCTTGCGCTCCGTCGCGGCAAGGGCGATGCCATCGACGCGGCGGGAGATAAAACTGTCGACGATTTGGATCTGGCGAGGGTATTCGGTCTCGGCGGCGGGGCCGTTCCATTCGATGTCAACACCGTATTCTTCGCCGGCGGCGAGCGCGCCGGCCTGGACGCTGAGCCAGAACAGATGCGAGGTGGCTTTGGGAACGACGGCAATAACCTTCTTGGTGCTTTTCTGACAGCCGGCGAGGGCCAGCCACGTCAAAAGCAGAATGGCGGCGTACCTCATTGGGCGCACCATCCCCCATCAATGAGGATGTCGGTTCCGGTGATGAAGCCGGCGTCTTCCGAACAGATATAGCGAACGAGCTTGCCGATTTCTTCGACTTGCCCCCAGCGACCGACGGGGATGCTCGCGAGGAACTTGGCGTTGGCCTCGGGGTTGTTGATGAGAGGCAGGTTCATTTCAGTCGCGAATGGCCCGGGGCTGATGCCGACGACGGTAACGCCTTCAGAGGCAAGTTCGAGGGCGAGCGCGCGGGTGAAGCCGAGCAGAGCGGCCTTACTGGTGGAATACGCGGTGCGGCCGGGGAGCGAGACGTGGCTCATGATGGACGTCATGTTGAGGATGCGGCCATAGCCCTTGCCCTTCATATGCGGGACGAATGCGCGACAGAGAAGGAAGACGCTGGTCACGTTGGTGTCGTTCACGCGGCGCCATTCGTCGAGTGTAAACTCCTGGACAGGCTTGCGGATATTAATGCCGGCGTTGTTGATGAGGATATCGACGCCTCCGAAGCGGGCGAGGACATCCTGCTGGAGTTGAGCGACAGCGATTTCGTCGGTCACGTCGGTCTTAAAGCAGACGGCTTCGGAACCGGCCTCCGCGACGAGGCCGGCAACATCGGCCATGGCGGTTTCATCGCGGGCGACCAGGGCGATGCGGACGCCTTCGGCGGCGAGGGCGAGCGCCATGGCTTTGCCGAGCCCGCGGCTGCCGCCCGTGATGACGGCGGTCTTTCCAGTGAGAAATTCGCTCATAGTTTGGGTTCGTTTGGGAGTTGGTTAGCGGTTCGTTTGGCGGGATTGGCGCATGGCTTCGAGGATAGCGTCGGCGACCTGGCGGGGGCGGTCCACGTTTTCGAGCGTGATATTGCCGGATTCGCCGAGAGCTTCGACGGAGAGGTCTCCGACGCCAACGAGGCGCTGGCCGAGGGTTTGGGACATGCTGACGTCGCGGACCTTGTCGAGTATGATATTGCGCTGTGTTTTGCTTACGAGGCCGTCTTCGTACCGGAGAACGCCCTGTTGTAGCGTAAGGCGGCGGGAGTTGAGCCGGATGTGTTTCATGGCGGCCCAGAGATCGATGGCGACGGGAATGACGAGCAGGACCCATAGCTCGACGGGCTGAAAATTTTGGGACTGCATAAAAACGATGACGCCAATCAGCAATAGTACGCTGAGGACGTACCAAACGATGATGCCCTTAATGGAGGGGCGGATGACGAAATCGGCCATGTACTTAGTTTGCCGGAAACAAATGGGCGAATACGCGCTATTGTACAGGAGTCCCGCCGATATGATGAACAGAGGAGTTTCGATGACGAATCGACTGACACGTTTTGGGCTGGCACTGGCGTTGAGCGCCTCCTTGGCGCTGGCCGATTTCCGGTATGACCAGAGTTCGCGAATGACGGGCGGCGCCATGATGGCGATGATGAAAATGGCGGCTCGTGTTAGCAAGGGCGCCATGGATCCGGTGAACTCGACGGTTGCCGTGAAAGGCAACCGGATGGTGCTGAACCACGGCAAGTCGGCGACTATATACGACCTGGACAAAGAGACGATCACCGAAGTGAATTTCGAGAAGAAAGAGTACTCGGTGACGACATTCGCCGAGATGAAGGCGTTCGCGGAGAAAAATATGAGCGCGGTGTCCGGTTCGAACGCTTCGATTGAGATTGATGTGAAGGAGACAGGCAAGGAAGAGGTGATTGGCGGCATGAAGACCCGCGAATTCCTGATGTCGATGAATGTGGAAGGCACCGATCCGCAGACCGGCAAGAAGAGCGAGATGCGGATGGAGATGAGCAACTGGATGGCGCCGAAGCTGCCGGGGTATGGTGAGGTCAACAATTTCTACCGGCGGATGGGCGAAAAGATGGACTTGTCGGCGATGTTTGGCGGAGTGGGCCAGACGGGAATGGGCAAAGGCATGGCGGCGGCGGCGAAAAAGATGGCGGGAATGGACGGGATTACGGTGCTGCAGATAGCACGGATGATACCGACCGATCCGGAGCAGTTGAAGCAGATGGAACAGGCGCAGCAGCAGGCCCAGCAAAGTCACCCGGCGCCTTCCGCGGGGCAGGTGGCTGAACAGGCGGCGGGCCAAGCCGCGACTAGCGCGGTGGCCGGGCGAATGGGACGGCTGGGCGGATTGGGCGCGGGCGGGCTGGGTGGACTGGGCGGAATGCGCAAGAAGAAACAGGAAGAGGCGGTGAAGGCCCCGGAAGCGGTGGCGGCGCATCCGGAGATGCCGCCAGTGAAGGGATCGTTCAGTTCCGAGACGTCGATGATGGAGATGACGAGTGAATTCAAGAATCACTCGAACTCGACCGTGGAGGAGGGGATGTTTGCGATTCCGGATGGGTTCAAGAGCGTGAAGAGCGCGATGTTGAAGTAGGGGCATCGAGGTAGGAAAGGTGTCCGGTGCGAATTGAACGCACTACGATGAATCCTGGCGTCGCGACAGGAAAGCCTTGTATCCGCGACCTTCGATTTCCGGTATCGCGGCTTTTGGGCCTCCTGGCGTCAGGGGAGACACGCGAGTCGATTCTTGCTGCGTATCCATATCTTGAGTCCGGAGATATCGACGCGGCACTTCGCTATGCGGCTTGCCTGGCCGAGGATGAAGTTGTTGAAGTTGCGGGGCGAAGTTCTTAGTTGACATGCCGCTTTCTCCAGGAGTGGCTGCGGCAGTGTGGGTACGATGCCGTCCACGCTACAGAACTATCCATGAGCCAGGCACCGGAAGCCGGCATCCAACTCACTGCGCGACGCCGGTTAACCCTCCGTCGAGTCGGAACTGGAGTCAGACTCTAGCAATGACGATGGGCTGATAGAAGCCGGTGTCCGCTGGAAAGAGCCAGCGTGTAGCCGTGAAGCCGACGCGTTGCAGAACTTGGTCGAATTCGGCTCGAAGGATGGTGCGGCAGGTTGTCGCATAGTGATGTGCGTCCCAACGACCGGCGGCCTCAACGGTTAGGTAGATGTGGAGGACGTAGCGGCGGTCATCGAGCCAGTCCCAAAGCTGGTGGGCGATGCGTCGGCGGCCGTAGGAACCGAAAAATGACGGACCTTGAACGACGGGCTTTTGGTGGATGATTTGGTCGTAGTCACGAATGCTGGCGAGGAAGGCGCCGCCGGGTTTGAGCTTATTGCGGATCTGCGCGGCCGCTTGGGTTAGTTCTTCGGCGTTATCCAGATGACACAGGGCGTTATCCATACAAATGACTGCGTCGAAGCTGGCGTTGGGCAGTTGGCCGAGATCGAGCATGTTGGCAACGGCGAACTCGATGGGCAGGGCGCGGGAGGCGGCTTCGCGGCGGGCGCGGGCGACCGCGGATGAGCTGGCGTCGGTTGCGGTCATGCGAAAGCCGCGCTGGGCGAGGCCGAGGGTTTGCGTGCCGATGCCGCAGACACAGTCGAGGACTTGCGTCGTTCCCGGCGGACCGCATTCGCGCTCCAAAATGGGCGCGAGCGCGGCGGCTTGACGAGCCATGGAGGCTTCCCAGTCCTCGAAAATCAGATGGTAATTTGCGGCGAGGTCATCGTAAAAATCCTTCGGGCGCATGGCCGGTTAAACGCCGGCGACCTTGCTGAGCACGGGCTGGCCGGGGAAGACGCCTTCGGCGAGCTTTTCGTTTTCGACGACGAGGGTGCCGTTGACGAGGACGTGGGTAATGCCTTCGGAGTACTGGGCGGGGTTTTGATAGGTCGCTTTGTCCTGAACGCGGGCGGGGTGGAACACGGCGATGTCAGCAAACGAACCCACGTTTATGCGGCCGCGACGGCGCATTTCAGGGACGAACTTTTCGAGACGCTGGGCTGGGAGGAGGCTCATTTTGCGAATGGCGTCCTTAAGGGTCAGTACCTTTTTTTCGCGAACGTAGTGAGCCAGCACCCGGGCGTAGCTGCCGGCGGCGCGGGGGTGCCCCTTGCCCTTGTCGATCCAACCGTCGCTGGCGACGATGACGTCGGGAGCGGCCATGGCTTGTTCGATGTCCTCTTCGCGCATGGTGAAGGTGATGACGGTTCCGCCTTGTTTGCGGCGCTCCGCGAAGGTCGTTTCGTTGAGGCGTTCGCCGGTATCGACCCACATCAGGTCTTTGTAGTCCATCTCGAGGGCTTCGCGGAAGCCGGGGTTGAAGATGGCCGATTCCAGGCGGGTCATGCCGGCGATATAGGGGTAGGCTTCGTAGGTGATATCGATGCCGCGGGCACGCGCGCCGCGGACGATGGAGAGGCCAAGTTCAAAGGCCCGGCCGGAGCTGGAATTGAGATGGACGATGTGGACGGGGGCACCGGAAATGGCGGCATCGGAGATCATCTCCTGGAGCGAATCGACGACGCCGGGGTCCTTGCGGCCGGCGCCGCGCATGTGGACGAAGATGGGGACGTTGGCTTTGGCGGCGACGTTGAAGACGTCGAGGATTTCGGCTCTGCTCGCGAACGGCGTGTAGGCGATGCCCATGCCGATGCCGACACCGCCTTCCTTGAGGCCTTTCCGTATCAGCTCCAGGGTTTTGATTTGTTCAGGGTCGTTGGCGGCACGTTTGGCTGCGGGGCCGGCGGGGAGCCATTCGCTCAAGTCGTCCATGGCGGCCATGCGTGCGGGGACGTGGCCGACGGACGCACCATAGTGGATAAGCGATTTGCCGCGGCGTTCGTCGACCCATTTCTTTACCGGCGAAACTCCGATTTCGAGTTCGAGGGCGGTGGTGACGCCGTCGCGGGCTTTGTATCGATAGTTTTCTTCGGACTGGCCATGTGAATGAAGGTCGATGAAGCCGGGGGAGACGATGAGGCCTTTGGCATCAATGATTTTTTTGGCGTTCAGGGGGGCGGGGCCGATGGCGGTAACAACGCCGTTTGCTATACCGAGGGAGCGAATGGCGTCGAGGCCGGAGGCGGGGTCAATGACGCGGCCATTGTTGATGGCTGTGTCGAAATTAGTTTGGGCTTGGGCGGCGGCGAGGGATCCGAGGAAGTGGCGGCGGGACGGCATTAGTAGGCAGTGTAAGCGAATTGGATTGCGATATGTACGATCCATCATGAAACGAACCCAGCTTTATCTCGAAGACGACTTGTGGAGCGCTCTCCATTCGCTTGCGCGTAATCAAGGTACAACCGTCTCCGATCTGGTTCGGCGAGCGGTCCGAGACCGCTACGTTGGCAATCTTGACGAGCGAAGGAAGGCCATGCAGGCATTTGTGGGGCTGCGGGAGACCGGTTTTGGAACCGGCGATGAGGAGTATGGGCGCAATCTCCGCCGCGGCACCCGGATTGAGAGGCTCGGCCGGACGTGACGGTGCTGGTGGATTCCGATTCTCCCAATCGGCCGTCAGGCCCGAGAGTGCCTCCGGCGGTATCGGAAGAGTCACGCGCTCGAGTTGGGCGACGCGCTCATCGCTTCCTCGGCGGTCCTGAATGGCGCCGCGCTGTGGATGCGCGATCGGAAACATTGTCCAATGAACGACGTGTCGCATTTTGAGCGCCATAGATACCTGCGGCGGCGTCAGTGAACAAATAGTAAGTGCGATCCCAAGGTGCGGGGAGGGCCAATTGCGGCGTGTTTGGTCAGAATTTGTTCGCGCTCAGCGGCGCAGTTAAGACAAATGGCCGCGCAGGGTGGCCATTTGTTTTGCGAGTCGTATCGCTGGGAGGCGTTGCGGACGTCCAGGTGGCGGAACAAGTACTTCGGATTCCGGCGGAGCAGCAGCGCGATGAATGGATATTCCAACTCCATTCGGTTGGTGTCGATTCCAATGTCGAGGCAATCGGTTTGCGCGATTTGGCGAACGATTTCGCGCGTGTCCGCAGGGTTCATGACCGATGCGATGTCGCGGAAGTAGTTATCCTCTCTTGTTGTATTGAGAATGCTCGTTGGCCCTTCAAGCGGGCGCAGCCAGTTGTCGAAAATGTACGGACGGGCTTTATTCAGTAACGCTAGAAAGACGATGGCCGCCAGCAGGCGCGGGCGCACGGAATCGAGACAGATGCCGACGAATACGGCGCCGGTTAGAAAGAGCGGAAGATGAAGCCTTGTCATGTAGGGTTGCCAACGCAGAAATGAAAAGAAGACTAGCCACGCGGCGATCCATCCAAGGGCGAACCATCTTACCGGGGCCTGCCAGAGTGAGTACGTGATGGCCAGTATCAAGATAACGAGCTGCCAGCGGTTGGGGCTATTGGATTCATGGTTTGTGTTTACGGTTGGGGCGAAGGCGCCGCCACGCCAGGTGGTGGCGGGATCGGCGGGATCAATGCCAAGCGCGCCATGCCAAGCGAGGATTGTATTGTAGACACGTTGATTGGCGTCGGGATCGCGGAATGCGATATGGCCGGCGAGCCCGCGCACTGCGTTCGAGAATGTGACACCCAATCCGTACTTGTCATTTCTTACGCGATACAGGCCGTCTCCGTGGGCGGAATCGAAACCCAGAGGGGAGCCGCTGAGTTGAATATTGCGCCAGTAGAAAGGGCCGTTGAGCGCCAGGATGGCCACCGCGCCGACGCCGGCGAGGGCCGCGACGCGACGCCACTTCGTTCGTATATCCGGCAGGCAAAGCGCGGCGATGAGTGGGGGCAGTAAGAGATACGCCGTGCCTTTGGTGAGCGTAGCGAGAGCAATGGCGGCGTCCGCAAGCCAGGCGCCGCGGCCGGTTTTGATTGTAGCTCCAGTGAAAATACAGGCGCAAAGCACCCAGAAAGTGAGTACGCAATCGTTTTTCGCACCGGTGGCTTGGAGAATGGCGTTGGGGGTGGAGGCGGCAAATAGTGCGGCGTAAAGTTGCCCTCGAGGAGTAGCGCCGAAATCCCGGGCGAGCGTTGAGACGGCCAGAAGGCTGCCCGCGTAGCCGCCCCACTGCGCGAAGTTCGCGAAGCGATCGCCACCGCTGAGAAGCCATGTATGAAGCGTGAAATACTCGGCGAACGGAGGGGCTTGCAGTTGGTTGAGATAGGAGGCCGCAAAGAGCCCAACGTTCCCGTGCTGCGCCCAGAATGCTACGCGGGGAAGGTGATAGGCCATCGCGTCATAGACGTTTGGGGGACTGATCCAGGAGATCCATCCGAGGAGAAGGACCAGGATGAGGAGCGGGCTGAGTAGTAGCCATTCCGGCCAAGCGATTTTGGGTATTTGGGGAAGTTGGACCGGGCGAAGGCGGAACGCCGCGTAGAGAGCGATCGCGGCCCAGCAGATCGCGACCGCGGCGGGTGTGAGCAGATTGAATAAGCTCAGGGCTTCGGTAATAATTGTGAGCGCGGCGGCTATTATTACGGAGTAACTTAGGACGGAATCCCTCAGGCCTTGAGTTTTGGGGTGGGACATTCGACTTATTCAAGAATACCGGCCGGCCGGCTTCGAATGTGACGATCAGCACGAGAAGAGGGTGACGCTCGACAACTGCCGCCTCGCCCCGAGTCCCAATGGAGAAAACAGGCAAACGACGTTTTCACCCTCCGCGGAAGCGGATTTAATCGTCAG
The DNA here is from genome assembly GCA_046155405.1 of Bryobacteraceae bacterium. Lineage (GTDB taxonomy): Bacteria > Acidobacteriota > Terriglobia > Bryobacterales > Bryobacteraceae. The sequence continues at coordinate 40,873 of JBJXFL010000082.1, read as the reverse complement.
TGATCGTGCCGTTGCAGGCTGCACTCCGGAGCGGGATCGCATCGGGTGGCTTCAATCTGCACGGTACTGTGTGTGATGCCGAACTCTTCGATGGCGGCGCGGGCTTGACTAAGAATACTTTGCTGGTCAACAATTGATGCATCAAGCGTTAGGTGGGCGGTCAAAGTATTCTTACCGGTGGTGATCGACCAGACGTGAAGATCGTGGACGTCCAGCACTCCGGAAATGTCCATCAGCCGGCTGTGAATGGCGTCCAAGGCGAACCCCTGCGGTACGCCCTCGAGCAGGATGTTGACGCTCTCCGATAGTAGGGTCCATGATCGAGGCAGCACCCAGAGTCCGATTAAGATCGCGACGACGGGGTCGGCCTGCCACCAGCCTGTGAAGTGAATGAGCGATGCCGCCGCGATAACCCCAACCGAGCCGAGGGCGTCGCTCCAAACCTCAAGATACGCTCCCTTCATGTTGATGGACGACTCCGCGCCTTTCTGGAGGATCCTCATGCCGACGAGGTTTGCGATAAGGCCAGCGGCGGCGACGATCAGCATCCCCATGGACGCTATTTCTCGCGGAGTCCGCAGGCGTTGGTACGCCTCCACGAGGATGTAGATGGCCGCGAGGAAAAGCAGGATGGCGTTCACGACCGCCGCGAGTATCTCGAACCGGTAGTAGCCGAACGTTCGCTTGCTGTCGGCTGAACGTTTGCCGAGCCGCAGGGCAACTAGCGCCATGACCAGTGCCGCCACGTCGGTGAGCATGTGAGCCGCGTCGGAGAGCAAGGCCAAGCTGTTGGTAAGAAAAGCTCCAATTCCTTCGGCGATCAGGACGCTTGCGGTGAGAGCGAGTGCCCATTGCAGGCTGCGCTCGTTGGCGGCGCCATGCGTGTGATCGTGTCCCGCGCCCATTCCGCGTGCCCCCTTTAACTCCTACTATACCGGCCGCTTGCCTCGCGGGTGGATCCCGTCATTATCGGTCCAGCGCGGGAGCGCGCGGGAGTAGTCAAACGAGCGACTACTTATGCCAAGCGGCTTTCGCATTGTAGGGGCGGCCCACCTGCCGCTCTCAAGTCCTCCGAAGGGCAGCCGAATGTCAGGGTCAACGAACGCCGCCGAATGCCGCCGAGCGAGACCGCTGAGCCGGATGTTAACCTGAGATCGCCTTCTCGTTTTGTTCTATCCTCTCCATTCAGAACTGCAGGAACTCGTGGCCACCGGCTACTGCACCCGGCGCCGCCACGCGGAATTGCCGCTGTGGATCTACAACTATTCGCAGAAGGCGCAGTTCGACTACAAAGCACACACCTGGCCGCAAGTCCTGCGCGAAGCTCGCGGACTGGTTCTCGACGAGGCCGGACACATCATCGCCCGGGGTTTCGCGAAATTCTTCAACTTGAGCCAACTGCCGGAGGTTCCGCCGGGCCAGCCGGCATTTTGGGAGAAGGTGGACGGCAGCTTGATTCTGCTTTTCGCCTATGAAGGGGGCCGCTTGTTTTCCACCCGCGGCAGCTTTGAATCCGATCAGGCTTTGTGGGCCGATGCCTGGTTTGCCGCGAAAGCGCCGGACTATCATCCTCCCGCCGGAGAAACGATCCTGTTGGAAGCCGTCTACCCGGGAAACCGCATCGTTGTCGACTATGGCGGCGCGGAGGAGCTGGTCGCTCTTGGCTCGGTGGATCTCGCGGGAGCCGATACGGACACCTGGCAGACGCTGCCTGCGTCCGTTCGACGTGCGCATTTCTACGGCCGGCTGGACGCGCGCACAATTCCCAATACCGAGGGGGAGGGCTTTGTGTTGCGCTGGCCCGACGGGACACGCGCAAAGGTCAAGCTGGACGACTACGTCCGGCTGCACCGGCTGATGTTCGGAACCTCCACAAAAACCGTCTGGGCCGCCCTGCGCGCGGGTGAAGTGCCTGAGGCGCTGACTGGCGAAATTCCAGTAGAGCTTCGCTCGTGGATCGGCGAACAGGCCGATCTACTGCGCGAGCGGCACGCGGGGATCCTCGCCGACGTCGCACGCTACGTTGACGAAGCGCGAGGCTTGGGGTTGGTGAGCGGTCCACGCAAGGAGTTTGCGCAGTGGGTGAACACACATGCTGAGCTTGGCAAGCGCCGGCTCAAGGGCCTCGTCTTCGGCCTTGCCGACGGGCGCGACATCGGAGACGAGATCTGGCGGATGGTGGAGCCTGTCTTCGCGCAGCCGCCGTGGATTCAGCGGGAAGACGGCGAATAACCTTAGCGGCTAGCCGGTGGCGTTCATCGCTTCGCGGGCGGTCTCCTGCGCTGCCTGGGGAATCACATAAGCGGCTTTGACTCTCGACAAGAAGAGCTCGTTTACCAGGTTCGAATAACCTCGTCGATCGGCGGACCCGTTTTGGATTGCCGGCCGGCCGCGGGCGCGATGAAGGGAACGGCCCGAAGTGGGAAAGCGCATGCGCGGATACCGATCGCTTGTATTCCTTCCCGTCGTCGACGCTACTTTCCTGCGAGTTCGCGGATCCGAATATTGCGAAACATGACGACGGAAAACTGATCGTGGAGTTGGAGTCCGATGGGGCCTGCCTTTGGCCGGGCGGGATCGCCGGCATGCTCGGCCACGAGCTTGCCGTTCAGGCGAATGGAGATTTTGTCGTTGCGGGAGGAGATGTCGAGCGAGTTCCAATCGTCCTCGCGCATGGCGCCGGGCTTGGCGTGCGCAAAGCCGTAAATGCTGCCGGTGGGGTTGGGATCGGGGTAGCGATTGTTGATCTGGATTTCGTAGCCGATTTTAGAGGGGGTGCGCTTGTAGTCGGGAGGGGTGACGATGCCGTATTTGGCGCGAGAGGAGTCGCGGATAGAGATGCCGCTGTTGCCGTTGGTGCGAGTCCAGAACTCGACGTGAAGATCGAATTCGGCAAAGTCATTACGTTTCGTGTAGAGCCAGGACTGGTTGTTCTCCCAGGCCACGTATTCTTGCTTGGTAGCGAACTTAGCGCCGGGTTCCAACAGCTTGCGCACGTCGGCGGTGCGTTGGGCGAGCAGCGTCCCGTCGACCATGACGGTCCACTGGCCGTCGCCGATGACTTCCCAGCCATCCAGATTCTTGCCGTTGAACAGGGGGGCGTCGGCGGCGAGGGCGAAGAGTAGCGGAAGTGTGAGAATCATTTTATTTTTGGGCGATCCGGATCAGGTTACCGCAAGTGTCTTCGAGGGTCGCGAGGGTGATGGGGCCCATTTGCATTGGTTCCAACCCCCGCCGGATGCCGTCGACGCCGAAGGAGGCAAGCGCCCGTGTAGAACCGTAGGGCTTTTTCCCGGTCCTCAACCATGACGCCGGTGAAAACGATTTTCATCGTTTCGAATGATATCACCGGCGGATAAGGGCGAGGGCGATCACGAATATACCGAAGGCGATGCGGTAGACGACGAATGGCAGCACGGAGTTTGTACGGAGGAACTTCAAGAGCACGGAAATCACGAAGCAGCCGGTGATGGCGGTTACCACAACGCCGACGGCGATGGCTGGCGCCATTTCGGAGCTTAGGGCGCCGTGCTTGCGGAGGTCGAGCAGTCCCTTGACCGCGGCGGCGGCGACGATAGGCGTGGAGAGCAGAAACGAGAAGCGGGCGGCGGTGGAACGGTCCAGGTTTCGGAAGAGGCCGGCGGTCATGGTGATGCCGCTGCGGGAAGTGCCGGGGATGAGGGCGAGGGCTTGGCCGCAGCCGATGAACAGGCAATCCATCAGATTCATTTCGCCCATGGTGCGCTCGTGTTTGGCGATGCGCTCCGCCAGCCACATCACCAGCCCGACCAGGATCAACATCGTACCCATGACGTATGGCGAGCGGAGAGTGGATTCAATAGTGTCCTTAAACAGCAGGCCGGCGATGCCGGCGGGAATGGTAGCGGCGACGAGATACCAGAGCATGCGGGGATTGCGATCGAGCGAGGGATCGGATCCAAGGAACGCGAGGCCGGACAGGCCAACGCCATTCGCCACAATGCGCAGCCAGTCGCGGAAGAAGTAAATCAGCACGGAAAACAGCGTGCCGAAATGAAGGGCGATGTCGAACTCGAGTCCCTGATCCTTCCAGCCGAATAGCCATGGCGCCAGCGCCAGATGGGCGGAACTGGATATGGGCAGGAATTCGGTAACTCCTTGCAGCAGGGCAAGGACGATGACTTGGACTAGTGGCATGATGGGGTGGAGGGTCTATTCAGATTAGCGTGAGAACAACAAAAATCGTAGCCACACTTGGGCCGGCATCCAACACCCGCGAAGTGATCGCGAAGCTATTGGAGGCCGGCGTCAATGTCTTTCGGATGAACATGTCTCACGGCACCCACGAAGATCACAGTGCCCGAATTCGCCTGGTGCGGGAGGTCTGCCATGAAGCGGGCTCGCTGGCCGGGTTATTACTCGACTTGCAAGGTCCGAAAATCCGCCTGGGTATGTTTGAGGGCGGGAAAGCCGATCTTCGGGCCGGAGATCTGTTTGAGATCAGCACAGTGGAGACGTTGGGCAATACGCAGAGGGCCTCCACAGTGTACGCCAATCTGGCGCGGGACGTATCGGCGGGGGACCGGATTCTGCTGGCCGACGGAGCGGTGGAGTTGCGTGTCGTGTCCACCGACGGCGTGGACGTGAAGACGGAAGTTGTGGCGGGGGGCACAATCGGCGACCGCAAAGGGATAAATCTGCCAGGGGTCAATGTCTCGACGCCCTCTTTGACCAAGAAAGACATGACCGATTTGCAGTTCGGGATCGATCAGGGTGTCGACTATGTGGCACTGAGCTTTGTGCGGAAGGCGTCCGATATTATTCGGCTGCGGCTGTTCATGGAGGAGCGGGAATTCGCGATTCCGGTGATCGCGAAGATTGAGAAGCCGGAGGCGTGGCAGAACCTGACTGAAATCGTGCAGGAATCCGACGGAGTGATGGTGGCGCGCGGGGACCTGGGCGTGGAGTTGCCGTGCGAGAAAGTCCCGTTCATTCAAAAGTCGGTGATTGAGAAGGCGCGGCATAGCGGTAAGTTTGTGATTACGGCGACGCAGATGCTGGAGTCGATGATTGAAAGCGCGGTGCCGACACGAGCCGAAGTTTCCGACGTGGCGAACGCGATTTATGACGGGACAGACGCGGTGATGCTATCGGCGGAGACGTCGGCCGGGGCCTATCCGGTGGAGAGCGTGAAGATGATGGCGCGGATTGCGCAGGAGGCGGAAGTGGGGATGCGGCCGCGCGGCTATCTGCCGCCGCCGCAACGTTCGAATCCGTCGATAGCGGAGATCCTGGCCGATGCGACGTACCATTCGGCACGGTCCGCCAACGTGGCGGCGATCGTGGTATTCACCACCTCGGGATCGACGGCGCGGCTGGTGGCGCAATACCGGCCGCCCGTACCGATTTATGCGTTCACGCTGAAGGAAACGGTGGCGCGTCAATTGGCGTTGGTTTACGGGATACATCCGGTGGTGACGCCGTCGGAAACATCGACCGATGAAATGGTGGCGGTGATGGACCGGACGCTCTTGGGACGCGGACTGTGTAAGGCGCGGGACACAGTGATATTGGTTGCCGGACAGCCAATGTGGCGGTCGGGCACGACGAACCTGATGCTGTTGCATCGCGTTGGTGAAACGAGGTAATTGTTAGGAGGGGTTCGGCTGTGCAAGACTGAGGATGAATGAAACAAGCTGATGTCGCCGTGCCGGTTGGCTCCGGACCGGCGTCCCCCGCCATGTCGTGGGTGAATGTTGGATGGGTATTAGGACTGCTGGTCCTCGCCTACCTGCCTATCTTGATTAAGATGGCGACCCAATGGACCAACGACGACGATATGGGCCATGGGTTTTTTGTACCTGCGGTGGCCGGCTATATCGCGTGGCGGCGAAGAGAGGAATTACTGGCGACGGAGGCGCAACCAAATTATCTGGGATTATTGGTGCTCCTCTGGTCGATTGCGCAGATGTCGCTGGGGATTCTGGGGGCGGAACTTTTTTTGCAACGGTCCGCGTTTGTCGGGTCGGTATGGGGCGCCGTGTTGTTCCTGGGTGGATGGCCGTATGTGAAGGCGCTGGCGTTACCACTATTAATGCTGCCGCTCATGGTTCCGATTCCGGCGGTCATCTATAACCAGATCACGTTTCCGCTGCAGTTGTTTGCCAGCGCGGTGGCGGAGAACGTGTTGATGTTCTTGGGCATCCCGGTGTTGCGAGATGGTAACGTGCTGGAATTGGCGAACCAGAAACTTTCGGTGGTGGAGGCTTGCAGCGGGATCAGGTCGCTGCTTTCACTAACGTTCCTTTCACTTGTCTATGGCTATTTCTCCGAGGAACGGCTGTGGGTGCGGTGGTCGATCTTCCTGGCGTCGATTCCGATCGCGGTGGCGGCGAACGCGTTCCGCGTATCGGCGACGGGCGTATTGAGCGAATATAACCCGGAGTTGGCGCAGGGCTTCTTTCATACGCTCGAAGGCGGCGTCTCTTTCGGATTCGCGTTTGCGCTGATGTTGTTGTTCCATGTGTTCATGAAGAAAGTGATCGCCGTCCGGACCTCGCGTCGGGCGATAACGTAGATATAATGTTTCCCTTTTTCAGTTCTCGAAATCTGATGATTTTCACTCTGGTGGTAGCGGCGCAGGGCGCGGCTGGGTACTACCTGAACGCGCGGCAGGAGTATGTGCCGTCTGCGCAGCCGCTGGCCGCCATTCCGCAAAGTATAGATAACTGGAGGATGGTGAAAGAGTGGCCGATGGAAGCGGAAGTGCAGGCGGTATTGAAGGCCGACGACACGGTCTCCCGGCACTATGTAAGACCGGACCTGCCACAGGGCGCGGGCCTATTCATCGCGTTTTTCCGCTCGCAACGGGCGGGCGTGACGCCGCATTCACCGAAGAATTGCCTGCCGGGGAATGGTTGGGTGGCGGAGAAGAGTAACGTAATTCTAATTAATGTTCCGGGCCGGATGGAGCCGGTGGAGGCGAACTACTACGTCGTCCAGCGCGGCGATAATAAAAGTGTGGTTGTTTACTGGTATCAATCGCACGGACGCACGGTGGCCGATGAATACAAAGCCAAGTTTTATGTGATGTCGGACGCGATCCGGCTGAACCGGACGGATACCGCGCTGGTCCGGGTAACGGTGCCGGTGGTCGCGAGCGGCGTGGCGGCGGCCGAGCAAGCGGCATTGGACTTTGTGCAAAAGTCGTATGGGCCGATTTCGGACATTCTTCCGAAGTAGCGCAAAGGCCGGTCGCGGCCCCCAATCGTCCACGAACTCCTCCCGGCGTCAGCCGCGGCCGAGTCCGTTTTGCGCGAGTTCAACAAGAGTGCAAAGGCCTGTCGCGGCGGCCAACCGTTCACGAATACCCCTTGGCGTCAGCCGCGGCCGATTCCGTTTTGCGCGAGTTTAACAAGAGGTCTACGCGTCGATGTGAACGCGGAAGTAGCGGTCGAGCGCCTGCTTGTTCTTGCTCGATAACGCCAACGAGAGATCCCGGCGCTCGGTTTCGGGCAGGGGGCGGAACTGCGTGGCCATGGCCGTGTTTTGCGCGATAAATTCCAGCTTAGGCATGCCGACAACGCACGCGGAGACGGGCAGGGACAAAGAGTAATAGAGCAGCTTTTCGAGCGGGGCCTGGCCGATGATGCCATCGGCGGCATAGACTTTCATAGCCAGCACGCCCATCTTCTTTTTAAGGGCGACGGGCAGGGCCACGGTTTCAAAGCTGGGGATCATTTGCGGGTTTACCTCCATGCCGCCTTTGCCATTCTTCATGCCGACGAGTGCGGCGTTGAGGGCCATTTGGGTGCAATCGAAATCGTGCCGCTCGAGGGCGGTTTTCAGAACCGAAGGATCCGTGTGGCTGGTGATGCCCACGAAGCGGACGCTCTTGCCGTCGCGCATTTTCAGCAGCCGTTCCAGGACACCGCCCTTCTTTTCGATCAAGGCGAGGTCGTCTTCCGTGGTGAGTGAATGGATATGCACGAGGTCGATGTGGTCCGTCTGCAAATTCTTGAAGCTGGCTTCCAGACGGGCCATGGCTTTGTCCGGATCGCGCTCCTGAATCTTGGTGGCGAGGAAGACTTCCTTGCGGCGGGTGGCCATCACTTTACCGACACGCGTTTCGCTCACGCCGTTGCCGTAGGCTTGGGCGGTGTCGACGTAGTGGATGCCGCTGTCGATGGCCTTGTTCAGCGCTTCGAGAGCCTTGTCCTCGTCCTTATACGCGAGGAAACGGCTACCGCCGCCGATACCTAACACAGAGACTCGAACGCCGGTTTTACCAAGGAGGCGGGTGGGGAGTTTGCCAGCTTCGGCGGCATGACCGGTGGCGGCGGCGAGGCTGGCCAACGCGGCGGATTCAAGGAACTGGCGGCGGCTGAAAGTCATCTTGCGCCTATGCTACCAAATGGCGGGCGGACGTAGAATGGAACATGCAACGTCGGTCGATTCTCACAGGGCTTGCGGGCTTGCCCGCCGCCGCGCTGGCGGCTGAAAATCCGGAGGCGTATTGGAAGCGCATCCGGGACGAACAGTTTTACTTGCCGGGGTGGCGCGCGTTTCTCAACAACGGCAGCCTGGGCATTGCGCCGAAGCCGGTCGTGGCGGCGGTGCACAAATATTTGGAGCGAAGCGCGGCGTTGGAAATGGAAGAGTACCCGCGCTGGGGCTACGAGCGGATGGATGCACACCGGGAAGCGCTGGCGAGCTTTGTCGGCTGCAATGCGGCGGACCTGGCATTGACGCACAACGCGACCGAAGCGATGGGCATCGTCGCCTCCGGGTTGGACTTGAAGGCCGGGGACGAAGTGGTGATGACCGATCAGGAGCATCCGTCGGGACGCGGCGCGTGGCTGGTACGGCAGCAGCGGCATGGGATACAGGTTCGGCAGGTGGCGCTGCCATTGCCGCCGAAGAATCCGGGGCAGATCGCGGATTTGCTGATCGGCGTGATCGGGCCCCGCACCCGCATGTTGAGCTTCAGCGGCATTACCACGACGACGGGGATGGTGCTGCCGGTGCGCGAGATCTGCCGGGCGGCGCGGGCAAAGGGCGTGTTGACGCTGGTGGACGGCGCTCATATGCACGGGCAAATCCCGTTCCGGATCGACGAGATGGAGTGCGACTTCATGGCCGGAAGCCCCCATAAATGGCTGTTCGCGCCGGCCGGCTGCGGGCTTCTGTATCTGCGGCCGGAGATGCAGGAACGGATCTGGCCGTCGATCACCACGGACGCCTGGCCGAACATGTCTTTGCAGGGCGCCCGGTTCATGCAGGTGGGGACGAACAATCGCGCTATTTTCGAGGGGATGGTGGCAGGCCTCGAGTTTGCGAAAGCGATTGGCCCGGAACGCATCTACGCGCGGATTCACCAGTTGGCGCGGATGGCGTTCGACCGTGCGCGGAAGACGCCGAAGCTCGAATTGTTAACACCGGACGACGACCGAATGTTCGGTTCGTTAGTGAGCTTTCAAATGCAGCCGGCGCACTTCAAGAAATTTTCGGCGCTGTGCCGGGAGCGGCGGATTTGGATTATGCAGTCGGAGCGATTCCGCGTTTCGGCGCACATCCATACGCGGCCGGAGGATATCGACCTGCTGTTCCAGACTCTGGATGAAGCGCGGGCTTCACTGTAGATAGATAAACACCCCGGTCTGCGCGGCCGCGGAACCGATACGGAAAGCGATGCTATGGCTGCCGGGCGCGAAGAAGCCGGAGGGCAGACGGAGGTTCACTTGCAGCAGCCCGGGGAGGCCGGGCGCGGGACCGGCCCAAAGGATTTGCGCGGGCATGGAGCCAATCCGGACACTGACCGATTCGGGCGGCAGCGTGCCCGTGCCAGTGGCAAATAGCGTGACAATAGCGCCCCTGGAGACGGGATTTTGCGGACTATTGATAGACCCATCTTCCTGGACGACGACAGGGAAAAGGCCGGGCGCGGCTTCGGCGACCGGGACGATCGTCTGGGCGCGGCGCGTACCTCGGTGGTGGATCTCGATGCGCGCCTCGCGGCGGCCGGCGACGGAGTGGGGAATCTGAAGATTAATTTGCCGGGCGGAGACGTAAAGAAGCGGCGCCGTTTCGCCATCGACATAGACATCGACTTCGCCGAGCAGGCGGGGCCAAGCGGTGCCGCCCGGCGCGGCGGCGGGTTCGGCGGGTCCAAACGCTTCGCCGTGGATGGTCGCAAGCATTCCAGGCGCGACGGGGCCTTCGACGTTGGAAGCCGAGTTAAAAACACGGGCGCCTTCCTGGAGAACGGAAATTAGCAACGCTTCGGGGCGAAGTTGGCGTACGCGCGAATTGCCCAGGTCGGCGATGGCGAGGTTGCCCTGCGAATCGAAGGCGAGCGCGGCAGGAGACTGGAACTGGGCGTCGGCGGCGAGTCCGCCATCGCCCCGGAAACCGGGCGTGCCGGCGCCGGCGACTTTCACGACACCGGCGTCGGTAATCCGACAAATGCGGTGTTTGCCGGTGTCAGCCACATAGACGCCGCCGTCGGGAGCGATAGCGACCCCGCGCGGGGAGACGAAGTCCGGCTCGCCGATGGTGGTTAGGAGGCCGGTGGGATCGACGCGGCGGATGCGGTTATTGGCCGAGTCGGCGATGTAGAGATTGCCGGCCGCGTCGAAGGCCACGCCGCGTGGTTCGTTAAGCTGAGCGAAGACGGCGGCGGAGCCTTCGTAGGCAAGACCGGGGGCGCCGCTGCCGGCATAGGTGGTGAGAATGCCGCCGCGATTGACGCGGCGGACGCGGTGGTTGGCCGTGTCGGCGATGAAGAGATCGCCGTTCGGGTCGATAGCGACGGCGGATGGCCCGTTGAGCATGGCGGCGGACGCGGGGTCGCCATCACCGCGGAAACCGGGAAAGCCATTGCCGACGACCGAGGTGATGGCGCCGCTGGGAGAGATCATGCGAACGGCGTGATTGCCGGAATCGGCGACATAGAGAACGCCGTTGGCGTCGAAGGCGAGACCGCGTGGAGCGTTAAGACCGGCCTTGATGGCGAGGCCGCCGTCGCCGGTATAGGCGGGTTTGCCGGTACCGGCGACCGTTGTGATAAGGCCGGCCGGGGTAACGCGCCGGATGCGGTGCGCGCGTTCATCGGCGATGTAAAGATTGCCTTCGCGGTCATAGGCGAGGGCGGCGGGGGCGAGGAGCCGAGCGGTTTCGGCCGCGCCGCCGTCACCGGTCAGTTCGCCGATGCCGGACGCGGCGCCGGCGGTGAGCGAGACTTTGTTGGCGGCATCGACGCGGTAGACCGATGCGTTCCAGGCGTAGTAAGCGCCGCCGCGCGGGTCCGCGGCGACGGCGCGCCCGGACACGTCCAACGCGGTGACCTGGCCCTGCGGAGTGCGTTTCAAAGCGCCGGTGGCGCGAGCGTCGGCGAGATAAAGATTGCCGCCGCTATCGAAGGCGACACCCGTGGGGGAGTAGAGCGGATAACCGCGCAGCGCGTCGGCCAGATAGCCGGTGACGGTTCCGCGGGCGACGCGACGGAGGCGTTGGGAGCCGCTTTCGACGATAATCAAGCCACCCTGAGGCTCAAACGCCAGGCCCGCCGGATTGCGCAACGCCGAGCGGATGGCCGGGACGTTATCCGCGCCGTAGCCTGGGTTGCCGGTACCGGCGAAAGTACTCAATATACCGCGAAAATCGACGTAATAGACCCGATGGGCGTCGAAATCGGAGAAGTAAAAGCCGCCATTGGCGTCGGCCAGGACGTTGCGCGGCGTTTTGAATTTCAGGGTCGTGGCGGGGCTGCCTTCACTGGATTCACCGGCCGCGACGTCGCCGCCCCCAGCGACGGTGCGGATGCGGCCGTCGGGAGCGATAAGGCGGATGCGGGCGTTACCGAGATCGGCGACATAGAGATTACCCTGCCGGTCAAGGGATAGGCCATAGGGGCTATTCAGACGCGCTTTGAGGGCGGGGCCTTCGTCGCCTTCCGCCCCGGGCGAGCCGTCGCCGGCGATCGTGCGGATCTCACCTTTGGACGAGACGGCGCGAATGCGGTGGTCGGTGGCGTCGGCGATGTAGACGGTGCCGTCGGGGTCGACGGCGACGCCTTCGGCCTGCTGAATAATGGCTTGAACGGCCGATCCCCCGTCGCCGGCGGTATTGGATCCGGCTAGCGTTTGAATGCGAAACGCCGGCTGGGCCAGCGCGGGCACTACCTCCGCAAGAACGAATAGTATTCCGGATAGAACGCGAAGCATACGGTGGATTCCCCCCTTAGAGTAAGTGGGTTCCGCGCCGGTTTTTTCTCACGCGAACTCGATATGAAGTCTATGGAAAGACTTGCGGTGTGGATTCGCCTGGCGATGGCGCTGGGGATGGTTTGGAATTGGTCTTTGTGGGCCGAAGTGCAGATGAAGAGCCGGGAGGGTAACGCGCAGTTGTCCAATCGGACCAGCCGGGCCAAAAGCCGTCAAGCCTCGCGTTCGCACTTGATTCTGGACTTTCAGGAGGCGCCCACACCGGAGACGGCGCGACTATTGGAGGCGCGTGGCATGCGGGTGGCGGCGTATTTGCCGCCGACCGGCGTTATTGTCGGGCTGAACGGCGAACCGAATCTGCACGGGCTTAACTTGGCTGGGTTCGATGCGTTACAGCCGGCCGATAAGCTCAGCCACGAATTGGCTCGGGCGGCGGGGGACGGCGGACGAGGGGCGGGGCGTCTATCGCGCCGGGCGTACTATGTCGTTGAGTTCCATGGGGATGTTCCGTGGGGAGAGCGGCGGGAATTGGTGGTTGAGTCCGGCATGGAAATCCGCGACCATCGCGACTTGGTGGGGGAGCATATGTTGGTTCGCGGCACGCTGGAACAAGTGCGGACGTTAGCGGATTGGGACGAAGTGGCCTACATTTTCCCTGCAAGCGGGGAATTAGCGACGGGCCTGCCGTTGGTGGGTTGCGTCGGCGGAGCGACGGAGGCTGGGCAGGTGGGGCAACTTACCCAACGCGTGGGTGAGGGCTGGGACGGGCCCGGGTTGCATCCCGCGAATTTGACGTTCTCGACGCAAGGGACGACCGGGAGACTACCGGAAGAGCAGGTGCAGTCGGAGATCCAGCGTGCAATGGCCGACTGGTCTCGTGTCGTGCAGGTAAACTTCCTGCGAACCAATACGGCTTCGGGGCCGAAGAATATCAACATCTTGTTCGGCTCGCGCGACCACGGCGATCCATACCCGTTCGACGGCGCCGGACGCGTACTGGCCCATACCTTCTATCCGGCGCCACCGAATCCGGAGCCAATCGCCGGAGATCTGCATTTTGATAATGACGAGTTATGGAATATCGGCTCGGACGTTGACGTCTACAGCGTTGCCCTGCATGAACTGGGCCACGCCCTCGGTTTGGGGCACTCCGATGTGCCGAACGCCGTGATGTACCCTTACTATCGCCGTGCGACCGGACTGACGCCGGAGGATGTTGGGGCAATTCGGATGCTGTACGCGGCGGCCAGTGACGACGACGATGAGGGCGGAACTCCCGCGGCGCTCACTTTCACGGTCTCCGCTCCAGCAAGTCCGGCGAGTACTACGGGCGCCACGATCAACGTATCCGGGACGCTAACCGGTCCCGTGGGATCGCCCTCCCTGCGCTGGAATACCGACCGGGGCTCGTCGGGAGCGGGCGTAGTCACCGCCGATAGCCGCGGAGGATATCTGTGGCAGGCTGTCTCCGTACCGCTCGCGATGGGTGATAACCGGATCGTCTTGACCGCAACGGACGCCGCTGGCCGGTCGATCGGCGGTACCGTTCAAGTGCAGCGTGTAGCCGTGCCGGTTTCACCGCCACCAACGCCTCCGGTGCCTCCAACGCCCGCTCCCACTCCGATTCCCGTCCTCAGCCTGGAAGTCGCCGCCCCCGGAGCGAATGCGGTCGTAACCCGAAATCCGATTACCGCCAATGGAACCGTGGGTGGCGGCACGGGACGGCCGACGGTGCGGTGGTCCAGTGATCGTGGATTCGCCGGAACGGCTGTTTTAACGGCAACCGCCGATGGCAAGTACCGCTGGGATGTAAATCCACTAGCCTTGCAACTGGGAGCGAATACGATTACCGTAACGGCCACGGATACGGTGAGCCGAACCAATAGTCAAACGATCCGGGTGAACTACACCGCAGCATCGGGGGACGATCCCAATGCCGACGGAGTCGCGCCGCGGGTGACCATCGTATCGCCCAATACTACCTTCCTGATGACACCCATTTACTCGCTATCCGTGCGTGGAACGGCGTTTGACTATGCCGGCGTCAGTGAAGTTCGCTGGGAGTGCACTTGTGGATCCAGAGGGGTGGCGCAGGGAACCTCCCAGTGGACTATTCCCAACATCGGCCTGCCTGTTGGGACGCATACCATCAAAGTGACCGCCAAGGACCCTTCAGGTAACGAAGGCACGGACAGTTTCATGGTATTCCGGTACAACGACTAATATTCAGTTGTCGAGAGCTAGTGATTGGTTCGCTTTTTCTTCGCTAGGCCAACCGACATATTACTCATCGACAAGCGGCTGATCTTCTTGAATATTCCCTGTGTGAATAGGGCTAGAAAATGAAGGCTAATCCCCCGCGTACGGTCCGGGGAGAGGGAAGCAAGACAACCCGCCGCCCGTTGGCGCCTTGCAATGGGAGATAGCCCTGTTGCAAGAGATTTCGGAGATCGGCAACCGCTTCCACGCGTCCCGACCAGATGCCGAAACTTGGAATAGGCTGCCGAACCTGGAGATTCACGCCGAGGTCGGGGGAATGACGCTGCGTCAAATAGCGATGGGCGGGCAATGCGGCCCGGTAGTCAGTCAACATATAGCTGGCCGAAAAACGCGTGCCGGAGCCAGGCAGTGTACCGGCCACTCGCAGGTTGGTCCAGTTGCGCTGCGTGCGGCGGAGCGCTCCCCGCAAGCTTTCCGGATCGCCGGAGTCAATCGTCTCACCGCGCGGTTGCAGGGTTCCGCTATTGCCGAACGCGACTTGGGCCGACCAGTTATCGCCCATGCGGCGATCAACCGACGCCATCAATCCCCGGCGCTGGTAGCTGCCAATATTAAAAATGCTGGAGCGCGTAAACAGGTCCGGCATCATCTCACTCGTCGCGTAATCGCCGGTATCGCCTACGGCGGTAAGAGCGGCATTGGCGACATCCTCGAAGTACGCTGTGACAGAGATTTTCATGTCCTTATCAATGTCGTGCGACAGGGATGCCTCCGCTTGGTTCATGCGCTGGACATGAGTTCGACCGCCACGCATGGAGATGCGCGGGAAAGCGCTGAGCGTGGAGAGATCGTGCTGCAGATCGCCATTCTGGACGGGCCCCGCGACATACATTTCTTCCGGAGCCGATCCACTCGACCACGCCACCCGCAACGCATCCTTCTTGCTGATTTCGATATCCAACCGGGCGAAAGGACTAAGCAGGTTCAACCGGTCAAAAAAAGTGACCGACTCCAACTGTGCGCCATACGTCAATTCAATCTGGTCACCCAACTTGGTCCGGTCCATTACTAATCCGGTCATGGTGCCGAGCGAGGGAGCCGAGCCTCCGTTCATGCGGGACGGCAGAAAAGTCTGGCGCACCGTAAGCTGCACTTCGGGCGAGTTGGAGACGGCCAAGCCGTTGGCAATCGAGTCGCGGCTATAACGGGTGCGGAAACTGGCGGCCGGCATGCCCGCCCGCGACACATAGCCGACGTTGCCGGATACCTGGACGTTGTTGACACCATAGAGCGACGTCGCAACCGCGAACGCGGTGCCCAAATCCGGTTGATTCCCTTGAAACACATTAGATCCGTCGCCGGCGGAAACGCGAACCAAGCCACGCGTATTCGTGAAAATATTCTCTTGCCGCGATGGGAAGGGCAGAAAGCGCAAAACGGGCCGCGTTGACATCGAACTCCGCAACACCCAGCGCCAGTCATCGGATAGAAGCCGCGGCGCGTGGGGCGTGGCGTACACGAACTCGACCGAACTCAGAACACTGGCGAGATTAATGTTCAAAAAACTACGCATTCCCGGTTGCACTAGGATGCCTTCCCGAACGGCCGGAACGAAGCTTCCCAGCGAGACTCGAACGATATAGGAATCCGGCACCAAATTGTCGAAGCCGAACTGCCCGCGCTCGTTGGTCACCACCTTCTGGATCATTTTCTCCAGCCGATTGAACAGCAGGACGGTAGCGCCCATTTGGGCGACGCCTCCAGCGTCGGCGACAACTCCTATAATAGTCCCGGCGGTCTTTGGCATCGCAGCCGCGGATACAAGGTTGGCCGAAGCCGAACCGATGAGAATCAGCCCGCTGTGAAGAATCGCGAATTGACGCCAGCCCGGCAACATATTAAGTAACAGTGAACTTAGCGGTTGGGGTTACGGTCAGGTTCCGGAGTTTATCCGTCACTTTCATCTTCAATTCGTACTGCCCAGGGGCGAGCGATTTGAGCGGCAGCAACTTCTCGATCGTCACTTCGGTGGGGCTGCCGTCCTTGATCTCTTCCGTGAACTCAAAGACTTTGTCCGTGGATCCGACTTTGGTCACTTCATAGACCACTTCGCCCACCGGCTTCCGCGTTTTCTCGTCGGCTTCAAAATTATACAGCTTCACGTAGATGCCCATCTTCTCGTCCCGGCCGAAGGACTCGGTCACGCGCGGCCGAACCTTGGTGCTGCCAATCACGAACTGGCCGGCGCCGATGGACCGCGTCGGAACTTTCTCGATCAGGTCGGCGAGCACAACGGTCGAGTGAGTGAACTGGTCGTCCTCCATGCGGGGTACGTTCAGTGCCATTTCATAGTTGTTCATGTTGCCGCCGAAAACATCCTTCACCACCACATTCATGCGGTAGGTACCCGGCGGCAGCGGAATGGACTTTTGATACAGAGACGAGCCTTTGGAAGCCGCTTCGAGCATTTCCGACGGGACTTCCGTGGTGACGACATCTTCAAACACATTCACCACGCGGCGGGACATCGACGTGATGCGGGAGTAAATATTGACCGCGGCCTTGGCGACGCCGTCCTTGTTCTGGAACTGGAGATCCTTCTTCTCCATCAGGATGGTGACGTTCGTTTGGATGGAACTGGCGGTCATCCGCATGAAGTCGGCACGGACTCGGATGGGGAGCAAATTAAACTTGACGGTCGAATTGACGGCGGCTTCCAGATCCTTGAACTTCACTGCCGGCGGCTTTTGCAGACGCGCAAACTGCTGCAGGCGCTCAAACTGGTTCATGCGCATCGGCAGCGGGTTCGTTCCGGTGCCTAGACGCGTGCCATCGGTACGGCTGAACCGGTCCGCTTTTGACGACATGCCCATCTGCTCCATCAGCGTCAGGCCGGCGTTGGGAACCATCATCAACGCGTCTTTTTCCGATGGATCCATCGTCATGCGATACTCGCCGGTCATCGTCGGATCGACAAATTCGATGATGATGTCGGAACCAATGCCCTCAATCCACCGGTAGCGCCACTTTTCAAAGGGATAGGTGGACGTGGTGCCGCCACCTTCTTCAAACGGCCGTTCATAAGTACCGCCGGAGGGGTGCGATTCGTTTTCGTCCGGCGGACCGAAAGTGATGTAAATGCGGCCGCGATCGGTCTTCCAACCGGGAATTCCGGACGCGTAACGCTCATTGGTATAAGCGATGCGGCGGTAGTGCTCTTCCTTGAATTCGTTTTCCTGCGAGTCGGGCGTCGGATCGCGGCGCAGCCAGAACTGTTCGATGAACTGTTCGCGTTCTTCGTCGGTGGACATCCGCTTGAACGCTGTGCGCTCTTCATCGGTGATGATATAGAGCACATCCTCGCCGAGCCACTTGCGATAAGGGCCTTCTAACTCCTTCCGGAGCTTCTCCTCACGCCGTTTCCGCTCTTTTTCCGAGAGCGGCTTGGCGACGGTTTCCCGCGGCCCTTCGTCCTTACCCTTCTTCTCCGCCGCTTCGGCCGGAGGCGCGAGCAGCGAACATCCGAGAATTACGCCCGGAAATAACAAATATCGGCGCAGTGTCATTGAAAGGTTCCCTACCGCGTGGCTGGAGTTTCCCACGCTATCTAAGATTCTACCACTGTCCGCAGCCCCGTCAACAACTCGAATAGTAAACTTATCTTCCCTGAAATGTGTGAGTTGGCCCGAAATGTGTGAATTCACGGCACGCCTGCGCGCTCCAGTCACACGTCGTCTTCGCGTTTTCGCGGCTGCGCAATGTGATAACCACTGGCGAAGTACAGCAGCGGAGCCCCCTCCTGCCATTCGGCGAAAAGCACTTCCCCCAGAATGATTGTATGGTCGCCCGCGGCGAGGGTCTGCCGCGTAGCGCACTCAAATCGGGCCAGCGCGCCGCCCAGCAAAGGCACGCCGGTTTCGCCGGTATGCCAGTCGATACCGACGAAACGGTCCAACCCGCGTTCGGCGAACCGGACCGAAAGCGCTTCCTGGTCCTCGGCCAGAATATTTACTCCAAAATGGGTGGCCTGTTCGAAGTGGCGCAAAACGTTAGCTCGGTGGTCCACGCAGATCAAAACCATGGGCGGTTCCATGGAAACACTGGTAAACGAGTTGGCCGTAAAGCCGTGGGGCGTGCCGTCGGCGGCGAGCGCGGTGGAGACGGTAATCCCGGTCGCGAAGCGCGCGCAGGCGCGGCGAAACTGGGCGGGGTCGAAGGGAACGGGCATGGGCTGCTTGACAGAACCGTAAGCCTAATCTTATCATTGGTTTTCAGCTTGAGCGCAGGAGGCGGGATGATCAAACTCGACATCATCAATGAAGTCGTCAATCGCACCGGCATTACCAAGACCAAAGCGGAGATGGCGGTGGAGACTGTCTTCGAAAGCATGAAGCAGGCTCTGGCGAGCGGCGACCGCATCGAGCTTCGGGGATTTGGCATTTTCAACGTTCGGCCGCGCAAAACGGGCATCGGCCGCAATCCGCGCACCGGGGCGGAAGTGGCTATTCCGCCAGGCAAAGCGGTCCGGTTTAAGCCCGGGAAAGAATTGCAGCAACTGCATTAATGGGATTGGCAATGGACGCCAGATTCGAGCGTCCGCGGTCCGGCCAGCGCTGGTGGCTGCACGGTCTCCTGTTGCTGTTGACCGCCGTGACGACCATGATCGTCGGCTCGAGATTGGCGGCGAATTTCGAGGCCAATCGGCCCGCCTTCGTGATCGATGAAGACTTTGGCTTCTTCATCGCCATCTGGAACGATCCACAACTCATGCTAGCGGGATTGCCGTTTTCGCTGACGCTGTTAACCATCCTCCTCGCCCACGAACTGGGCCACTTCTGGGCTTGCCGTTTTCACCGGATCGATGCGTCGCTGCCGTACTTCCTGCCCGCGCCTACACTGATCGGAACTTTCGGCGCGTTCATCCGCATTCGCGCTCCCATCTTCTCGCGGCGGGAATTGTTCGACGTCGGCGTGGCGGGTCCCATCGCCGGATTTGCGTTTCTGCTTCCGGCGCTGGGCGTGGGATTGGCGTTTTCGAAAGTGGTTCCAGGCATCGCCGAACAGGGAGACCTGGTATTTGGTTCGCCGATGCTAATGTGGCTGGCGTCGAAACTCGTCTTCCCCGGCGTCGCGGCGGCGGACCTTTATCTGCACCCGGTGGCGCGTGCCGCCTGGGTGGGGCTGTTGGCGACGGCACTCAATCTGTTGCCCATCGGCCAGTTGGACGGAGGCCATATCTTGTACGCCTTCTTCGGGCGTCACCACCGGCGCCTGTCGCAGATTTTTGCCGTGCTGCTCGCCGCGGTCGGCCTGGTTTTCGGCTGGGTGGGATGGATACTGTGGGCCGGCTTCTTCCTGTGGACCGGCTTGCGCCATCCGCCTATTGTGGACGAAAGCCCCGTCGGCGCCGGGCGCGTACGGCTGGCCGTGTTGGCGTTGATAATCCTGGCCTTGTCGTTCACCCCGGTACCCGTGCGCGGATCCGTGTTCTTATGAGGGCATGTGAAGATTTCGGCCACCATCATTACCTATAACGAAGAGCGCAACATCGCCCGCGCGATTGAGAGCCTCCGTTGCGCCGACGAGATCCTGGTCGTCGACAGCGGGTCCAGCGACCGCACCGTGGAGATCGCCGAAAAGTTGGGCGCCCGGGTCCTGGACCGGAACTGGGTGGGCTATGCCGATCAGAAAAATTGGGCGGCTGACCAGGCCACCCACGATTGGATCCTGTCACTTGACGCCGATGAAGCGGTGAGCGAAATGCTGGAGGCCGAAATCTGGCAGTTGAAGAAGAACGGCCCGGCGGCCGACGCCTACACCATGCCGCGGCTGGCGCAATACTTGGGCCGGTGGATCCTGCATGCCGGCTGGCATCCGGACCGCAAAATACGGCTCTATGATCGCCGCGGCGCGCAGTGGGAGGGCAAGTTCGTCCATGAAGGGCTGGTTGTGAAAGGTAAGGTGGAGGCGCTGGAAGGCCCGCTGCTGCACTTCACCTGTCAATCGCTTTCCGAGCACCTGCGGACAATGGATCGCTACACTACGCTCGCGGCCGAGCAGTTGGTGGAGCGGCGCGCAAAGATCTCCATCTGGCATCTCTACTTCAAGCCGTGGTGGGAGTTCAACCGGACGTACTTCCTAAAGCGGGGCTTTCAAGACGGCGCCGAGGGCCTGGCCATCGCGTGGATGGGCGCGCTGTACGTCTTCCTGAAATATGCGAAAGCTCGCTACATGCAGCCGGGACGGCAGTGATAGCATAGGCACAGTCTATGCAGACCCGTCGTATATTTCTCTCGACCGCCGCCGGCGCGGCGCTCTCCGCCGCCGTTAAACCGGACAAGAATTTCAAGGGCGTCATCATTGGCGCGCAGACCTATAGCCTGCGCGACCGCGATGTCGACCAGTGCCTGATCGCGCTGAAGGAACTGAAGATCGACACCGTCGAAATGTTTAGCGGTCACGCCGAGCCCTTCAAACGCGACACCAAGCGCGAGGAAATGCGCGAATGGCGCCTCACCGTGCCGCTCACCCATTTCACCGAGATCCGCAAGAAGTATAACGATGCGGGTGTGACCATCCACGCCTACAACTACAGCTTTCGCGAAGATTTCACCGATAAGGAGATCGCCCGCGGCTTTGAGTTTGCCGATGCGCTGGGGGCCAGGATCATCACCGCCTCTTCCAACGTGTCGACGGCGAGGAAGGTCGACCCCTTCGCGAAAAAAGCGAAGATCCGCGTCGGCATGCACAACCACTCGCGCATCGTCGCCAATGAATTCGCCACCCCGGAAAACTTCATCGCGGCCATGAACGGGATGAGCAAGTACATCTGCATCAACCTCGACATCGGCCACTTCGTCGCCGCCAACTTCAATCCCGTTGAGTTCATGGAAAAGTGGTACCCGCGCATCGTCACGCTTCACATCAAGGATCGCAAGAAGGACCAAGGCGCCAACGTCCCCTTCGGCGAAGGCGACACGCCCATAAAAGACGTCCTGACCTGGTTGAAGACCAACCGTATCGCCATCCCTTCGAACATTGAATACGAATACAAAGGCGCCGACACAGTCGCCGAAATTCGCAAGTGCGTGGAGTATTGCCGCAAGATCGTCGCCTGATGGTGATGCGCCGGCTGGCTGCGGTTGCCGCCGCCGCCGTCCTGGGCCTGACCGCGTGGGTTTACTATCGCGCCACCCGCGCCGAGGGTGACGCGCGGCTCGCTGTAAAGTCCGAAATCGAGATCGCCTTTACACAAAAAACGCTTAGCGATCCGCCGCCCGCGGGCTGGGAAACGCTCGCCAGCCCAGCCGATTTCCGCGACGCTGTCGTCTGGAATGGCCAACTCTACGTGGCCGGCGCCAACGCTCTTTTTCGCTACGATGCCGATGGCGCGCTCAATCAAACCTGGCGCGCCGGCATGGAACTTCCCCCCGCGCCGCTCACCGCCTTGGCCGCGGGCGATGAACTCTGGATCGCCACCGAAGGCGAAGGAGCGCTCTCGTTTGACGGCGCCCGGTTCCGTAGCATTCTCCCCGCCCCGCGAACCGCCCGTAAGCTAAGCGCCATTCTCCCGCTCTCGACCGGCGGCGTACTCCTAGGCACCGGCGCGCATGGCGTTCTCCGCTACGACGGCACGCACTTGCGGCCCTTTCATCCGTCGCTTGTGGGAATCTCGGTCACCGCCATGGCGGGAGCCGAAGACGATCTCTGGGTCGGCACCCGCGACGCTGGCGTCATCCATCTGAACGCCGGTCGCGCCGAACGCTTCGCCGAAGCGGAAGGCCTTCCCGATAAAGCCGTCCATTCCGTCGCCGCGAATGGCGATCGCACCTGGGTCGGCACGTCGACAGGCATTGCGGCCTTCCGCGGCGGCAAGTTCCAACGTACGCTTGCCAACGGGCTGCTCGCTAAGTCCATCGCCGCGCGCGCCGATGATATCGTCGTCGGCACCCTCTCCGACGGCTGGTTGCGAATTCCTTTCGAAGGCCGCGCCGCACATGACCACGCAGCCGATACCGGCGAGATCCGCCGCGTGTTCACCGTCGGCGAGGACCTATATATATTGAAGCCCGGCGCCCTCGACGTCCTCCGCGCCGGCCGTCTCTCGAACGCCATCACCGGCCAGACCGCGCTTCTCACCCATGGCAACGTCAGCGCGCTCGAAATGGACGCGGCCGGCCGCCTTTGGGTCGGCTACTTCGATCGCGGCCTAGATGTCGTTGATACAATCCGGCGCAAGATTACGCCTGTCGAGGATGAACGGATCTTCTGCGTGAATCGTATTTTGCGTTCAAAGAACGGCCAACAGATGGCCGTGGCTACAGCCAATGGGCTCGTCTTTTTTGACAGCACCGCCCAACAGCGTCAAGTGTTGACAAAAGCCGATGGCCTCATCGCATCTCATGTCACCGATATCGCGCCGCGCGGGAAGGGCTGGGTGGCCGCCACGCCCGCCGGATTGACGTTCCTCGATGGCGGCACCCGCAGCGTCTATGCCTTTCACGGTCTGGTGAATAACCACGTCTACACCATTGCCGCCCATGGCGATGCGCTGCTCGCGGGCACGTTGGGGGGGCTGTCCGTGTTGCAGGGAGAAGGCGTCAAATCGAGTTACACCACCGCCAATTCAGCGCTCAAGACGAACTGGATCACCGCTCTCGCCCGCTCCGGCGGCGAGTGGTTCGCGGGAACTTACGGCGGCGGCGTACAAAGGCTCGATGCCGCCGGCGTCTGGCATAGCTTTGACAGCATGCCCTCGAACGTCGTGGTAAACCCCAACGCGATGGCATCCACCGCGCATGGCGTTTATGCGGGCACATTGGAGCATGGTTTGCTCATCTGGGATCTCCAACGGCAGGCGTGGCGCGCCGTTCGCGCCGGTCTTCCGTCGTCGAATGTGACCGCAATCCTCTATCATGACAACAGGCTCTATCTGGGTACCGGCAATGGATTGGCCGTCGTACCGGAGAGCGTTTTGGGGCTTTGATGCGGCATGGATTCTTGATCTCCCTCGTGTTCGCGGGCGGCGTATTCGCGGACGTCGGCTCGTTGATTCCGGCCACCAAACAGGCGCCCGATCCCGCCATCCTTTCCATGGAGGAAATGGCCATCGATATTCACATCGATGGCTCCAACGCCCGCGTACTGATGCGCCAGATCTTTGCGAGCCACGTGCCGGCGGTCTCGGAAGGGAACTACGTCTTCGCCTTGCCGGGCGGTGCGCTGGTTTCGGATTTCGCCGTTTGGGATGGTGTGGTCCGCATTCCCGGTGTCATCCTGGAACGGAAGCGCGCCGAAGAGTTGTATCAAAACATACGCCTGCAGGCCATTGACCCGGGCCTGCTGCAAATGGGCGAGACCGACTCCGATGCCGGCCGCCGCACCAGCGTGTTCAGCGCCAAAGTCGTGCCCCTCCCGCCCTTTGGCACGAAGCGGCTTGAGCTCGAATATCACCAGCGCCTGCCGCTCGAAAATCTCGTTTCATACCTCGCCATTCCGCTCAAACCGGAAGTCTACCGGCAGCAAACCGTGGGCCGTCTGTGGATAACGATCGACGCGCAATCCGCCCATGCGATAGAAGCTTTCGAAGTAGCCGGCAAGACGTACCCGCTTCAAATTCATGAGAAAACGGCCAACAAAGTACGCGCCTCGCTCGACCTGCGCAACGTCGTTCTCAGCGAAGATTTGGCCATCACCCTCCGCCGCGCCGCGCCTAAGGCCCCCGCCTTGACAGTCGCTACCCAGCGCGAAGTAGCCACCGAACCAGGCTACTTCCAGGCTTCGCTCGTGCTGTCCCCCGAAGCCCCGGCACAAAGTGGTCCTCCGCGCCGCGTAACAGCGCTCTTCGATGCGTCGCTCTCCATGCAGTGGGATAAATTGGAGCGCTCCTACGCCGCCTTGGCCAAACTGCTTACCAGCCTCCGCCCCGAAGATCAGTTCGATCTTTTCGTTTTCAATTCGGCCATCGCGCGGTACAGCCCCGGCCCCGCATCCGGCGGTTCGGCCGAAGCGGAAAAAGCGTTGGCGTGGCTGAAGGAACAGCCTCTCCGCGGGGCCACAAATCTGTCGGCCGCGCTCGATGCCGCGCTCGCGGCCGTGAATACGGATAACGCCGCGCTCGCGCTATTCACCGACGGCGGCGCCTCTGAAGGCGAGATCCGCGGCGGTAAAATCGCCGGCGCCTATGCGAAGAAATGGGCCGCTTCCAGGAAGCCCCGCACCTTCGTCTTCGCCGTCGGTGATGACGCCAACGTCAATCTGCTCCGTGCTCTTGCCCGCAACGATGGTGTGCTCGAAACCGTCAACTCCACCGAAACGCCCGACTTCAAACTGAACGCCTTCCTCTCGAAATTGCAGCGCCGTCCGGTGGCCGGCCTCGCGCTCGCCGCCGATACCAACCTGGACCAAGTCTATCCCCTCCAGGAGCAAACCTATGCGGGCTCGGAAGCCGCCTGGGTCGGTCGTTATAAGCAGCCCGCCCGCACCAATTTCCGCGCCGGAAACGCCCAACTTGCGGTAAACCTCCCCGCTCAGGAAACCGCGCATCCCCAACTTCCCCGCACGTGGGCCAAAGCCCGCGTCGATGCGCTACTCGAGAGACTCGAACGTGACGGCGAAGACCGCGCGACCATCGAAGAGATCATCCGCCTCTCCCGCAAGTACAAGTTCATCACGCCTTACACCTCGTTCCTCGCGGCGCCCCGCGCGCTGCTCCGTCCCCGCCTCATCCGCCCCGGCGACCCCATCCTCCGCGTCCGTACCGACAAGCTCATCTCCTCCGTCATCGCCGTCTTCCCATTCGGCCTTGTCAAGCCCCTCCGCTTCCTCCCCACCGAAGATATCTGGCAAACCCGCTTCCTCGCCCCTGTCGATATGCCCGACGGCACGCATAGCGTCAATCTGGTTCTCCGCGACCGCGACGGCAACACGTATAAAGAAGCCCGGACCTTCGTAATCGCCAGCAAACCGCCTATCGTCCGCGCTCGTCTCGACAAGAAAAACTACCGCTCCGGCGATAGCGTCTTCATTAGCGCCTCGGCCTCGGCAACCTCCCGCACGGTCGTCGCCCGCATGTACGGCGTGGCCCCGGTGGCGCTCCGTTGGGACACAAAAGCGCATTCCAACACTGGCCGTTTCAACCTCCCGCGTGATCTCGCGCCCGGCCGCTATACCGTCATGGTAACCGCCGAAGATATGGCCCACAATATCGGCTCGCAGGAGGTCGCACTCGATGTACTCCCGTAAGTCGTTCATCGCCTTCGGACTCGCGGCCACACTCGCCGCCGCCCTTTCGGAATGGATCTCCACCATTGAGGCGGGTCACCGGCTTGAGGAGGTGTTCTATCGCTCCGTCACCTTCGGAGCCAACGCACTTTCCTGGCGCAAACCGCCGAAGGAAACCCGCCCCGCGCTCTCGCAACAAATCCGGCAATTTCCCGCCGACGCGCAGCTTCTCTACCTTCGCGCCCGTGAATCCGAAGCCCAACTTGATTTTGCCGCCGCCGAAGCCGATTGGACCAAATACGCGCAAATCACCAACACCTGGACCGACAAAGCCGACTTTCATAACCGCCGCGCCGAGCCCGAAAAGGAACTCGCCTCCCTCCTCGAAGCCGCCAAAATTCCTGCCTCCGGAGCCGACATCTACCGCCCCGTTCCCGCCCAAAAATCATGGCTGGCGCTCGAACGCGCCGCCCAATTGGTACCCGATCATCTGCTCTCCGACGATCGCGCTCTCGAAGTGCTCCGCGCCCGCGAAGCCCGTTATCCCAAAGAATCCGAATCCTACATCCGCTTCGCGCAATGGCTGACAACCCGCCAAAATTGGGCCGGCGTCGAAGCTGTCCTCGGCCGCTACCAAAAAACGTTCCCAAATGCTGAAGCCTGGCCGCTGCAAGTGCGCGCTGAGATCGAACGCGGCCGCAATGGAGCCGATGGCGCAATCGCTCTTTATGATCGCTCTTTCCGCGCCGATTGGTCCGAAACCCTCATAACCGGCTACTTCCGCCTGCTCGATGAAACTGGCGCCCGCCGCCGCTTCGTCGCCACCGCCCGTCAGCGCCAAACCGCCGCCCCGGATGCAATCGAATCCGCCGCCCGCCTGTTTCATCACTATCGTCTCGGGGGCGACTCGCCCGGCGCGCAGCGCGTCCTGCATGAATTGAACCGCGCCCGCGCCGGCCGCTGGACACCCGCCGAACAACTGCTGATGGCCGGCTTCTACACGTCTGTCCAAGGCCACGAAGAAGCCGCCCGCGGTTACCACGCCGCCTACCTCTCCAATGATGCCAACGCCAGCGAACGCGGCCTCGCCGAACTCATCACCCTTCTCGTCCAGCACGCCGCGCAACCCTTCCGCTTTGGCGGCGGCGATCTCTCTTTCTATCGCGACATCGCCACCCTCGACACCGGTCCGGGCTTCTGGAACGGCATCGTGTCGTTAGTCCTCAACGGCCAGATGCCCGCCTCGGAGCTCGGCGAACAGGAGCGCAAAGCCATTCCCTACTTCCACCGCTCCGCTGCCGCCGAACTACTGAGAATCTTCGACGCCCGCTTCGCCCAGTCGGCCCGCCGCTCGTCGCTCCACGCCCAGGTCATTGAGGCCTCGGCCCTCCACGCCGAATCGGACCGCGTGGTTCGTTTGGGCGCCGCATTCCTCGCCGCCTTCCCTAACGCCCCCGAACGAACCCGCGTCGCGCTGATCACCGCCGACGCCCACGCCCGCCTCAATCAAACCCAGCCGGAGTTTGCTCTCTACGACTCGCTGCTCAACGAACTCGCCGCCAACGCCGGCCGCGTCCCCATCGGCGAAACGGCCGCGACGGCCCGCAATCCCGAGTATCCGCGCGTGCTCGACCGCTACATCGCCCGCCTGGTCGCCATGCGCCAACCCGCCCAGGCGCTCACTCTCTATCGCCGCGAACTTGATCGAAATCCCAATGATCCCGGCCTCTACGAACGCCTCGCCGCATTCCTCGATCAGAATAAAATGTCCGGCGAAATTGAAGCTACATTCCGCCGCGCCATTCAACAGTTCCCCGAAAAAACCTGGTCGCACAAGCTCGCCCGCTTCTTCCTGCGCCAAAAAATGACCTCGCAGTACGACCAGTTCACCCGCGAGGTGGCCGCTGTTTTTTCGGGCGCCGAACTCGCCGAATACCTCACGGTTTCATCTCAGCAGGGAACGCTCGATCCGGTCCTTTATAGACAAGTGAACCTCTACGCCCACCGCCGGTTCCCCCATCACATTCCGTTCGTGAAGAATCTTCTCGCGGCTTACTCGGACCGGGTTACGACAGATCCCGTCGAATGGGAGCGCCTGCTCCGCGCTAATTGGGTATACGACGAAAGTCTTCGTACTCGCTTCTTTGAGTACCTCTCGCGCACGAAAAAACTCGATGCCGAACTCGCCACTTTGCAATCGCAGACCAACAACAATCCCGCGGCCGCGCTATGGGTCGCCGAAGCCCAAGCCTGGAAAGGCCACTTCGAAACCGCGGCGCCTCTGCTCAGGACCGTCGCCGCCGATTTCCCCGCCGACAAAGCCCTTGTTACCCGCGCCGCCGCCATGCACCGTTCGCTCCAACAAATTGACACCGCCATTCAACTCGAAGAAACCCTCGCCCAGGCCCATCCTACAGACACCGCCATCCTTACCCGCCTCGGTGAAATGCAGGCTGAGCGGGAACGCTTTGACCGCGCCGCCGCCTACTGGAATCGCATCGTCGCCATTGCCCCGGGCCGCGCCACGAACTATCTGGAAACCGCCACGCTCCACTGGGACTACTACCGCTATGACGAAGCGCTGGCTCGCATCGCCGATGGCCGCCGTCGTTTGAACAACGCCCGCCTGTTCGCTTTTGAAGCCGGCGCCATTCGCGAGAATCAAGGCGATCTCGCCGCGGCCGCCCGCGAGTATGTTGGTGGCGCCATGGACGATGGACCCGAGTCCAACTCGCGCGCCCGGCTCATCAAAGTCGCCACTCGCCCCGCTTGGCGCCAGCCAATTGACGCCGCCCTGACCGCTGCCGGGAACAACGCCAATACCCTTGCCCTCCGCGTCGCGCTGTTCGAATCGCAATCGCGCAAACAGGACCTGGAGAACCTCCTCACGCAAGGCGCGCAAACGGCCGACGCGGATCTCCTCGTCGAAATTCGCCAGCACGCCCAGCGCTCCGGCCTCGTCAACGTCGAACGGCGGGTGCTTGAACGCCAATACGCGCAAGCCGATCAACCGGCCGCCACAATGGCCGCGCTCGCCGCCCGCATGCGCTTCGAGGAATCGGCCAACGCGCCGCCCGCCGCCGCCCAGGCCGCCGAAACTCTGCTCCGCGAGAATCCCCGCTCCGTCGGAGCCATCCGCACCACCGTCAACTATTTCTGGCGCGCCGGTCAACAGGCGCGGGCCGCCGATGTCCTGCTAACCGCTGCCCCCAACGCCTACCCGGAATTGCAACGCCAGTTCCGCTTGGAGGCCATTCGCAAGCTCTCGGAATCGGGCAATTACACCCGCGCTCACCGCGAAGCCGCCACACTTCTCAACGCCAATCCGCTCGACGAACAAGTCGTCGCGCTCAAGGCCGATGCCTATGCCCGCGCCAAGGACGCCGCCGCGCTTAGCGCTTTCTATAAAGAAACCCTCGCCGCCTTCCAAAAGGCCAATCGCCCCACCGCCACTCTCCGCCGCGCCTGGATTCCCGCGCTCATTCGCTTGAATGACTCGACAGCCGCCGCCGATCAATACATCGAACTCCTGAAGCAATTCTCCGAAGACGAGAATCTCCAGCGCGAAGCCGCCCGCTTCGCCGCGACGAATGGCCAGCGCGACCGGATCACCGGCTTTTTCGCGAAAGCCGAATCCGATTCCCCTCGCGATGCCCGTTGGCCCATCGTCCGCGCCCGCCTGGAAAACGAGTTCGGCGATTTCACCGCCGCGCTCGCCGCTTGGGGACGCGCCGTCGCTCTCCGCCCCGAACGCGTCGATCTCCTTGCCAATCGCGCCAAGCTTGAGGAGCGCCTCTCTCAATTCGACAAAGCAGCCGTTTCCTACCGCAAGCTGTTCGAAATCAGCTTCCGCAATCCCGCGTACCTGGAGGAAGGCGCGCGCGTCCTCGCCCGCCAAGGAAAGACGGACGAATCCGTTCGCTGGCTCCGAGAAGCCTTCGTTAACAACCCCCTTGCCATGGCCTCGCGCCTGCTCGATTGGGGAGCGGTCCAGTCGGCCCTCGCCGAGGTGCGGCAAAGTCTCGCCACCGCCGCGGACGTTGACCTCGCCGCCACGCTCTACGCTCGTGCCGCCACCCGTCTCCGTCAACTCGACACGATCGCCCAAACCCTCAACGCCCGCGCCGCCGGCATGTCGCCCGAACGCCAGGGCCAGTATCGCCACCGCTGGATCTCGGCCGCCGCATCCACCGCCGCCGCCCTCTACACGCCGGAGGAAAAGGCTCGCTTCGGCGTGTGGCTTGAAGCCCAGCGTACGACCGTCGCGCCCGATACTCTGGCCAACGCCGCGTTGCAGGCCGGCCTCGCCGAAACCGCTGCTCGGGTCTATAATCGAGCCCTCCTCGCCGATCCCGGCGGGCCCAATGCGCCCAACCACCTGGACCAGTTGATCCGTCTGCAATCGCAGCGCCAGCAATTCGGCGAACTCGGCCGCCAACTGGAGGCCTACCACCGTGTCCATCCAAACAACGACGAAAAGGCCGGTCTGCTCCGCCGGGCCCGCACCGCCTTCTACTCGGCCGGCGACAATGCCGGCGAACTCCGCATGTTGAGCGCGCTCCATGCCGCCAGCGCCATCAACGACACCGAATTGGACCGCTTCTTCGAACTCAGCAATCCCCGACAGGCGCTGGACTTGGGCCTTCCCGATGCGCTTGCCAACTACGGGCTTCGTACCGGCAAGCAACCCCTCGTCACACAGGCCATCGCCGGCCAACGTTCGCCTCTTTGGCAAACAGCCACCCGCGGCATCGTCGGCCTCTACTTCAACGAAAACACGCCCGCCGTCCGCAAAGCGTTCCTCGATTCCCTCGGCCCCGAACGCATCGGCGACAAGCTCGCGTTGGCCGGTAACCGCGACGCAACTCTCGCCGGCGATCTCTGGTTCTACTACGCCGGCCGCTATGGCGCTTGGCTCCAACTTGCGCAAGACACGAATTCTCCCCACTACCTCGCCGCGCTCGTCGAACGCCGTTCTAACAGCGCTGCCGCCTATCTCGCCCTCGGCGATGAGTCCGGCCCAGCCGCGGCCGAGCAAGCCTATCGCACCGCGCTTACTCTCGACGAACATCAGCCCGCGGCCTATGCGCGCCTCGCCTCGCTTGCTCTCGCCAAGGGCGACAAACCCGCCGCCGCCGAACTGTGGCGCAAGGCCATCGACGAGCTTCGCTGGTGGCAGGACAACCGTCGTGTCCCGGAATGGTTCTGGGCTGAGGCCGCTCGCGCAATGCGCGAAGCCGGTGCCGCTGGCATGCGTAATGAACTGCGCGATCCAGTCGACGCGCTCCTCCGCGGCTACGTCAAACGTAACGGCGCCTACCGCGTCCGCGAGCTTCTCGAAGGCGCCCTGGCCCTTGCCGGAGACCCCGCCACCGGCGTCGAATGGATCGCCCAAATCTCCCGTTCCGCCGGGGATCCCGCCGGCTTTCTCGCCCAACTCAATAGCGAAGACTGGCTCCCGGAATCCGGCCGTGAAGCGCTATTGAAATTGCAGTTGGATTTCGCTATCGACCGGTTCAACCGCGCCGCCGGCGAGGAGCGTTACCTGGCGCAAGAAAACGCCGACAGCGCCCGCATTCGCTACGCTTCCCACCTGCTCACGCACAACCGCGCCGCCGCCGCTCGCCCGATTGTCGATGCGCTGCTGTTGAACCCCGAACTCCGTAACCGCTACGACGTCGCCGAACTGCGCCTCCTCCTCGCCGTCGGCGAAAAGCGTGTCCCGGCCACCCTCGCCGATCTTCCAAAAGACGCCGAAATGCTCCGCAATTTGGCCAATGGTCTGCGCCGCCTGGGCTTTGCCGCCGAAGCCAGCACCGTCCTCTTCGCGTCCTATGCACTCGATCTGAAAGAAGGCAATGTCGATTCCGCCATTCCCGGCCTCGCCGCCCTGCACATCGAAGCCGGCGCGGCCGAAAAGGCCCTCCCGCTCCTCGACGTCTACATTATGCAAGCCCCTGTGCCATTCGCCCGGCACTTGACCGCCGGCGATCTTCTCCTCCGCAACAAGCGCCCGGCCGATGCTGTCCGCTACCTGGAACCGCTCGTCATCGCCGAGCCCTGGAATCACACCGCCCGCGCTCTGTTCGCGGAAGCCCGCGCGGACGATGCCGCGCTCGCTACCGTCGCCGCCGATAGCGCCGTCAACTACGCCGATCGCCTCCGCGCCGCTCTATGGATTCGGGCAAACAAACCCAAAACGATCCAATCGGGCGCCGGCGAACTGGATTACTTAGCATCCGCTAACTTTGCCGATCGTCCCGCCGAACAACCCCTCTGGGCCGCCGCCCGCCGTTCCGCCGCCGCCGCGGCAAAAGACGCCGCGACCAAAATTCGCCTCTACCGCGCCGTCCTTGGCATCGCGCCGAACGACGATGAATCGGCACTCAACCTCTTCCGCGTCCTGCTCCAAAGCGGCCGGCCTCGCGAAGCCGGTTCCGCCGTCGAGGACCGCCAACACGTCGTCACGGAGCCAGACGACCGCGCCCGCCTAGCCGACGCCTACGTCCGCTCCGGCCAAATCCAACGATCGCTCAACACCTACGACATACTCTTCTCGAGCGGCCCGCCCGAACAAACCCGCCGCTGGCGAAACGCCGCCGCCCTCGTCCGCGCCCAAGCCGCCCGGGACGAGCAAAATCAGTCCCGCCGCCCCATCGTCGCCGAAGAGCTCGAACAAACCAACATCGTCAAACCAAGGCTCACCGCCGCGCAAGGAGCCGCCCGATGAACGGCCGCTATTTATTCGCGCTCCCAATCCTTGGCACCGCCGCCTGGCTCGTCGCACAAATGGCCGCTCCGCCCGCATCGCCGCTGCGGCACTTCCCTCCAGGCGCCGCGCTCTCGCTCGAAGCGCGCGATTTTGGCCAACTTCTTCGCGAATGGAACGTCTCTCAGGCGAAAAAGGATTGGCTTGCTGGCGACGCCTATCGCCAATTCGCCGTCTCCCGTCTGGCCCAGCGCTTGCAGGAAGCGCAGCAGGAATTCGCCGGCGCTTCGAATGCGCCCATCGACATGTCCCTCGTCGAGCAGCTCGCCGGTGACCGCGCCGCCCTCGCTCTCTACAACCCCGGCGACATCGAATTCCTCCTAGTGACACGAATGACCGAAGCCCGCTTCGCCGCTTCTTTACTAGGGCGCCAACGCGCTACACTCTCCCCGCGCAACGCCGCCGGCACGCCCTATTTCGTCGCGGCCAATCCCGCCTCCCGCCGCGTCGTCGCGTTCTCTATCCGCGGCGAATGGCTCGTCGTCGGAACCGCTGAAAATCTCGTCGCCCAATGCCTTCAACGCATGGCCGCCAACGGCGCCAACGGACTCACCGGCGAGGACTGGTACACCCGGGCCGCCCAAGCCGCCGTCGCGCCCGGCGAACTCCGCATGGCCGCGAACATTGACGCGCTCTACAACTCGCCCCACTTCCGCAGCTACTGGGTCCACCGCAACCGCGCGGAACTGCTCCCGTTCATCGCCGCCATCAGCGACCTCGACCGCCAGCCCAACCAATGGACCGAGCGCCGCGTTCTCATTCGCAAGCAAGCGGCAACTCCGACCCCCGTAAACGCCGCCCTCTGGCCTCCGCTTCTCCGCGCCGTCCCCGCAACCACCGGCCTTTACCGCGCCTGGCTGGAGCCTGATGCAAACTACGCCGCCGCCCTGTTGACTCAGAAATTCTTCAATCCCACCCCCGGCTCCGGCCCCCGCATCGAAACAGCTCCCGAGATCGCCGAGTCCGGCGAATCGGGCGATGAAAACGATTGGGAGAACCGCATCGACGAAGCCCCCTTCGTCCCCGGCGACACGCGCCCCGATACCTCGCGTCTCGCCGAGTGGCTCGCCCGCGCGCAGCTAACGGGCCTCGTCCATATTCAGGGTACCCGCGACTCGGCGGATAGTGTCTGGATCCACCAGGACACCGGTCTCGTCCTCACCCGAAGCGGCAATTGGAACGCCGCCGAAGTCCAAGCCGAACTCGCCCAACTCGGTCCAGCGACAGTGCAAATGACCGTTGATGGCAACCGGCTCCTCCTCGCCAACACCCCCGCCCTCCTGGCCGCCATGCGCGCCGATACCAACCCCGCCGCGCCCCCAAAT
The DNA here is from genome assembly GCA_046155405.1 of Bryobacteraceae bacterium. Lineage (GTDB taxonomy): Bacteria > Acidobacteriota > Terriglobia > Bryobacterales > Bryobacteraceae. The sequence goes on along the minus strand of JBJXFL010000082.1, from coordinate 7,133 downwards.
AACGCCCGCTTCGTTGGCGTCTTCCGTCACGGCGTTGAGCGCGCCCGTTTCACTCGCTGGATGGCCCGCATCGGCCAGCCAACCTACGTCCCTCCCGCGCAGGGCCAACAGCGTGTACCGCAGTTCCTCGGCGATGTCATCGGCAGCCTTTCACAAACGTTGCGCAACGTAACCGAGCAATCCGTGACCACGGTTGACACCGGCGACCGCCTCACCCAGACGATCGTCTATCGGATACAGTAATGGTCTTCCGCCGTTCGCTCCTGGCCGCCGCGTTCTGGCCCGGTCTTCCATCGGCCGAGCGCATAGTTCTCCGCTTGCCGGAAGCGGAAATCCAAAGCGTCGATTGGAGCGAGAGTATCGACACGCCCGCTCAGCCCGGAAGTCTCTGGAAACCCTTTCTCGCCGCCGCCCACACCGGCCCCTCGCCGCGTTTCCACTGCGACGGCAAACAATGCTGGCTCGGCCGCCGCCACGGCTGGCTCGATATGCCCGGCGCTATCGCTCAGTCCTGCAATCAGTGGTTTCACCAGCTCTACAAAACCCTGCCCAAGCCCATTCATCTCTTGGCCCCTCCGGAGCGGCCGAATGATGATTGGCCCAACTGGACCTGCTCCCCCAAACAACTCGTCCTGGCCTACGCCGAACTCCTCGCCCGCCGAATCGACCATCCGCTCGTGATAGCCGGTCTCCGCCAAGCCGCGGACCACGGAACCGCCAGATCGTTAGGCAAAAACTACCTGGCCAAAACCGGCACCGGCCCATCGAAACAGCATCCCGGAGACGGCTGGGTCATCGCCGCGCATCCAGCGGACACACCTACCAAACTCATCCTCTACCGCCAGCGCGGCGTAACGGGCACGCAAGCCGCCTCCGCTCTCGCAACGAACCTCGCGAATGCTCTTCGTTAAAGTCGCCATCCTCTCGCTCCTGCACCTTCAACAGGTAACCGTCAACGACGTCGACATCACCGCTGAAAAGCTAGTCCGCGAAAAGCTCACCTTCCGCGGCGCTATCCGCATCCGCGCCGCCGGCAACTTCCAACGGACATACAACGGAGCTCTCGAAATCACCGCCAGAAACAATGAACTTCAACTCATCCTGACCACCAGCCGGGAAGACCTCGTCGCCGCCATCGTCAGCGCCGAAAGCCCGCCCGCCGCGCCCCCCGCCGCGCGGAAAGCCCAAGCCATCCTCGCCCGCTCCTGGATCGAAGCGTCGAAGGGCCGCCACGGCCAATTCGATCTGTGCGACACCACCCACTGCCAGCACTTCAAGGAAGCGACGGAAGCCGGAACAATTGCCGCCAAACGAACCCAGGGCCTCATTCTCGCCTGGCAGGGAAAAGTATTCGCCCCCGCCTATTCCGCCAGTTGCGGCGGCCGTACCAAAACCGCCGCCGCCATCGGCTGGAACGACGAAAATAAATATCCCTACTTCGAAGTCGATTGCCCCATCTGCCAGCGGAACGAACCCGATTGGAGCCGCAACCTCAACGAAGAAGATGTCGCCCAAATCCGCGCAAACCCCAACAAAGAGCAAACCCGCATAACTATCGGCCGCCGCTCCGGCTGGGCCGCCCTCCCCAGCAATAACTACGAACTCACAGACCTCGAAGTAAGGGGTCGCGGCCAAGGCCACGGCCTCGGCTATTGCCAGCGAGGTGGCGCCGGCATGGCCAAACAAGGCGCGACTCCCGCCGAAATCCTCCGCCACTATTTCCCCGGCACGGATATTATCAGTAGTCGATGATCCTGCCGACCCTCCTCCTCGCCGCCGCTCTACCCGGTACCCAACCTCTAACTCGACAAGGCGACCTCGCTCTCCAGATGGTCGAAGGCATCGACAAATACCTGGAGCGCCGAATCGCCACGGACCAACCAACCGCCCCTCCCAACCGAATCCGCTTCCGCCACATTATCGGCCTTGCCGACCCCCGTCTCCCCAAAATCGAGCTCACCCGCCGCGCCAAACTCGTCGCCGCGGACAACTACGAAATCCACACCGTCCGCTGGCAGGTCTTTGAAAACGTTGACGCCGACGGCCTCCTCATCGAGCCCAAGGACAAGCCTACCTGCCACGCCATCGCCATCCCCGACGCCGATCAGACTCCCGAACAAACCGCCCAATTCTACGCCGCCCGCCTCGCCGAAAATGGCTGCCGCGTCCTCATTCCAATCCTTATCGATCGCCAGGACGAATGGTCCGGCAACCCGGCGCTCAACAAACGAACCAACCAGCCCCACCGCGAATATATCTACCGCATGGCATATCAAGCCGGCCGCCACATCATCGGCTACGAGGTGCAGAAAGTGCTCGCCGCCGTCGACTGGCTCCAAAGCGAAGACATCAAAATCCCAATATCGGTCACCGGCTACGGCGAAGGCGGCCTCATCGCCTTTTACTCCGCCGCTGCCGACGAACGCATCCAGACCACCGTCGTCAGCGGCTATTTTCGCAACCGCCGCTCACTCCCAAACGAACCCATCTATCGCAACGTCTGGTCCCTCCTCCCCAACTACGGTGACGCCGAAATCGCCCGGCTGATCGCTCCCCGAAAGCTCATCATCGAAGCCCAGCGCCACCCCAACATCCCAGGCCCGCCGCCGGAGCGCCCCGGCCGCGCCGGAGCCGCCCCCGGCACTATCACCACGCCCTCTCTCGACGAAGTAAAAATCGAAATCCAACGCGCCAACTCCCCCAGTATCACCCTGATCGAACAACCCGGTGAAGCTACGCTAAAAGCCTTCCTCGGCCGTGAACCCAAACCGAGCGGCCCCGTCCCGGTACTACCCAAAACCGAACGAATGGAACGCCAGTTCCGCCAGCTTGTCCAATTTACCCAGCAAACCGTCCGCAACGCGGAACGCGCCCGCAAACAATACTGGTCCAACGCCAATCTGGCGACTCCCCAATCCTGGGCCGAAACCCGCGCCTTCTACGACCGGCAGTTCCAGGATGAAATCATCGGCGCTTTGCCCAAGCCCGCCGGTGCCCCAAAACCCGAAACCCGCCTCATTTACGACAACCATCTCTTCGAAGGCCACGAAGTCTATATTCCGGTCCTGGACGAGGTATTCTCCTACGGCATCCTGCTCATCCCGAAAGGCATGAAGCCTGACGAGCGCCGCCCTCTCGTCATCGCCCAACACGGCCTGGAAGGCCGCCCGCAGGAAATTATCCAACCAACCATCCCCGGCGAAATGCGCACTTATCAAAGGTTCGCCGCCCGTCTCGCCGAACGCGGCCTCGTTGTTTATGCCCCGCAAAACCCGTACATACATGGCAACAAATTCCGCCAACTTTGCCGCAAAGGCAACCCACTCCAAATCGGTCTTTTCGCCTTCATCGCCGCCCAATATTCCCGTTCCATTGACTGGCTCGAAACCCTCCCCTTCGTCGACAAAGACCGCATCGGTTTCTACGGGCTCAGCTACGGCGGCGCCACCGCCGTCCGCATCCCGGCCATCGAGCCGCGAATCAAAGCCGTCGTCTGTTCCGGCAACTTCAACGAATGGTCGTGGAAAATAACCACCGACGAGCAGCCCTTCTCCTATCAGTTCACCCGCGAATACGAGATCTACGAGTTCAACCAAACGAACACCTTCGGCCACGCGGAAATGGCCACGCTTATCGCCCCGCGACCGTTTTTCGTCGAACGCGGTCACGCCGATGGCGTGGGCATTGATGAATGGGTCTCCTATGAGTACGCCAAGGTTCGCCTTCTTTTCGCCCAATGGCAACTTAGCGACCGCACCGCCATCGAGTACTTCAGCGGCGTCCACCAGATCTGGGGCCACGGAGCCTTCGAGTTCCTACACCGACACCTCCGCTGGCCGTAGCGAACACGCCGCGCCATGGTGACGCCGCGAAATTCGCACCAGGCTCCGGTCCGCAATTTTCCGCACTTTGTCCGCCTTGTCCCGCCGCAAGTCCTCAAGCAACTCCAAGCCCTCTCGCCAACAGGCGTGACCGATCGCCCAAGCCACGGTTGACCGAAAACCGGCGTCCTCATGTTTCGCCAAACGCCGCGCAATCTCCATCCCCCGCGGGTCATTGCAACTAAACAATCCCACCAACCCATTTCCCGCCACTCGATTCCGTTCCTGTAGCGCCGCCCGCAAAAACAGCTCCCGCAGTTGTTCGTTCGGCACAGCCCGCCACAATGCTTCCACCACGTTCGCCGCCACCCGCGCGTCCCCGTCGTCGATCTGCGTTAACGCCCAACCCAAGTCGGCGCTCGCCGCCGCATACAACTTCCAGGCCTTTGATCGGATCCGCGTATTCGACGACGGCATGATCCGGTCCAACAATGGCAACAACCGCTCCGGCGGCGCTATCCGCGGCAACAGTTCCAACATCCGCTCCGCGCGCCCATTATCCGGCGGAGGCTCGCCCTGTAACGCCAGCGCAAAGCGCTCCGGGATCCGCTGCCCATCAGCCATAAGCTGCAACGCCACTTGTTCCGCTTCGTCGACTGAATACATTCCCGGATCTATGACGTTTGCGTACCCCGGCGCTTGGTTCGACAACATTTTGCTTCCTTGTCATACTCTTCGCCGCATTTCAGCCGATGTTTAACAAAACCCGACATCCCGCTCTCTGTTACCCTTGCAATTTGCATGGGCGACCCTTTTTGGAGCTGGATTTTCCTTTGCGCCGCCGCTTTCGCCGCCGGCACCGTCAATGCCGTTGCCGGCGGCGGCACGTTGTTGACCTTCCCCAGCCTCCTCGCAGTTCTAAACCCAGTTAGCGCCAACGCCACCAGCACGTTCGCCCTCTTTCCCGGCTCCCTCGCCTCCGGCCTCGGCTACCGCAAAGAACTCGCCCTCTGCCGCCCCCACCTCATCCGCCTGCTGCCTCCCAGTCTTGCCGGCGGGCTGATAGGCTCCGTGCTCGTCACCCGCCTTCCCGAGCGTGTCTTCGCTTCCGCCGTTCCCTGGCTGCTCGTTGGCGCTTCGATCCTCTTACTACTCCAGCGCCCCATCGCCCGTTATTTCGGCGCCCACCCCCACACCGCGCCCACCCCGACTACGGTCGCCATCATCGTTTTCTTCCAATTCCTCGTCGGCGTTTACGGCGGCTATTTCGGGGCGGGCATCGGCATCCTGATGCTCAGTTCTCTCGCCTTCATGGGCATTCCCGACATCCATCAAATGAACGCCGTAAAAAGCATTCTCGCCGCCGCGATGAACGCCGTCAGCATCCTGATTTTCATCGTCTCCGGCGCCATTGTCTGGAAATACGCCCTCATAATGAGCCTCGCCGGCACTATCGGAGGCTACGCCGGCGCCCGTGTAGCCCGTCGCATGAAGCCGGACTATATCCGCGCTTTTGTCGTATTCATTGGCTTTGCCGTGGCCCTTTACTCCTGGTTCGGAAAGAAGTAGGTTTTGCGACATTGCCCGGGACCCATTCTAGAACCGGTCGCTTCTCCTGCGCCGCGCAGTCCCGCAGAAACAGATTGATCAGATTCTGGTAAGGCATCCCCATATCCGCCGCCAGCCGCTTGAAGTACTCCACGCTAGCCACATCCAACCGGATCGTCACCTGTCGCTGCAACTGCTTCAGGTAAGGATTCTTTCGCCCCTTGGAAAAATCGTACTCAGTTCTCATTGTTTTCTCCAGTAGTCCTTTTCTTCTCTTGTCGTCGCCTTCCGCGCCGAAATCAGCCGGATGACGGAATCGTCTTCCAGATAGCAGTGACTCACGATCAGGCATCGGGCGTGTGAGGTGTATCCCGGAATCACAAAGCGTCTTTCCTCGTCCGAATGATCCGGATCGTCAATCAACACAGCCTTTCCATCGAGAAACACGCTTTGCGCCTCCTCAAAGGAAACACCGTGTTTAGCGAGGTCGTTGCGCGCTTTCCGTGGATCCCAGGCAAATGTGATATTGCTCACAGCAATACAGTAGCCTGAAGTACACCCGCATTTCGCGTTTCGAGGGTTATCCCCCTTGCGATCTCCTGCCGCCCGTCTGAGTCTCCAACGGCGACTGCTGGCCGAAAGATCTCGTCCGCGTCAAGCGCCGATTTCGCAATAGCCCGATCTCGCTGCAGCGGGCCAATAATGGTGTTTGTGTCGAGGAGAAACCTACCACTCACGGGAGTCTATACTCTCGCATCCTGCCTCAATCGCTTCCATCGTCTCCGCCGCCGACACTTCGTCCAACCGGCCCGCCGCGCGCACGCCTGGGACCGTCGCCATCATCGTCTTCTTCCTCCTCTCCGGCGCCACAATCTGGACGACCCCGAGGTCGAAGCCTACGCAACCGTCCGCGAAGCGGGCCATTCTCAACAGGCGTAACTACGACGTCCGGTTAATCGGCGGCATGGAATTCCACAAGGGCCGCATCGCCGAATGAAAACCGGTGAAGGCAAACCCCTCGTCGCCGCCCGCTCCGTCTAGTTTGAACGCACTCGCTGGGAAAGGCGTCCGCCTCGTCACCGTGAATAACTATCTGGTCGCGCACGCCGCCGAAATCGCTTACGGAACCAACAACGAGTTCGGCTTCGACTACCTTCGCGGCAACATGAACTTCAGCCTGGAGGGTTGCCTCCAACGCGGCCAATTCTTCGCCATCGTCGACGAACTCGACGGCTCCCTCATTGACGATGCTCGTCCCCACGCGTCCGAATCGGGCGCTTCCCCGTTTCCGGAACATAAAATAACGGGTCCCGGATTTCGGCAATTCACAGCAAAAAATGAAACAAGTTTTCATGCGGGAAAACACACTTGTAACCCTCGCGAATCTGTTAGACTCGGGGGCAAGTTTTTTGAGATAGGAGTTTGCGAATGAAACACGCAGTTCTTATTACGCTGGCGGCCATGATAGCCGCCGCGCTTTGCCCTAACGTGCATGGCCAGTCCGCCACCGCCCAGATTACCGGTACAATCACCGATTCCAGCGGCGCGGCGATGACGCAAGTAAAAATAACCGTTAGTAGTACGCAGACTGGACTGACCCGCGAGACGAGAACCGGCGACAGCGGCAATTACGCGTTTCCGCTGCTACCGGTCGGCGTGTACGCGTTGACAGCCGAGCAGGCGGGATTCAAGGTCCAAAAGCGCACTGACATCCGGCTTAACGTCGATCAGGTCGCCCGATTGGATTTGACGATGGACGTCGGC